>NZ_JAEKFB010000018.1:0-447628 GCF_016650865.1 Pseudomonas sp. TH34
AAACAAAACCCCTGATTGCGTTAGCAATCAGGGGTTTCAGAATTTAATCTTGACGATGACCTACTCTCACATGGGGAAACCCCACACTACCATCGGCGATGCATCGTTTCACTGCTGAGTTCGGGATGGGATCAGGTGGTTCCAATGCTCTATGGTCGTCAAGAAATTCGGGTACTGAGTCGTGACCAGTTGGCCTCGCTTCAGCAAATTGGGTATGTGATAGCTTCGGTGTTTTGTGAGTTTCTCGAACTTTCGGTTCGTTTCGTCTTCACACACCGCAATCTGGTCTCTTCGACTCAAATTGCTTGGGTGTTATATGGTCAAGCCTCACGGGCAATTAGTATTGGTTAGCTCAACGCCTCACAGCGCTTACACACCCAACCTATCAACGTCGTAGTCTTCGACGGCCCTTCAGGGAACTCAAGGTTCCAGTGAGATCTCATCTTGAGGCTAGTTTCCCGCTTAGATGCTTTCAGCGGTTATCTATTCCGAACATAGCTACCCGGCAATGCCACTGGCGTGACAACCGGAACACCAGAGGTTCGTCCACTCCGGTCCTCTCGTACTAGGAGCAGCCCCTCTCAAATCTCAAACGTCCACGGCAGATAGGGACCGAACTGTCTCACGACGTTCTAAACCCAGCTCGCGTACCACTTTAAATGGCGAACAGCCATACCCTTGGGACCGGCTTCAGCCCCAGGATGTGATGAGCCGACATCGAGGTGCCAAACACCGCCGTCGATATGAACTCTTGGGCGGTATCAGCCTGTTATCCCCGGAGTACCTTTTATCCGTTGAGCGATGGCCCTTCCATACAGAACCACCGGATCACTAAGACCTACTTTCGTACCTGCTCGACGTGTCTGTCTCGCAGTCAAGCGCGCTTTTGCCTTTATACTCTACGACCGATTTCCGACCGGTCTGAGCGCACCTTCGTACTCCTCCGTTACTCTTTAGGAGGAGACCGCCCCAGTCAAACTACCCACCATACACTGTCCTCGATCCGGATAACGGACCTGAGTTAGAACCTCAAAGTTGCCAGGGTGGTATTTCAAGGTTGGCTCCACGCGAACTGGCGTCCACGCTTCAAAGCCTCCCACCTATCCTACACAAGCAAATTCAAAGTCCAGTGCAAAGCTATAGTAAAGGTTCACGGGGTCTTTCCGTCTAGCCGCGGATACACTGCATCTTCACAGCGATTTCAATTTCACTGAGTCTCGGGTGGAGACAGCGCCGCCATCGTTACGCCATTCGTGCAGGTCGGAACTTACCCGACAAGGAATTTCGCTACCTTAGGACCGTTATAGTTACGGCCGCCGTTTACCGGGGCTTCGATCAAGAGCTTCGCGTTAGCTAACCCCATCAATTAACCTTCCGGCACCGGGCAGGCGTCACACCCTATACGTCCACTTTCGTGTTTGCAGAGTGCTGTGTTTTTAATAAACAGTCGCAGCGGCCTGGTATCTTCGACCGGCATGAGCTTACGGAGCAAGTCCTTCACCCTCACCGGCGCACCTTCTCCCGAAGTTACGGTGCCATTTTGCCTAGTTCCTTCACCCGAGTTCTCTCAAGCGCCTTGGTATTCTCTACCCAACCACCTGTGTCGGTTTGGGGTACGGTTCCTGGTTACCTGAAGCTTAGAAGCTTTTCTTGGAAGCATGGCATCAACCACTTCGTCATCTAAAAGATAACTCGTCATCAGCTCTCGGCCTTAGAATCCCGGATTTACCTAAGATTCCAGCCTACCACCTTAAACTTGGACAACCAACGCCAAGCTGGCCTAGCCTTCTCCGTCCCTCCATCGCAATAACCAGAAGTACAGGAATATTAACCTGTTTTCCATCGACTACGCTTTTCAGCCTCGCCTTAGGGACCGACTAACCCTGCGTCGATTAACGTTGCGCAGGAAACCTTGGTCTTTCGGCGTGGGTGTTTTTCACACCCATTATCGTTACTCATGTCAGCATTCGCACTTCTGATACCTCCAGCAAGCTTCTCAACTCACCTTCACAGGCTTACAGAACGCTCCTCTACCGCATCATCCGAAGATGATACCCGTAGCTTCGGTGTATGGTTTGAGCCCCGTTACATCTTCCGCGCAGGCCGACTCGACTAGTGAGCTATTACGCTTTCTTTAAAGGGTGGCTGCTTCTAAGCCAACCTCCTAGCTGTCTAAGCCTTCCCACATCGTTTCCCACTTAACCATAACTTTGGGACCTTAGCTGACGGTCTGGGTTGTTTCCCTTTTCACGACGGACGTTAGCACCCGCCGTGTGTCTCCCATGCTCGGCACTTGTAGGTATTCGGAGTTTGCATCGGTTTGGTAAGTCGGGATGACCCCCTAGCCGAAACAGTGCTCTACCCCCTACAGTGATACATGAGGCGCTACCTAAATAGCTTTCGAGGAGAACCAGCTATCTCCGAGCTTGATTAGCCTTTCACTCCGATCCACAGGTCATCCGCTAACTTTTCAACGGTAGTCGGTTCGGTCCTCCAGTTAGTGTTACCCAACCTTCAACCTGCCCATGGATAGATCGCCCGGTTTCGGGTCTATTCCCAGCGACTAGACGCCCTATTAAGACTCGCTTTCGCTACGCCTCCCCTATTCGGTTAAGCTCGCCACTGAAAATAAGTCGCTGACCCATTATACAAAAGGTACGCAGTCACAGAACAAAGTCTGCTCCCACTGCTTGTACGCATACGGTTTCAGGATCTATTTCACTCCCCTCTCCGGGGTTCTTTTCGCCTTTCCCTCACGGTACTAGTTCACTATCGGTCAGTCAGTAGTATTTAGCCTTGGAGGATGGTCCCCCCATATTCAGACAAAGTTTCTCGTGCTCCGTCCTACTCGATTTCATGACTAAGAGATTTTCGCGTACAGGGCTATCACCCACTATGGCCGCACTTTCCAGAGCGTTCCGCTAATCTCAAAGCCACTTAAGGGCTAGTCCCCGTTCGCTCGCCACTACTAAGGGAATCTCGGTTGATTTCTTTTCCTCAGGGTACTTAGATGTTTCAGTTCCCCTGGTTCGCTCCATACACCTATGTATTCAGTGTAAGGTAACCATCTTATGATGGCTGGGTTCCCCCATTCAGACATCTCCGGATCAAAGTCTGTTTGCCGACTCCCCGAAGCTTTTCGCAGGCTACCACGTCTTTCATCGCCTCTGACTGCCAAGGCATCCACCGTATGCGCTTCTTCACTTGACCATATAACCCCAAGCAATCTGGTTATACTGTGAAGACGACATTCGCCGAAAATTCGCAATTACTCACAAATTTTACCTTAGCCTGATCCGTTACCAGTGAAAGTAACGTTCAGTCTATCTTTCTATCACATACCCAAATTTTTAAAGAACGATCTAATCAAAGACTAGAAATCAACATTCACCATCACAACGATGGAATGCTCATTTCTAAGCTTTCATAACGTAGAAGCAGTAGTGGTGGAGCCAAACGGGATCGAACCGTTGACCTCCTGCGTGCAAGGCAGGCGCTCTCCCAGCTGAGCTATGGCCCCGTATTTCTACAGGCGTTTCCCACACAAAATTGGTGGGTCTGGGCAGATTCGAACTGCCGACCTCACCCTTATCAGGGGTGCGCTCTAACCAACTGAGCTACAGACCCAATTTCGGGCTGCTTCTTATCGTCTTCTTCAATGAATCAAGCAATTCGTGTGGGAACTTATGGAGCAGCTGATGTCGTCGATTAAGGAGGTGATCCAGCCGCAGGTTCCCCTACGGCTACCTTGTTACGACTTCACCCCAGTCATGAATCACACCGTGGTAACCGTCCTCCCGAAGGTTAGACTAGCTACTTCTGGTGCAACCCACTCCCATGGTGTGACGGGCGGTGTGTACAAGGCCCGGGAACGTATTCACCGCGACATTCTGATTCGCGATTACTAGCGATTCCGACTTCACGCAGTCGAGTTGCAGACTGCGATCCGGACTACGATCGGTTTTCTGGGATTAGCTCCACCTCGCGGCTTGGCAACCCTCTGTACCGACCATTGTAGCACGTGTGTAGCCCAGGCCGTAAGGGCCATGATGACTTGACGTCATCCCCACCTTCCTCCGGTTTGTCACCGGCAGTCTCCTTAGAGTGCCCACCATGACGTGCTGGTAACTAAGGACAAGGGTTGCGCTCGTTACGGGACTTAACCCAACATCTCACGACACGAGCTGACGACAGCCATGCAGCACCTGTCTCAATGTTCCCGAAGGCACCAATCTATCTCTAGAAAGTTCATTGGATGTCAAGGCCTGGTAAGGTTCTTCGCGTTGCTTCGAATTAAACCACATGCTCCACCGCTTGTGCGGGCCCCCGTCAATTCATTTGAGTTTTAACCTTGCGGCCGTACTCCCCAGGCGGTCAACTTAATGCGTTAGCTGCGCCACTAAGAGCTCAAGGCTCCCAACGGCTAGTTGACATCGTTTACGGCGTGGACTACCAGGGTATCTAATCCTGTTTGCTCCCCACGCTTTCGCACCTCAGTGTCAGTATCAGTCCAGGTGGTCGCCTTCGCCACTGGTGTTCCTTCCTATATCTACGCATTTCACCGCTACACAGGAAATTCCACCACCCTCTACCATACTCTAGCTCGTCAGTTTTGAATGCAGTTCCCAGGTTGAGCCCGGGGATTTCACATCCAACTTAACGAACCACCTACGCGCGCTTTACGCCCAGTAATTCCGATTAACGCTTGCACCCTCTGTATTACCGCGGCTGCTGGCACAGAGTTAGCCGGTGCTTATTCTGTCGGTAACGTCAAAACAGCAAAGTATTAATTTACTGCCCTTCCTCCCAACTTAAAGTGCTTTACAATCCGAAGACCTTCTTCACACACGCGGCATGGCTGGATCAGGCTTTCGCCCATTGTCCAATATTCCCCACTGCTGCCTCCCGTAGGAGTCTGGACCGTGTCTCAGTTCCAGTGTGACTGATCATCCTCTCAGACCAGTTACGGATCGTCGCCTTGGTGAGCCATTACCCCACCAACTAGCTAATCCGACCTAGGCTCATCTGATAGCGCAAGGCCCGAAGGTCCCCTGCTTTCTCCCGTAGGACGTATGCGGTATTAGCGTCCGTTTCCGAACGTTATCCCCCACTACCAGGCAGATTCCTAGGCATTACTCACCCGTCCGCCGCTCTCAAGAGAAGCAAGCTTCTCTCTACCGCTCGACTTGCATGTGTTAGGCCTGCCGCCAGCGTTCAATCTGAGCCATGATCAAACTCTTCAGTTCAAACATCTTTGGGTTTTTAAGAAACCCTAAACTTGGCTCAGCAATCGTTGGTTACATCTTTGATTTCTCGCGGAGTAACTTGTGATGCTGATAATCTTGTTGACTATCAGTCTGACTCCACAAGCACCCACACGAATTGCTTGATTCAGTTGTTAAAGAGCGGTTGGTTAAGATCTTTCGTCTCAACCGAGGCGCGCATTCTACAGCAGCCTCTGTTGCTGTCAAGCGGTTTTTTAAGAAGTTTTCAAAGTTTCCTTTGTAACTTCAACCACTTGCGCTTCCGATCTCTCGTTAGCGGGAGGCGAATTCTACAGCGTTACACGCTGCTGTCAACACCTCTTTTTCTCCGCTTTCGACCGAGAAGATCGAACCGTTAATAGGGCTAAACAACACTGCCTTACTAACTCCTTCTGGGCTTCGATGATCTGAAGCAGCTCGCTGTCGAAACCTACATAACTCTTTGTTTACCAAGGAGTTTTCCGTTTCGACTGCGCCGGAAGTGGGGCGAATTATAGACTTCCAGAATCTGCCGTCAACCCTTAATTCAGGATTTCTATCAAATAGGCACTTCTGACTAAAATTCGACCAACTCTCTTCTCTATAGAGAGCCTAAACAGCCCTCTATATAGAAGAGGGCCCTCAGATGACTCCAGCCTCCTTTAGAGCCGATACACTCGCAGGCGTCAAACCCAGCACTTGCTGCAGCACCTGATGGGTATGCTCACCCAATAGGGGCGGCGCACTACGATATTCAACGGGCGTCTTGGACAAGCGCATAGGACTGGCCACTTGGGGCACCATCCCAGCCAACGCATGAGGCAACTGCATCGCCAACCCACGCGCCTTTACCTGAGGATCGGCAAACACCTGCGCCAAATCATTGATCGGCCCACAAGGCACGCCCACCCGCTCCAGCTGAGCGACCCATTCAGCAGTGGTCTTGAACACAGTAGCCTGACGAATCAACGGGATCAGCGTCGCTCTATTGGCCACTCGCAGCTTATTAGTGGCAAACCGAGGATCATCCGCCCACTGGGGCTGCCCAGCCACCTCGGCGAACTTGCGGAACTGCCCGTCGTTACCCACAGTAAGAATGAAGTCGCCATCCGCCGTAGGAAAATCCTGATACGGCACAATATTCGGATGAGCGTTACCCAAACGCTTGGGAGAGACTCCCGTCGTCAGGTAGTTCATTGCCTGATTGGCCAGACAAGCCACCTGCACATCCAGCAGCGCCATATCGATATGCTGACCACCGCCGTCATGATCTCGGTGAGCCATGGCCGCCAGAATCGCAACCGTTGAATAGAGTCCCGTAAGAATATCCGTCAGCGCTACACCCACCTTGACCGGCCCGGCGCCGTCTTCACCCTCAGGGCGGCCAGTCAGACTCATCAGCCCGCCAAGCCCCTGGATCATGAAGTCGTAGCCCGCCCTCGTCGCATAGGGCCCAGTCTGGCCAAATCCGGTAATAGAGCAGTAGATCAACTCCGGATTGATCTCCTTGAGCGACTCATAGTCCAGCCCATAGGCCGCCAAGCCCCCAACCTTGAAGTTCTCGATCAGAATGTCGGACTTCGCCGCTAGGTCACGCACCAGCTTCTGACCCTCCGGCCGCGTGAAGTCGATCGTCACCGATTCCTTGTTGCGATTGGCCGACAAGTAATACGCCGCCTCAGTGGTGTTCTCCCCATAGGCATCCTTGAGGAAGGGCGGCCCCCAGGCACGAGTGTCGTCGCCGTTGCCGGGCCGCTCGACCTTGATCACTTCAGCGCCGAGGTCCGCCAGTATCTGCCCGGCCCAAGGGCCCGCCAGCACTCGCGACAAATCCAGTACCCGCAGGTGCGATAGCGCGCCCATGGTCGTCCTCCTATTAATAGAACGCCTGAATACCGGTTTGCGCGCGCCCCAGGATCAACGCATGCACGTCGTGGGTACCCTCATAGGTGTTTACCACCTCAAGGTTGACCAGGTGACGGGCAATGCCGAACTCATCGGAGATGCCGTTCCCACCAAGCATGTCACGCGCCATCCGGGCAATGTCGAGGGACTTGCCACAGGAGTTGCGCTTCATGATCGAGGTGATTTCCACAGCCGCAGTGCCTTCATCTTTCATGCGACCCAACCGCAGGCAACCTTGCAGGGCGAGGGTGATCTCAGTCTGCATGTCTGCGAGCTTCTTCTGGATCAACTGGGTAGCCGCCAATGGGCGCCCGAACTGTTGACGATCAAGGGTGTACTGACGCGCGGTATGCCAGCAGAACTCTGCAGCCCCCAACGCCCCCCACGAGATCCCGTAGCGTGCCGAGTTAAGGCAAGTGAACGGTCCTTTCAGGCCACGCACATCCGGGAAGATGTTCTCCTCAGGAACAAACACGTTATCCATGACGATTTCACCGGTGATCGAAGCGCGCAATCCGACCTTGCCGTGGATCGCCGGAGCACTCAGGCCTTTCCAACCCTTTTCCAGGACGAAGCCGCGGATGTCGCCCGCATCGTCCTTGCCCCACACGACGAACACATCGGCAATCGGGCTGTTGGTGATCCACATCTTGCTGCCAGTGAGGCTGTAGCCGCCATCCACCTTACGCGCACGAGTAATCATCGCTCCCGGGTCGGAACCATGGTTAGGTTCTGTCAGACCAAAGCAGCCAATCCATTCGCCAGAGGCCAGCTTCGGCAGGTATTTCTGCTTTTGCGCTTCGGTGCCGAACTCATTGATAGGCACCATCACCAACGAGGACTGCACACTCATCATCGAACGGTAGCCGGAGTCCACACGCTCGACCTCACGTGCGATCAGGCCATAGCTGACGTAGTTCAGACCGCTGCCACCGTACTGCTCCGGAATCATCGCCCCCAGCAAGCCGGTCTCGCCCATTTCGCGGAAGATCGCAGGGTCAGTCTTTTCATGGCGGAAAGCTTCGAGCACACGCGGCGCCAGCTTGTCCTGGGCGAACTGCTCGGCACTGTCGCGCACCATGCGCTCTTCTTCGGTGAGCTGTGAATCCAGCAGCAGTGGATCGATCCAGTTGAAGCTTGCCTTACCGCCCATGAGTGAGTCCTCGCGAAGTAAATCAAAAGTCGTGCATGGAGCCTAGGCCGGCCAGGCGAGGAGGGCAAACGAGGTTTTTGCATAGCCTTGTGCTAATTTCTCACTCCGTAACATCCAGAACCGCCATGGATGACTTTTACTTGTGAGGCTACGGTATATGCGCAGAAAGATTCCCAGCACCACGGCGCTGGTCAGTTTTGAGGCAGCAGCCCGCCACGAGAGCTTTACCAAGGCTGCGCAGGAGCTTTCGATCACTCAGGGCGCAATCTGCCGACAGATCGCCAGCCTCGAGGACTTTTTGAGTGTCGAGCTGTTTCGACGCTCGCGCCGAGGCGTAAAACTGACGGAAGCCGGGCTTTCCTACAGCCGCCGAGTGGCTACGCAGCTGGACGCGGTCGAGCGCGACACCTTATCGGTCATGGGCCAGCAGGGCACCAACGTTATCGAACTGGCGGTGGTACCGACCTTCGGCACCCAATGGCTGATTCCGCGCCTCAAGGACTTCCAGCGCAAACACCCCGAAGTCACCGTCAACCTCACCAACCGCACACGGCCTTTCCTGTTCGCCGATACCGAATTTGATGCCGCGATCTACTTTGGCGATGCCGACTGGTCCGGTACCGAATCCCACAAACTGATGGGAGAAAACCCGCTTCCGGTATGTAGCCCACGCTTGCTGGGTGAGCGAACGCACTTCTCCGCGCAGGAAATTGCCGAACTGCCTCTCCTGCAGCAAACCACACGACCCTACGCCTGGCGCCAATGGTTCAACGCGCAACAGCTGGACATACCCCGCGACATGACAGGCCCGCGTTACGAGCTATTCTCCATGTTGTCCCAGGCAGCCATGCACGACATGGGCGTCGCACTGATCCCGCCGTTCCTTATTCAGAGGGAATTGAAGGAAGGGCACCTGGTGGTCGCCAGCCCTCAGGTATTGGCGAGCTCGAAGGCTTACTACCTGATGATTCCCGAGAGAAAAGTCGAATCTGCCTCTCTCCACGCATTCAGAGACTGGCTGATCGACCAGTCACAACGCTATAACCTCAATATTTAAAGGGGAAACCCAACAAGCTGACCCTGTAGTCAAATATTGTAAATACCTACATATGTATATATATGTCGCAATTTAGAAGACCGTAGTTTTTGCCTCTAAACAAGCCTTAAAGCCATGCATATATTGGCCTGTAGCCATAAAGTCCCAGCGATACACAGCCATTCACATCGGCGATGGAAAACAGCTCACATTTCAGCTATAAGCCTTTAACCACCTGTATTTTAAAGATTTATTAGTAAGTATTGCGACAATCAGTCACAGGGTGACTTGTAGTTAATTTTTCGTCACCCGTCATAATCTCTTGAAGGCCGTAAAGTTCGCCTGCAAAATGCCGCGCCCCGCTGTATTTCAGCGGGATCGTGCTGATCGGCCGCCCAGATGCACCTCTTGCGGTGCACTGGCCTTTTTACAAAATCAAAGCAAAAAGATCATGCAGGAGATTTGACGTGCACATTGGTGTTCCTCTCGAAACCCAGACCGGTGAAACGCGGGTGGCTGCCACCCCGGAAACCATCAAGAAGCTGATCGGCCAGGGCCACAAGGTCACTGTGCAAAGCGGAGCAGGCGTCAATGCCAGTGTCGTCGACAGTGCTTATGAAGCGGCAGGCGCAACCATTGGCAGCGCCAGTGATGCATTCGGCGCCGAGTTGATCCTCAAGGTGGTCGCCCCCAATGACAGCGAACTGACGCTGATCAAAAGCGGCGCCGTGCTGGTGGGCATGCTCAATCCGTTCAGCAACGAAACCATCACCCGCTTGGCCGAGCATGGCGTTACGGCCTTTGCCCTTGAGGCAGCGCCGCGCACCTCCCGCGCGCAGAGCTTGGATGTGCTGTCTTCCCAAGCCAACATCGCCGGCTACAAGGCCGTGTTGCTCGCCGCCCATCATTACCCTCGCTTCATGCCAATGCTGATGACTGCCGCCGGCACAGTGAAAGCCGCCCGCGTGCTGATTCTCGGCGCGGGCGTAGCAGGGCTGCAGGCGATCGCTACCGCGAAACGTCTGGGTGCGGTCATCGAAGCGTCCGACGTGCGTCCGGCCGTAAAGGAACAGATCGAATCCCTGGGCGCCAAGTTCGTCGACGTGCCCTACGAAACCGACGAAGAGCGTGAGTGCGCCGTCGGTGTCGGCGGCTACGCACGCCCGATGCCAACAAGCTGGATGCAGCGTCAGGCCCTGGCCGTGCATGAGCGTGCCAAGCAAGCCGACATCGTCATCACCACCGCATTGATCCCGGGCCGCAAGGCACCGACCTTGCTCAGCGCCGAGACCGTGGCACAGATGAAGCCAGGCTCAGTGGTCATCGACCTCGCTGCTGCCCAAGGCGGCAACTGCCCGCTGACCGTGGCAGACCAGGTGGTGGTGGAACACGGCGTGACCATCTGTGGCCCGACCAACCTGGCGGGCGCCGTCGCAGCCGACGCCTCGGCGCTGTATGCGCGCAACCTGCTGGACTTCCTGAAGCTGGTCTTCACCAAGGAAGGGCAGTTTGAAATCAACCTCGAAGACGACATCGTCGCCGCGTGCCTGATGTGCCGCGACGGCCAAGTCATCCGCAAAAACGCCTAAGCAGGGATTCAGACGATGGAAGAGCTTATCTCCCCCGGTATCTACAACCTGATCATCTTCGTGCTGGCAATTTATGTCGGTTATCACGTGGTCTGGAACGTTACCCCGGCCCTGCATACCCCGCTGATGGCCGTGACCAACGCGATTTCGGCGATCGTGATCGTCGGCGCCATGCTGGCAGCCGCACTCACCGTAACGCCGCTGGGCAAGACCATGGGCACCCTGGCCGTAGCCCTCGCCGCGGTCAATGTGTTCGGTGGCTTCCTAGTTACCCGCAGGATGCTTGAGATGTTCAAGAAGAAAGCCCCGAAAGTAAAAGAAGAGGCGCCCAAGTAATGAGCATGAATCTGGTCACGACGCTCTACCTGATCGCGTCGATCTGCTTTATCCAAGCCCTCAAAGGCTTGTCACACCCAACCACTTCACGGCGCGGCAACCTGTTCGGCATGCTCGGCATGGCGCTGGCGGTCCTTACCACTGTGGGCCTCATCTATAAGCTCGGCGCCGAACTGGCGACTGCCGGCATCGGCTACGTCATCGTTGGCCTATTGGTCGGTGGTACCGCTGGCTCAATCATGGCCAAGCGCGTGGAAATGACCAAGATGCCGGAGCTGGTAGCGTTCATGCACAGCATGATTGGCTTGGCAGCGGTGTTTATTGCGATTGCCGCCGTAGTCGAGCCGCAATCCTTGGGCATCGTCAAACACCTGGGGGATTCGATCCCCGCCGGCAACCGCCTGGAGTTGTTCCTCGGTGCAGCCATCGGTGCAATTACCTTCTCCGGCTCGGTCATCGCCTTCGGCAAGCTGTCGGGCAAGTACAAGTTCCGCCTGTTCCAGGGCGCACCGGTACAGTTCGGCGGTCAGCACAAACTGAATCTGGTGCTGGGTCTGTTGACGCTGGGCCTGGGCCTGGCCTTCATGTTCACCGGCAACCTCAGCGCTTTCGCATTGATGCTGGCCCTGGCATTCGTGCTGGGCGTGCTGATCATCATCCCGATTGGCGGCGCCGATATGCCGGTGGTCGTCTCGATGCTCAACAGCTACTCAGGCTGGGCGGCGGCGGGTATCGGCTTCTCGCTGAACAACTCGATGCTGATCATCGCCGGCTCGCTGGTGGGCTCAAGCGGCGCAATCCTGTCGCACATCATGTGCAAGGCGATGAACCGCTCCTTCTTTAATGTGCTGCTCGGCGGTTTCGGCAACACGGCAGACGCCGCTGGCCCGACTGGTTCGAAAGAAGCGCGCCCGGTGAAGTCCGGCTCGGCTGACGACGCGACCTTCCTGCTGACCAACGCCGACACCGTTATCATCGTACCGGGCTACGGCCTCGCGGTAGCCCGGGCGCAACATGCGCTGAAAGAGCTGACCGAGAAGCTGACTCACCGCGGCGTGACCGTGAAGTACGCGATCCACCCGGTTGCCGGCCGTATGCCTGGCCACATGAACGTGCTGCTGGCCGAGGCAGAAGTGCCTTACGACCAGGTGTTCGAGATGGAAGACATCAACTCCGAGTTCGGCCAGGCCGACGTGGTGCTGGTGCTCGGCGCCAACGACGTGGTCAACCCGGCCGCCAAGAACGATCCCAAGTCGCCCATTGCGGGCATGCCGATCCTCGAAGCGTTCAAGGCCAAGACCATCATCGTCAACAAGCGCTCGATGGCCAGCGGCTATGCTGGCCTGGACAACGAACTGTTCTACCTGGACAAGACCATGATGGTCTTCGGCGATGCCAAGAAGGTCATCGAAGACATGGTCAAGGCCGTCGAATAAACACTGCGCCAGCGCAATACCCAAAACCCTGGCCTTTAGTAGGCTGGGGTTTTTTATTGCTGATAGAAAACCGACAAAAGGCTCTAAATCGCTGCCTGGCATTCGACCATGGTAGCGGGACGAAACTTTTTGAAATCACTAGACTGCGCATCTTGCTTCCGTAGCCCGAGATAACAATCCATGTACCGTGATCGTATCCGCTTGCCTTCGTTGTTGAACAAGGTCATGAGCGCGGCTGACGCTGCCGCACTGATCCAGGACGGCATGACCGTCGGCATGAGCGGCTTCACCCGCGCCGGTGAAGCCAAGGCCGTGCCTCACGCCTTGGCCGAACGCGCCAAGACATCACCGCTGAAAATCACCCTGATGACCGGCGCCAGCCTGGGCAACGATCTGGACAAGCAACTGACCGAAGCCGGTGTACTGTCGCGACGCATGCCATTCCAGGTAGATAGCACCCTGCGCAAGGCGATCAATGCCGGCGAGGTGATGTTTATCGACCAGCATTTGTCGGAGACCGTCGAGCAACTGCGTAACAATCAGCTCAAGCTGCCGGACATTGCGGTAATCGAAGCCGTAGCGATCACCGAGCAAGGCCACATTGTGCCGACCACTTCCGTTGGCAACTCCGCCAGTTTCGCGATTTTCGCCAAGCAGGTGATCGTCGAGATCAACCTGGCACATAACCCGAACCTGGAAGGTCTGCACGACATCTATATCCCAAGCTATCGCCCGACTCGCACACCGATTCCGTTGGTGGCCGTGGACGACCGCATCGGCAGTACCGCGATCCCGATCCCGCCGGAGAAGATCGTCGCAATCGTCATCACCAATCAGGCGGATTCGGCCTCCACCGTGACGCCGCCCGACAGTGACACTCAGTCGATCGCCAATCACCTGATCAACTTCCTTAAAGAAGAGGTCGACGCCGGGCGCATGACCAATAAGCTCGGCCCGCTGCAGGCAGGCATCGGCAACATTGCCAACGCGGTGATGTGTGGCTTGATCGAGTCGCCGTTCGAAGACCTGACGATGTATTCGGAAGTCCTCCAGGATTCCACGTTCGACCTGATCGATGCCGGCAAGCTGAGCTTTGCCTCAGGCAGCTCGATCACATTGTCGGAACGGCGCAACGCCGACGTGTTCGGCAACCTGGACCGCTATAAAGAGAAGCTCGTGCTGCGGCCCCAGGAAATCTCCAACCACCCGGAAGTGGTGCGTCGCCTGGGCATCATCGGCATTAACACTGCGCTGGAGTTCGACATCTACGGCAACGTCAACTCCACCCACATCTGCGGCACCCGGATGATGAACGGGATTGGCGGCTCGGGCGACTTTGCGCGCAACGCGCACCTGGCGATCTTTGTCACCAAGTCGATTGCCAAGGCCGGCGCGATTTCCAGCGTGGTGCCAATGGTCAGCCATGTGGACCATACCGAGCATGACGTCGATATCCTCGTGACCGAGGTCGGCCTGGCCGACTTACGGGGCCTGGCGCCGCGGGAGCGGGCTCGGGTCATCATCGACAACTGTGTGCATCCGGCGTACCGCGATGCCCTGAATACCTACTTCACCCAAGCCTGTGCGCTGGGCGGTCACACCCCGCATATCTTGCGGGAAGCACTGAGTTGGCACATCAACCTGGAAGAAACCGGGCATATGCTGAAGGCGTGATTGATACAGATTCGGACTGATGCAAACACAGTTTCATCAGTCCGGGTTTCCAAACTCAACTTTTATAAAAAACTGTACTGCTGTACCGGTAATTTCCTACCGAAATATCCTACCCCAATCTCCAAAACCGCCTAAAACGCACCGTAAAAGTGCCGACAGGTACAGTTGCTCCAATTTCGTACAGTACAGCCCCTATAAACAGTTAACTGGCCCCTCACAATACAGGTGAACTGTATCTAGAGAGTCTTGCGCCGGAGGAGGATCATTGGCATCAGTTAAACCACTACCTAATCCCGCCACAAGCGGAAGGATGTCATCATGGAACGTACACTCAGTTCCGATCTGTTCTTCGAAGAAAAAGCTGTAAACACCCAGGCTTCCCTGCCTCTGCGCGTTCTCGCCAACCTGATGTTGTGGCAGCGCCGCATCTCCAGCCGCCATCAACTGGCTCGTCTGGATTCGCGTCTGCTGGCTGACGCCGGTATCAGCGAAGCACAACGCTACGAAGAGCTGAGCAAGCCGTTCTGGCGCTAATTAGCGTCCGCTGGCCCTGACCCACCGGGTCCACCGCCAGCACTCTGAATTGTGAAAACAAAACCCGCCCCGGGTAACCGGAGGCGGGTTTTGTCGTTTCTGGGATCTGGGTTTTTTGAGAGTGAAAACAGTCGGCTTTTATATGGATAGGTACAGTTTAAAAAACATAACAATTAAGCAGTACAATTAAGACTTAGTGTATCTGTACTGGTATTACCTTCCAGCCCAACATGGTGTTCCAGAACCTCATGAAAGGCGCTCGCCATGAATACCCAAATCCAGCAACGCCCTCTGTTGATACGGCTACTCAAGCGCACGGCCGCAGCGCTTGCTCGCTGGGAGCAACGTTCCCGCACCCGCTGGCTGCTGGCCCAGTTGGATCCGCGGGAATTGTCTGACGCTGGCATCAGTCACGGCGACCGAGCAGCTGAGCTGTCCAAGTCGTTCTGGAGTGAGTAATCGCTTCGGGTGGCTATCCGAACAGATAAACGGCGGCTTAATATCCATTTACCACGTGGCGAACCCTGTAGAACGGGCGTCTGATGCCCATGGTCCTGCTGCTCACTTAGCGGCTTTGTGCCACCCTTATTCGTTCATCTACAGGAGTCACCCCATGTCCCGTCTTCGCCTGCTGAGCACTGCAGCCCTGCTGGCCCTGGCTGCCAATGCCAACGCCTCCAGCCTGATCGTGACCACGGACTCGATCGTCGGCGCACTGAAAGCCACCTCAGATGCGACTTCCGACGCCACATCCTCCTTGCGTGACAACAAGGTCGTGCGTGCTGCCCGAGACGACGCCGCCAGCTTCGTCGCCAGCGAGGGCGCGATCCGTGGCGTGAAGCTGGAAAGCGCCCTGGCCCAGATCCGCCAACAGGCCCCGCAACTGAACACCGCGACTGACGCTCAACTGGCCCAAGCGATCCTGGCCATCTGACCGCAGGCGAGGAAGAGGGGAGCGCCAAGCGCTCCTTGAACCCTCCGCGCTGGCTCTCGCACGGGCATTACGCTAGCCTTGGCGCTCGTTTTCAGTTGTCGAGTCCCATGGCTTTTTCATACCGCCTGTTGATCGTTCCCGTACTATTTTGCGCCTGCTGGTCCACGCAGGTTCTGGCCTTTGACCTGTCCACCCAGAGCCTCGTTGTCAGTGCGTACGCCACCAGCAAAGTGACCTCCGCACCGTTCGACCATAAACTGATACTGGCTGCCCAGGATGACGCTGCCGCTTTCATTGCCACTGACGGCCAATGGCGGGGAGCCCGACTGGAATCAGCGCTGGATTATCTGCGCCATACCCAGCCAAAACTTAACGCCAGTGACCTTGAACTGGCGCAAGCAATTCTCGTCCAATAATCATCTTTGTATTTCGGAGTCATTCCATGCGTAGCCCGCTGATCGCCGCCGCTCTTGGCCTGCTGTTATTGGCCGGTGTTGCCCAGGCACAAACCCTGAAGGCCACCAGTAACATCATCGTCCGCGCTTCGGCCCGTACCATCGATTTCACGTCGGACACCACCACGTCCATCCGGGACTCCAAAGTCGTACGCGAAGCCCATGACGATGCCGCCAGTTTCGTCGCCAGCAATGGTGAGATTCGCGGCGCTCAACTGGAAGCCGCCTTCGACACCCTGCGGACCCGCGTGCCGGAAGCCCGCGACGCCAGCGACCAGGTCCTCGCCGAAGCTATCCTCTCTCTGTGAGGCGCATTGCCGCCTGGCTACTGGCCGGCACCTTGCTGCTGGGCGCCAGCGCGGCTCAGGCCGCTCTGCAACTACGGCTCAAGACCGATGGCTTGAGCCCGGCCCAGCAGCAGGCCAGCCAGGCATTGCTGGATGAAGCGATGCTGGCGTTGCCGCCACGCTTCATTGAGCAACTGGACCGGACCATCGACTTCGGCTGGACCGATAAGATGCCCGAGAACGCCTACGGCCAGGCCTCGCTGGTGTCCGAACTGGACCTCAACAGCAACCTGTTGGAAAGCCTCACCGACGGCAGCGCCGCGACGCAAAAAACCAATCGCCCCCACGGCACCGTGCGCCGGGAAATGCTCGCCACCGTGCTGCATGAACTGACCCACATCTACGACCGTGCCCGCCTGTGGTCCAGCGCTGACCGCAAGCTGATCCAGCGTTGCAGCCGCCAGAACAACATCACCGGCCTGATCGGCCTGCCCGATCAATGCCGGGGCCAGAACGACCGTCGCTTTACCCTCAGTGATGACCCGCGCCTGCTGGACCTCGCAGGGTGGCCGCAATACGTCGGGCGCCGCGGCGAACGTGAACAGAACAACCACCAGGTGGCTCGCAGCCCGGACATCTACGAAACCACCAGCGCGCTGGAGTTCGTCGCGGTCAACATGGAGTACTTCCTCCTCGATCCGAGCTACGCCTGCCGTCGGCCTTCGCTGTACCGCTATTACAAGGAACACTTTGGCTGGGCACCGCCCGCCAAGGACACCTGTGCGAAAACCTACGCCTTCCTCAACGCCGGCAACGACTTCGCCAAGACGCCACTGGGCCAGGTCGACCCCGAGCGGGTCTATGAAGTCGACTACCTGCTGGCCGAAGCCAACCAGAACCTGGTGAGCCGCTGGGGCCACAGCATGCTGCGCCTGGTGATCTGCGCCCCGGGCCGGCCACGGGGCCCGGATTGCCGGCTGGACCTGGATCAGCACCTGGTTCTGTCCTACCGCGCGTTTGTCGGTGACGTACAGCTTTCAAGCTGGGACGGCCTGATCGGCAAGTACCCGTCGCGGCTGTTCGTGCTGCCGTTGTCCCAGGTCATCGACGAGTACACCAAGACCGAACTGCGTGGCCTGGCCTCGGTGCCCCTGAAACTGACGCGCCAGGAGATCAACGACACCGTCGAGCACGCCGCCGAAATGCACTGGAGCTACGACGGCAACTACTTCTTCATCTCCAACAACTGCGCAGTGGAGAGCCTGAAACTGTTACGCAGCGGCAGCGCCAACCCGCAGTTGACCGGCCTGGACAACATCACGCCCAATGGCCTGCTGGAAGTCCTCAAGGGCCGGGGCCTGGCCGATACCAGCGTGCTGGATGACAAAAAACGCGCGCTGCGCCTGGGCTATCACTTCGACTCCTTCCGCGAGCGTTACCAGGCGATGTTCGAGGTCCTGAAAAAGCGCCTGCCGATCAAACAGGCTGAAGTGGAGGATTGGTTGTCCCTGAGCGCCGAGGAACGTCGCCCATGGTTTGCCGAAGCCGACCTGCGCACCAGCGCGGCCTTGCTACTGTTGGAGCAGGCGAGTTTCCGCAAGCAACTCATGCTGGCCCAGGATGAAGTCAAACAGCGCTACCTCGGCGCCCGGGAGCTGAAGAACGGCGGCATGGAAAAGGCCAACGCCACCTTGCAGCAGATCCTCGCCAACAGCGGCTTCCTCAGTCGCCCGGCAGAGCTGCTGGGCACCAGCGGTTACGGCTTGCCCCAGCCGACAGAATCCAAACGCCTGGAGTCAGAAAGCGCCGCGCGCCAGAAGCAGTTACAGTCGCTGACCGGCGATCTGGACAAAGAGGTGAGGGCGCTGCTGGAACCAGCCCGCGCGGCGGAGATTGCCGCATGTGAAGCCAACCTCAAGCAACTAGGCGAGCACTTGCGCGCACTGCACAAGGCCTCCGGCGGGTTCGAACTGCCCTAGAGCGTTTCTCCGTCTTCTTCCGGTAGTTGCTCATCCAGATGCAACCACGGCAATCGGCTCTCTACCCAGATGTGCCGATCTGCCGGGGCCAGCTCCGGGTGATCCAGGGTTGCGATGGTCACATCGATACTCTCGGAACTCAGCTGCGTCACCAGCGCCAAGTGCGCCCCACAGTTAGAACAGAAATACCGCACCCACGTCGACGAAGAATCGTACTGCGCCGGCGTTCCCGCCACCCAGACGAACGCGGAACGGGGCAGGGTGATCCAGGTTGTCACCAAGCCGCCGCTGACCCGCCGGCAAATCGAACAGTGGCAGTGGGCAATATCCACCAACGCCCCGCTGAACTGATAACGCACCCGCCCGCAATGGCAGCCGCCTCGGTGTTGCTCATGCATGCTCTGTCTCCCACGTCCTTATTTCATACAGGACCAGTCGTCCATTCAACGTAGCCCGTTTCTTAAGCGAAAGCTGGCTGAAAGCTTCCGGGACTAGGATCGCCCACCACTACCGGCAACAGACCGGTTGTTAACAACAACAATGGTGATTCCCGATGTCCGCTCGTACCCGCCTCTTTGCCCCGACTCCACCCGTACGCCTCGTGCTGTTCGTTCTGCGCTGACCCAACCGGTTCGCCATTCCCTAGCCGCGCTACGCCTGGAGTATTCCTATGCTGACTTTCCTTGGCTTTGCCATGGTCATCACGTTCATGTTCCTGATCATGACCAAGCGCCTGTCTGCGCTGATTGCCCTGATCATCGTACCGATCCTGTTCGCGCTGTTCGGCGGCTTTGCGCCGAAGATCGGCCCGATGATGCTCGAAGGCATCACCAAGCTCGCGCCGACCGGCGTGATGCTGATGTTCGCCATTCTCTACTTTGCCCTGATGATCGACTCCGGCCTGTTCGACCCGGCTGTGCGCAAGATCCTCAAACTGGTCAAGGGCGACCCGCTGAAGGTCTCGGTCGGCACCGCCGTACTGGCCCTGGTGGTCTCGCTGGACGGTGACGGCGCCACCACCTACATGATCTGCGTGGCCGCCATGCTGCCGCTGTACAAGCGCATCGGCATGAGCCCGCGGATCATGGCCGGCCTGATCATCCTCGCCGGCGGCGTGATGAACATGACCCCGTGGGGCGGCCCGACGGCCCGCGCGGCCAGCGCGCTGCATGTAGATCCGTCGGATATTTTCGTACCGATGATCCCAGCGATGCTGGCGGGTGTGGTTGCGATCCTGGTAATTGCCTACATGTACGGCAAACGCGAACGCGCGCGCCTCGGCGAACTGCACCTGCACGGCGACGAGATCGACCACAGCGAAATCAGCGTTTCACAGTACCCGGATGCCCGCCGTCCAAAGTTGATCTGGTTCAACGGCGCCTTGACCCTGGCCCTGATGTGCACCCTGATCGCCGGCCTGCTGCCGCTGCCCGTGCTGTTCATGGTGGCCTTCAGTATCGCGATGATCGTCAACTACCCGTGCCTGCAGCAGCAGAAAGACCGCGTCGCCGCCCACGCCGGCAGCGTATTGGCGGTAGTCGGGTTGATCTTCGCCGCCGGTATCTTCACCGGCATCCTGTCCGGCACCGGCATGGTCGATGCCATGTCCAAGAGCCTGCTGGCGGTCATCCCTGATGCCCTGGGCCCTTACCTGGCCGTGATCACCGCGCTGGTGAGCATGCCGTTTACCTTCTTCATGTCCAACGATGCCTTCTACTACGGCGTTCTGCCGGTACTGGCCGAAGCCGCCAGCCACTACGGCATCACCGCCGTGGAAATGGCCCGTGCCTCGATCGTTGGCCAACCCGTGCACTTGTTGAGCCCATTGGTTCCATCCACCTACCTGTTGGTGGCCCTGGCGGGTATCGAGTTTGGCGATCACCAGCGCTTCACCCTCAAGTGGGCGGTGCTGGTGTGCCTGTGCATAATGGTCGCCGCTTTGCTGATGGGGATTTTTCCGCTGTTCAGCACTCTATAATCGTACAACTCACTGCGCCGGCTCTTAAGGCTGGCGCGGTCTAACACTCGCTCAAAGGAATACACATGGAATGGCTGACCAATCCGGAAATCTGGATTGCTTTCTTCACCCTGACGGCCCTCGAGATCGTCCTGGGCATCGATAACATCATCATGATTTCGATCCTGGTCAGCCGCATGCCCAAGCACATGCAGGCACGTACCCGGATCTTCGGCCTGGCCCTGGCAATGGTCACGCGGATCCTGTTGTTGCTGTCGATCACTTGGGTGATGCGCCTCACCGACGACCTGTTCGTGGTGTTCGGCCAGGGCATTTCCGGCCGCGACCTGATCCTGTTCTTCGGTGGCCTGTTCCTGCTCTGGAAAAGCTCCCAGGAGATGTACCACGCCCTGGAAGGTGAAGACGAAACCCACGACGAGCCGAAAGGTGCCGGTGGCAAGTTCATCTACACCATCATCCAGATCGCGATCATCGACATCGTATTCTCCCTGGACTCGGTGATTACCGCCGTTGGTATGGTTTCCCACGTACCGGTGATGGTGGCCGCGATCATTGTCGCCGTACTGGTGATGATGCTGGCCGCTGGCACCATCAGCGATTTCATCGACAAACACCCGTCGCTGAAGATGCTGGCGCTGTCGTTCCTGCTGGTGGTGGGTACCGTGCTGATCGCCGAAGCCTTCGATGTTCACGTACCAAAAGGCTACGTTTACTTCGCCATGGCGTTCTCCCTGGCGGTAGAAGCGGTGAACATCAAGATGCGCACTGCCATCGCGAAAAAGAAGAAACAGCAGGACCCTGTGAAACTGCGCAAGGACATTCCGGGTCAATAACGTTGACCCGCTGCTGAAGAAGGGGCTCTCGAGCCCCTTTTTTTCATCTGCAAAAAGCTGATT
Source organism: Pseudomonas sp. TH34 (assembly GCF_016650865.1). Classification (NCBI taxonomy): domain Bacteria; kingdom Pseudomonadati; phylum Pseudomonadota; class Gammaproteobacteria; order Pseudomonadales; family Pseudomonadaceae; genus Pseudomonas; species Pseudomonas sp. TH34. The sequence continues at coordinate 21,436 of NZ_JAEKFB010000018.1, forward strand.
TCATGACAGTTTTGTTTCAATCCCGACTTTAGCTATGCGATGCTGGCGCCGAGCCCATTCGCCAACTACAGCTTAAGTACAAGACGTAGAAAGGCACGCGGCACTATTCACTGGCTCCGATTGGAGCGCGACTCAACACAGGGGGCCCAGCATGCTGACCCTGCTCAATCTGCTTTCTGCGGTAACCCTGCTGATCTGGGGCACGCACATCGTCCGTACCGGCATCCTGCGGGTCTACGGCTCCAACTTGCGCCAGGTCATCGGGCAGAACATGTCCAAGCGCTGGCTGGCGTTTATCGCCGGCATCCTGGTGACGGCCATGGTGCAAAGCAGCAACGCCACGGCGATGCTGGTGACCTCGTTTGTCGGCCAGGGCCTGATGGGCCTGATGCCCGCCCTGGCGACCATGCTCGGTGCCGACGTCGGTACGGCGTTGATGGCCCGGGTACTGACCTTTGACCTGTCATGGCTGTCACCGCTGCTGATTTTCCTCGGGGTGATTTTCTTCCTGTCGCGCAAACAGACCCGCGCCGGGCAGATGGGCCGCGTCGGGATCGGCCTCGGGCTGATCATCCTCGCGTTGCAATTGATCGTCGAAGCCGCGGGCCCGATTACTCACGCGCAGGGCGTTAAAGTCCTGTTCGCCTCGCTGACCGGCGACATCTTGCTCGACGCCCTGGTCGGCGCGCTGTTCGCGATGATTTCCTACTCCAGCCTGGCCGCCGTCCTGCTGACCGCGACCCTGGCCGGTGCCGGCGTGATCGGCCTGCACGTGGCCATCGGCCTGGTGATCGGCGCCAACATCGGCAGCGGTGTGCTGGCCTTCCTCAGCACCAGCATGCAGAACGCCGCCGGGCGCCAAGTGGCCCTGGGCAGCCTGCTCTACAAGCTGATCGGCTTGTTGCTGATCATCCCGGTACTCGACCCGCTGGTCGGCTGGATGGACACTCTGGACTACAGCCCCCAAGGCATGGTGATCACCTTTCACCTGCTCTATAACGTTATCCGCTGCCTGATTCTGCTGCCGACCATCGGCCCGATGTCCCGCCTATGCGCCTGGCTGTTACCGGAACGCGAGGAGGTCAACGGTCTGGCCAAGCCGCGCCACCTGGACCTGGCAGCACTCGCCACCCCAAGCCTGGCACTGGCCAACGCCGCCCGCGAAACCCTGCGCCTGGGCGATCTGATCGACAACATGCTGACCTCGATGCTGGAAGTGCTGCGGGGCAAGCAAACCGCCATCACCCAGGAAATGCGCAGCCTGAGCGACGATGTCGAGGCGCTCTACAGCGCGATCAAGCTCTACCTCGCGCAAATGCCCCGGGAAGACCTCAGCGAGCAAGACAGCCGACGCTGGGCCGAGATCATCGAGCTGTCGATCAACCTGAAACTGGCCGGCGACCTTATCGAACGCATGCTGCGCAAGGTCCAGCAGCAAAAACCTCCCAGCGCCGCTCGTTCTCCGAAGTCGGCCTGGAAGAGCTGGCCGGCCTGCAAACCCAGCTGATTGCCAACCTGCGCCTGGGCCTGTCGGTGTTCCTCAGCGCCGACCCGGAAAGCGCCCGGCAACTGCTGCGGGAAAAACGTCGCTTCCGCGCCCAGGAGCGTCGCCTGGCCCACGCCCACGTGAGCCGCTTGCAACGTAAAATCGTACAGAGCCTGGAGACCAGTTCCCTGCACCTGGAGCTGATTGCCGACATGAAGCGTCTGAACTCGCTGTTTTGCAGCAGCGCTTATGTGGTGCTGGAAACCACCGACACCGGCGCCCTCTCGGCGGACGATATTGCCGACATCACCCATTCGCCCTGAACGTACGACGGCGAGTGAAGTCAGTTAACAACGGACCTCACTCGCCAGGAAGCCTGTTATGCGTCGCCTGCTATTCGCCTGCCTGCTCATGGGCTCGGCACACACCTTTGCCTTTGACCGCCTGCAAGTCGAGGGCTACACCCTGCCCAACGGCCTGCAGTTGCTGCTCAAGCCGGGCACTGAACGCGGCCACGTGGCCATTCGCCTGGTGGTGGGTGTGGGCCTCGATGACTTCAGTTGCGAAGACAAGGAGCTGCCACACCTGCTGGAACACCTGCTGTTCAGCGGTATCGACGGCGGTGGTGAAGGTGAGCTGGAAGAACGCATGCAAGCCCTCGGCGGTGACTGGAACGCCTACACCAGCAACGCCGACACCACCTTCGTCATCGAGGCCCCGGCGCAAAACCAGCGCAAGGTACTCGACCTGCTGCTGGCCATCATCACCCGCACCCAGCTGACCGACGCCAACATCAACGCCGCCAAACAGGTGGTGGAGCGCGAAGACGGCGGCCATTACTCACACCTGCAACGCCTGCTGGACCGCCAGGACCTCGGCCACAAGGCCAGCAGTCAGCTTGCCGTCGAGCTGGGCCTCAAATGCGCCGAGCGGGCCGAAGTCGAGCACCTGACTCGCGACCAGTTGGAAAAGCTGCGCAAGGCCTGGTACGCCCCCAACAACATGACCCTGATCATCGTCGGCGACCTCGACAAGCTGCTGCCGGCCTATCTCGAACGCACCTATGGCGCGCTTGATCCGGTTGATCCCAGCGAACATCGCCCACTGCCGGACATTCAACACGCCGCCGCCATTCGCCGCGACCTGATCCACGGCTGGGTCGGTGATAACGCCAAACTGCACTGGTTATTCCCCGAGCCGGTACTGGACGACCAGTACGATGAAACCTTCGACCTGCTCAAGGACTACCTGGACTGGGCGCTGTATCGCCAACTGCGGCTGCAGCATGGTTTGTCCTACGGCCCATGGAGCGAGCGCGAAGTGCTGGGCGGTGTCGGCTTCATGAGCCTCAACGCCGACCTTGAACGCGACAACCTGCCCGAAGCCGAGCACGTACTGGAGACCCTCAGGGCCCAGTTGCTCAAGGACGGCCTCGACCCGGCCACCTTCGCCCGCCTGCAACAAGCCGCCATCGCCCGCCAGGCTTGGGCCGTTCAAGGTAATAGCGCGTTGGCCGACTATTACTGGAGTGCCTCGGGCGACTACGCCAAAGGGCGTTTCAGCGACCCGGCCAAGCGCATCAAGGCGGTCAGCCTGGAGCAAGCCAACCAGGCCATGCGCGAACTGCTCAAGCAGAACGGCTACTGGCGCATCGAGAAACCGTTGTTCAGCTACGACACCCTCAACTGGATCGCCGCCGGCGCACTGGGGCTGCTTGCAATTGTGTTGCTGGGCGTGTGGCGTTATCGCAAAGGGATTGCGTAATCAGGCCCCGAGAAAATGGCTAAAACGTTATTCTGTCTGGGATTTTTTCCTACAAAAACTGTGAACTGCCGAATGCCTAACCTGACCCACTACATCCAGCGCATCCTCGAGCTGATGAAGCGCTACCCAGGGGTGATTGCACTCGGCGGCTTCATCTCGGGTGTGAGCAGCTTCATCCTGGTGGATCGCCAGCAAGGCATGGCCAGCTGGATCGCGATCATTATGCTGGTGAGCTGGTTATGGCTGATGCTCGAAAACAGCCTCACCCAACTGTTCAGCAAAGTCTTCAAACGGGAAATCCCCGAACCGCTGCTGCGCTACGCCACGCAGATGATCCACCAGGAAAGCCTGTTTTTTGTTCTGCCGTTCTTTTTTGTCACCACCACCTGGAACAGCGGCCAGTCGATTTTTACCGGCCTGCTGGGCGCGGCGGCGCTGGTCTCCATCACCGACCCGCTGTACTACAAATGGCTGGCGCCCAAACGCTCGCTCTTTCTGGCACTGCACACCCTGACCCTGTTTGCGGCCCTGCTGACCGCGCTGCCGATCATCCTCCACCTGACCACCGCCGAGAGTTACAAACTGGCCCTCGGCGTGGCAATGCTGCTGTCGATCCCGAGCCTGGCCGTGAGCCTGCCGCTGCGCAGCATCAAGGGCTGGGCGATGCTGTTGGGGGTTACCGCGGCGATTGGTTGCGCCGGCTGGTTCCTGCGCACGTGGGTGCCGCCCGCTACCCTGTGGATGACCGAAGTGGCCATCAGCACCCAATTGCAAGACCGCACACCCGGCGATGACCTGAAAGAAGTCAGCGCCGCCCAACTGCGCAGCAGCGGGCTGTATGCCTACACCGCGATCAACGCGCCGCGCGGCCTGGATGAGCGGATCTACCATGTGTGGAAGTTCAACGGCAAGGAAGTCGACCGCATCGCCCTGGACATCCATGGTGGGCGCAAGGAAGGCTATCGGGCCTGGACCCACAAGCAGAACTTCCCCCCCGACTCGGTGGGACGCTGGCAGGTACGGGTGCTGACCGAAGATGGCCAAGTGATCGGTGTGTTGCGCTTCAAGGTGACTGACCCCGGTCAGGACGCCACAACGCCAGACGCGCCAAAGTAGGCAGGATCGTGCTATTACGTAGGAATTCTGGAATAGCCAAACAAGCTCGGAGCTTATGACCAGTAGCACAACGGCCGGTGCAGCCCACCTGGACACGTCCACCCAACCTCCACTGTTGAGGATTACGGGAGATTGGACGCTGGCCCACTATGCCAACCTGAAGAAGCTGTCGGAAAAGCTCGACGGCCAGTACGACGCGGGCGCACGCATCGACCTTAACGGCCTCGGCGCCCTGGACACCGCCGGCGCCTCGCTGCTGGTGGAGTTGCTCGGCCCCGAGCGTATCGAACAATCCGCCGAACAGACCGACTGCAGCCTCTCGACCGCCGACCGCGCATTGCTGAAAACCGTCTACCGCTCCCTGAACGACTTCTGTGTGCCGGTCAAAGAACCGGAAGAAGCCGCCGGCATCATATTGCTCGCGCGCATTGGCGGCGCGGTCTACACCGTCTGGCAAGACGGCATGAAACTGCTGGGTTTTATCGGCCTGATCCTCGAAACCTTCGCCCGTGGCGTATTCCAGCCCAAGCGCTGGCGCGTGACGCCAATGGTCGCGCATATCGAACAAACCGGTCTCGACGCGGCCCCCATCGTGGCCTTGCTGACCTTTCTGGTGGGCGCGGTGGTGGCGTTTCTCGGCGCCACGGTGCTGGCCAGTTTTGGCGCGAGCATTTTTACCGTAGACCTGGTGGCGTTCTCCTTCCTGCGGGAATTCGGCGTATTGCTCACCGCGATCCTGATGGCGGGCCGCACCGCCAGTGCCTTCACCGCACAGATCGGCTCGATGAAGGCCAACGAAGAGATCGACGCGATTCGCACCCTGGGCCTCGACCCGATGGAGTTGCTGGTGCTGCCCCGGGTGCTGGCATTGCTGGTGGCGCTGCCGATGCTGACGTTCCTCGCGATGCTCTCGGGGATTATCGGTGGTGGTGTGGTGTGCGCCGTGGCCCTGGATATTTCACCGGCGATGTTCCTCTCACTGCTGCAATCGGACATCGGTGTGCAGCACTTTATCGTGGGTATGATCAAGGCGCCGATCTTCGCATTCCTGATCGCCGCCATCGGCTGCCTCGAAGGTTTCAAGGTCAGCGGCAGCGCCGAATCCGTCGGTGCCCACACCACCTCCAGCGTGGTGCAATCGATTTTCGTGGTGATCGTACTGGATGCGGTCGCCGCACTGTTCTTCATGGAGATGGGCTGGTGAGTCGTCTGCGCCGTGCGCCCACTGAGGCGGTGATCGAAGTCCGCGGGCTGTGCAATCGCTTTGGTTCGCAAAGCGTGCACGAGAACCTCGACCTGGACTTGTACAAGGGCGAGATCCTCGCCGTCGTCGGAGGCTCCGGCAGCGGCAAGTCGGTGCTGCTGCGCAGCATCATTGGCCTGCGTCAGCCCAGCGAAGGGGAAGTGCGGGTGTTCGGGCAGAACTTGCCGAGCCTCTCGGAGCATGAGCGGTCGATGGTGGAGCGGCGTTTCGGCGTGCTGTTCCAGAAGGGCGCGCTGTTTTCCTCGCTGACGGTCACCGAGAACGTTGCCTTGCCGCTGATCGAACATGCCGGCCTCAGCCGTCCCGATGCCGAACACCTGGCGGCGGTAAAGCTGGCGCTGGCCGGGTTGCCGCTGTCGGCCGCGGATAAATATCCATCGTCACTCTCCGGCGGCATGATCAAGCGCGCGGCCCTGGCCCGTGCCCTGGCGCTGGACCCGGACATTCTGTTTCTCGACGAACCCACCGCCGGCCTCGATCCGATCGGCGCCGCCGCCTTCGATCAACTGATCCTGACCCTGCGCGATGCGTTGGGCCTGAGTGTCTTCCTGGTCACCCACGACCTCGACACGCTGTACACCATCACCGACCGCGTGGCGGTGCTGGCGCAGAAAAAGGTACTGGTGGCAGATGCCATCGATGTCGTCTCGGAAACCGACGACGCCTGGATTCACGAATACTTCCATGGCCCACGGGGCCGCGCGGCATTGGATGCCGCTCAACTGCTCAACGAGGTATGACATGGAAACCCGAGCCCATCATGTGATGATCGGTCTGTTCAGCGTGATCGTCGTGGTCGGCGCCATGCTGTTTGGCCTGTGGCTGGCCAAATCCAGCGTCGACAGCGCCTTTCAGGATTACGAAGTGATCTTCAACGAGGCGGTCAGTGGTTTGTCCCAAGGCAGCGCCGTGCAGTACAGCGGGATCAAGGTGGGCGACGTCACCAGCCTGCGCCTCGACCCGAAAGATCCGCGCCGGGTATTGGCACGCATCCGTCTGGCCGGGCAAACACCGATCAAGGAAGACACCCAGGCCAAGCTGGCCCTGACCGGCATCACCGGCACCTCGATCATCCAGCTCAGCGGCGGCACGCCCCAAAGCCCGGAACTCAAGGGCAAGGACGGCGAGTTGCCGCAAATCATCGCCTCACCGTCACCTATCGCTCGCCTGCTGAACAACAGCAATGACCTGATGACCAGCATCAACTTGCTGCTGCACAACGCCAACCACATGTTCTCCCGGGAGAACGTCGAGCGCCTCAGCAATACCCTGGACAACCTGCAACAGACCACCGGCGCGATTGCCGACCAACGCGGCGACATCAAGGTGGTGATGCAGCAATTGATGCAGGTGAGCAAACAGGCCAGCGCCACCCTGGAGCAAACCACCGCACTGATGCGCAACGCCAACGGTTTACTCAATGATCAGGGCAAGCAGGTGTTCGGCAGTGCTGAAAAGGCCATGCAGTCCCTTCAACAAAGCACGGCCACCCTCGACACCTTGCTGACCAACAACAAGGACTCCCTCAACAGCGGCATGCAGGGTCTCAACGAACTGGCACCTGCGGTGCGCGAGTTGCGGGAGACCTTGGGCTCGTTGCGCGCCATTTCCCGCCGCCTGGAAGCCAACCCCAGCGGTTACCTGCTGGGCAGCGACAAGAACAAGGAGTTCACGCCATGAAGCGTGTTTACCAAGTGATCGCCCCCGTTGCCCTGGCATTGGTCAGTGCGTGTTCGATCTTACCCAAGGCGGACCCTTCGGACGTGTACCGGCTGCCCTCGGCGCAGACCACCGCGCAGGCCAGCCCTGTGGCCTGGTCGCTGCGAGTGGCCAAGCCGCAGACCAGCGAATTCCTCGACAGCCCGCGGATTGCCGTAGTGCCTAACGGTGACCTGATCAGCAGCTACGCGAATTCCCGCTGGAGCGATCCGGCACCGGTGCTGTTGCGTAACCGGTTGCTGGACGGGTTCCAGCGTGACGGACGGGTGACACTGCTCAGTACCGATGAGACCAATCTCCAGGCGGACTTTGAGCTGGGCGGGCAGTTGCAGGCGTTTCAGAGTGAGTATCGCGGCAGTACGGTTGAGGTAGTGATACGGCTGGATGCGCGGCTGGTGCGCGGCAGTGATCAGCGGATTATTGCCAGCAAGCGGTTTGAGGTGAGACAGCCGGTGGGGGATACCAAGGTGCCGGCGGTGGTGGCCGGGTTTGGTCAGGCTGGGGATGCACTGAATAAACAGGTGGTAGATTGGGTGGTGGGCCAGGGCAATACAGCACCAAAACGCTGAAGGCCTCATCGCAGGCAAGCCAGCTCCCACATTTGAAGGTATTCACAAATCAAAATGTGGGAGCTGGCTTGCCTGCGATAGCAATTTAAGCCTTAGCCGAAGAACCAGTAGCACACCGCAATCGCCGCCACGACGCCAGCAAACTCCGCCAACAACGCACACCCCACCGCATGCCGCGCCCGCTGGATCCCCACCGAGCCAAAGTACACCGCCAACACATAAAACGTGGTCTCGGTACTGCCCTGAATCGTCGCTGCCACCAACGCCGGGAAGCTGTCCACGCCCTGGGTCTGCATCGTCTCAATCAGCATCGCCCGCGCCGCGCTGCCGGAGAACGGCTTGACCATCGCCGTCGGCAACGCATCGACAAAGCGGGTGTCCATGCCGGTCCATGCCACCACATGGCGAATCCCTTCCAGGCCGAAATCCAGCGCGCCGGACGCCCGCAACACACCCACGGCACAGAGCATCGCCACCAGGTACGGCAGCAGGTTCTTGGCCACGTCGAAACCTTCTTTGGCGCCTTCGACAAACGCCTCGTAGACCTTCACCTTGCGCAGCGCGCCGATCACCAGGAACAGCATGATCAGCCCGAACAGCGTGAGATTGCCGAGGATCGACGACAGGCCCGCCAGCGCAGTGGCTGAGAGCGTCGCCAGCAAGGCCATGAACCCCCCCAGTACCAGCGCACCCGGAATCAGATACGCAAGCACCACCGGGTCCCACAGCCGCAGGCGTTGCATCACCGCCACCGACAGCAGGCCCACCAGGGTCGAGGCGCTGGTGGCCAGCAGGATCGGCAGGAACACCAGCGTTGGGTCCGCTGCACCTTGTTGGGCGCGGTACATGAAGATGGTGACCGGCAGCAGGGTCAGGGAAGACGCGTTGAGCACCAGGAACAAAATTTGCGCATTACTGGCGGTGTTGGGGATGGGATTGAGCTCTTGCAGCGCCTTCATGGCCTTGAGGCCGATGGGCGTGGCGGCATTGTCGAGGCCCAGGCCGTTGGCGGCGAAGTTGAGGGTGATCAAGCCGATGGCCGGGTGGCCGGCGGGCACTTCCGGCATCAGGCGCCGGAACAGAGGGCCAAGGGCCTTGGCCAGCCAATCGACGATCCCGGCTTTCTCGGCGATGCGCAGGAAGCCCAACCACAAGGTCAGGGTGCCGAACAGCAACACCATCACCTCGACCGACAGCTTGGCCATGGCGAAAATGCTTTCCACCATCGCCGCAAAGATGCCGGCGTTACCGCCAATCAGCCATTGCGCCAGCGCGGACACCATCGCCACGATAAAAAAGCCAAGCCACAGGCCATTGAGCATCAGTTGAATCCCCCGAAAGATGGGGCGAATGATAGCGGGGCTGGCAGAAACGACAAACCCCGGAATTTTCCGGGGTTTGTGTAGGAGCCAACTCTGGCGATCAGCCGCGAGTGGTCTCGCCGGCCGGCATCACTTGCTTGGTGCGCCAGTGCGGCAGGGAGTTCCAGTAGCGCTCGCCCTTGGCATCGTCGTACATGCCTTCCCAGCGGGAGATGACCAGTACGGCCAAGGCGTTACCGATCACGTTCAGTGCGGTACGCGCCATGTCCATGATGCGGTCGACACCGGCGATGAACGCCAGGCCTTCCAGCGGAATACCCACGCTGCCCAGGGTCGCCAGCAATACCACGAACGACACACCCGGTACGCCGGCGATACCTTTGGAGGTGACCATCAAGGTCAGCACCAGCATCAGTTGCTGGCCAATCGACAGGTCGATGCCATACAGCTGCGCGATAAAGATCGCCGCGATGCTCTGGTACAGGGTCGAACCGTCGAGGTTGAACGAGTAGCCGGTCGGCACCACAAAGCTGCAGATCGCCTTCGGCGCGCCGTAGGCTTCCATCTTCTCGATCACACGCGGCAGCACGGTTTCGGAACTGGCGGTGGAGTAGGCCAGCACCAGCTCATCCTTGAAGATGCGCATCAACTTGATCACCGAGAAGCCGAACAGGCGGGCGATCAGGCCGAGGACCACAAAGGCGAAGAACAGGATGGCGACGTAAACCAGGATCACCAGCTTGGCCAGCGGCAGCAGCGAGGCGAAACCGAAGTTGGCGACGGTCACCGCGATCAGGGCAAATACACCAATCGGGGCGTATTTCATGATCATGTGGGTGACTTTGAACATGCTCTCGGACACGCCCTGGAACATGGTTACCAGGGGCTCGCGCAGTTCAGGCTTGAGGCTCGACAAGCCGAGGCCGAACAATACCGAGAAGAAGATGATCGGCAGCATGTCGCCACGGGCGACGGCGGCGAAGATGTTCGACGGGATCAGGTTGAGGATCGTCTCGATGAACGCATGCTCATGCTGGACCTCGGCGGCGGTGGCCGTGTATTTGGAAATGTCGACGGTACCCAGGGTACTCATGTCGATGCCGGTACCCGGATGGAACAGGTTGGCCAGCAGCAGGCCGACCACAATGGCGATGGTGGTGACCACTTCGAAGTAAAGGATGGTTTTAACGCCGATCCGACCGAGCTTTTTCGCATCCCCAACACCGGCGATTCCGACAATCAGCGACGAAATCACGATCGGGATAACGATCATCTTGATCAGGCGGATAAAGATATCGCCAGCGGGCTGCAATACGTTGCTGATCCACCAGGCCTTTTCAGCACTGAAATGGTTAAGCACCGCACCGATTGCAATCCCCAGCACCAGACCGATGAGGATCTGCCAGGCGAGGCTTAGCTTTGCCTTCTTCATGTCATTACCCTTACTTCAAGTGGACTCAGGCAGATGCGCCAGCAGCTGGAACGCTCGAGAGCGAAAAAGTGTGTGCATCTGCCCCCGTAGAAGGTCACCGCAGTTGGCCGATATGGCTCACTGGCAGGCGAAAAAAGGCGCAACTATTCCGATGCAAGCAGGCGACGTCTAATGCCGTAAACGCCTACCCTATGCCGAATCGGCATGAGTTTTTTTGAGTTTTTCTGTCTGAACGGTCAGTTCGAATACGACATTTCGGCAGGCATAAATGCCGCGAACCTGCCATTTCAGGCTTGCGCAGGGTTTTTTGAAAATCTACGGTCGCGGTTGAAAACCCCTGAAATTTCCTACGCATACCATCGAAAAACTCGTCTGGCAGAAGACAAACTTTCTCGATAGATGGTCACGCGGAAACACCAAGAAATGGTTGGGGCGACGCAAAAAGGAAAATGGCCGCTATGGGCGGCATGACTGAAGCGGGCATAAGAGCCGCAAGCCCGTCGCAAGTTCCACAAACCATTGGCTTGGGAACTTGCGTCGCAGCTTTTCACCTGACCCGGCCCTTGCGCAGGCACTCCCTGTCCCCGTAGGTCACGCCGATCCGATCGATCAGAGCAACCCGGCCCCTTGGTCATGCACCGCCCTTGTCGGGCGGTGCAAACAGAAAGAAGCATGGCGCTTCTTTCTATGGACGATACGGTAGACGACAGCGTCGTCAGACCGAACCTAGTACCAATTCGGATCTTTCTTGAGCTGTTCCATCAGCAGCTTCTGCATGCCTTCGTTCGGCTTGCCAAGAAAACGGTAGTCGGCGTGCCGTGTTGGCGATTTGTCCGCAGGCAGGCCCGCAGGAACTTCCACCAACATGGCGTAGGCATCTTCCTTATCGAAGCTGAAAGCGACGATCAGGCGCTTGTTCAGGCACGTGTCTGCGGTCTCGCAGAGCGGCCCTACCAAGTACTTGTCGCCATCCTCTTCAACGGCATTCATTTGTTCAGCGCTGCCCGACAGGTTCAACACCCATTCCGGCAAGCGCTCTTCCTTCTTGACCACGCTCTGCCAGGTTTCGCGGTACTGCGGGTTCGCACTCAGCAGTTCGTTGGCCCGAGTCTGGCCGTCATTGGCAGCCAGCACCAAGCCGCTGCCGCCCAACAACAGGGCGGCAGCCAGGACTTTAAGAGACGAATTGAACATGTTCAGCCTCGGCCACGACGACCAAAGAAGAAGGAAGCGATAAACATCACCAGGAAGACCACAAACAGAATCTTGGCGATACCCGTGGCGGTGCCCGCGATACCACCGAAGCCCAGGACTGCAGCCACAATGGCGATGATCAGAAATGTGATTGCCCAACTCAACATGGTGATTCTCCTTACGCTTCTTTTAGGGGTAACAGCGGTGGTGCCTGCGGTCGCTCGATTAAAGGACCGTGTCTTGCTTAGAACACCCAGCGTTCCTGATAAGGCAGGTCGCCGAGGGTGGAATCCTGTTCAACCGCCGTCAGTTGCGGGGTTGTCACGTTGGCGGCGGTGCTGCCAACGGAGCGGAAATGGGTCTGGGTCATCATCGGGCGTTCAAAATGCGCGGCTACTTGCTGCTGACTCTGCCAATGCGCCAATTGCTGACCGCCAATCAGGGTCACCATCAGGGCCAGGCTGGCAAACAGCCCCTGTTGCAGACGCAGTGGCGATACACGCAGTTGGGTCAGGCTTTGGCGAGTCATGCTGTATCTCTCCCGCATTCTGATTATTCGTTTATGAAACTCATATGAGGTGTATTGCATATGAGGTGTATTGCAGCCTGCGTGCCAGTTTTTTAACAAAATAAAACCCAATAAAATCAACAGGTTGAAAACAAAAGCGCTTTGACACCACGAGCATCCTGCACGATGCCCCTATCCTTGCCGTGCGAAATGCACGATGGTCACTGGTCGGATCAAGGGATAGGAAGGCAGCGGTCGACTGCCGAATGGACAAGAAGGCGATAAAAACGCCTCAAAATGGCGTCTCTTTAAGAAGAAGCGCAGATAGCTGCGCGGTGACGGCTTTAATCAATCAGAATAAACCATGCAACTTGCCCGATTATTCCGGGACTAAACAACATCATTCATTCTTAGTGGGAGCGCGGGACAGATGGAATCAGCCAAGGAACTTCAAGGCCGCATTCTTTTAGTGGATGACGAATCCGCGATCCTTCGCACCTTCCGTTACTGCCTGGAAGATGAAGGCTACACCGTAGCCACCGCCAACAGCGCCGCCCAGGCCGATGCCCTGTTGCAACGCCAGGTGTTTGACCTGTGCTTCCTGGACCTGCGCCTTGGCGAAGACAACGGTCTCGATGTACTGGCGCAAATGCGTATCCAGGCACCGTGGATGCGCGTGGTAATCGTCACTGCCCATTCGGCCGTCGACACCGCCGTGGATGCGATCCAGGCCGGCGCGGCCGACTACCTTGTCAAACCTTGCAGCCCCGACCAATTGCGCTTGGCCACGGCCAAACAGTTGGAAGTACGCCAGCTCTCGGCGCGCCTGGAAGCCTTGGAAGGCGCAGTGCGCCAGCCCAAGGACGGTCTGGACTCCCACAGCCCGGCCATGATGGTAGTGCTGGAAACCGCACGCCAGGTGGCGGGCACTGATGCCAACATCCTGATTCTTGGCGAGTCCGGCACCGGTAAAGGTGAGCTGGCCCGAGCGATCCACGGCTGGAGCAAGCGGGCGAAAAAATCCTGCGTCACCATCAATTGCCCGTCGCTGACGGCGGAGCTGATGGAAAGCGAGCTGTTCGGCCATAGCCGTGGTGCGTTTACGGGCGCCAGTGAAAGTACCCTGGGCCGGGTCAACCAGGCAGATGGCGGCACGCTGTTTCTCGACGAGATCGGCGACTTTCCACTTACTTTGCAACCCAAGTTGCTGCGTTTTATCCAGGACAAGGAATACGAGCGCGTCGGTGACCCAGTGACTCGCCGTGCTGACGTGCGAATTCTTGCCGCCACCAACCTGAACCTGGAAGACATGGTTCGTGACGGTCGTTTCCGCGAAGACCTGCTGTACCGCCTGAATGTCATCACCTTGCACCTGCCACCTCTGCGCGAGCGCAGCGAAGACATCCTGACCCTGGCCGACCGCTTCCTGGCGCGCTTCGTTAAGGAATATGCGCGGCCGGCTCGCGGCTTCAGCGATGAAGCCCGTGAGGCGCTGCTCAACTACCGCTGGCCGGGGAACATCCGCGAACTGCGCAACGTGGTGGAGCGAGCCAGCATCATCTGCCCGCAGGAAAAGGTTGAGATCAGCCACCTCGGCATGGCCGAACAGCCAACCAACAACGCCCCGCGCATCGGTGCGGCGTTGAGCCTGGATGAATTGGAAAAGGCGCATATCGGCGCCGTGCTGGCCACCAGTGACACCCTGGACCAGGCAGCCCGCACCCTTGGCATTGATGCGTCAACGCTGTACCGCAAACGCAAACAATACAACCTGTGAGCTGTAGCCTATGAAGCTTGCGATGAAGCTGCGCACTCGGCTGTTCCTGAGCATCTCCGCGCTGATCACCGTTGCCCTGCTGGGGTTGCTGCTGGGCCTGGTGAGTGTCATGCAAATGGCCAAGACCCAGGAATCGCTGATTCGCAGCAACTTCATCACCCTGGACCTGGGCCTCAAGCTTCGGCAGACCCTCGGCGACCAGTTGATGATCATGCTCAACGAACAGCCGAACACTGCTGCGCTGGAAGACTCCAAGCAACGCTATTTCGCCCTGCTGCAGCAAGGCATCGAACACGAACAAAAGGACGCGGCAACCAGCGGTTTTACTCAGGCCAAATCCGACTACCTGAGTTTTCTCGAGGCATTCGATAAAAAGGAAAATGCTCCAGCGCAGCTGCGCAACAACAACGAGCTGACCGAGCGCTTCAATATCTTGCGCAACGGCCTGATCGCCGAGCATAAGAAAGCCCTGGATAACATCAACGACACCGAACACAAGTCCCGCGAACGCGCGTTGTTGATCGCCGGCCTGCTGGGTCTGGTCGGGCTGGCAGTGCTGATCATCGGCTTCATCACCGCCCATGGCATTGCCCGACGCTTTGGCGGGCCGATCGAAGCGCTGGCCAAGGCCGCCGACAAGATCGGCCAGGGCAACTTCGAAGTCACACTGCCCATTTCGTCGGCGGCGGAGATGAACCTGCTGACCCGACGCTTCGGCATCATGGCCGAGGCGTTGCGCCAACATCAGGCAACCAATGTCGATGAACTGCTTGCCGGGCAGCAACGCCTGCAGGCGGTGCTCGACAGCATCGACGACGGCCTGCTGATGATTGACCGCCAGGGTCGACTGGAACACCTTAACCCGGTGGCACAGCGCCAACTGGGCTGGGACGAGAATCGCCTGGGCCAAGGCCTTGGCGAAGCCCTGGGCCGGCCGGAACTGGACGAACAACTGCACCTGGTACTGCGCGGCGGCAACCTGGAGCGTGCACCTGAAGACCTGGAAGTGGAGGTTGAGGGTGAGCTGCGCCTGCTGACGTATAGCCTGACACCGGTCAGCCATACCCAGGGGCACATTCTGGGCGCGGTAATGGTGCTGCATGACGTCACCGAACAGCGCGCCTTTGAACGAGTGCGCAGTGAGTTCGTGTTGCGCGCGTCCCATGAGTTACGTACGCCTGTCACAGGCATGCACATGGCATTCGGCTTGTTCCGGGAACGGGCGAAGTTTCCCGCGGAATCCCGCGAAGCGGACCTGCTGGATACGGTCAACGAGGAAATGCAGCGCCTGATGCAGTTGATCAACGACTTGCTCAACTTCTCGCGCTACCAGAATGGCTTGCAGAAACTCACCCTCGGCCCGTGCGACATCAGCGACCTGCTCGAACATGCTCGCGCCCGCTTCGCGGAACAGGCGAATGCGCAGAACATCGAACTGCTGGTTGAGGAGCAATCCCCGCTACCGAGGTTGCATGCCGATCGGGCGCAGTTGGAGAGGGTACTCGACAATTTGCTGGGCAATGCCCTTCGGCACACTGCCGACGGTGGGCAGATCCGCTTGCAGGCGCGCCGCCATGGCGAACGGGTGATTGTCAGCGTCGAGGACAACGGTGAAGGCATTGCCTACGGCCAGCAAGGGCGGATCTTCGAACCGTTTGTGCAGGTAGGCCGCAAGAAAGGCGGCGCCGGGCTGGGCCTGGCGCTGTGCAAGGAGATCGTGCAATTGCACGGTGGCCGCATGGGGGTTTATTCACGGCCGGGGCAGGGAACTCAGTTCTATATGGCGCTGCCCCTGTAGGATCACGCGCCAACCGTTATTGGTGATTCAACGCCCGCAAGATCGCGGCACTCTCGGCATCCGGCGTCCCATCAAACAGCGACGCGCGGAAATGCATCTGGAACGCGGCCAACACATGCCGTGTCGCCACATCCAACTCACCCGTCTGCGGCGTCGGATAACCCAGCTTCGCCAACTCTTCCTGGAACCAGGTAATGCTCGGCAGATCGGCCGCGTACTGTACCTGGTAACGGGCAACCGCCTTGGCGTCCGGCCACATGCCCAGCCCTTCATCTGCCAGGCGCTTCCAGGGGAATAACGGCCCCGGGTCCAGCTTGCGCAGCGGGGCAATGTCGCTATGGCCAATGATATTTCGCGGGTCGATACCGTTACGCTTGCTGATGTCCTTGAGCAGCACCACCAGCGACTGCACCTGAGCCTCGGAGTACGGATACCAGACGCGGCCCGTCGGCAAATCGCGATAACCCGGGTTCACAATCTCGATCCCGATCGAACTGGAGTTGAGCCAGGTACGGCCCATCCATTCGCTTTCTCCGGCATGCCAGGCGCGCTGGCTCTCATCCACGAGCTTATAGATGGTGGCCGAGGCATCATCACCGATCAGGTAATGGCTGCTGACCTGGCCATGGGTCAACAGCGCCAAGGAACGCTCAAGGGACGCCGAGGTGTAGTGCACGACGACGAATTGCACACGATTGTCGTGGTTCACCGACGGATGGCTGGTGTCCAGGCGAGGGCCACTCGCGCAACCGGCGAGCAGGAGAAGCAGAAAGGCAGAACACAGAAGTTTCATGGCAGCAGACAATACGCTTAAGACGATAATGCAACAGTGTAACGTACCATTTGCTGCCAGGCGGCCAAATGCGAAGCTTTAAACAAAATGGAACATTTTCAGGCCGCCTGCACCTGATTGCGTCCCGCCGCCTTGGCACGGTACAGCGCCTCGTCAGCGCGTTTGAGCGCCAGGTCACTGCGTTCACCCGGCTGAAATTGCGCCATGCCCATGGATACCGTGATGGTCACCGGCTTGCCCTTGAAGTGAAACGGGCAGGCTTCGATGGCGGCGCGCAGGGTTTCACCTACGGCCAAGGCATCGGACAGTGAGGAGTTGGGCATCAGCAACACAAACTCTTCACCGCCAAAGCGTGCAATGAAGTCGTTGGGGCGCAAGCGTTTTCGGAGCACCGTGGCGATGATCTTCAGCACCTTGTCGCCGGCCAGATGACCATAGCCGTCGTTGATACGCTTGAAGTGATCCAGGTCCAGCATCGCCAGTGACAGGTTATTCCCACGCTGGTGCCAGGCGTTGACCTCTTGCTCCAGGCGTTCGCTCCAGGCCGCGCGGTTGGGTAAACCGGTGAGCGGGTCGATCAGGGCTTTCTGGCGCTGAACCTCGAGATGCTCACGGTAGCCCTGGGCCTCATGTTCCATATTGGCGACCCGTTCGGCCAGGCTTTTGAGGCGTGCAGCCACTTCCTGCTCGCGCTGGTCACGCTGGTGCTGGTGTTCGTCCATGGTACCCAGCAGACCCTCAAGATGGCTCTCCAGCACGTGCTTGAGGCTATCCAGGTCCGCCGCGTCCTGCACGCTGGTTTGCAAACCATCCACCTGCTCGCGGATCTGGGTATCCAACTCCCTGGCAGCCGAGCGGCTGTCCGCGTGGCCGTCACTGGCGACCTGCAGGTGCCCCTGGAACGCCTCGAGACGCTCGTTGAGTTGC
This sequence comes from Pseudomonas sp. TH34, assembly GCF_016650865.1. NCBI lineage: Bacteria > Pseudomonadati > Pseudomonadota > Gammaproteobacteria > Pseudomonadales > Pseudomonadaceae > Pseudomonas > Pseudomonas sp. TH34. The sequence continues at coordinate 39,105 of NZ_JAEKFB010000018.1, forward strand.
TTGAGGTAGGCTTCAAACTCGTGCTGGCCGCTGTCGGTGATCGCCAGCATCAACACCGCCAGGTCATCGAGAATCGGCAGCAGTTCGTACCAGTTCAACCCATGGGTCAGGCGCTCGCGCATGGCTTCGGCCTGGGGCCGATAACGCTCGGGCAGCGACAGGTCTTCCAGCAAGCCGAGCAGGGTGTCTTCGATGTGTTTGGCCACCGAACTGTAAGACGGCTCGGGGGTGTCGGGCAGGGCGTAGGTCTGATCCGCTTGCAGCTCGTCGGGGTTCAGCTCTGCCAGCTCGGGCGCCTCTTGCGACTCGTCGGCCAGGACCGGTGGCAGGGAGAGACTGCCGATCTCTGTCCGCTCCGGCTCACGGACCTGCACCTCTGGCGCTTCGACCATGGCGGCGAGGGCACTCTCGAGCTCAACCTCCGTTTCGATCGGTTGTTCGGGCTCCGGCATTTCGATAATCGCAGCGGGCGCCTCGATGACGGGCGCCGCAGCCACGACGGCGGGGGCAACTGGCGCCGCTTCGCTGACAGCTTCTTCAGCAGCCGTTACTTGCGGTACGGGCTCAGGAGGCGACTCGACAGGGGCCGGGGCCTTCGGCTGCGGTGCAAATGCCCGCAGCGCCTGGGCCAGCTCCGCCGACTGCGCCGGCGCTTCAGGCTCATCCACCGGCTTGGGCTTTGGCGCAGCAGGCGCAGGAGCGGTCGGGCGGGGTGCCGTGGGTGAGTCGACCTCCGGGGCTTCGGCCGCGGCATCTTTGGCGCCAAACAGTCGCTGCAACAGCCCCGGGCCCGAACGGTTGGTTTCGCCCTCCGGCTCCAGGTTACTCAACGCCTGCCCCTGGAGGCCGCTCAGCTCACTCAGCAACAGCGGGATCTCCCGCGCCTGGCCGACCCGACCGTCCAGCTGCTTGGCGAACGCCTTCAGCGGGCGACTCACTTCCCGCGGCAAGGGCAGTTTCTGCAACTGAGTGACCAGGGCCGTCAACGCGCTGCCGATCTGGTCAACCCGGGTTTCGCGGCGTTGCTCCGAATCCAGCACGGCCTTTTCCAGGCGCGGCAGCAATGCAGCGAGGGCAGCGTCCATGTCGTCGGTGCGCACCACATCACGCATTTCCTTCATGCATTGGTCAACCGCACGGTCGGTCCCTTCTGCCGCCAGGGTGCTGCGTACCAGCCCCCGGCGCAGCAGGTCGAGGCGGGCGGCCCAGCGACGTTCGAGCTTTTCTTGTTGCTCGACGCTTTTAAGGTATTTTTCTTTCCAACGCTGGGCGTCGTCGCTCATGCAAGAGGTCCGCGAGGGCCGGGGCTCAACGCGGGCAATGCATCAGCCGTGAGCGAACCCGGCAGACGAATCTCTACCGCGACGGGCAGGTGATCGGAGATGGGCTGCGCCAGTACCTGCACACTTTCGAGTGTCAGGGTCGGGCTAAGCAGGATGTGATCAAGACAACGTTGCGGACGCCAACTGGGAAAGGTGGCTTCGACTTGCGGCGCCAGCAACCCAAGGTCGCGCAACGGGGAATTCTGTAGCAGGTCGCTGGCGTGGGTGTTCATGTCCCCCATCAGCACTTGGTGTTTGTAGTTGCCAATCAACTCGCGGATGTAGGCCAACTGCAGGGTGCGGGTTCGTGCCCCCAACGCGAGGTGCATCATCACCACGACCAACGCTTCCGGCCCTTCGCCGAACCGCACGAGAATCGCCCCGCGGCCTTTTGGCCCGGGCAACGGGTGATCCTCGATCGCCCACGGTTTCAGGCGGCTGAGCACACCATTGCTGTGCTGGCCGAGTTTGCCGAGGTTGCGATTGAGTTGTTGATACCAGTAGGGAAAAGCACCGAGCTGGGCAAGATGCTCGACCTGGTTGATGTAGCCCGAACGCAGGCTGCCACCGTCGGCCTCCTGCAGGGCTACCAGATCGAAGTCGCCCAGCAGGTCGCCGATCTTTTGCAGATTACCGGCACGCCCGTTGTGGGGCAGCAGGTGCTGCCAGCCACGGGTCAGGTAATGCCGGTATTTCTCGGTACTGATGCCCACCTGGATATTGAAACTGAGCAGGCGCAGCCGACTGTCTGCCGGCAGGCCCGTGGATTCAAGGTGGTGCTCGTTGACCTTAGGGTCATGCAGGCCAACGACACGTTCAGTACCCCAGCGACGCATGACGGGCCCCTTACTTGGCTGCGCGCTCTTTGGCGATCAACTGGTCGGCCACGTTCAGCGCTTGCTCTTCGCCGCCGGCACTGCCGATGTCAAAGCGGTATTTGCCGTTGACGATCAGCGTCGGTACGCCTTGCACGCCGTATTTCTGGGCCAGTTCCTTGTATTGGGCCATCTTGCCCTTCACAGCGAACGAGTTGAATGTCTCCAGGAACTTGGTTTTGTCGACGCCTTGGGTGGCGACGAAATCGGCCATGTCTTCAGGCTTCACCAGGCGCTTGCCTTCTTTCTGGATGGCATTGAACACAGCCGCGTGAACCTTGTGTTCTACACCCATGGTGTCCAGGGTAATGAACAGCTGGCCGTGGGCGTCCCATGGGCCGCCGAACAGGGCAGGAATACGTTTGAAATTCACGTCCTGAGGCAGCTTATCGACCCACGGATTGATGACTGGCTCAAAAGCGTAGCAATGCGGGCAGCCATACCAGAACAGCTCCACCACTTCGATCTTGCCCGGTACGGAAACCGGCACAGGATTGGCCAGCTCAACGTAGGTTTTACCGGCTTCAAGCGGCACATTATCGGCAGCTTGTGCGGTCATGCCGAAAAGGCTGGCAGTGACGAGAGCGGCGCTGAGGATCAGATTACGCATGCTTTACTCCTGGACAAATAAAGTCGCCTCACGCGACCTTTGTTGTGACAGGTCTACGCGGGCATGAGTTCGTTAGTGTAACGGCACCGGCCGCAAAAAAGGGCAGCCTAAGCCACCCTTTTTATGCTTGCATCGACGGATTAATCGAGCGTTAACGTAGCCGGGGCAATTAGTGCAGGCCCTGGATGTATTGGGACACGGCTTCGATGTCCTTGTTGCTGAGTTTCCCGGCGATGCTCTGCATGATTTTGGTATCGCCGTCGTTGGTACGATTGCCTTCGCGGAAGTCCGTCAGCTGTTTGCCGATGTACTGGGCATGTTGGCCGCTCAAGTGCGGGAAGCCAGCAGCAGCGAGGCCCGCGCCGTTAGGCGAGTGGCAACCGATGCAGGAAGGCATGCCTTTTTCCAGGTTACCGCCACGGAACAGTTCTTCACCGTGGGCCACCAATTTCGGATCAGCAGCCCCCACGCTGCCCTTTTGGCTGGCAAAATACGCCGCGATATCCGCCAGGTCCTGATCGCTGAGGTTGGTCAACAAGCCGGTCATTTCCAGGACCGTACGCTTGCCGTCCTTGATGTCGTGCATCTGCTTGGTCAGGTAACGCTCACCCTGGCCGGCCAGTTTTGGAAAGTTTGGCGCCGGGCTATTACCGTCCGGTCCATGGCAAGCACCACATACGGCGGCTTTCGCCTGGCCGGCAGTGGCGTCGCCTGCGGCATGGGCAACACCGGTGATGCCCAAGGTCAACAGCAGACTCACGATCAGTTTGTTCATCAGCTAATCCAACTACGGCTAAGGGTTAAAGAGTTATGGACCGGGTTTACTCACCATCAACTGAATGACGGCATGGTAATCCTCGGTACTGCAGTCCATGCACAAACCACGCGGCGGCATCGCCTTGAAACCCTGGGTCACGTGTTGCACCAGCGTGTCCATACCTTGAGCCAATCTTGGCTTCCAGGCTGCCTGGTCACCCCGTCTAGGGGCGTTGGGCAACTGTCCGGCATGGCAGGCCCCGCAAACGCGGTTGTACACAGCCTCCGGTTCCTGTGTAGCCTGAGCACTGTAAAGTGGCATCAAGACACCGACGGCTAGCAGCCACTTGGTCATACATCGACCTTTTCAGGGTTTGAGAGCGTTTTGCGTTCTAATGCGCAATAAAGGTCTATCGCTCCCGTGAACTTCATCCTTCGCTGGGACAAAGCACACACAAAATCTGCGGCATTATATACTGGCGCTACTGAAACGGAAACGACACCGCTTGCCGCACCTATTCCCGGCACCGCCCACATCGGAAAACTCATGCAACTCAAGAATCCCATCCTCGGCCTGTGCCAACAGTCCACCTTCATGCTCAGCGCCGCCAAAGTCGACCAATGCCCCGATGACGAAGGCTTCGAAGTCGCATTCGCCGGCCGTTCCAACGCCGGCAAATCCAGCGCGCTGAACACCCTGACCCACGCCAGCCTGGCCCGCACCTCGAAAACCCCGGGGCGCACACAGCTCCTCAACTTCTTCAAGCTAGACGATGATCGGCGTCTGGTCGACCTTCCGGGCTACGGTTATGCAAAAGTACCTATCCCGCTGAAGCTGCACTGGCAGCGTCACCTGGAAGCCTATCTGGGTGGCCGGGAGAGTTTGAAGGGTTTGATTCTGATGATGGACATCCGTCATCCAATGACCGACTTCGACCTGTTGATGCTCGATTGGGCCGTCGCCAGCGGCATGCCGATGCACGTCCTGCTGACCAAGGCCGACAAGCTGACCTACGGCGCAGCCAAGAACACCCTGCTCAAAGTGCAGGCAGAAATCCGTAAGGGTTGGGGCGACGCGGTGACTATCCAGCTGTTCTCGGCGCCAAAACGCATGGGCCTGGAAGACGCCTATACGGTACTGGCAGGCTGGATGGAACTGGCTGACAAAGGTTCGGAAGCCGCCGAGTAAAAACTCGGGGCAAAAAAAACCCCGGACTTCGTATGGGGAGGGGAAGTTCGGGGTCCAAGTTCCGGACCGCTAGGGCGGGGTCCAGATATCTGCCAACACTTAACACAACATAGGAGCATTGAAGGGCTTCACCACCCATTCAGTAACTCTGAGTAGCAGTTCACGGGTTAAGTTCCGGCACGTTCAAAAAACTATTGGAAATAACCCGCCGCGTTTTCCGATCTAAAGCGCTGCCGCAGCATGATGCCGCGGCCCAAGCCCCAGGCTTAGTGCGCCTCGTCCCAGTTGTCGCCCACGCCGACGTCCACCACCAGTGGCACATCCAGCTTCGCCGCATCACTCATGTGCTCACGAATCTTCGCGCTGACTTCAGCTACCAGGTCTTCACGCACCTCCAGCACCAATTCATCGTGCACCTGAAGGATGACCTTAGCGTCCAGGCCCGAGGCCGTCAGCCAGTTGTCGACCTTGACCATGGCCTTCTTGATGATATCGGCCGCGGTACCCTGCATCGGCGCGTTGATCGCCGTACGCTCGGCGCCCGCACGTTCCTGAGGCTTGTTGGAGTTGATCTCCGGCAGGTACAGGCGGCGCCCGAACAAGGTTTCCACGTAGCCCTGGTCAGCCGCCTGGGCACGGGTGCGCTCCATGTACTCGCGGACCCCCGGGTAGCGGGCGAAGTACACATCGATGTAAGCCTTGGCGGTCTTGGTGTCGACGCCGATGTCCTTGCCGAGCTTCTGGGCGCCCATGCCGTAGATCAGGCCAAAGTTGATCGCCTTGGCGCTGCGACGCTGATTGGATGTGACCTCAGCCAACTCAACCTTGAACACCTCAGCCGCCGTGGCGGTGTGCACGTCGAGGTCGTCGCGGAACGCATTCAGCAACCCTGCGTCCTTGGACAAATGCGCCATGATGCGCAGCTCGATCTGGGAATAGTCCGCCGCCAGCAGCTTGTAGCCCTTGGGCGCGACAAACGCCTGGCGAATACGCCGGCCTTCGGCAGTACGCACCGGAATGTTCTGCAGGTTTGGATCGCTGGAGGACAGCCGCCCGGTAGCTGCGACGGCCTGGTGATAGGACGTGTGAACCCGCCCGGTACGCGGGTTAATCTGTTCGGGCAGACGGTCGGTATAGGTGCTTTTCAGCTTGCTCATGCTGCGGTACTGCATCAGCACTTTTGGCAGCGGGTAGTCGTCTTCAGCCAATTTGGCCAAGACTTCCTCGGCCGTCGAGGCCTGGCCCTTGCCGGTCTTCTTCAACACCGGCAGCCCGAGCTTCTCGTAGAGGATCGCGCCCAACTGCTTGGGCGAGCCCAGGTTGAACTCCTCGCCGGCGATTTCATACGCCTGGCGCTCCAGGTCCACCATCTTGTTGCCCAGCTCGATGCTCTGGATACCCAGCAGGGCAGCATCCACCAAGGCGCCCTGACGCTCAATGCGCGCCAAGACCGGCACCAGCGGCATCTCGATGTCGGACACGACGCTGGCCAAGGCAGGAATCGCAGAGAGCTGCTTGTGCAGTTCCTGATGCAAGCGCAGGGTCACATCGGCGTCTTCCGCTGCGTAAGGTCCCGCCTGCTCAAGGGGAATCTGGTCAAAGGTCAGCTGCTTGGCGCCTTTGCCGGCGATGTCCTGGAAGCTGACGGTGTCGTAGTCCAGGTACTTCTTCGCCAGGCTGTCCATGTCGTGGCGAGTCGCCACGGAGTTCAGCACGTAGGATTCAAGCATGGTGTCGAAGGCGATGCCGCGCACGGTGATGCCGTGTGCCGGGTCGCCACCGATGGCGCAATTGGCCAGGATGTTCATGTCGAACTTCGCATGCTGGCCGACCTTGAGTTTTTCCGGGTCTTCGAGCAACGGCTTCAGGGCCAGTAGCACGGTGTCCCGATCCAGCTGTTCCGGCGCGCCGATGTAGGAGTGGGTCAGCGGAATGTAGGCTGCTTCATGGGCCTGCACGGCAAACGACACACCCACCAATTGCGCTTTCTGAGCGTCGATCCCGGTGGTTTCGGTATCAAAGGCGAACAGCTTGGCGTCGTTGAGCTTCTTCAGCCAGACATCAAACTGAGCCTGGGTGAGGATGGTTTCGTACACCGGCTCTACAGAAACCGGAGCGACTGTTTCAATCGCTTCGTCCACGACTGCGGCCGATGGTGCGGCGCTCAGCTCAACACGCTTTGCATCGCGCTGAATCTCGTCAATCCAGCTCTTGAACTCCAGCAGCGTGTACAGCTCCAGCAGCTTCTCGCGATCCGGCTCGATCAGGTGCAAGTCGTCCAGGCCCACATCCAGCGGCACATCGATCTTGATCGTCGCCAACTCGTAGGACAGGAACGCACTCGCCTTATGCTCTTCCAGTTTGGCGACCAACGTCTTGGCACCACGAATCGGCAAGGTCGGCACGATATCGAGCTGCTCGTAGAGCTCTTTCAAACCGCCGTTCACGCCTACCAACAGGCCGGAAGCCGTCTTCGGACCAATGCCCGGAACGCCCGGGATGTTGTCGGACGAGTCGCCCATCAACGCCAGGTAATCGATGATCTGCTCGGGAGCGACACCGAATTTCTCCTTCACGCCCTCAACGTCCATGGCGCTACCGGTCATGGTGTTGACCAAGGTAATGTGCCCGTCCACCAACTGCGCCATGTCCTTGTCACCGGTGGAAATCACCACCGGCCGGTCGGCGGCCGCGCTGCTGCGGGCCAGGGTGCCGATCACGTCGTCCGCTTCCACGCCTTCGACGCACAGCAGCGGGAAGCCCAGGGCGATCACGCTCTGGTGCAGCGGCTCGATCTGCACGCGCATGTCATCGGGCATGCTCGCGCGGTTGGCCTTGTATTCGGCGTACAGCTCATCGCGAAATGTCCCGCCCTTGGCGTCGAACACCACCGCGAACGGACTGTTCGGGTACTGTTTGCGCAGGCTTTTGAGCATGTTCAGCACGCCCTTGACCGCGCCGGTAGGCAGGCCTTTGGAAGTGGTGAGCGGCGGCAGCGCGTGAAAGGCGCGGTAAAGGTAAGAAGAACCGTCCACCAGGACGAGGGGGGCTTGGCTCATGAGCAGGATCAACCTTTTCGGCGGGTCAGGCGCTAGAATAGCCGGACCAATGACGACAAAGGGACAAGGTTATCATGCGTACAGTAAATCGCTTGTTGTTGACCGGCTTGATTGCATTCCTTCCGCTGGCCGCCATGGCAGCCGACGGAGCGCCTTCGGCAGATCCGGAGGTCACCATTCGCACGGAAGGCGACAAGACCATCCAGGAATACCGCCAAAATGGCTTCCTGTACGCAATCAAGGTGACTCAGAAAGGCTTTCCGCCTTACTTCCTGGTGCGCGCGGACGGAACCGATGCGAACTTCATCCGCTCTGACCAGCCGGATATGCTGATCCCGTCATGGAAGATCTTCGAATGGAAATGATTTCTTAACTTTAATCGGCGCTGCTCCCCGCAGCGCCCGTAACGGCAGTTTTAACCATGTCTGTGTTCACCCCCCTGGCTCGGCCCGAGCTGGAAACCTTTCTTGCCCCTTACGGGCTCGGCCGCCTGCTTGATTTCCAGGGGATTGCCGCTGGTAGTGAAAACACCAATTTCTTTATCAGCCTGGAACAGGGCGAGTTTGTCCTGACCCTGGTCGAGCGCGGCCCCGTGCAGGAAATGCCGTTCTTCATCGAACTGCTGGACGTGCTCCACGACGCCGACCTGCCAGTGCCTTACGCCCTGCGTACCACCGACGGCGTGGCCTTGCGCGAGTTGGCAGGCAAACCGGCGCTGTTGCAACCGCGCCTGGCGGGCAAGCACATCAAGGAAGCCAACGCCCAGCATTGCGTGCAAGTGGGCGAATTGCTCGGTCACCTGCACTTGGCCACCCAAGGCGACAAGGTACTGGAACGCAAGACCGATCGCGGGCTGGACTGGATGCTCAGCGAAGGCGCGCAACTGATTTCACACCTCGACGCTGAACAACAACGCCTGCTGCAAGCTGCGCTGGATGAGATCGAGGCGCACAAGGTGCAGATCCTTGCGCTGCCCCGGGCGAATATCCACGCCGACCTGTTCCGCGACAACGCGATGTTCGAAGGTACGCACCTGACCGGGCTGATCGACTTCTACAACGCCTGCTCCGGGCCGATGCTGTACGACGTGGCGATTGCCCTGAACGACTGGTGCTCGGACGCCGACGGCGTGATCGACGGCCAGCGGGCACGGGCATTGTTGGGGGCTTATGCGGGCTTGCGACCGTTCACCGCCAAGGAAGCGGAGCTGTGGCCGACGATGTTGCGCGTGGCCTGTGTGCGGTTCTGGCTGTCACGCCTGATTGCGGCTGAATCGTTCGCCGGGCAGGACGTGCTGATTCACGACCCGCGAGAGTTTCAAGTGCGCTTGGCGCAACGCCAGCAGGTCAAGACCCCGCTGCCGTTCGCGCTGTAAAGATCGTACGCGGTCAAAAATGTGGGAGCGGGCTTGCTCGCGAAAGCGGTGGATCAGTCAATGCATCTGGTGCCTGACACTCCGCCTTCGCGAGCAAGCCCGCTCCCACATTTGATCTTCGCTGAGCCTTACAGGGACTCCAGGCACCCAGCCAGGTCATTCCCCAGCTTCTCCAGCACCTGCTCATACCCTTGGGCGGAGGCCGGCGTGTAACCGCCCAACGCATCCAGCTCGGCCAGCTTCACCGGCAAACCCGCCACCAGCGTTTCCGCCAGGCGAGGGCGCAGCGGCGGCTCGCTGAACACACAAGTCTTGCCCACTTCCTGCAACCGCGTGCGCATCGCCGCCACATGCTGGGCGCCCGGCTGCACTTCTGCGGCAACGCTGAACACACCAGTGTGCTTGAGGCCGTAGGCATCTTCGAAGTAATCGAACGCCTCATGGAATACGAAGTAAGGCTTGCCGGCGACATCCGCCATACGTGCTTTCAAGCGCGCATCCAACGCGTCCATACGGCCATCAAAGGCCTTCACGTTGCTCTGGTAACGCTCGGCGTTGGCCGGATCAGCAGCAGTGAGGTCCGCAGCCATACGGTTGGCGATCACTCGGGCGTTGACCGTCGACAACCACAAATGCGCATCCAGGCTGCCTGGGCGATGATCGTGATCATGCTCGTCGGCATCTTCAGCATGGGAGTGGCTATCTTCGGCGAACCGGCGCAATTTCATTCCTGGCAGGTCCTGCACGGCCACCGTCGGCAAGCTGCGACCTTTCAATACGCGTGGCAGAAAGCTTTCCATGTCCGGGCCGATCCAATACAGCAGGTCCACCGACTGCACGCGCCGTACGTCGGAAGGACGCAACGCATAGTTATGGGGCGAGGCGCCCGGCGGCAGCAATACCTCAGGAATCGCCACGCCATCCTGCACGGCGGCGGCAATCAGCTGTAACGGTTTGATGCTGGTCAGCACCCGAACCTCCGCCTGAGCGGCACCGGCAAGCAGCAAACTGGTGACAAATACGACAAAAACGGGAAAAAGTCTGGACACGATGACCACTCAAGGAGGCAGGAACAGGTAACATAATAACGTCTCTCACAAATATCTGTCGCCGCTCATGCCTAAAACACCGCTTGCCAGCCGTCCCCATGACCACTCTCACTGCGTGCACACCGCGCTGTCAGAGGCCGACGCCTTGTGCGCGCGCCAAGGCCTGCGCCTGACCGCCCTGCGTCGCCGGGTGCTGGAGCTGGTGTGGCAAAGCCATAAGCCGCTGGGTGCATACGACATCCTCGGCGTGCTCAGCGAGCAGGATGGCCGCCGCGCCGCGCCGCCCACGGTGTACCGCGCGCTGGACTTCCTGCTGGACAACGGCCTGGTGCACCGCATCTCTTCGCTCAATGCCTTTGTCGGCTGCAACCACCCGGAACACGCGCACCAGGGCCAGTTCCTGATTTGCCGCGAATGCCACGCCGCCATCGAGCTTGAGCAAAAAAGCATCAGCGACAGCATCATCAAGAGCGCCGGCGACGTCGGCTTCAAGGTCGAAGGGCAAACCGTCGAAGTGGTCGGTGTGTGCTCGGGCTGCCAGGGGGCTTGATGAGCACTGCGTTAATCCGCCTGGAGCAGGTCGGGGTCACGTTCGCCGGGCAAAACGTGCTGGACAACATCGCCCTGAGCGTCGAGCCAGGTCAGATCGTCACGCTGATCGGCCCCAACGGCGCCGGCAAGACCACTCTTGTGCGCGCCGTGCTCGGCCTGCTCAAACCCGACAGCGGCAGCGTGTGGCGCAAGCCTAAACTGCGAGTGGGCTACATGCCGCAAAAGCTGCATGTGGACCCGACCTTGCCCCTGTCAGTGCTGCGCTTCCTGCGCCTGGTGCCAGGCGTAGACCGCGCCCGCGCGCAGTCCGCCCTTAAGGAAGTCGGCGCCGAACAGGTGATCGACAGCCCGGTGCAAAGTATCTCCGGCGGCGAAATGCAGCGTGTGCTGCTGGCCCGTGCCCTGTTGCGCGAGCCGGAACTGCTGGTACTCGATGAACCCGTGCAAGGTGTCGACGTGGCCGGCCAGGCCGAGTTGTACAGCCTGATCACCCGCCTGCGGGACCGCCATGGCTGCGGCGTGCTGATGGTCTCCCACGACCTGCACCTGGTGATGAGCACCACCGACCAGGTGGTGTGCCTTAATCGCCACGTGTGCTGCTCCGGCCACCCGGAACAGGTCAGCGGCGACCCGGCTTTCGTCGAGCTGTTCGGCAAGAACGCCCAGAGCCTGGCGATTTATCACCACCATCACGACCATGCCCATGACCTGCATGGCGCTGTTGTCTCTGACCCCGCCACACCCCATACCCACGTTCATGGAGATAGCTGCAAGCATGGCTGATTTTCTGCTCTACGCCCTGCTGGCAGGCTTGGCTCTGGCGCTGGTGGCGGGTCCACTGGGCTCGTTCGTGGTCTGGCGGCGCATGGCCTATTTTGGCGACACCTTGTCCCACGCTGCGCTGCTGGGCGTGGCCATGGGCTTTCTGCTGGATGTGAGCCCGACCATTGCCGTCACAGTCGGCTGCCTGTTGCTGGCGGTGCTGCTGGTGACCCTGCAACAGCGCCAGCCGCTGGCTTCCGATACGCTGCTGGGCATCCTGGCCCCAAGCACCTTGTCCCTGGGCCTGGTGGTGCTGAGCTTCATGCATGAAGTGCGTATCGACCTGATGGCCTACCTGTTCGGCGACCTGCTGGCGATCAGCCCCACCGACCTGGCGTGGATCCTCGGCGGCAGCGCGGCGGTGCTGGTGCTGCTGGTGACGCTGTGGCGCCCGCTGCTGGCGATCACCGTCCACGAAGAACTCGCCACTGTCGAAGGCTTGCCCGTGGCCGCGCTGCGCATGACCCTGATGCTGCTGATCGCCGTGGTGATTGCTGTCGCGATGAAGATTGTCGGCGTATTGTTGATCACATCACTGCTGATCATCCCGGCGGCAGCGGCCCAGCGTCATGCCCGCTCGCCGGAGCAAATGGCGATCGGCGCCAGCCTGTTGGGGATGCTTGCGGTGTGCGGTGGCCTGGCGCTGTCCTGGTTCAAGGACACCCCGGCCGGCCCGTCGATTGTGGTCACGGCGGCCGCCCTGTTTCTGCTGAGTTTTGTCCTGCCCCGTCGTGGGGTGTAGACTTGCTCGCTTTTTGCGCAATTAGAGAGTCGCAGGAATGAAGCTGTTCAACGCCCGTTATCTGCTCCTTGCCGCATTTTCCTTGCTGCTGGGCGCCTGCCAAAGCACCCCGCCCGCCGCCCCCCAGGCGCCGGACGCGCGCGCTGCGGCCATCGCACAGCTGGAGCAAAACCTCGCCAGCAGTGAACTGGCCACCGCCGAAGACGAGCTGGCCGCCTTGCAGGCCCAGTCGCCCAACGACCCGGCGCTGGAGCCTTATCAGCGCCAACTGGCCGAAGCCTACTTGCAGCGCAGTCAGATCGTCCTGCAAAAAGGTGACGTCAATGCAGCTGCCACGGCCTTGAGCCGCGCACGGGCTTTAATGCCCAAGGCGCCGGCGCTGACCGGTGGCGTCAACAGCGCGATTGCCCACGCCCGTAAAGTCGAGTTGGATAAAGCCGAGGCTGCCTTGAAAGCCGCTGAGGCCAAGCCGCCCGCCAAGGTCATCGACCCTGCGGCGCCAAGCACCACGGTTGCGCTGAACCTCACCGATATTGAAGCGCTGCGCCATCAACTGGATGAGATCGCCACCGATGTGGTGAATTACCAGTGCGATGTGAGCATCCAGGCACCGCGCACCGAAGATTATCCATGGCTGGCCACGCTGCTGACCAAACGGGTGAAGCGCATTGATTCGGGGTATGACCTGAAGATTCACCGGCAGATCCTGAAGAAGGTTCCGGCGCAGGTTGTACTGATTCCGCGTAAGACTGAATAACGCCATTCGCGAGCAAGCCCGCTCCCACATTTAACCGAGTTCCAACTTTGAAATGCGGTCAAATGTGGGAGCGGGCTTGCTCGCGAAAGCGGTCTAACAATCAACCAATGACTTAAGCCGGAACAGCTTTAGCCTTCGGCTTCCGATCCCAGACCCGATGCTGGGCAATCGCTGCAAAAAACGCCTTCAACGCCTTCGCATCACCGCCCACTATCAGCCCCGCATCTGCCTCAAGCTTCAGCACATCCAGCAACTGCTTTGCCTCTCCGGCCAAGGCAATCGCCTTCAGATGCTTGTACGCCTCCAGCAGGTAATGCAACGCAACGCCGTCGCCACTCAGTGCCTGAACCGACTTGGCACCACCCGGCACAAACACCGCATCGAACGCCACTGACGGCAAACCTTCCATGGATGCATCCACCGGCAGGCTCTTGCCATCCGCCGTCGTCACCGGTGCCGATGTCGGCCCGAGCAGCTTCGCATGCGCACCCTCGGCTTCCAGCGCCTTCTTCAAGGCATCAATCGCCGCACCATCAACGCCGTTCGCCGCCAGGATCGCGACCTTGCGGGTCTTGATATCACCCGACAGCAAATTGGCCTGGCTCAGCGCTGGTGAACGTTCCGGAGACGTCTTGCGCTCTGGCACCGTGCCTTTCTTCGGTGCCGGCAAGCCCAGGTTCTGCGCCACGCGTTTGGCCAGTTCGAGGTCGATGTTGGCGAGGATCTCGTTCACCTGCCGAGCCCGGATGAATTCACGCTCCACCTTGCCCAGCTCGAAGCTGTAAGCCGCGATGATGTGCTCTTGCTCGTGCTTGCTCATGCTGCGGAAAAACAAGCGCGCCTGGGAGAAGTGATCACCGAACGACTCGCTGCGCTCACGGATCTTGTGGGCGTCGATTCGCTCCGGATAAGTCTCAAAACCACCGTTCTGCGCCGCAGGCGGAGTTTCTTTCGGCCAGCCGCCATCAATGGAGTTCGGCTCGTAGGACGCGCGACCCTTGTCGATGGTGGTGCGGTGCATGGCATCACGCTGGCCGTTATGGAACGGCGCGACCGGACGGTTGATCGGCAACTCGTGAAAGTTCGGGCCGCCGAGTCGGCTGATCTGCGTGTCGGTGTAGGAAAACAGGCGGCCTTGCAGCAGCGGGTCATTGGAGAAATCGATACCCGGCACGATATGCCCCGGGCAGAACGCCACTTGCTCGGTCTCGGCAAAGTAGTTGTCCGGGTTGCGGTTGAGCACCATCTTGCCCAGCGGCGTGATGGGCACCAGCTCTTCGGGGATCAACTTGGTCGGGTCGAGAATATCGAAGTCGAACTTATGCTCGTCTTCTTCGGCGATGATCTGTACGCCCAATTCCCATTCCGGGTAATCGCCACTTTCAATGGATTCCCACAGGTCACGACGGTGGAAGTCCGTGTCTTTGCCCGCCAGCTTCTGCGCTTCGTCCCACACCAGGGAGCAGGTGCCGACGGTAGGACGCCAGTGGAATTTGACGAAGTTGGATTTCCCCTCGGCATTCACCAAACGGAAGGTATGCACGCCAAAACCCTGCATGGTCCGCAGGCTTTTCGGAATCGCCCGGTCAGACATGGCCCAGATCACCATATGCGCTGACTCTGGCTGCAGCGAAACAAAATCCCAGAACGTATCGTGGGCCGAGCCGCCTGTAGGAATCTCGTTATGCGGCTCAGGTTTTACCGCATGCACGAAGTCAGGAAACTTGATCGCGTCCTGAATGAAAAACACCGGCATGTTATTGCCCACCAGGTCGAAGTTACCTTCGTCGGTGAAGAACTTTACGGCAAAACCGCGCACGTCACGCACGGTATCACCCGAGCCGCGAGGGCCCTGCACCGTGGAGAAACGCGCAAATACCGGGGTTTTGTGTTCGGGGTTACGCAGGAACCCGGCCTTGGTTAGCGCCGAATGGTTTTCATAGGTCTGGAAATAACCATGGGCACCGGTACCCCGGGCATGAACGATGCGTTCCGGGATGCGCTCATGGTCAAAGTGCGTGATTTTTTCACGCATGATGAAGTCTTCCAGCAGCGAAGGACCCCGGGAGCCGACCTTCAAGCTGTTCTGGTTGTCGGAAACCTTCACGCCCTGGTTGGTGCGCAGCGCCTGGCCGGTAGCGTCAGAGCGAAATGTTTCCAGGCTTTGCAGCTTGGCGTTGGTGTTACCACGGTCCAGAGTGTCGGTACCCGCAAGTTCGCTCTTGGGCGGGGTGACTGGCTTTTTAGTGCTCATCAGACAAAAACTCCTCGTTTGCGTAGGCCAGAGCGATCCCCGGCTCTTCTTGAGCAAAACCCCAGGCACGGCACCTGGGAATTTCGAGTTGCTTATGTAGTGACTGACACGGTTTTGTACCGTTCCTTTTTTATGACCTTTGATCGCGTTATTGCCAAATCGCTGGTCGGATGAGAAATAAATGCTAAGAAACGCTATACGGACAGGCTAAAATGCGCGCCCGGCTAACCGCTGATCCCTTTTTAATGCGCCCCACAAGGTTCGCTACGTGATCGAGTTTCATAACGTCCATAAAACCTACCGGGTCGCCGGTAAGGATATCCCCGCCCTGCATTCCACCAACCTGCGCGTCGAAAATGGCCAGGTGTTTGGTCTGATCGGCCATTCCGGTGCGGGAAAAAGTACTTTGCTGCGCCTGATCAATCGCCTGGAAGAACCCAGCGGTGGCCAGATCAAGGTCGATGACGAAGAAGTCACCGCCCTCGATGCCAACGGCCTGCGCCGTTTCCGGCAACAGGTCGGGATGATCTTCCAGCACTTCAACCTGCTGGCCTCCAAGACCGTCGCCGACAACGTGGCGTTGCCGCTGACCCTCGCGGGCGAACTTTCCCGCAAGGAAATCGACCTGCGCGTGGCCGAACTGCTGGCCCGGGTTGGTCTGTCCGACCATGCCAAAAAGTATCCGGCGCAGCTGTCCGGCGGCCAGAAGCAGCGCGTCGGCATCGCCCGCGCCCTGGCCACCAAGCCAAAGATCCTGCTGTGCGACGAAGCCACCAGCGCCCTCGACCCGCAGACCACCGCCTCGGTGCTGCAACTGCTGGCCGAGATCAACCGTGAGCTGAAGCTGACCATCGTGCTGATCACCCATGAAATGGACGTGATCCGACGGGTCTGCGACCACGTGGCCGTGATGGACGCCGGCGTGATCGTCGAGCAAGGCACCGTCGCCGACGTGTTCCTGCACCCCAAACACCCGACCACCAAGCGCTTCGTGCAAGAGTCCGAGCAGGTTGACGAAGGCGAGCAGCGTGATGACTTCGCTCACGTGCCGGGCCGCATCGTGCGCCTGACGTTCCAGGGCGAAGCGACCTACGCACCGCTGCTGGGTACCGTCGCCCGTGAAACGGGTGTGGACTACAGCATCCTTGCCGGTCGTATCGACCGCATCAAAGACATTCCCTACGGGCAACTGACCCTCGCCGTCACCGGTGGTGACATCGAGGCCGCGTTCGCCGCCTTCACCGCCGCAGACGTCCACATGGAGGTGCTGCGCTAATGGAAATCTTCTTGAGCTTTTTCTCGAACATCGACTGGTCCGAAATCCTGTTGGCCACCGGCGACACCATGACCATGCTGTTCGGCTCGCTGCTGTTCACCGTGCTGCTGGGCCTGCCGCTGGGGGTACTGCTGTTCCTGTGCAGCCCGCGCCAGCTCTTCGAACAAAAAGGCCTGTACGCGATGCTGTCGCTGATCGTGAACATCCTGCGTTCGCTGCCGTTCATTATTCTGCTGATCGTGATGATCCCGTTCACGGTGCTGATCACCGGCACCTCGCTGGGTGTTGCCGGTGCGATTCCGCCGCTGGTGGTGGGGGCCACGCCGTTCTTTGCGCGCCTGGTGGAAACCGCGTTGCGCGAAGTGGACCGCGGGATTATCGAAGCGACCCAGGCCATGGGCGCCACTACCCGGCAGATCATCACCAACGCCTTGCTGCCCGAAGCCCGCCCCGGCATCTTCGCGGCGATTACGGTGACGGCGATTACACTGGTTTCCTACACGGCCATGGCTGGTGTGGTGGGTGCCGGTGGCCTGGGTGACCTGGCGATCCGCTTCGGTTATCAACGCTTCCAGACCGACGTGATGGTGGTCACCGTGGTGCTGCTGTTGATCCTGGTACAAATTCTGCAAACCGTCGGCGACAAGCTGGTGGTGCACTTTTCTCGAAAATAACGGCTATTGCCGGCGCGAAGCCGGCCAATTCCCGAACAAGGAGCTTGTTGAATGAAAAAACTACTGGTTGCTTTCGCCGCCGTTGCCGCGTTCTCCGCCCACGCCGCCGAAACCCTGACCGTGGCCGCATCCCCGGTGCCCCACGCTGAAATCCTCGAATTCGTGAAGCCGGTTCTGGCTAAAGAGGGCGTGGATTTGCAGGTCAAAGTCTTCACCGACTACGTCCAGCCAAACGTACAGGTTGCCGAAAAACGCCTGGACGCCAACTTCTTCCAGCACCAGCCGTACCTGGATGAATTCAACAAAGCCAAGGGCACTCACCTGGTGAGCGTCGGCGCTGTGCACCTGGAACCTCTGGGCGCCTACTCCAGCAAGTACAAAAAGCTGGAAGACCTGCCAAGCGGCGCCAACGTCGTGATCCCGAACGACGCCACCAATGGCGGCCGCGCGCTGTTGCTGCTGGCCAAGCACAACCTGATCACCCTGAAGGACCCGACCAACATCCTGTCGACCATCAAGGACATCACCGGCAACCCGAAAGACCTGAAATTCCGCGAACTGGAAGCCGCCACCCTGCCGCGCGTGCTGACCCAGGTCGACCTAGCGCTGATCAACACCAACTACGCCCTGGAAGCCAAGCTGGACCCCTCCAAGGACGCGCTGGTGATCGAAGGCAACGACTCGCCTTACGTGAACATTCTGGTGACCCGCGAAGACAACAAGGATTCGGATGCGGTGAAGAAGCTGGTAGCAGCCCTGCACACACCGGAAGTGAAAGCGTTCATTCTCGAGAAGTACAAAGGCGCGATCCTGCCAGCGTTCTGATCCAAGGCCGAAACCCCGATCGATCGTTCCCACGCTCTGCGTGGGAACGCATCCTGTGACGCTCCGCGTCACGACCTCAAAAGCGGACGCAGAGCGTCCAGTGCGGCATTCCCACGCAGAGCGTGGGAACGATCTAAACCAATGTGGGAGCAGGCTTGCTCCCACATTTGATTTGTGTCGCTCAGGAAATGGTCGGCAGGCTTATTTACGCTGCAATAACTCCGGGAACTGCGCCACCAGCTTCTGGTTGTTCAACGGCGCCCGGATAAACCCGCGCTGGGTGCCGTCCGGCCCGATCAGCGCGAGGTTGCCGCTGTGGTCGACGGTGTAGTTGGGCTTGCTGGTGTCCGCCGGAATAAACGGAATGCTCACCGCGTTCGAGACTTTCTGCACATCCTCCACATTCGCACCGGTCAGACCTTCAAACTGTGGATCGAAGTAGCCGAGGTACTGCTTGAGCTGCGCCGGCGTATCGCGGTTCGGGTCAACGCTGACCAGGATCACCTGCAACTTATCCACCACGTCTTTAGGCAGCTCGCTCTTGATCTGGCGCAGTTGGGCGAGGGTGGTGGGGCAGATATCCGGGCAGAAGGTGTAGCCGAAGAACAACACGCTCCACTTGCCTTTCAGCTCGTTGACCACCACCGGCTGGCCGTCCTGGTTGGTCATGGTCACCGGCGGCAACTGGCGGCTTTGCGGCAGCAGGATGATGCCCGCATCGATCAAGGCAGTCGGGTCGCCCTGGCCTTTGCCGCTCAGGACTTTGTTGACGGTCAGGCCCATGATCAACGCGACAATGGCCACCAGAATGAAGACAGTTTTTTGAGTTCGAGTCATAGGTTCAACAATAGGTAGTGGTCTACGAGCAGGGCGATAAACAGCGCGAACAGGTACCAGATAGAGTACTTGAAGGTGTTGATCGCCGCGTGCGGCCGACTGCCACGGTACAGCACCCAGGCCCATTGCAGAAAGCGCCCGCCCAGAACCAGTGCGCACACCAGGTACAGCATGCCGCTCATGTGGATGACATACGGCATCAGGCTGACCGCCAGCAGGGCGAAGGTGTAGAGCAGGATATGCACCTTGGTGTAGTGCTCGCCGTGCGTCACCGGCAGCATCGGGATGTCGGCCTTGGCGTATTCCTCCTTGCGGTGAATCGCCAGGGCCCAGAAGTGCGGCGGGGTCCAGGCGAAGATGATCAGCACCAGCAGCAGCGGCTCGGCGCTGACGTGGCCAGTGACGGCAACCCAACCCAGCAAAGGCGGCGCGGCGCCGGCCAGGCCGCCGATGACGATGTTCTGCGGCGTCGCACGTTTGAGGAAACCGGTGTAGATCACCGCGTAGCCCAACAGCGAGGCCAGGGTCAGCCAGGCGGCCAGTGGATTGGTAAACGCCAGCAACAACGCCAGCCCGGCCACCGCCAGCACCAGCGCGAAAACAAGCGCCGCCACAGGTGATACGCGCCCTTCCGCCAGCGGACGTTTATGGGTGCGCGCCATCAGCGCATCGATGCGCCGATCCACCACATGGTTCACCGCCGCCGCGCCACCGGCACACAGCGCGATCCCCAGGTTGCCGAAGATCAGCACCGGCCAAGGCACCCCGGCGCGGGTGGCGAGGAACATGCCCACCAGCGAGGTGATGAGCATCAGCACCACCACTTTTGGCTTGGTCAGCTCAAGATAGTCACGCCAGATCGCCTGGCTATGACGCTCGCCGATCAAGGTCGCCATGGCATCTCTCCTTTTAGGGTTATGAGGCCCGACACATGTTTACGCGGGCTGAAGCGCCAGCCGAACGGCAACTGGTGCCGCACCCGAACCAGACTGGTGCGAGCGTGGTAATTGACCAGCACCAGCGTCAGCAGCAACGCCGCGCCGCCGGCGTTATGCGCAACCGCAACCGGCAGCGGCAGGTGGAAATACACGTTGCTCAAGCCCAGGCAAATTTGCGCCGCCAGGGCGATCAGCAACAGGCCGGCCAAGCGAGTCATACCGACCACCTTGAGTTGCCAGGCCAGGCCCAGCAGTACGATGGTGACCAGCAGCGCACCAATCCGATGGGTCAGGTGAATCGCCGTGCGTGCATCACTGTCCAGTTGCCCACCGAGGTAATTGGGGCCGATATGCTGGGTCAGGTGAAAGCCATTGGCGAAATCCGCCGCCGGCCACCACTGCCCGTGACAGGTCGGCAGGTCGATACAGGCCACGGCCGCGTAGTTGGAGCTGACCCATCCACCCAGGGCAATCTGGCCGATCACCAGCACCAGGCCAGCCGTCGCCCAATACTGCAAACGCCTGGGCACGATCAGCGCCGGCAATACGCCGGACAGTCGCAGTGTCAGCAGGAACAGCAGGCTCAACGTCGCAAACCCGCCCAATAAATGCCCGGTGACCACCTGCGGCCAGAGCTTCAGCGTCACCGTCCACATGCCAAACGCCGCCTGGGCAAACACTACAGCCAACAGGAACAACGGCAACTTCAACGGCTGCCCCGGGTGATGCCGATGGGTCCAGGCGCGCGCTGCCAACAGCACAATCAGCAGCCCGAGGGTGCCGGCAAAATAACGGTGGGTCATCTCGTTCCATCCCTTGTCCGCCTCCACCGGCGTATCCGGGTAATGCAGTTCGGCATGGGCCAGCTGGGCTTCGCTTTTTGGCACGCTGATAAAGCCATAACACCCCGGCCAATCCGGGCAACCAAGGCCCGCGTGGGTCAGCCGGGTGTAGGCGCCCAGCAGCACCACGATCAGGGCCAGCAGGGTGGCAAACAGCGCGAGGCGAAATCCAGGTTTGGCCATGACGGTGTCCTTATCCGATGTTCGACAGTTTCAGCAGCAGGCGCAGGTCGTTGAGCAAGTCCTTGCCCTTGACCTGGGCGTCGTAACGCAACACCAGGTTGCCGTGGGGGTCGACGATCCACAGCTGGGCATCGCCAGTGCCTCGGGCGGCAGCGTCTTTATTGAAAGTCGACAGGTCGAGGGAGTAGCGCTGCAGTTGGGGGTATTCGGCCTTGAGCTTGGCGTCATAGGCGGTGCTGACGGGCTGCGCGCTGGCCAGGGCATGGCTGGCGCGAGAGGCATCGCGGCCCAGTCCGATCTGAAGTTGGCGTGCGAGGTACACCAGCTGCTGGCAATCGGCAGTGCAGGCGGTGGGCGCAGTGACCAGCAGTTGCCAGCGGTCTTCGTCGGCCTGCACACCAATGTCGGCACGGGTCTGGCCATTGCCGATCATCTCACCGTGGTAGCTGCGGCTGTCCGGCACCCAGAACTGCAACTTGTACATGAAGGTGGCGAGCACCATCGGGCCGATCACCATCAGCAAAATCAGGATCAGTTGCCAGCGACCCTTGCGCCGGTTGGGCGCTGCTGGCGCGTCAGACATGTTGAGTGGATTCATGGCCGCTCCCATGGCGCTTCTCCTTTGTGTTGTGCCATCCGAGGTAGAGGTAAAGGCCGAACAGCGCCAGCGCCATGGCGAACCATTGCACGGCATAGCCCAGGTGCTTTTCAGGGCCCATGGCGACCACAGGCCAGTTGGTTTCGTAAGTGCCGGGGCCGGCTTCGGCTCGCATTTCATAGGCGAATCCGCTACGGCCCAACTCGGCCCACAACGCTTCGGGATGCAGTGCAGTCAGCAATCGCGGCCACTGTGCGCCCGCCGGATCGGCGTGCAGCTGGAAGGTCTCGCCCGGAGCCACATAGACCCAGGCGTCAAGATTCAGCAGTTGTTCGGGGGTGGTGAAAGCCGGTGGTGTGCGACGGTCTGGCCAGGGCAACCAGCCGCGATTGAGCAGCAGCCACTGACCGCTGGCCTGATCGTGGAACGGTTGCAGCACTTCCACACCGACCTTGCCGTCACGAAAGCGGTTATCCAGTAGCACGCTGTGCTCGGCATCGAATTGCCCGCGCAAATGCACGCGGCGGAACGCCGGATCTTCGATGGCCTGTAATTGCGTACTGCTCATGGGCTCGGCAGCGCGGCGCTCGGCGTAGGTTTCCAGCAGCGCCTGTTTTTCCTGGCCGCGGGACAGTTGCCAGAATCCGAGAAATACCAGCAACGGCAGCAGCACGAGCACCACCAGCGTCGGCGCAATACCGGGGCGAAAGGGTTTCATGGCATTGCCGCAGAGGTCGGTGCTGCGCTGGCTATACTGAATCTCATTGCTCGCCCCCTCCAAAAAAGAGCCCCGGAGCCCACCATGCTCAAAGCAGCCATTGCCCTGATGCTGATTGCTACCGTCGTGAGCCTGTTCAGTGGCTTGTTCTTCCTGGTCAAGGACGAGGGCAACTCCAACCGCCTCGTCACTGCCTTGACCGTGCGTGTGGTGCTGGCCGTGATCACCCTGGGGTTGATCACCTGGGGTTTCTTCAGCGGCCAACTGGTATCTCATGCGCCCTGGTGAAACACCTCAAAGCACGTAAACGAAGAAAAACAGCCCGATCCACACCACGTCCACAAAGTGCCAATACCAACTGGCCGCCTCGAACCCGAACTGGTGTTCGTTGTTGAAATGCCCCTTCAGGATGCGCATCAGCATCACAAACAAAATGATCGTGCCGATGGTCACGTGGGCACCGTGGAAGCCGGTGAGCATGAAGAAGGTCGCGCCGTACACGCCGGAACCCAGGGTCAGGCCCAACTCCTTATAGGCATGGATGTATTCCTCGGCCTGGAACCCGAGAAACGCCCAACCCAGCAACACGGTGATCGCCAGCCAGATCTTCAGTGCGCCGCGATGGCCTTTGCGCAAGGCATGGTGGGCGATAGTGATGGTCACGCTGGAGCTGACCAGCAAGATCGTGTTGATCAGCGGCAAGCCCCACGGGCTGATGGTGCCCTTGGGCGCCGGAAACATTTTCGGGTCAGGATTGTTCAGCAGCGGCCAGGCAAATTCGAAGTTCGGCCACAGCATGTGCGCGATGCCCTTGTGGCCTTCGCCCGCCAGCCACGGCGCCGACATGTGCCGCACATAAAACAGCGCACCGAAAAACGCGATGAAGAACATCACTTCGGAAAAGATGAACCAGGTCATGCCCCAGCGAAAGGAGCGGTCCATCTGCGAACTGTACAAACCGGCGCGACTTTCCTTGATCACCGCGCCGAACCAGCCAAACATCATGTAGGCCAGCAGCAAGCCACCGACGAAAAAGATCAGCGGGCCGTGGGATTCCGGGCGTGCGGCCTTCAAATCGTTGAACCAGGTCGCCAATCCGAACACCGTGATCAGCATCCCCAACGTAGCAATTATTGGCCATTTGCTTTGCGCTGGTACGTAGTACGTATCATGAGTCGACATGTATTCGTTCTCCTAATCGAGCCCGCAAGCAACGCCTAGCCGCCGGTATGGACAGCCACGGGCGGTTGGCGCGCGGTGATATCGAACAGCGTGTACGCCAGGGTCAAATGCTTCACATCCTTGGGCATGTCGCGGTCGACAATGAAGCGCACCGGCATCTCTATGCGCTGACCTGGCTGTAGCACTTGCTGGGTGAAGCAAAAACACTCGGTCTTGTGGAAGTACATCGCCGCCTCGGCCGGCGAAATGCTCGGCACCGCCTGGGCGGTCATCGGCTTGTCGGTGGGGTTGTAGGCCACGAACAGCATCTCGGTGACTGCGCCGGGATTGACCACCACCTCGTCGGCCTTGGAGTGGAATTCCCAGACCATATCGATGGCATTGGTGGACAGGAACTGCACCCGCACCTGCCGCGTCGGGTCCACCACCTGCTCGCCTTCGTACTGCCCGGCGGTCTTGCCATTGATGCCGAACGCCTTGCACATCACGTCGTAGATCGGCACCAGGGCAAACCCGAAGGCGAACATCGCCACCACCAGGATCAGCAGGCGCGTGACCAGGCGCTTGATAGGCACGGACTCAAGCATGGCGGCCACCTGCGAATGAATGTTCTGCGAATGGCCTTTCTGTGGGCGCTGGCTTGCCTGCGATGCTGGCAACTCGGTCTTTCAGGTACACCGAAGTGATGCCATCGCAGCCAAGCCAGCTCCCACAGGATAGGGAGGTGTTCATTTGACCTCCGGTGGCGTGGTGAAGGTGTGGTACGGCGCGGGCGAAGGAATGCTCCACTCCAGCCCTTCGGCGCCATCCCACGGCTTGGCCGGCGCAGGCGGGCCGCCACGGATGCACTTGATGACGATGAACAGGAAGAAGATCTGCGTCGCGCCAAAGGTGAAGGCACCGATGGAAGAGACCATGTTGAAGTCGGCGAACTGCAGGTTGTAGTCCGGCACCCGACGCGGCATGCCGGCAAGCCCTACGAAGTGCATCGGGAAGAACGCCATGTTCATCCCCACGAACGACAGCCAGAAGTGCAGCTTGCCCAGGGTTTCGTCGTACATGTGGCCGGTCCATTTCGGCAGCCAGTAGTAGGCCGAGGCGAAGATCCCGAAGATCGCCCCAGGCACCAGTACGTAATGGAAGTGCGCCACCACGAAGTAGGTGTCGTGGTACTGGAAATCCGCCGGGGCGATGGCCAGCATCAGCCCGGAGAAACCGCCGATGGTGAACAGAATCACGAAGGCCACGGCGAACAGCATCGGCGTCTCGAAGGTCAGCGAGCCTTGCCACATGGTGCTCACCCAGTTGAACACCTTCACCCCCGTAGGTACCGCGATCAGCAGCGTGGCGTACATGAAGAACAGCTCGCCCACCAGCGGGATGCCCACCACGAACATGTGGTGCGCCCACACGATGAACGACAGGAACGCGATGCTCGCCGTGGCGTACACCATCGAGGTGTAACCGAACAGCGGCTTGCGCGAAAAGGTCGGGATGATCGAGCTGACGGCGCCGAAGGCCGGCAGGATCATGATGTACACCTCGGGGTGGCCGAAGAACCAGAACACATGCTGGAACAACACCGGGTCACCGCCACCGGCGGCACTGAAGAAGCTGGTGCCGAAGTGGATATCCATCAGCATCATGGTCACGCAACCCGCCAACACCGGCATCACCGCGATCAACAGGAACGCGGTGATCAGCCAGGTCCAGACGAACAACGGCATTTTCATCAGGGTCATGCCAGGGGCACGCAGGTTGAGGATGGTGGCGATGACGTTGATCGCGCCCATGATCGAACTGATGCCCATCAGGTGGATGGCGAAGATGAAGAAGGTCACGCTTTCCGGTGCGTAGGTGGTGGAGAGCGGGGCGTAGAAGGTCCAGCCGAAGTTCGGCCCGCCGCCGGGCATGAACAGGGTGGACACCAGCATCAGGAACGCCGCCGGCAACAGCCAGAAACTGAAGTTGTTCATGCGCGGCAAGGCCATGTCGGGCGCACCGATCATCAACGGGATCATCCAGTTGGCCAGGCCGACAAACGCCGGCATCACCGCACCGAACACCATCACCAAGCCGTGCATGGTGGTCATCTGGTTGAAGAACGCCGGCTCGACGATCTGCAAGCCGGGCTGGAACAGCTCGGCACGGATCACCATGGCGAACGAGCCACCGAGCAGGAACATGGCGAAGCTGAACCACAGGTACATGGTCCCGATGTCTTTGTGGTTGGTGGTCAGGACCCAGCGCATCAGGCCCTTGGCGGGGCCGTGAGCGTGGTCACCGGCATGACCGTGGTCATCGATCACAGCGCTCATGGCTTTTCTCCTGCGAACGAGTGGGCGGGACGGTTCAGGGAATACGCAATGAAGGAAGTCATTTGCTTTCCGCCTGTTTCAGAGCCAGCACGTCTTTAGGCGTGACCATGTCGCCTTTGTTGTTGCCCCAGGCGTTACGTTCATAGGTCACGACCGCTGCGATATCGACTTCCGACAGCTGCTTGCCGAACGCCGCCATGGCGGTGCCGGGCTTGCCGAAGTAAACGCGGTGCAGGTGGTCTTCCTTGGGCCCGGTGGCAATCGGCGAGCCCTTGAGCGCCGGGAACATCGGCGGCAGGCCCTGGCCTTCAGCCTGGTGACAGGCCACGCAAGTGGTGTGGTAAATCTTGTCACCACGGGCCACCAGCTCATCCAGGGTCCATTCCTTGGAGGTCAGCTCCTTGAGCTTGGCGGCTTCGGCCTTCCGCTCGCCAAGCCAAGTGTCGTAGTCGGCCTTGGACTTGACCTCCACCACGATCGGCATGAAGCCATGGTCCTTGCCACACAGCTCGGCGCACTGGCCACGGTAGATGCCGGGCTTCTCGACCCGGGTCCAGGCCTCGTTGACGAAGCCTGGAATCGCATCACGCTTCACCGCAAACGCAGGCACCCACCAGGAGTGGATCACGTCGGCGGCGGTCACCAGAAAACGCACCTTGGCACCCACCGGCAGCACCAGCGGCTGGTCGACTTCCAGCAGGTAATGCTCGCCTTTGACGGCCTGGTTATGGATCTGCTCGGCGGGCGTAGCCAGGTTGCTGAAGAATTCGACGTCCTGACCCAGGTATTTGTAATGCCACTTCCACTGGTAGCCCGTGACCTGGATATCGATATCCGATTCAGTGCTGTCGTAGATGTTGATCAGCGTCTTGGTGGCCGGAATGGCCATCGCCACCAGGATCAGCAAGGGCACCACGGTCCAGAGAATTTCTACCGTCGTACTCTCGTGAAATTTGGCTGCCACCTGGCCCGTGGAGCGCCGGTGAACGATCATCGACCAGAACATCGCGCCAAACACGACAATGCCAATCGCCACACATATCCAGAAAATGGTCATGTGCAGGTCAAACACGGCGTGACTGACTTCAGTGGCCCCTGGCGCCATATTCGTGGTCCAGGCGGCTTGCGCCTGGCTGAATACTGACCACAACAGTAGGCCCATCCAAACATGTGGATGTCGCGTCATTGCGGGTTCCCCTTATCATTCTTGTTATCCCGCCGGTTTGCACCTGCGGCCAAGGGAGCGGCTTCCATACTGCTTACAACCGCCAAGCCTTGCCTGCTCATGCAGTCGGGCGTCATCAGCTAATTGCGTACAAAACCGAGTATAGACAGCGACCGCCACCCCGCAATGTGATCGGGCAAATGAACGAAAATGAGGAAACAGACCACACAACAGGACCGATGGCGCCCGTTATCCGACGAACGATGGCGATTTGATATAACGCCAGCGCATAACCGTGAAATAATTATGACAAATGCGTCTTAGGCGCTCGTATAAACGAGCTACCTTATCCTCTCCCTATTTCCTACGCCTGCATCACTGGAGCTTTCATGAACACCGCCGCATTGCGCGAGCAGATTTCCCGTGCCCATCAACACGAATCCAGCACCGGCCAGCTTGCTCAGCAGCTGGAAGTCCAGTTACCACACCTGCACCCGGCGATTTCCCTGCCTGACGTCGACGCCAAAGGCGTGATGACGCGTTTTGTCAGTGCCTACATCGACCAGGTCCCGGATCTGCTGGACGCAGCCAATGATGTCGCCCGAGAAGCCGGTATTGAGAGCCAGATCAAACCGGTGCTGAAAATCGCCGAGCATTTCTTCCTGCAACCGCCAGCGATCCTGGCCGGGCATGAAGGTTTGGACGGTTTGCTGGACGAGGCTTATCTGGCTCATCGCTTGGTGGAAGAGGTCAACGATCTGTATATCAAGCACTTCGGCCAGCCGTTGATTCCGCTGGATACCACGGTGGCGAACGTGATTGCCCACCAATTGATCGGCGAGACCTTTGCCAACCAGCTGGATGAAGCCGTGCACCACGCCGTGGATGAGATGCTTAACGAAGAGAGCTTTGCGTTAGAGTCGGTCGAGACGTACCGCGACAAGCTCAAGAGCCCGGACACGGAAGCGGCGTGGAAGCGCTGGCCGTGCCTGTCGCGGCAGTTGGGTGTGGGCCTTGAGCTGGACCAGCCAGCTTAGATTTGCCGGCTTGCAAAGATCCAATGTGGGAGCGGGCTTGCTCGCGAAAGCGGTGTATCAGAAACACATTCAGTGACTGACACTCCGCCTTCGCGAGCAAGCCCGCTCCCACATTTTGATCCGGTTTCGTCAGCCAACAGACGGCGCCGAGCCTATTCCGGTCGTCGTTCTTACCCGTCCTTCCAACCTGCGCTTCAACCCCCGCGCCTCGATCATCAGTTTCGAGCCTTTGGCCGCATTGGCCCGCCCCCACTCTTCCAGCAATTCAAGGCAGGAGTGGTCGATGTAACTCAGGTTATTGAGTGGCACATGCAAGGTGGTCCCGGCGGGTACCGTCGACAACACCTGAGTCAATGCCGGCACCTTGAGAAAGGTCCCAGCCCCCGTCAATCGCAACTCCATCTCGCCATCCTGCGGCAGGTCCACCAGGCTGATTTTCAGACGTGAAGCCTTGAACGCCAGCTTGACCAGCGTCAGCCCAAAGCCCACCAGCACACCCGTCAACAAGTCGGTGAAGATGATCGCCAGGGCTGTCGCTGCGTAGGTAAACATCGGCATCCGCCCGTAACGCGCCAAGCCACGAAATGCCTTCATGTCCACCAGCTTGATCCCGGTGTACACCAGCACACCCGCCAGGCTCGCCACCGGAATGCTTTGCAGCACACTGGACAGCAACAGCACGAACGCCAGCAGCCACAAGCCGTGGAACATCGCCGACAAACGCGTGGTGGCACCGGCCTGGACGTTGGCCGAACTGCGCACGATCACACCGGTCATCGGCAGGGCACCGACCAGACCGCACAACATGTTGCCCACGCCTTGCGCCGACAATTCCTTGTCGAAATCGGAACGCTGGCCACTGTGCATGCGGTCAACCGCCGCTGCCGAAAGCAACGTTTCCGCACTGGCGATAAAGGCCACGGCGAACGCGGCGATCAACAGGTTAGGATCTGCCAGGTTCAGCAGGTCGCTGGGGCGTAGCCAGTCGATGGCGTCCGCCAGGTTTTCCGGCACCTCCACACGCTTGACCTGCAACGCCAGCACCAAGCTGGTGACTGTCGCCAATCCTACGCCGAGCAAGGCGCCGGGGACGAAACGCAGCTTTTGCGGACGGAACTTATCCCACAGCCACATCACCAGAATCGTCGACAGCCCTAGCAGGCCCGCCTGCCAGCCAAGCCCGCCGCCCAGTGTAGGAATCGCCTGAATCAACGCGGCGGGAAAGCCGGCAAGGTTATCCAGCCCGGAGGGTTTTGGCACACCGTCGAGCATCACATGGACCTGCGACAGGACAATCAGCACCCCGATACCCGCCAGCATCCCGTAGACCACCGCAGGCGCCGTAACACGGAACCAGCAGCCCAGGCGCAAACGCCCGGCCACCAACTGCAGGAAACCCGCCAGCAACAGGATCGGCCCGAGCATGGCCATGCCATGCTGGCGCACCAGTTCGAACACCAGCACCGCCAAGCCGGCAGCCGGGCCGCTGACTTGCAGCGGCGATCCCGCCAACCAACCCACCACAAGCCCACCGATAATCCCGGTAATCAGGCCTTTGGCAGGTGGCATCCCTGACGCGATGGCGATCCCCATGCACAGCGGCAGGGCAACCAGAAACACAACCACGGAGGCCAGCAGCTCCCGTGGCAGCACAGCTTTTAATTGAGCAGCACGCATGATGACTCTCCCGAGGCATTTGCCGGGCGTGGCAACGCCTGGCTGCTCGAATGGCAGCCATCGCGTTACCCGACAGGGGATTGTTTTAGAAGCGCGCTTTAGGCGTCGCGGATGGGATCGGCTGGGTACCGTTCAACGGCAGGAACGCCGCCTGATCCGCATCGTAGGCCCTGATCTCGCTGGTCTCGATGTCGTAGACCCAGCCATGGATAAACAGATGCCCATTGGCCATGCGCGAGGCTACCGACGGGTGCGTGCGCAGGTGCTGCAACTGGGCGATCACGTTTTCTTCGGTCAGCACATGCATGCTTTCGTGTTCGTTGGCGCAGTCACAGTTGTCCTGGACCATGGTCTTGGCGACCTCGGCGTGGCGCAGCCAGGCCTTTACCGTGGGCATTTTTTCCAGGCTCTGGGGGTTGAGCACTGCGCGCATGGCGCCACAGTCGGAGTGGCCGCAAATGATGATGTGCTGCACGCCAAGGGCCAGTACCGCGTACTCGATGGCCGTGGAAACACCGCCGTTCATCTGCCCATAAGGCGGCACGACGTTGCCGACGTTACGGGTCACGAACAAATCCCCCGGGGAGCTGTGGGTGATCAGCTCGGGAACGATGCGCGAGTCGGCGCAGGTAATGAACATCGCTCGTGGGCTTTGGGCCGTAGCGAGTTTTTTGAAGAGTTCTTCCTGCTGCGGAAAGATCTCGTTATGGAAATGCAAAAAGCCTTCAACGATGTGCTGCAGCGCTGCATCGGCGGACTCCGCCTCGTGAGGGGCTGAAGCCGACGCAGCCAACGGCTGTTTATCCTTGTCACTCATGATTCATCCTCTTGATTGGAGCAGGGGAGTTTTCCAGTGCGGCTGGCGCCCAAACCGAAGCGCCGACTCATTAGTCACTCGATAAACAAGGTACCCGCCGAAACTTAACTCAAACTGAATGAACCGCTCTAGATCGGGGCTTTCAGTGATATCAAAACGCGACTATTCCTACACGGTCGCGCGCCTTACACAGCAGTTTACAACAATGCCATCTGCCTGCCCGGTGGGCAAAACGCCGTGCAATCCAGATTAAACCCTTCCCGGCGATTCAGCCCCAGCCGTTTGATCGCCTTGGCGAAACGCTGCGCCAACAGATCGGCAAACGGCCCTTCGCCGCGCATGCGTACACCGAAGCGACTGTCATAGACCTCACCACCGCGCACCTGCCGCACCAGGCTCATCACATGGGCCGCGCGCTGCGGGTAATGGGCCGCCAGCCATTCCTCAAACAACGGCGCCACCTCCAAGGGCAGGCGCAGCATCATGTACGCCGCACTTTGAGCGCCAGCGGCATGCGCTTCGGTCAGCAAACTTTCCAGCTCACTGTCGTTGATCATCGGAATCATCGGTGAACACAACACGCCCACCGGGATCCCCGCCTCACGCATCACCCGAATCGCCCGCAGCCGCGCCTTGGGCGCAGCCGTGCGCGGTTCCAGGATGCGCTTGAGTTCGTCGTCCAGGCTGGTGAGGCTGATCATCACCGCCACCAGCCGCTGCTGCGCCAGCTCGGTCAGCAGGTCGAGGTCCCGCAGGATCAGCGAACCCTTGGTAATAATCGTCACCGGGTGGCGATAGCGCAGCAGCACTTCGAGGGTCTGCCGGGTGATCTTGTACTCGCGTTCGATAGGCTGGTACGGGTCGGTGTTGGAGCCCAGGTTGATCGGCGCGCAGGTGTAGCCCGGTTTCGACAATTGCTGCTCCAGCACGTCAGCGGCGTTGGTCTTGGCGATCAGCTTGGTTTCGAAATCCAGCCCCGGCGACAGGTCCCAATACGCGTGGCTGGGCCGCGCATAGCAGTAGATACAGCCATGCTCGCAGCCACGATACGGGTTGATCGCCCGATCAAACGGGATATCCGGCGAGCTGTTGCGGGTGATGATGGTTTTCGCGGTTTCGATACGGACTTCGGTGCCCTGGGTCTGTGGCACTTCCTGATACCAGCCGTCGTCTTCCGCCACACTGACAGTGGGCGCAAAACGGTTATGCAGGTTGGTGGCCGTGCCGCGCCCGCGAGGCGGCAGAGGAGTGGACATGAACGCGCCCCTATACTGTTTTTTTATACAGTATAGGGGCGCACGGTTTCTGACCAGTGCCGTTTGGCGGTCAACCTCCAATCAGTGCTTGGAGGTCACCTGGCCAAGGTCATCGCCGGAGGTCGTCTGCATATCATTCTTGCGCAGGTTCGCGACGTCACTGGCTTTCACCGGCTCGCCTTTGTTACCCCAACTGCCTCGCACGAAACTGACGACATCCGCCACTTCCTGATCCGACAAACGCCAGGCAAACGCCGGCATGGTGAAGGTCGAAGGGGCGGTGTGGGTCGCCGGCAGCGTACCGCCGTTCAACACAATGTTGATCAACGAGGTGGCATCCGCCGTCTGCAACACCGGGTTGCCCGCCAACGCCGGGAATACCCGGGTGTAGCCATGGCCATCGGTGCGGTGGCACGCCGCGCAGTTGTCGATATACACCGATGCCCCCGGCTTGCTGTCATCGCCTTTCCACAGCGCATCGGCGACCTGCTTGTCGTACTGGTGCGGCTGATCCTTGGGATCCACCGCCGGCAGGCTCTTGAGATAGCGGGCGATAGCCGTCAGGTCATCTTCCGACATGTACTGCATGCTGTGGACCACTACGTCGCTCATGCCGCCAAACACTGCGCTGCGATCACTGCGGCCGGTCTTGAGGAATTGCACCAGCTGTTCCTCGCTCCAACCGCCCAGGCCGTCCTTGTGATCGCCCCGCAGGCTCTTGGCAATCCAGCCTTCCAGCGGTGCGCTGCCGGAAAGGAAAGCGCTGCCGTCCGACGCACTCAGGGATTTTTCCTGCATGGTCAGCGCCCGTGGCGTATGGCAGGCACCACAGTGGCCAAGTCCTTCCACCAGATACGCGCCACGGCTGATCACCGAGTCCGCGCCCGCTTGGGCCTGATACTCCTCGACTTTGGGCGCGAACATCCAGCGCCAACCGGCCAACGGCCAACGCATGCTCAACGGCCAGGGAATGTCGCTGTCCTTGTTAGCTTGCGCCACCGGTTCCACGCCCTTCATGAAGTACGCGTACAGCGCCTGCATGTCGCTTTCGCTGACCCGCGCATAAGACGGATAGGGCATCGCCGGGTAAAGGGTACTGCCGTTCTTGGCGACGCCATGGCGCACGGCCTGGTCGAAGTCTTCGAAGCTGTAGTCGCCCAGGCCGGTTTTATCCGGGGTGATGTTGGTGGAGTAGATGGTGCCGATCGGGGTTTCCATCGGCAGGCCACCGGCGAACGGCTTGCCGCCCTTGGCGGTGTGGCAGGCCACGCAGTCACCGGCGCGCGCCAGGTATTCGCCCTGTTTGACCAGGTCGGTTTCGGCCGCACTGACCGAGCAGCTGCTGATCAAGGCGAGGGAGGCAATAACAAATGCTTTCATGGTCATCGCTCCTTATGCCTGAACCAGTGGGCCGGGGTTTTTCAGGTACTGCTCGCGAATCGCCCGCGCCGACCAGTAGGTCAACGCCGCCACCAGACCCGTAGGGTTGTAGCCCAGGCCTTGTGGGAACGCGGAAGCGCCCGGGACAAACACGTTGTGTACGTCCCAGCACTGCAAGTAGCGGTTCAAGGCACTGGTTTTCGGGTCGGTGCCCATGATCGCGCCACCATTGAGGTGGGTAGTCTGATAGGACGCGGTGTTGAAATGCTCGCCCACCTTTTTGCCCAGTAAGGCGATCGCCTTGGGGTTCATCGCTTCGGCGATCTTGCTCATTTTGTCGACCATGAAGCGGTTCATCTTGATGTCGTTTTCCTGCCAGTCGAAGGTCATGCGCAGCAGCGGCATGCCATAGGCATCGCGGTAAACCGGGTCAAGATCGAGGTAGTTGCCACGGTAGGATTGATGGGCGCCGTGAGCATCCATCGACACCTGGTGGGTGTAGTAATCAGCCGTGGCGCGCTTCCACGCGCTGCCCCAGGCCGGCGTGCCCGGCGGGTTTGAGGTGCCAGCAATCGGCCGGCTGCCTGCCTGGTTGACCCACATTGGCGAGCCGCCCACAAAGCCGTGAGGCCCGTGGTCGAAGTTGTCCGCGTTGAAGTCATCGATCGCCACGCCATTGCCGCCGGCACCGATGAAGTTGTTGGTGTGCACGTCCTTATCGAAGAACGCCTTGATGGTGGCCATGTTCTGGTAGGCGAAGTTCCGGCCCACCACGCCCTCGCCGGAGATCGGGTCGTAGGGTTTGCCAATGCCCGACAGCAGCATCAGGCGCACGTTGTTGAACTGGAAGGAACCGAGGATCACCAGGTCCGCCGGCTGCTCGCATTCCCGCCCTTGAGCGTCGACATACGTCACGCCGGTGGCCTTGCGCTTGGAGCTGTCGAGATTGACCTTCAGCACGTGGGAATTGGGCCGCAGCTCGAACTTGGGCTCCAGCCGCAATGCCGGCAGGATATTCACGTTCGGAGAAGCCTTGGAATACATGTAGCAGACATAACCGCTGCAGAAGCCGCAGAAGTTGCACGGCCCCATCTGCGCACCGTAGGGATTGGTGTAAGGACCCGACGTATTCGCGGAAGGCAGGTTGTAGGGTTTGTAGCCCACGGCCGTGGCGGCCTTCTGGAACAGCTGTGCGGAGACTGTGTTCTTCTGCGATTCCAGCGGGAAGTGATTGGAGCGATCCGGCGCGTAAGGGTTGCCACCCTTGCCTTCGCCTACCAACTGCCCCTTCACCGTCCAGGCCTGCCCGGAGGTGCCGAAGACTTTCTCGGCATAGTCGAAGAACGGCTCCAGCTCCTCATAGCTGACGCCGAAATCCTGGATGGTCATGTCCTTGGGAATGAAGTTTTTCCCGTAGCGCTCTTCGTAATGGCTACGCATGCGCAACTCGATCGGGTCCACCCGGAAGTGCACGCCGGACCAGTGCAGACCGGCACCGCCAACACCGTTACCGGGCAGGAAGGCGCCGAGTTGGCGGTTGGGCATGGCGACGTCATTCACACTATGGCGAATGGTCACGGTTTCCTTGGAGATGTCCTGAAAGAGCTTTTTACGCACGCTGTAGGTCAGTTCGTCGATGACCTGGGGATAGTTGCCGTCCGGGTAGGTATCCTGCATCGGGCCGCGCTCCAGCGCTACCACGTTGAGGCCCGCTTCCGTCAGCTCCTTGGCCATGATCGCGCCAGTCCAGCCGAAGCCGACGATCACCGCATCCACTTTCTTCATGATGGTCGCCACGTTTATGCCCTCTCGCCACGGATCGATACAGCCGGGAAGGGGTATTGCTCGTTGCGTTCAACCCAATCCATGAAATCGGCGCGGGCGCCGGGGAAGCCGATCATGGTCCAGCCGACCATGCCTTTGTTGCCACCGTGGACCGGGTCGCAGAAGAACCCTTCCTTGGTGTTTTGCAGCAACAGATTGAAAAAAATCTTCGGCGGTACGCTGTCGAATTGCGCGTCGCCAGCCTCCAGGCGCTGCAACAATTTGTCCTGGGTAGCGCTGTCTTGCTCGGCAAATAGCTTACCGTTCATCGCTTTCGACCAGGCATCCGTGGCAGCAATGCCCAGGCGATAGATCTCCTTGGGCACCAATTTGCTCTGCCAGCCCATTTCAGGCGGCGCGTCGGCATTGAACGGGCCTTGCATGAACCACAGGGCACCCGCCGCGTACGGCGTGTTCATCTGACGATCAATGTATTCCGGCGCGCCGGCTTCCAGGGCGCCTGGGCCTTGGTCGTCCGCCGGGATCAGGCGGGCAACGGCCGCGTTGATAAAAGCCCATTCCTCGGCAGTGAAATAGCTCGGCTCATAGGCCTTGCTGCTGACAGGTGCCTTTTCAGGGCTGGCTTGAGCCGGCTCGGGAACCGCCATCAGCATCGAACCGCCCAGGCCCGTGCTGGCGACAGTGACCACGGGGATCAAGGTCAAGGATTTGCGCAAAAACTCACGCCGGGGGTTGTCTTGATCTTGATCAGACATGGTGGCACCTCATCATGTGGTCACGGATTTATCAGCCGCTTCGGGGAGCGGCTTATAGTTTTGGCAGCAAATGGGATCCAAAGGACCCAAAAGGATAGAACACGGCAGAAATCGATAGTTACAAAGGATAGCAGGCTAAGGATCGAGGGGAATCGATTCAGCGGGAAAAAAATAGCGGGCGTTCACGATTCTTTGACGAGTGCCTCACGAGGCATTGATCCGCTGTAGGCGAATCTGTGCCCCATCAGCCATTTCCCTATTCGGTTACATCGCCCATGTTCAATCACCAATTGCTGCCTGCCATCAGCCTGGCATTCATGGCGCTGTTTACCACCGTCCAAGCGCACGCCGACGACACTGCTTCCATTCGCTCACTGGAATGGGCCCAGCCAGTGGGAAGCCAATACAACCTGTATCAGATGTCGCCCACCCTCTATCGCAGCGCGCTACCGGATAGCAGCGCCGTTCCTGTCCTGGAAAAACTCAAGATCGGTACGGTCATCAACTTCCTGCCCGAATCTGATGCCAACTGGCTGAAGTCGTCTGATATCAAGCAAGTGCAACTGACCTACCGAACCAACCATGTCGACGACACCGATGTACTGGAAGCCCTGCGCGCCATTCAGGACGCACAAGCCAACGGCCCGGTGTTGATGCATTGCAAGCACGGCTCGGATCGCACCGGGTTGATGGCGGCGATGTATCGAGTGGTGGTTCAGGGGTGGAGTAAAGAGGAAGCGCTGAACGAAATGACGCTCGGTGGCTTTGGAGCCAGCAAAGGCTTCAAGGACGGCGTTCGCTACATGATGAAGGCTGATATCGACAAGCTACGCACAGCGTTGGCCAATGGCGATTGCAGCACCAGCGCCTTTGCACTGTGCTCGATGAAAAGCTGGCTGAACACCGCGGACAACGCCAAGGACGTGGCGGCAGAAAAAACCGCCCTGGTGATCACCCCCTGAGCCATCAGCTCAGGGGGCACATGCCGGTCAGTCTTTTTTCAGCTTCGGATTGGGGAAGAACTGCACCGCCTGCACCTTGGGATCCGGTGCTTTCAATGCCGACGTATTGACCCGCGTGCCCAATTCCTTGGGCACTGACAGACCTTGTTCATTCAGCGTGTCGGAATAGCCGCAAGCCACACACTCGCGATGTGGCACATCGTCTTCGCTCCACATCATCAACTTGTCCGGCTCGCTGCACGCCGGGCAGACTGCCCCGGCGATAAAGCGTTTTTTGGTTTTCACAGGCGCTTCACTCATGCTGCCGCGTCCTCACTCAGGCCGCTGTGGCGCAAGAGTGCGTCAATCGAGGGCGCACGTCCGCGGAAGTCGACGAACAGCACCATCGGTGCCTGGGAACCGCCACGGGCCAGGATCGCCTCGCGGAACGCCCGGCCAGTCTCGGCATTGAGCACGCCGTCTTCTTCGAACTTGGAGAAGGCATCCGCCGACAGCACTTCCGCCCACTTGTAGCTGTAGTAACCCGCAGCGTAACCGCCCGCGAAGATATGCGCGAAGCTGTTGGGGAAGCGGTTGTAGGCGGGCGGACGCATCACCGACACCTCATCACGCACGCCTTCCAGCACCTGCAGCACACTGCGGCCATCGCCGTGGGTGGCGTGCAGCTCGAAGTCGAACAGCGAGAACTCCAACTGGCGAACCATCATCAGGCCGGACTGGAAATTCTTCGCGGCGAGCATTTTTTCCAGCAGGTCCTGAGGCAGCGGCTCACCGGTTTCATAGTGGCCGGAAATCAGCGCCAGGCCTTCCGGCTCCCAGCACCAGTTCTCCATGAACTGGCTTGGCAACTCCACCGCATCCCAGGCCACGCCGTTGATGCCGGACACGCCAGCGTGCTCGACACGGGTCAACAGGTGATGCAGGCCGTGGCCGAATTCGTGGAACAGCGTGGTCACTTCATTGTGGGTCAGCAGGGCAGGCTTGCCGCTGTCGGCCGGGGTGAAGTTGCACACCAGGTTGGCCACCGGGCTTTGCAGTACGCCACCAAGGGTGCGGCGACGATCACGGGCGCCGTCCATCCAGGCCCCGCCGCGCTTGTTGGCGCGGGCGTACAGGTCGAAGAAGAAGCGGCCGACGTGCTGGCCGTTTTCCTTGATTTCGAACAGGCGAACGTCCGGGTGCCAGGTGTCGAAGCCTTTCTGCTCGGCGATTTCGATGCCGTACAGGCGCTGCACGATAGCGAACAGGCCGCTGAGCACCTTGTCGATCGGGAAGTAGGCGCGCAGGGCTTCCTGGGAAACGCTGTAACGCTGTTCGCGCAGTTTTTCGCCATAGAAGCCGCTGTCCCAGCTTTGCAGGTCCGGGCAACCTTGTTCGGCGGCGTAGGTCTTGAGCTGTTGCAGGTCCTGGGTGGCGAACGGCTTGCTGCGCTTGGCCAGGTCTCGCAGGAAGCTCAGCACCTGGTCGCTGGACTCGGCCATTTTGGTGGCCAGGCTCAGTTCGGAGAACGAGGCGAAGCCCAGCAGTTGAGCGAGCTCCTGACGCAGGTCGAGGAGCTGTTCCATGACCGGGCCGTTATCGTTCTGACCGGCATTCGGGCCTTGGTCCGACGCACGGGTGCAGTAGGCGGCGTAGATTTCTTCACGCAGGGCGCGGTCGTGGGCGTAGGTCATCACCGCGTAGTAGCAGGGGAATTCCAGGGTGATCAGCCAGCCGTCCAGGCCTTTGGCCTGGGCAGCCGCAGCCATTTGCGCCTTGGACGAATCGGTCAGGCCGGCGAGGGTCGCTTCGTCGGTGACGTGCTTGGTCCAGGCCTGGGTGGCGTCGAGCAATTGGTTGGAGAACTTGCTGCCCAGTTCGGAGAGTTTGCTCTGCACTTCGGCATAACGTTTTTGCTGCTCAGGCGGCAAATCGATACCCGACAGGCGGAAGTCCCGCAGGGAGTGTTCCAGAATGGTTTTTTGCGCCACGTCGAAGCCGGCGGCTTCCGGGCTGTTGGCCAGGGCTTCGAAGGCCTGGAACAGCTCGCGGTTCTGGCCCATCTCGGTGGAGTAGGCACTCAATGCCGGCAGGCAAGCCTCGTAGGCTTCGCGCAGTTCGGTGCTGTTGCACACGGCGTTCAGGTGGCTGACCGGGCTCCAGGCAGCGCCCAGGCGGTCATTGAGTTCGTCCATGGCCAGGACCAGGCCGGCCCAGGTCGGATTTTTACCCTGGCTTTGCAGGATGCCTTCGATGGCGACGCGGTTGTCGGCGAGGATCTGTTCGATGGCCGGCTGTACGTGCTCGGCACGGATCGCCGAGAACGGCGGCAGGTCGTAGGACTGCAGAAGAGGGTTGTTCGCGCTCACGGTTGGCACCTTGGCTGAAGAAACATGTAAGAACAAAGATGGGGCCATCTTAATTACAATCAACGCCCACCGCAGCTATCAGCAGAAGAGAGAGAGCCTATCGTGACCCTTCGCACCTACCAGAATCACACGCCGGCCTTGGCCGCCGGGGCTTTCGTCGATGCATCGGCGGTGGTGATCGGCGACGTCGAAATCGGCGCCGACAGCTCGGTATGGCCGCTGACGGTAATCCGCGGCGACATGCACCGCATCCGCATCGGTGCGCGCACCAGCGTGCAGGATGGCTGCGTGCTGCACATTACCCACGCCGGGCCCTTCAATCCTGATGGTTTCCCGCTGTTGATCGGCGACGATGTGACCATTGCCCACAAAGTCATGCTGCATGGCTGCACGGTAGGCAGCCGGATTCTGATCGGCATGGGCAGCATTGTGATGGACGGCGCCGTGGTGGAAGACGATGTGATCATCGGCGCCGGCAGCCTGGTGCCGCCGGGCAAGAAACTCGAGAGCGGTTTTTTGTATGTCGGCAGCCCGGTTAAACAAATCCGCCCGCTGACTGACAAGGAGCGGGCGTTTTTCACCTACAGCGCCGCGAACTACGTGAAGCTCAAAGACCTGCACCTGGCCGAAGGCTTCGACCAATGACAAGGACACCCATGCATTACCAAACCGTTCTGTTCGACCTCGATGGCACCCTCACCGATCCGCGCGAAGGCATCACCCGCTCGATCCAGTACGCCCTCGCCAAACTGGGGATCGACGAGCCGGACCTGACCAAGCTTGAGCACTTCATCGGCCCGCCGCTGCTGCAAGCATTCATGCAGTTCTATGGCTTCGACGAAGCCAAGGCGTGGGAGGCGGTGAATTTTTACCGCGAGCGCTTCAAGGTCACCGGCCTGTACGAAAACCGCGTATTCGACGGCGTGATGCCGCTGCTTGAGGACTTGAATGGCCAGGGTCGCCAGCTGTATGTGGCCACGTCCAAGCCTTGGGTGTTCGCCCGTGAAATCGCCCGGCATTTCGATTTCGCCAAACACTTCAAGGTGATCTACGGCAGCGAGCTGGACGGCACCCGCACCAACAAGGTCGAGCTGATCGCCCACCTGATGGCCGAAGAAGGCCTGGACCCGGCCACCACCTTGATGATTGGCGACCGCAAGCACGACCTGATCGGCGCGCGCAGCAATGGGCTGGATGCGGCGGCGGTAGGTTATGGGTTTGGCAGCCATGAAGAGCTGAGTGCCGAGGCGCCGACCTGGCACTTTGAAACATTGGCCGAGATGCATCAGGCGTTTTTGCAACGGCCTTGAATGCGCTATCGCAGGCAAGCCAGCTCCCACATTTGATCACGGTCGGCCAAGACAACTCAGTCAAATGTGGGAGCCGGGCTTGCCCGCGATGAGGCCCTACCGGCCAACCACTTGCCCGGATCCCTCCAACACCCTCAGGGCCGCCTTGCGCTGTTCCACCGGCAACCCGCCCAGCTTCTCCACCGCCGCAAAAAACTTCGGCCAATCGCCGCCTTCCTGCCGGAACAACGCGGCGAACGCCGGTACCCACTGGTCATACAGCCCAAACGGCAGCAACCTTGCGTTGTTCATCGGCAGGTTGATCCAGGCGTCATAACGCTTGTCGCCACCCCACTGGCTATCGCGCATGTGCCGGTAGTCACGGCGCAGGCGTTCGAATTCAGCCGCCTTGGTCTGGCGCATGGCATCTGCCGCCAGCGGCTGGGTATACAGCTGCTCCAGGCGTTTGCGGGTGTCGAGCACCAGCCGGGTGAACTGGTCGCGCTGTTTCAACGACGACTCGCTGGCTGGCGGCAAGCCACGGGCCGCGCGCCATTGCCGGGTGCCTTCCTGCTCGACGAAGGTGGCGTACGACTCGTTGAACTCGGTGTCGTCCTTCACATAAAACCGCTGATGCGCCAACTCATGAAAAATCAGCGTGGCCAGGCGCTCATCGCCCCAGCTCATCATCGAACTCATGATCGGGTCATTGAACCAGCCGAGGGTGGAGTAGGCCTCCACGCCACCAATCGACACGTCCATGCCTTGCTGCTTCAGCAACGCCGCCTGGCCGCGTGCGGCGCCCTGGTTGTAGTAACCGCGATAGGCCACGCACCCGGCAATCGGAAAGCAGTGAGTCTGCGGCGACAGGGAAAATTCCGGCGTGGCGAAGACGTTCCAGACCACATAAGGGCGGCCAATGTCCGCATACAGACGGTAACTCTGGTTGTCCGGCAGGTGCAGGTGCTCGCTGGCAAAGGTGCGGGCTTTCTGCGACTGCGCCAAGTGGTCCCGCAGCACCTGTGGCCGGGACGGGTCGGCGATGACCTCGGAGACCGGCTCCCGGGCCCGCAGCAATTGCCATTGGCCGTCTGCCAGTTGGCTGTAATAACTGACGCTGGAGCAGCCACTGAGCAACAGCAGCATCAACCCGGGAAGTAAACGCCTGACCATTAAAACCTCTCGCAGGTGACTATCCCGCCAGACTATCTCGCCTGTGGGGAATTTTTCCATGGCGTGGCGTGTTTATACTCATAGGGAGCGTGCCGCCGAACGCAGCCGCTTAAAAACCATTCCTACCGTTGAGTGCTTAACATGCGTCAGCTACTGCTTCCCATCGCTGCAGTCCTTCTCAGTGCCTGTACGTTGACGCCGCTACCGGCGGTTGATCCGCAGCAAGCCTGGGTTGACTTCGCCACCCCAACACCCGGCGCCAAGCTGGTGATGGCGCAACGCCTGGACGGAAAAAACCTGAACGACGGGCGCTTCTTCCAGGTGCCGCCTGGCAGCCATGAGCTGATGGTGCGTTTTGATTTCGAGGTGCCTACCGGTGGCAGCTTCGGCGGGATGGGCCAAACCACCGACCGAACCTGCTTCATGACCCTGCAATACGACCGTTTCGAGGCAGGCCAGCGCTATCGCCTGGAAGGGCGCTCACTGGGCTACAACCCGAATATCCGGCTGTACAACAAAGCGGGTCACTTACTGGCGGAAGAACGTAGCGTCAACTGCATCTGATCAGTCGTTGTTCTTCTGGTAGACGATGGCCTTCGTGCCGTTCTCACAGCTGCCGACAACCATGGCGCTGTCGTGCTTGTCGGCTTCTTCCTTGCTGACGATTTCGAGGGTGTAGGACGGAACGGCATTCGCCTGGATTTTGACCTCGATCTCTTTCCTGAGCTCTTCACAGTCTTTCGGCGCGGCCAGCGCCGACGTGGCCAGTGCACCGCAGATAACCGCCAAGGCAATACGTTTCATGTGTGAAGCTCCCTGAATGCACGCGTACGGGTGTGCGCTAAGTCTGCAATCGGCTATTCGACCACATTTGCAGCTGCAGGAGCGAGCAAGCTCGCCCCTGCAAGAGGGTTGCATCAACTAATCAGCGTGCCATCCAGGGTAATGGTTGCATTCAGTACCTTGGACACCGGGCATCCTTCCTTGGCCTTTTTGCTCAGTTCATCGAACTGCGCCTGGCTGGCGCCCGGGATCTTCGCCTTGAGGGTCAGGTGCACAGCAGTAATCGCAAAGCCACCGTCCACTTGGTCCAGGGTCACTTCGGCCTGGGTGTCGATGCTGTCGGCCTTGAGCCCGGCGTCGCCGAGAATCATGGAAAAGGCCATGGAGAAACAACCGGCATGGGCCGCGCCGATCAGTTCTTCAGGGTTGGTGCCCTTGCCACCTTCGAAACGGGCCTTGAAGCCGTAGGGCGCTTCGCGCAGCACGCCAGTTTCCGTGGAAATGGAACCCAGGCCAGTCTTCAGGTCGCCTTCCCAATGCGCGGATGCTTTTTTAACGATACTCATAGCGGTCTCCTCGAACGGTGGTTTTGCGTCAGTAAGGGTTCTGAGGATAGACGCCACGGCAAAGTTCATCTTGTCGGAGAAACCTAGCAATTAAGTAGGAAATTTCACCATCGCTATTGAATCTCGGGTATATGCCCTCATTGCATAGACATGCACATGAAGCGGCAGGTTTTGGTTCGTCTTAGAAGCCTGCGCCCCCATTGGAGAAGCAGGCTTATGAAATCGCTGTCCGACGTAAAGTTCTCGACCCTCGACCTCGTGCCAGTGCGCGCCAACGGC
Source organism: Pseudomonas sp. TH34 (assembly GCF_016650865.1). Taxonomy (NCBI): domain Bacteria; kingdom Pseudomonadati; phylum Pseudomonadota; class Gammaproteobacteria; order Pseudomonadales; family Pseudomonadaceae; genus Pseudomonas; species Pseudomonas sp. TH34. The sequence continues at coordinate 82,130 of NZ_JAEKFB010000018.1, forward strand.
AGTCCGGCGCAGTCGCTGCGCAATTCCCTGGACCTGGCCCAGCACGTGGAAAAATTCGGCTACAACCGTTTCTGGGTGGCCGAACACCACAATATGGACGGTATCGCCAGCTCGGCGACCTCAGTATTGCTGGGTTATCTGGCGGGCGGCACCTCGACGATTCGTGTCGGTTCCGGTGGCGTGATGCTGCCCAACCACGCGCCGTTGGTGATCGCCGAGCAATTCGGCACCCTGGAAAGCCTGTACCCGGGCCGTATCGATTTGGGCCTGGGCCGCGCGCCCGGCTCCGACCAGATGACCGCCCGCGCCCTGCGCCGTGAACGCTCCGGCAGCGCCGATGATTTCCCGGAAGACGTGGCTGAACTGATGGCCTACCTCGGCCCGCGCACTCCGGACCAGCGAGTGATCGCCGTACCCGGCACCGGCACCAACGTCCCTGTATGGCTATTGGGTTCCAGCCTGTTCAGTGCGCAACTGGCAGGTGAGCGCGGTTTGCCTTACGCCTTTGCCTCACATTTCGCGCCGCGCCTGATGCATGAAGCGATTCGCGTCTACCGCAACCACTTCAAGCCTTCGGCCGTGCTGGACAAGCCCTACGTGATGCTCGGCATCCCGCTGGTGGCCGCCGATACGGATGAACAGGCTGATTACCTGGCCACCTCGGTGTACCAGCGAATCCTCGCGTTGATGCGCGGGCAAAGCCTGGTGCAGCGCCCGCCGGTCAGGACCATGGACGGCTTGTGGCTGCCCCATGAGAAAGACGCTGTAGGCAGTTTCCTTGGCCTGGCCATGGTGGGCAGCCCGCAGAAGATTCGCGCGAAGCTGGAGGTGCTGGTGGAGCAAACTGGCGCTGATGAGCTGATCTTCACCTGTGACCTGTACGAACATGCCGACCGGATCCATTCCTACGAGCTGCTGGCCCAGATCATGAAGGGCTGAATCGCAGGCGTAAAAAAACCGACGCACTTGCGTCGGTTTTTTACGTCTGCAACACGGGATCACCCGCGCTTGTAGGCGATTTCCTTGGTACCGGCTTCACAGCTGCCGACAACCGTGTGGTCACTAGGTGCAGCACCTTTGTCCACGATTTCCAGGGAGTAGCCTGAAGCGCCTTTAGCGTCGATTTTTGCCGCAATCTCGCTTTTCAGCTCTTCACAAGGCTTGCCCGCCGCCAGGGCTGTGCCCGCAATGCTCAACAAACCTACCGCCAACAAAAAGTTCTTCATCCGTCACTTCCTTGGGTTGATCGAAAGGAAGCACGTCGCCGCTCGTCACGCCGACGTGCCTAAAGGTTGTAGCGGAGTTTATGGCAATCGGCCAGCGCGCAAGTTCAACCGGCTCAGTCAACTACTGGCAATTCGGAACCCCACTTTGAGGGTGACCTGGAAATGCGCGGCCTTGCCGTCCTTGATATGACCGCGGGTTTCAGTCACTTCAAACCACTCCAAGTGCTTGATGCTCTTGTGGGCTTCAGCCAAGGCATTGTTGATGGCGTCCTCGATGCTGGTGGTGGAAGAGCCCACCAGTTCGACTTTCTTGTAGGTGTGATGATCACTCATAAGGTTTTCTCCTGGGGTCGTTAATGAAGCCTAGCAGTGAATTCTCGTACTGCTTCTGGCGACTATTCCCATACGAAAGTTCAGATTTACTGCACTTTCTGAAACCGCCGCAGTCGGAAACAACACACGCCACTCAATCACTCCAGGAGAGCCCACATGGCCAACACCTCTTTACGCAAAGCGTCATTGGAAAGCATGGAAGCCGAGATTTCGAGCCTGCTCAAATCTTTGGAAAGCCTCAAGGACGATGCCTCTGACGAGTCGCGCAAAACCTTGAAGGCCCTGAAAAGCAATGCCGAGAATGCCCTCAAGCATTCCCGTCACCTGATCAGCGATGCCTATGAAGAAAGCAAAGTCAAAATCCGCGAAACCGGTGTTGCGACACGGGACTACGCGCAAGAGCACCCATGGACTACCGCTGGCGTCGCCGTTGGCGCGCTGGGCCTGCTGGCGGCTTACTTGCTGTGCAAACGCGGCGACTAAACAACCTGGCGCGCAAGCTCAGCCTTGAGCCACTGCGCCAGTTGCCGGGCGCGCCCATCCGCGGCGCGCTTGGGTAGCCACAACGCCAGTTGCGCCGGGGTTTCACTGAAACCCCACGGCGCGACCAGGCGACCCGCTCGCAGGTCCTCTGCCACCAGCGGTTCTGGCGCAATCGCCACCCCCAGCCCCGCCACCGCCGCCTCCAGCAAATAATACAAATGCTCGAACCCCTGACCGTACTTCAACGCGCCAGCGTCGATCCCATGGTGCTGCGCCCAACTGGGCCAGGCTTGCGGGCGTGATGTGGTGTGCAAAAGGGCTTCATTGAGCAGCGCTTCGGCAGGTGCCTGGCGCAAACGCTCGTAATGGGCAAATCGCGGGCTCATGACCGGGCCGATGCGCTCGCTGGCCAATTCGTACACCTGCATATCCGCCGGCCATGGCGGCTCAGCGAACACCAGCAGCGCGTCCAACCCGGGGCGGCGCGGGTCGAGGTCGCCTTCGCCCGCCGACAGGTGCAGGCGCAAATCCGGCAGATCCGCGTTCAGGCGCCCCAAACGCGGAATAAACCAGCGCGCCAGCAGACTGCCGGAGCAGCCGAGCACAAACGGTGCGTCTGCGCTGCTTTGTGTGAGTTCTGCGCAGGTGTCCCTCAGACGCTCGAACGCCTCAAAACTCGCATCTCGCAGGCGGATGCCGGCATCTGTGAGTTTGAGGCCGCGCCCGTCCTTGACGAACAGGCTGACGCCGAGGTGTTCTTCCAACACCTTGAGCTGCCGGCTGACCGCGCCATGGGTCACGTGCAGTTGCTCAGCGGCCTGGCTGACGCTGTTCAGGCGTGCAGCCGCCTCGAAAGCGCGCAAGGCGTTCAGGGGTGGGAGGTCTCGGCTCATCTGTGAGTTTTCCTGACAGGTTGTGGCGATCTTATCGGTTTTCACGTGCAAGCGTCAGGGGTAGAGTGACCGTCATTGCCTCTTACACATTTTCTACCTGGAGCGTCCCATGACTCAGACCCAGACCGATTTACGCAACGGCCCAGACGCCAATGGCCTGTTTGGTTCGTTCGGCGGCCGCTACGTGGCGGAGACCCTGATGCCGTTGATCCTTGACCTGGCCCGCGAATACGAAGCGGCCAAGATCGATCCGGCCTTCAACGAAGAACTGGCCTACTTCCAGCGCGACTACGTCGGACGCCCAAGCCCGCTGTACTTCGCCGAACGCCTGACCGAGTTCTGCGGCGGCGCCAAAATCTACCTCAAGCGCGAAGAGCTGAATCACACCGGCGCCCACAAGATCAACAACTGCATCGGCCAGATCCTGCTGGCGCGGCGCATGGGTAAAAAACGCATCATCGCCGAGACCGGCGCCGGCATGCACGGTGTGGCCACGGCCACCGTCGCCGCGCGTTTCGGCCTGCAATGCGTGATCTACATGGGCACCACCGACATCGAGCGCCAACAGGCCAACGTATTTCGCATGAAGCTGCTGGGCGCCGAAGTGATCCCGGTGGTCGCCGGCACCGGCACCCTGAAAGACGCGATGAACGAAGCCCTGCGCGACTGGGTGACCAACGTCGACAGCACCTTCTACCTGATCGGCACCGTGGCCGGCCCGCACCCGTACCCGGCGATGGTTCGTGACTTCCAAGCCGTGATCGGCAAGGAAACCCGTACCCAACTGCAGGCCCAGGAAGGCCGTCTGCCCGACAGCCTGGTGGCGTGCATCGGCGGCGGTTCCAATGCCATGGGCCTGTTCCACCCGTTCCTGGATGACACCAGCGTCGAAATCATCGGCGTTGAAGCGGCCGGCTACGGCATCGAGACCGGCAAGCACGCGGCCAGCCTCAACGGCGGCGTACCGGGTGTGCTCCACGGCAACCGTACCTTCCTGCTGCAGGACGACGATGGCCAGATTATCGACGCCCACTCGATTTCCGCCGGCCTGGACTACCCGGGCATCGGCCCTGAACACGCCTGGTTGCACGACATCGGGCGCGTCCAGTACACCTCGGTGACCGACGACGAAGCCCTCGACGCCTTTCACAAATGCTGCCGCCTGGAAGGGATTATTCCTGCACTGGAAAGCGCCCACGCCCTGGCTGAAGTGTTCAAACGCGCACCGACCTTGCCGAAGGATCACCTGATGGTGGTCAACCTGTCCGGCCGTGGCGACAAAGACATGCAAACCGTGATGCACCACATGGAACACTCTTCACAAGAGCCATCCCAGCAGGAGAAACACTGATGAGCCGCCTGCAAACACGTTTTGCGCAACTGAAAGAACAAAACCGCGCCGCCCTGGTGACCTTCGTCACCGCCGGCGACCCGGGTTATGACACCTCGCTGGCGATTCTCAAGGGCTTGCCGGCGGCCGGCGCCGACGTGATCGAGCTGGGCATGCCGTTCACCGACCCGATGGCCGACGGCCCGGCGATTCAACTGGCCAACATCCGGGCGCTGACCGCCAAGCAGAACCTCACGAAAACCCTGCAAATGGTTCGCGAGTTCCGCAAGGACAACAGCGACACGCCGCTGGTGCTGATGGGCTACTTCAACCCGATCCACATGTACGGCGTGCCACGCTTCATCAGCGATGCGAAAGAAGCCGGCGTCGACGGCCTGATCGTGGTCGACATGCCTCCGGAACATAACGGCGAGCTGTGCGACCCGGCCCAGGCTGCCGGTATCGACTTTATCCGCCTGACCACCCCGACCACCGACGACGTGCGCCTGCCGACCGTGCTCAACGGCAGCTCCGGGTTTGTGTACTACGTCTCGGTGGCCGGTGTGACCGGTGCCGGCGCCGCGACCCTGGAACACGTCGAAGAAGCCGTGACCCGCCTGCGTCGGCATACCGACCTGCCGATCAGCATCGGTTTTGGTATCCGCACCCCGGAGCAGGCCGCTGCAATCGCCCGCCTGGCAGACGGTGTGGTGGTGGGTTCGGCACTGATCGATCACATCGCCAACGCCAGCAATGATCAGCAGGCCATCGACGGTGTATTGACCCTGTGCTCGGCGCTTTCGGAAGGTGTGCGCAACGCCCGTAAGTAAGCGGCTCGTAAGCGGTAGGTAAAGTTCCTGATACAGAGGAATCATGCTGGCAAATCAGCACCTAAACTGACAAGACCAAGGGATTTCGGACCCGGTTCGAAATCCCTTTTTGTTGTTTGTGCAGTTGAGGAAACCCCTGATGAAGATGCCTAAACGTGTGATAGCCGGTCTGGGTGTGCTGTTGCTCGGCGCCAGCGCCCTGGTGCAAGCCGCACCGTACGACCAAGGTGGCGGACCTGACCGTGGCGGCCCTCAAGGCCAACAGAACGATCACCGTGGCGATGATCGCCGCGGGCCCCAGGACAATCACCGTGGCGGGCCTCCTCAGGACTTCGGCCCTGTTCGGCAAGTGATCCGCGATAACCATGGCGACTTCCGCCGTGGTGCTCCGCCGCCTCCCGGCATCCACCTGGTGCGGGGCCAGCGCCTGCCGCCGAACTACTACGGCGAGCGTCTGGACCCTCGGGCTCTGTCGCATCTGCCGCAATATCCTGGCTACGAATGGCGCCGCTCGGGCGGGGACATCGTGCTGATCGCGATTGGCACCAGCATCGTTTATCAAATTCTGGATGGCGCGCTGTACTAGTAACTCCCTGTAGGAGCGAGCTTGCTCGCGAAAAACGTTAACGATAACGCGGGGGCATCTGACACCCCGCGGCGCTCTCAGGTTTTTCGCGAGCAAGCTCGCTCCTACAGTTCTATACGCTCGACCTTGCCGACCAGCAAGATGTAGGACAACGCCCCCAGCAACGCCAGCACCGCGATATAGGTAATCGCCGGTGCAAACGAATCCCCTGTCGCCAGAAAGCCAATCACAATCGGCGTGGTAATCGCCGACAGATTGCCGATGAAGTTAAACACCCCACCCGTCAGCCCCAGCAATCTTGCCGGCGCCAGGGTCGACACCAGCGACCAGGTAATCGACGCCAGGCCGTTGCCGAAAAACGCCACCGCCAGAAACGCAATCACCCACGCCGTGGAGTCAACAAAGTTGGCGCCGATGATCGCCGTGGAAATCAACAGCCCGCCAATGATCGGCAACTTGCGCGCAAACCCCACCGACGCTCCGCGGCGAATCAGCCAGTCGGAAAACAGCCCCGAACACAGCACCCCGACAAACGCCGCCAGAAACGGCAGCGACGCCAGCAGGCCGGACTTGATGAAGTCCATGCCGCGATATTTCACCAGGTAGGTCGGGAACCACGTCAGGAAAAACCACAGCGTGGAGTTCAGGCAGAACTGCCCCAGGTAGATACCCCACAGCTTGCGCTTGCTCAGCACGATGCCGAGGTCGACCCAACTGAATGGCGCCTTGGCCGCCTGCGCCTGGATGTCCACCAACCCGCCACCTTCGCGGATCAGCTCGATTTCCGCCGCATTGGCACCTTTGAAATCACGTGGCTCGCGGTACACGGCGTACCAGATCAACGCCCACACAATGCCCACGCCACCGGTGGCGACAAACACCATGTGCCAGCCAAAGGTGTGTTGCAGCCAGGCCAATACCGGCGTGAGAAATGCCAGTCCGACAAACTGCCCGGACGTATAAACACCAATCGCCGTGGCCCGCTCACGCTCAGGGAACCAGGTGGTCACCACGCGGCTGTTGATCGGGTAAGCCGGGGCTTCCAGGGCACCGACCGCCATGCGCAATACGAACAGCGCGATGAAGCTGGCGGCAAAGCCGAGCATCACGGTGGCGATCGACCACAGCAGCAGGGCGACACTGTAGAGAATGCGCGGCGGTACCCGGTCCACCAGCCAGCCGCCGGGGATTTGCATGGCCGCGTAGGTCCAGCCGAACGCGGAGAAAATCAGCCCGACATGCACCGGGTCGATCCCCAACTCACTGGTGAGGGCCGGGGCGGCAATCGACAGGTTGCTGCGGTCCAGGTAATTGATCACCACGGTGATGAACAGCAGCACCATGATGAAGAAACGCTTTCGGCTGGGCGTGACTAAAGAAGCCTGCCCGGTGAAGGACTCGGATTGCATGGGGGTTGCCTCTTCTTATGGTTATTGAGGACAGGTCTTACTGAAGAAACGCGATCCCTGTGGGAGCTGGCTTGCCTGCGATAGCGGAGTGTCAGTGCCGCAGATGCAAGCTGACTCACCGCTATCGCAGGCAAGCCAGCTCCCACACTGACGGTGTTTCTTCAGGAGGAAATCACCACTCCGCAAAGCTGCCATCGGCATGACGCCAGATCGGGTTGCGCCAGCGATGCCCGATGGCCGCGCGCTCGATCACGTATTCCTCGTTGATCTCGATGCCCAGGCCTGGCCCATTGGGGATTTTCACAAAGCCCTGGTCGTAGTCGAAAACCCCGGGATCACGTACGTAATCCAACAGGTCGTTGCTCTCGTTGTAGTGAATGCCCAGGCTCTGTTCCTGGATGAACGCGTTGTAGCAAACCGCATCCAGTTGCAGGCACGCCGCCAGGGCAATCGGGCCGAGCGGGCAGTGCAGGGCGAGGGCTACGTCGTAGGCTTCGGCCATATTGGCAATCTTGCGGGTTTCGGTGATACCGCCGGCGTGGGAGGCATCCGGCTGGATGATGTCGACATAGCCTTCGCTGAGCACGCGCTTGAAGTCCCAGCGCGAGAACAGCCGCTCGCCAAGGGCAATCGGGGTGCTGGTGAGCGGCGCCAGCTCTTTCAGCGCTTCGTAGTTTTCGCTGAGCACCGGCTCTTCGATGAACATCAGTTTGTAGGGATCGAGCTCCTTCATCAGCACCTTGGCCATGGGCTTGTGCACCCGGCCATGGAAGTCGACGCCGATGCCGACGTTGGGGCCTACCGCATCACGCACGGCAGCGACGTTGGCCAGGGCCTGGTCGACTTTTTCGAAGCTGTCGAGAAATTGCAGTTCTTCGGTGCCGTTCATTTTCACCGCAGTAAAACCACGGGCCACGGCTTCCTTGGCGGCGCGGGCCGTGTCGGCCGGGCGGTCGCCACCAATCCACGAGTACACGCGGATTTTGTCGCGCACCTGGCCACCGAGCAGGTCGCTGACCGACACGCCGAGGGCCTTGCCCTTGATGTCCCACAGCGCCTGGTCGATACCGGCGAGGGCGCTCATATGGATCGCGCCGCCACGGTAGAAACCGCCGCGGTAGAGCACCGTCCAGATGTCTTCGATATTGCGTGGGTCTTTGCCGATCAAGTAGTCGGACAATTCTTCGACGGCGGCAGCCACGGTGTGGGCGCGGCCCTCGACCACGGGTTCGCCCCAACCGGTCACGCCCTGGTCGGTTTCAACCTTGAGGAAGCACCAGCGCGGCGGAACGATGAAGGTGGTCAGTTTGGTGATTTTCATCTTCTTATCTCTCTTGTAGATGGAGAACGCTGATCAGCCCAAGGCGTGCCAGGCCGCGACGTAGGCCTGGGCGTTGCTCGCCACTTGGGCGACGCTCATTCCCGGCTTGAATAACCCGGAGCCCAGGCCGAAGCCTTTGACGCCCGCGTCGAAAAATACCTGCATGTTGTCCGGAGTAATGCCGCCCACCGGCAGCAACACCGTGCCCGCGGGCAGTACCGCGAGCCAGGCCTTGACCACCGCCGGGCCCATTTGCTCGGCGGGGAAAAGCTTCAGCACGTCGGCGCCTTCGGCCAGCGCGGCAAAGGCTTCGGTGGGCGTGGCGACACCCGGCGACAGGTACAGGCCCGCAGCCTTGGCGGCACGCAGCACCTTGGCATCGCTGTGGGGCATGACGATGACCTGGCCGCCGGCGGCTTTGACTTGATCAACCTGTTCCGGGGTCAGCACGGTGCCGGCGCCGATCAGGCAATCGGCGGGCAGGCTGTCCCGCAGGATGCGGATGCTGGAATAAGGGTCCGGTGAATTGAGCGGCACTTCGATGACCCTGAAGCCTGCGGTGTACAACACCTCGCCGATCGCCAACGCCTCCTCTGGTCGCAAGCCGCGCAGGATCGCGATCAAACCGTTGTGTGTGAGTGCTTGCTTGAGCATGTCAGGCCTCTCGTCAGGTTGCAGGCAGCAGCCCCGCCGCCATGGCCAGCTGCCAAAGGCCACGCTCGGTAGCCTCCTGTGCCAGGGTCACGTGGGGGAAGCCACAAAGTTGGAGTGCACGCTGGTAGCGGGTGCAGAGTTGGGTGGTGCCCACCAGAACGATGTCGCGTTGCTGGGCAGGCTGGCGGGTGCGCAGGCCCATGAGTTCGTGGCCGATCATCAAGCCGGACAAATAGTCGGGCTGCTCCTCGGGCGCCAGCTCGCCGGTCAATCCCAGGGTGCGGGCGCTGAACAAGTTCGACAACAGCCCGGCCTGACCGTCCACCGACAGCGCCACCTGCACGCCGCGATCAAAAGCGGCCGCCTGGAACGCTTCGGAAGGGCGCTGGGTGCGCCCCAAAATGCTGTGTTGGCTGAGCACGGCAAACAGCTCGCCGGTCATGAAGGTGTCAAAGTGGGTGATGCAGCCTTCCACCACCTCCACCCACTTGGAATGGCTGCCCGGCAGGCCGATCAATACGTCGCGCCCGGTATGGGCAGACAGGCTTTGCAGCACGCCAAGCACCTGGGTTTCTTCACCGCGCATCACATTGGGCAAGGCGCCGCGTTGAATCACGCCGGGAACGATGTGCACCACTGCGCCCCGCAGGCTGCGCACCACATGCAGCGCCTGGCCGAGGGTAGAGACGTCGGCCGGGGTGTCGCGGTAAGCCGCTTCGCTCCAGCCCTGGGCGCTGCCGACCATGCCGCAGGCGATAACGGGAAGGTCGGGCTGGGTGTCGAGCCAGTCACCGCAGGCTGCGTCGAATGCCAGCTCGAACCCGTTGCTGCTGCGAACCCCGGCAATGTCCCGGGGTTCGGTGGGCAGGTGCATGATCCCCGACGCCAAAGTGCGCCGTTCGATCACGACGCCTGCCGGGCCGAGCTTGTAAGCACGAAGGGAACTGGTTCCCCAATCGAGCGCGATCAATTGCGCCTGCATCGCTTCACCTGAGTGTTCTGAGCGGATGAGGCGAATATAAACCCAAGACCGGCAAAGTCTCAATATATAAATATCAGTCCCATATATAGGGAATATATGAACTTAGAATATCGACAGGTCTAGCGTGCGCATCGCCCCCATCCAGATCGCATGGTCGGTGTGGTCCTTGAGGTCATCACCGGTGGTCGGGTGCAGGAACACCACCAGGCCGTTGCGGTTGAGGGCCAGCCACGGCAATACGACGCCGATGTATTCAGGCTCGAACGCCAACTGGCAGCTCCAGTCCGGGTGCGGGCCCACCGGGCGTTCATGCACCCGGCCCATGCGCAGCGGGAACATTTGCGCGGCGTCCTCGCAGAGTTTGCGCGCCTGGTCGATGGTGTTGGCGTCGAAGTAGATATGGGCGTGGTAGCCCTTGATACGTTGCATGACAGGCTCCGGCCTCAATGATCGGCAAATCCTAGACCGCAATGGACGGCAGGGCCAGGCCGGTCAGTGATTGTGCGCTGCTGGCTTGTTCGGCCATCAGCCAGTCGACGAAGCGTTCGATCAACTGGCTGCGACGTTTGCGCTGGGGCAGCACCACGTAATAGCCGAAGCGTGAGATCACGGTGTCGCCAATCGGCCGGCACAGCCACTTTTGCTCGAGCAAGTTATCCACAAGGTGGCGCCAGCCGATGGCCACGCCCTGGCCGGCAATCGCGGCCTGGATCAACAGCGTGTAATTGTCGAAACGCAGTTGGCCCGGGGTAGGCGCCGTGGTGATGCCCAGCTCGCGAAACACGCCACTCCAGTCGAACCACTGGTTGTTGTTTTGCTGGCGCAGGTGCAGCAAGGGAAACTCCAACAGGCTCTGCACTGGCAGCGGCGCGCTGCGGTCCTGGAGCAACTGCGGGCTGCACACCGGAAACACTTCCTCGTTGAACAGCCAGAGGCTGTCGCCCTGCTTGAAACGGCCGTCGCCGAACAACACAGCCACATCGATATCGCTGCGCAACGCGGCGTGATTGCGCTCGCTGGTGACCAAGCTCACGTCCACCTGCGGGTTGGCTTCATGGAAACGGTGCAGGCGCGGCATCAGCCAATAGGCGGCGAACGCAAAGTCCGTCGCCACCTGCAGGACTTCGTGCTGGTCCTGCTCGGCAATCGCGCTCAGCCCCTGGTTGATGCTCTGCAAACCGGCCTGCACCTGCTCGAACAACAGGGCGCCCGCGTCGGTCAGTTCGATGCCACGGTAAATGCGATCAAACAGGCGCACCTTCAGCTGTTCTTCCAGGCGCTTGATCTGCTGGCTGATGGCCGGCTGGGTGGTGCCCAGCTCCATCGCCGCCGCCGTAAAGCTGCGCTGGCGCGCTGCAGCTTCAAATGCGCGCAGCAGGTCGAGTGACAGGTTACCGAGGGATTCATACATAAGCTGGGCTTATCCTAGACATTGCTTCTCATGGGCTTTACCACGATTTCCATGGCCTGCATGCTCATTCGCATAAACGTTGACTATGGAATGCCGCGAAACCATGAAGCGCAAGAACATTCTTTTTATCATGGCCGATCAGATGGCCGCGCCGATGCTTCCGTTCTACGGTCCTTCGCCTATCAAACTGCCAAACTTGAGTCGCCTCGCCGCTGAGGGCGTGGTGTTCGACGCCGCTTACTGCAACAGTCCGCTGTGTGCGCCATCGCGCTTTACCCTGGTGAGTGGGCAGTTGCCGAGCAAGATCGGCGCCTACGACAACGCGGCCGATTTCCCCGCCGACGTGCCGACCTATGCCCACTACCTGCGCCGCCTCGGCTACCGCACCGCGCTGTCGGGCAAGATGCATTTTTGCGGCCCCGACCAGCTCCACGGTTATGAAGAACGCCTGACCAGTGATATCTACCCGGCCGACTATGGCTGGGCGGTGAACTGGGATGAGCCGGACGTGCGTCCCACCTGGTACCACAACATGGCGTCGGTGCTGCAAGCCGGGCCATGCGTGCGCACCAACCAGCTGGATTTCGACGAAGAGGTGGTGTTCAAGGCCCAGCAGTATCTGTTCGACCATATCCGCGAGGACGGCGACCAGCCGTTCTGCCTGACCGTGTCGATGACCCACCCACACGACCCGTACACCATTCCCAAGCCGTTCTGGGACCTGTACGAAGACAACGACATCCCGTTGCCTGCAACGCCACCACAAGCAGATCTCGACCCTCACTCCCAACGCCTGCTCAAGGTCTATGACCTGTGGGACAAGCCGCTGCCGGTGAACAAGATCCGCGATGCGCGCCGCGCCTACTTCGGTGCGTGCAGCTACATCGACAGCAACGTCGGCAAGCTGCTGCAAACCCTGGAAGACACCGGCCTGGCCGACGACACCATCATCATCTTCTCCGGCGACCACGGCGACATGCTCGGCGAGCGCGGGCTCTGGTACAAAATGCACTGGTTTGAAATGGCCGCCCGGGTGCCGCTGCTGATCAGCGCGCCGGGGCAGTTTGCGGCGGGCCGCGTGACGGCTGCCGTGTCCACCGCTGACCTGCTGCCCACCCTGGTGGAAATGGCCGGCGGCCAACTCGACGCCAACCTGCCACTGGACGGACGCTCGCTGGTCTCGCACTTGCAAGGGCAGGGCGGGCACGACGAAGTGTTCGGCGAGTACATGGCCGAGGGCACCATCAGCCCGCTGATGATGATCCGGCGGGGCGCCTACAAGTTCATCTACAGCGAGGACGATCCTTGCCTATTGTTCGATGTGCACAACGACCCGCACGAGCGGGAAGAACTCAGCCAGTCACCGGAACACCGGCCACTGTTCGAGGCGTTTTTGAGTGAGGCGCGGGCCAAGTGGGACATCCCGGCGATCCACCAGCAGGTGCTCGCCAGCCAACGCCGTCGCCGCCTGGTATTCGAGGCGCTGACCCAAGGCAAGCTGAAGAGCTGGGACCACCAGCCACTGGTAGACGCCAGTCAGCAATACATGCGCAACCATATCGACCTCGACGATCTGGAGCGCAAGGCACGTTTTCCACATCCCTGCCAAAACCAATAAAACTGAGGGGAAGGCCATGCAAAAGTTATCCACCGTGTTGAGCGTTGCGCTGCTGGCATTGAGCAGTGCCGGCGCCTACGCGGACTCAAGCTGCGACACCGTGAAGATGGCCGATCCGGGCTGGAGCGATATCGCCGCCACCAATGCCATTACCGGTTTCCTGTTGAACGGCATGGGCTACAAGGCCAAGGTTGACACCCTTGCGGTGCCGATCACCTTTGGCGGGCTCAAGGACGGCCAGGTGGATGTGTTCCTGGGTAACTGGATGCCGGCGCAGCAGGGCTTCTACGACAAGTTCGTGGCCAATGGTGATGTGGTGCAACTGGCGAAAAACCTCGATGGCACCGAGTTCACCCTCGCCGTGCCGGATTATGTGTGGGACGCCGGGGTGCATGATTTTGCCGACCTGAACACGTTTGCCGACAAGTTCGACAAGAAGATCTACGGCATCGGTTCGGGTGCGCCGGCGAACATCTCGTTGCAGGAAATCATCAAGAAAAACGACTTCGACCTGGGCCAGTGGAAGCTGATCGAGTCCAGTGAACAGGCGATGCTGGCCGAAGTGTCCCGGGCGGTGAAGAAGCAGAAGTTCGTGACCTTCCTCGGCTGGACGCCACACCCGATGAACGTGCAGTTGAAGATGCATTACCTCAAGGGCGGGGAAAAGTACTTTGGTGACACCGGCAGCGTGTATACCTTGACCCGCAAAGGGTATGCGCAGGCCTGCCCGAATGTGGGCAAATTGCTGACCAACCTGAGTTTCACCCAGGAGATGGAGAACGCCATCATGGCGGAGGTGGTGAACAAGAAGGTGAGCAACGCTGATGCGGCGAAGGCCTGGATCAAGGCGAATCCGGCGGTGCTGGAGAAGTGGCTGGACGGGGTTAAAACCGTCGACGGTCAAGATGCGCTGGCCGCCGTAAAAGCCAAACTCTAACGCTTCATGTGGGAGCTGGCTTGCCTGCGATGGCATCACCGCGGTGTCTCTGTGAGACCGCGGCGCCTGGATCGCGGGCAAGCCCGGCTCCCACAGTAAGCGGACTCCCACAGTGCGGCGTTTGTCCTGATACCCTGATCCAAACCTATCAATCCGAGCCCTCAATGCCCTGGCCCAACCGCCACAAACTCTTCCCCTTCCTCAACTGGCTCCCGCGCCAAACCCGCGCCAGCGTCGGGCGAGATGCAATCGTTGGGCTGAGCGGTGCAGTCCTGGCATTACCGCAATCCATTGCCTACGCGCTGATCGCCGGTCTCCCACCGGAGTACGGCCTGTACGCCGCGATCATCCCGGTATTGATCGCCTGCTTGTGGGGCTCTTCCTGGCACCTGATCTGCGGTCCTACCGCCGCGATTTCCATCGTGCTCTACGCCAGTGTCAGCCCGCTGGCCGTGCCCGGGTCCCAGGACTACATCACGCTCATCCTGTTGCTGACCTTCCTGGCCGGCGTCTTCCAATGGCTGCTGGGGATGCTGCGCTTCGGTGCCCTGGTGAACTTCGTTTCACATTCAGTGGTGCTCGGCTTCACCCTCGGCGCGGCGGTGGTAATCGCCTTGGGGCAATTGCCCAATCTGTTGGGGCTGGACCTGCCCAGCCAGACCACGGCGATCAACAGCCTGCTTGCGCTGATCAACCATGCCGGGGAATGGAATCATCCTTCACTGGTGCTCGGGCTCGGCACCTTGCTGGTGGGGGTGCTGCTGAAATTGTGGGTGCCGCGCTGGCCCACACTGCTGATCGCGCTGGCCTTGGGTAGCCTCACCCCATGGCTATGGCCGGCGATGTTCGGGCAGGTGGCGTTGGTCAGTTCATTTGTTGGCAAACTGCCGCCGTTCAGCCCGCTGCCGATGGACTTGGACTTGGTCCTGCGCCTGCTGCCGAGTGCCGTGGCGGTGGGCATGCTGGGGCTGGTGACCAGCCTGTCGATTGCGCGCTCACTGTCGGCCCGCTCCCAGCAATTGCTCGATGCAAATCAGGAAGTGCGCGCCCAGGGTTTATCCAACATCGTCGGCGGATTTTTCTCCGGGTACTTGTCGGCGGGCTCCTTCACCCGGTCGGGTCTGAGTTATGAGGCAGGCGCCTGTTCGCCGCTGGCGGGGGTGTTTTCCGCACTGTGGGTGACGTTGTTCGCGCTGTTCGGTGCGGCATTGATCGCGCATATCCCGATCCCGAGCATGGCCGCCAGCATCCTGCTGATTTGCTGGGGGTTGGTGGACCATCGCGGTATTCGGGCGCTGTTCCGGGTCAGCCGCGCAGAGTTTGCGGTGATGAGCCTGACCTGCATTGCCACGCTGTTGCTGGAGTTGCAGACGGCGATTTACGCCGGGGTGCTGGCGTCGCTGTTTTTCTACCTCAAGCGCACCTCGCAACCGCGGGTCCAGCAATGGCGTGACGGTGAGGACGATGTGCTGCGGGTCGGCGGGTCGATCTTTTTCGGCGCCAGCCATTACCTGCAAGTACGGCTGCAAAGCCTGCACGGCCAGCGGGTGGTGATTGAGGCACAGCAGATCAACTTTATCGACTATTCCGGAGTGGAGATGCTGCACCAGGAAGCGCGCCGATTGAACGGATTGGGGCGCAGCCTGGCGTTGCGCAAGGCCCGGCCGCAGGTGGTGGAAGAGTTGAAGAAACTGGAAGGGGCGGAGAAATGCCCCCTCCATTTCGAAGACTGAATGCGGTTAAAACTGTGGAACGGGCTTGCTCGCGAATGCGGTGTGACAGTCGCCGTATGTATCGACTGATCCACCGCATTCGCGAGCAAGCCCGCTCCCACATTTAGATTTGCTTCAGGCCAGTTGCCTACGCAGTTCAGCTAATACCGGCGCCGAATCCGGGCGCACGCCGCGCCACAGGTAGAACGCTTCCGCCGCCTGCTCCACCAACATTCCCAGGCCATCCATCGCTACCGCGGCGCCCTGATCATTGGCCCAACGGCAAAACGCCGTAGGCTCTTTGCCGTACATCATGTCGTAGCAAAAAGTCTTTCCGGGTTCGATTAGGCTGCCCGCAATCGGCGGTACATCGCCTGACAGGCTGGCGGAGGTGGCGTTTATGATCAGGTCCACCGGCTCACGCAGCCAGTCGAAACCGCTGGCGGACACCGGGCCGAGGTCGTCGAACAGTTCGGCGAGCAATTCGGCCTTTTCCACAGTGCGGTTGGCGATGATCAGCGAAGCCGGCTGCTCAGCCAGCAACGGCTCCAACGCACCGCGCACCGCACCACCGGCGCCCAGCAGCAGGATGCGTTTGCCTTGCAGGCCGAACCCGGCATTCACCGTCAAATCCCGCACCAGGCCGGCGCCGTCGGTGTTGTCTCCCAACAGGCTGCCATCGGCAAGCTTGCTCAGGGTATTCACCGCGCCGGCCCGTTGGGCGCGTTCGGTCAGGGTGCTGGCCAGTCGATAGGCCTCTTCCTTGAACGGGACGGTGACGTTGGCACCGCGGCCTTGTGCGAAAAATGCTTTCGCACAGCCGGTGAAATCATCCAGTGGTGCGAGCAAGGTGCTGTAGTCCAGTTGCTCACCCGTTTGTTCAGCGAACAGACGGTGAATCAGCGGGGACTTGCTGTGGCCGATGGGGTTGCCGAAGACGACATAACGATCCATCACACCGCCGCCTTGGGCAGCACGCCCAGCCAGTCGCGATCTTGCAGGAAATAATCGGTGAGACGCGCTTCTTCGCTGTCCGGTGCGGCCTTCCAGTCGTAGCTCCAGCGCACCTGCGGTGGCAGCGACATCAGGATCGACTCGGTGCGCCCGCCTGATTGCAGGCCGAACAGGGTGCCACGGTCGTAGACCAGGTTGAACTCGACGTAGCGGCCACGGCGGAACTCCTGGAACTCACGCTGCTGCTCGGTATAGGCCATGGCCTTGCGGCGCTGGACGATTGGCAGGTAGGCGTCGATGTAGGCATCGCCGATGGCGCGCATGAAGGCGAAGCTGGTGTCGAAGTCCCACTCGTTCAAATCATCGAAGAACAAACCGCCGATGCCCCGGGGTTCGTTGCGGTGCTTGATGTGGAAGTAGGTGTCGCACCAGGCCTTGTAGCGCGAATAAACGTCCGGGCCAAACGGCGCGCAGGCCTGCTCGGCGACGCGGTGCCAGTGGATGCAGTCTTCTTCGTTGCCGTAGTAGGGCGTCAGGTCGAAGCCGCCACCGAACCACCATACCGGCTCTTCGCCTTCTTTTTCAGCGATGAAAAAACGAACGTTGGCGTGGGAAGTCGGCACATGCGGGTTGTGCGGGTGGATCACCAGCGACACGCCTAGGGCTTCAAAACCGCGACCGGCCAATTCCGGGCGATGCGCGCTGGCGGACGGTGGGAGGCCGCTGCCAAACACGTGGGAAAAATTAACGCCGCCTTTTTCGATTACCGAACCGTTTTCGATCACACGGGTACGACCACCGCCGCCGGCAGGCCGGGTCCAGGCGTCTTCGATAAAGCGAGTGTCCGTCTCAAAGGTTTCCAGGGCGCTGCAAATGCGGTCTTGCAGGTCGAGCAGGTAGGCTTTGACAGCCTCGGTGCGGGTAGTCATGACATCACCTTGAATCGGGCAAAGCTACGCGAGGCCATTGGGCGTCGGCGGCAAATGGGCGCACAGGATACCACTGCACCCACTACTGCCACAGTTGACGAAGATCAAGCTTAGGAGTCCGATAGGGGGCTACGCGAAATGACTTAAGGAGAGTGCAGATGGCCAAACGTATCCAGTTCCGTGCCCATGGCGGCCCCGAAGTACTTGAGTATGTGGACTACACCCCCGCAGAACCCGGCCCGCAGCAGGTTCGCGTGCAGAACAAGGCCATTGGCCTGAACTTCATCGACACGTATTTCCGCAGCGGCCTGTACGCACCACCGGCCTTGCCGTCGGGTCTGGGCGCTGAAGGCGCTGGCGTGGTTGATGCGGTGGGTAGCGAAGTCACTCAATTCAAGGTCGGTGATCGCGTGGCTTATGGCAGCGGCCCGCTGGGTGCCTACAGCGAATTGCATGTGCTGCCGGCTGCCAACCTGGTGCACCTGCCGGACGACATCAGCTTCGAACAGGCTGCCGGGGCGATGCTCAAGGGCCTGACCGTGCAGTACCTGCTGCGCCAGACCTATGAGTTGAAGGGCGGCGAAACCATTCTGTTCCACGCCGCTGCCGGTGGCGTGGGCTCGCTGGCGTGCCAATGGGCCAAGGCCCTGGGCGTGAAGTTGATCGGTACCGTCAGCTCGCCGGAAAAAGCGGCGCTGGCCAAATCTCTCGGTGCCTGGGAAACCATCGACTACAGCAAGGAAAATGTCGCACAACGCGTGCTGGAACTGACTGACGGCAAGAAATGCCCGGTGGTGTACGACGGTGTAGGCAAGGACACCTGGCTCACGTCCTTGGACAGCGTGGCGCCACGCGGGTTGGTGGTGAGTTTTGGGAATGCTTCGGGGGCTGTGGATGGGGTTAACCTGGGGATTCTGGCAGCGAAAGGTTCGCTGTATGTGACCCGGCCGACCCTGGCGACTTATGCCAACAACCCGGAAAACCTGCAGGCGATGGCGGATGACCTGTTTTCGATGATCATCAGTGGCAAGTTGCAGATTGATATTAATCAGCGGTTTTCGCTGGGGGATGCGGCGAAGGCGCAGATTGAGTTGTCGGCGCGGCGGACGACTGGGTCGACCATTCTGTTGCCATAGGGCGTTGGATTTTCAGCGGGTTTGAGGGCCTCTTCGCGAGCAAGCCCGCTCCCACATTTGAATGCGCTCCGCCTTTGGAATGCGGCCGAATGTGGGAGCGGGCTTGCTCGCGAATGCAGGCGACTCGGTCTCAGGAAGGGCGCACAACCTCGCCCGTCGCCAGATCCCGAATCAGACTCGGATTCTTCCGCCCCCCAAGATTCCCGCCCAACACTAGATCCACCTGCCCACGGAAATACTGCTCCACACGAATCCGCGTGCGCGCCGCCGGGCGGCCCTGTGGGTTGGCCGAGGTGGAAATCAATGGCCCGACCAACGAGCACAGATCCCGCACTTGCGGATGATCAGTCACCCGCAACGCCACTGTGTCATGCACCCCGGTAATCCACTCGGGCAACAAGTTCTGATGGGGCACCAGCCACGTATTCGGGCCAGGCCAGGTACTGGCCATGCGGTCCATCCACTCATCAGGAAAGTCTTCGAAGAGAAAATCGAACTGACGGATATTGTCGGCAATCAGGATCAGCCCCTTATCCACAGACCGGCCCTTGATCGCCAGCAACCGATCCACGGCCTCTTCGTTCCAAGGGTCACAGCCCAGGCCCCAGACCGCCTCGGTTGGATAGGCAATCACCGCGCCTGCGCGAATTTCTCGTGCGGCTTCTCGCACACGCCACCTGTTGACCATTACTCACTCTCCGGACTAAAGCTCTGCGCAGTTTACCGATCTTCGTTACAAAACCTAGCCGCGCGCAAGCCAGCGCCCGCTTTCGCAGATTACCCGGCCTTCCAGCTCGAGTTCCGTCAGGCTGGCCAGCACCTCGGACAAGGCCCTTCCGCTGGCAATCGCCAGGGCTTCACTGGTGTGGGGCGCCGCGTGCAACAGCGCCACCAGTGGGTGAGTGACCGCAATCGGTGCCGGGCGGGACAGTGCCTGCCAGCCGCGCAGGTTTTCGAGGATGTGTTCAATGGTTTCCACCAGCACCGCACCATCTCGAATCAATTGATGGCAGCCTTTGGCTCCAGGGTGATGGATCGACCCGGGGATGGCGTATACCTCGCGGCCTTGCTCCGCCGCCAGGCGTGCGGTGATCAGCGAACCGCTGGCCATGCTGGCCTCCACCACCAGCACCCCAAGGGACAGGCCACTGATAATACGGTTGCGGCGTGGGAAATTGCCGGCCTGGGGCGGGGCGTCCAACGGAAACTCGGAAACCACGGCGCTGCCTTGGGCAATCATCGCTTCGGCCAAGCGTCGGTGGCGCTGTGGATAAAAGTTTTCGAGCCCGGTGCCCAGCACGCCGATTGTATGTCCACCAACATCCAACGCCGCCTGGTGAGCAGCGCCATCGATACCCAGGGCGAGGCCGCTGGTGATGACAAAACCGGCACTGGCCAGGCTGCGGGAAAACGCGGCGGCGGTGTCCATTCCTGGCCTGGAGGCACGACGGCTGCCGACCATCGCCAATTGCGGTTTTTCCAGAATCGCCGGGTTGCCAGCGACGAATAATAGCGGGGGCGCGTCATCCAATTCTGCGAGCAATGCCGGGTAGTCGGGTTGGTCCCACATCAGCAAATGCTGGGCCGGACGCTCCAGCCAGGCCAATGCCGCACTGGCGCCATCACGTACTTCCTCGCAACGCCTGGCATCGGCGCTGGCCACCTTGAGGCCTAGAGAACGCCAGGCACTGGCCGGTGCGCTGATGGCTTTTGACGCAGAACCAAAGGCCTCGATAAGTTTTTTAAAGCCCTTGGGACCCAGTTCCGGCAGCCTGTGCAAGCGTAGTCGGGCTTCCAGTTCTGCTGGGGAAATTTCACGGTCATTCGTCGGTAACATTTGATCGTCCTTGATCGGAACAAGCTGTGGATAACTCTGTTGGTAACTTATTTAGCAACCTAATTATTGCCTTTGATCAGGCGCCTCAAAACGGTCCATTACCGCCAGCGAACGCGATGCGCCGAGCACCAGGCCGTAGCTGAGCTTTTCGTAGGTGCGGAACACCACCAGCGTCCCGGCAGGCTCATCAGGCATCTTCATCGGAACGCCGGTCACTCTGTCCCGAACGGTTTCACCGGCTTTCACCACGGCCAGCAAATGACCTTCCATCAGCCCGTCACGGCGGCCCTTGTTCAACGTCACGGCATCCAGCACGCCGATCTGCGTCACGCCCCGGGGCACGTCGATGATGTGCCCGGCAATGGCGCGGGCAGGCCACTGAACCACCAGGCTGGCCAGGTCCGTGGGTGCTTGCTGGCTGAGCAACCGGTCCCCGGGACGCACCTCCTGGGTCACCCGCTGCACACCCAATGTGCTGACGTCGCCCGCTATCACAAAACGTGCGGTGCCTATGTCGTCGGCGTTGATGCCCAGCCATTCCTGGCTATCGGGGTCGGTATAAGCCTTGCCCGGGCGGAAGATCCCGTAGCTTTGCACGGCAGGGTCCAGGGCCCCACGCGCATAAACACGCTCGCCATTGGCGCCCAATACTCGGCCGGCATCTGCTGCAATAATATAGGGAGCGTGGTCCAGTTCCTGGGGCGTATCGAGAATGCGGTTGTGCAGTAAAAAGCGCTGAATGGCTTGTTGCGTATGAAGCGGCAGCGGTTGACCCGCCTGTGGAAAGCTCGCGGGAACCTGGCCAACAACGGCCTGGGCCCACAGCAGCAAGACGAGTAGCGATTTCCTCATGGGGTGAATCTCCTTTATTATGTGCATTCGCGTGAAACGCCTTGGCCTTCGTGGCTTTCGGACGTTTTCCCACGGCACTTATTCCGGCACATCAAGGGTCCATCCCCGGCGCCGACTTGCCTTTACCTCACATGTGCAGCAATTACGCTTATGGCTATTTTGAACATCCTCGAATTTCCGGACTCACGCCTGCGCACCATTGCCAAGCCAGTGGCCGTAGTGGACGCCAAGGTTCGTCAGTTGGTCGATGACATGTTTGAAACAATGTATGAAGCCCCGGGTATCGGCCTCGCCGCGACCCAGGTCGACGTGCATCAGCGCGTCGTGGTCATGGACCTGTCCGAAGACCGCAGCGAGCCTCTGGTGTTTATCAACCCTGAGTTCGAAACCCTGACCGACGAGATGGGCCAGTATCAGGAAGGCTGCCTGTCGGTGCCTGACTTCTACGAGAACGTCGACCGCCCCCAGCGCGTCAAGATCAAGGCCCTGGACCGTGACGGCAAGCCGTTCGAGATGATTGCCGAAGGCCTGCTGGCGGTGTGCATTCAACACGAATGCGACCACCTCAACGGCAAGCTGTTTGTTGATTACCTGTCCACGCTTAAACGCGACCGGATCAAGAAGAAGCTGGAAAAGAAGCATCGCCAGCAAGCTTGATTCCCTTCTTTCAAAGGCTTGCTCCGGCAAGCCTTTTTCTTTTGTGAGACGTTTCCCATGACCGAGCCACTGCGCATCGTTTTTGCCGGCACCCCCGAATTCGCCGCCGAACACCTCAAGGCCCTGCTCGCCAGCCCGTATGAAATCGTGGCGGTCTACACCCAGCCCGATCGCCCGGCCGGTCGTGGGCAAAAGCTGATGCCCAGCCCGGTCAAGCAGCTGGCACTTGAGAACAACATTGTCGTGCTGCAGCCGCCAACCCTGCGCAACGCCGATGCCCAAGCCGAACTGGCTGCGCTGAAGCCGGACCTGCTGGTGGTGGTGGCTTATGGTTTGATCCTGCCTCAGGCCGTGCTGGATATCCCGCGCCTGGGCTGCATCAACAGCCACGCCTCGCTGCTGCCTCGCTGGCGCGGTGCGGCACCGATCCAACGGGCCGTTGAAGACGGTGACGCCGAAAGTGGTGTGACCGTAATGCGCATGGAAGCGGGCCTGGACACCGGCCCGATGCTGTTGAAAGTCACCACCCCGATTACCGCTGAAGACACCGGTGGCAGCCTGCACGATCGCCTAGCCGAGATGGGCCCGCCGGCCGTAGTCCAGGCCATCGCCGGCCTGGCTGCTGGCACCCTGGAAGGCGAAGTGCAGGACGACAGCCTCGCCACCTACGCCCACAAATTGAACAAGGATGAAGCCCGCATCGACTGGAGTCGTCCGGCCGTTGAGCTGGAACGCCTGGTACGCGCCTTCAACCCGTGGCCGATCTGCCACAGCACCCTCAATGGTGAAGCCCTGAAAGTATTGGCCGCCACCTTGGCCGATGGAAAAGGTGCCCCCGGCGAGATTATCGGCGCCAGCAAAGACGGCCTGTTGGTAGCGTGCGGTGAACAGGCGCTGTGCCTGACCCGTCTGCAACTGCCCGGCGGCAAGGCGCTGAACTTCAGCGATTTGTTCAACAGCCGTCGTGAGAAATTTGCCGTCGGCATCGTCCTCGGCCAAGCGGTAGACACCCTATGAACCCACGTCTGGCCGCCGCCAAGGCCCTGGCCGCCGTACTCAACGGCAAGGCTTCCCTCAACAGTTCGTTGCCGACCCAGCTGGATAAAGTCGAAGACCGCGATCGCGGCTTCACCCAGGACCTGGCTTTCGGCACCGCCCGCTGGCAGCCGCGGTTGTCGGCGCTGGCGGCCAAGCTGCTGCAAAAGCCGTTCAAGGCCGCAGATGCCGATGTCGAGGCGCTGCTGCTGGTGGGTCTCTATCAACTGCTCTACACCCGCGTCCCGGCCCACGCGGCCATCGGCGAAACCGTCGGTTGCGCCGACAAGCTGAAAAAGCCTTGGGCCAAGGCCCTGCTCAACGCCGTGCTGCGCCGCGCCCAGCGCGAAAGCGAAGCGCTGCTGGCCGAGCTGGAACATGACCCGGTGGTGCGCACCGCCCACCCGCGCTGGCTGCAAAAATCCCTGAAGGCATTCTGGCCCGAGCAATGGGAAGCCATCTGCGCGGCCAACAACGCGCACCCGCCGATGATCCTGCGGGTCAATCGCCGTCATCACACCCGCGACGCTTATCTCACATTGCTTGGCGAAGCCGGTGTAGCGGCCACGGCCTGCGTCTACAGCCAGGACGGCATCGTTCTTACAAAACCGGGCGATGTACGTAACCTGCCCGGGTTCGCCGAAGGCTGGATCAGCGTGCAGGACGAAGCCGCTCAACTGGCCGCCGACCTGCTGGACCTGGCCCCGGACCAACGCGTACTGGACGCCTGTTGCGCCCCCGGCGGCAAGACCTGCCACATCATGGAAGTACAAGCAGACCTGGCCGGTGTCGTCGCCGTCGACCTGGAAGCCAAGCGCCTGGTGCGTGTGCGGGAAAACCTCGCCCGCCTGGGCCTCAGCGCCGAGCTGATCGCCGCCGATGGCCGCGACACCGCCACCTGGTGGGACGGCAAGCCCTTCCAGCGCATCCTGCTGGACGCGCCGTGCTCCGCCACCGGCGTGATCCGCCGCCACCCGGACATCAAGCTGACCCGCCAACCCGACGACATCGCCGCCCTGGCCGTGCTGCAAGGTGAATTGCTGGACGCGTTGTGGCCGACCCTCGAAGTCGGCGGCATCCTGCTGTACGCCACCTGCTCGACGCTGCCCACCGAAAACACCGAAGTCATCGAAGCCTTCCTGGCCCGCACCAGCGGTGCACGAGAACTGGACCTCGACATCCAGGCCGGGATCAAGCAGCCTCATGGCCGCCAGTTGCTGGCCCAGGAAGGCGGCCACGACGGGTTCTATTACGCCAAGCTGATCAAGATTGCCGCCGCTCGCGGCTGAATGGTTTTAAGGGAGTGACCGGATGAAAATCATCATCCTCGGCGCAGGGCAGGTCGGCGGTACGCTGGCCGAGCATTTGGCCAGCGAAGCCAACGACATCACCGTGGTCGACACCGACGCGGAGCGCCTGCGGGATTTGGGCGACCGCCTGGATATCCGAACCGTACAAGGCCGTGCCTCGTTTCCTACGGTGCTGCGCCAGGCCGGTGCCGACGATGCCGACATGCTGGTGGCGGTCACCAACAGTGACGAGACCAACATGGTCGCCTGCCAGGTCGCCCACACCCTGTTCCACACCCCGACCAAAATCGCCCGGGTACGTGAGGCGGCCTACCTGACCCGCGCCGGGCTGTTCGACAACGACGCGATCCCGGTGGACGTGCTCATCAGTCCGGAACAGGTGGTGACCCACTACATCAAGCGCCTGATCGAACACCCAGGCGCCTTGCAGGTGATCGACTTTGCCGAAGGCAAGGCGCAACTGGTGGCGGTCAAGGCCTACTACGGCGGGCCGTTGGTGGGCCAGCAACTGCGCCAGTTGCGCGAGCACATGCCCAACGTCGAGACACGGGTGGCGGCGATCTTCCGTCGCGACCGGCCGATCCTGCCTCAGGGCGATACGGTGATCGAAGCCGACGACGAAGTATTTTTCATCGCCGCCAAGGCGAATATTCGCGCGGTGATGAGTGAAATGCGCCGTCTGGATGAGACCTACAAACGCATCGTCATCGCGGGTGGCGGGCAGATCGGCGAGCGCCTGGCCGAGGCCATCGAAAGCCGCTATCAGGTGAAGATTATCGAGATGAATCCGGCACGCTGCCGGTATTTGTCCGACACCCTCGACAGCACCGTGGTCCTGCAAGGCAGTGCCTCGGACCGTGACCTGCTGCTGGAAGAAAACATCGCCGACGCCGACATCTTCCTGGCGCTGACCAACGATGACGAAGCCAACATCATGTCGTCGTTGCTGGCCAAGCGGCTGGGGGCGAAGAAGGTGATGACCATCATCAACAACCCGGCCTATGTCGACCTGATCCAGGGCGGCGATATCGACATCGCCATCAGCCCGCAACTGGCAACCATCGGCACCTTGCTGGCCCACGTGCGGCGCGGCGATATCGTCAGTGTGCACTCGTTGCGCCGAGGCGCGGCGGAAGCCATCGAGGCGATTGCCCACGGCGACTCGAAGTCTAGCAAGGTGATTGGCAAGGCGATCCGCGATATCGGCCTGCCACCGGGTACAACCATTGGCGCAATCATTCGCGATGAAGAAGTGATCATCGCCCACGACGACACGGTGATCGCCACCGGCGACCATGTGATTCTGTTCCTTGTGGATAAAAAACATATCCGCGATGTGGAGAAACTGTTCCACGTGGGCCTGAGCTTTTTCTGATCAAACGGAGTGACCGACATGCTCGAATCCCTGGAAAAAATGCTCGCCAAGGGTGTGGATAACTCACTGCTGCGGTTTGGTTTGGGCAAGGGTTATCTGGATCTGAAGGACAACGCGAAGGCGGCGGAGCATTTGCAGAAGTGCGTCGAGTTTGATCCGAAGTATTCGGCGGCGTGGAAGCTGTTGGGCAAGGCGCAGTTGGGGCAGTGTGATAGTGCTGCGGCGCGCTTAGCTTGGGAGAAGGGTATTGAAGCAGCCTTGGCCCATGGCGATAAGCAGGCCGAAAAAGAAATGACGGTGTTCCTGAAGAAACTCGACCGCCAAGCCTGAAGAGATTCCTCTGGGAGCTGGCTTGCCTGCGATGCAGGCAACTCGGTCCTTCAGTTACACCGAGGTGATGCCATCGCGGGCAAGCCAGCTCCCACACTGGATCTGCAGGGGTCTACAGATCGACGTACATCAGTACCACCGCGCCTCACCCGGCGGGCGTTTCTTGAAGCGCTTCATGCTCCACATGTACTGGCTTGGGTAAGCCCCCACATACCGCTCAACCACCTTGCTCATCGCCGCACATGAAGTGGCTGTGTCGGTGCTGTACATATCTTCCGGCGCCGCTTCCAGGATCACTTTGTAGCCCGAGCCATCCGGCAGCCGCAGGGCATGCAGGAACACTCCGACCGCCTTGTGCCCCGCCAACATGTTCGGCACGAACTTGCTGGTCAGCGCCTGGGTGGCGAAGAACGGCACGAAGATCCCGGCGGACTCTGCCGGCTCCGGATCCGCAGGAATCCCCACCTGGCCGCCTTTGCGCACTTCCTTGATGACACTGAGGATGCCTTCCTTGGTGGACGCCGCCACGCGGTTACCCAGTTGCACCCGCTGTTTGCGCAGCAAGTCATCCACCGCCTTGAGCTTCGGCGGGCGGTAGAAAATTATCGGTTTGCACTGGCTGCAATAGAAGTGGTTCAACACTTCCCAGTTGCCAAGGTGGCTGGTGATGCCAACCACGCCTTTACCCGAGGCCAGAGCTTCGTGCAGCACTTCCAGGCCTTCGACTTCACGCACCAGGTCGATGGAACGCTGAGCCGGCCAGATCCAGGCGCAGGCGCTTTCGGTCAGGGACTTGCCGATGTCCATCAGGCTGCGTCCCACCAGGCGCTCGCGCTCGGCCGGGTCCATGTCGGGGAAGCATTTGGACAGGTTGATCCGCACCGTTTCGCGGGAGCGGTTGGGGGTTTTCCACATGATCCAGCCAATCGCCGAACCGACCGCTTGCACCGCGCGCCAAGGCAGCAGGGCAAACAACCGAAGAGCGCCTACCAGCAAGGCGCCTTTAAACTTTTCCACAGGTCACTCCTGATCGTGTGTGGTGCGCAAAACCGCCATTCTAACCGGCGTTGGCCAGGTCCGCGTAACGGTCGCAGTCCTGAGTGTGGTCCATGACCATGCCCGAGGCCTGCATGAACGCGTAGCAGATGGTGGGTCCGACGAACGTAAAGCCGGCTTTTTTCAGGGCTTTGCTCATCGCTTCCGCTTCAGGCGTAATCGCCGGAACCTGGCTGCGATCCTTGAAATGATTGACCTTGGGCATGCCGCCGACAAACGACCAGAGCCACCCCACAGGATCCTCCAGCGTCAGCCAGGCGGCGGCATTGCGTCGGGTGGCATTGAGTTTCAGGCGGTTACGCACGATGCCCGGATCGAGCATCAGCGCTTCAATCTCGGCATCGCTCAGTTGGGCCAAACGCTGTGCATCAAATCCAAACAAGACCTTTCGATAGTGCTCGCGTTTGCGTAAAACGGTGATCCAGGACAGGCCCGCCTGGAACCCTTCGAGCAAAAGCAACTCGAACAGTCCCTGCGCATCGCGCAGCGGCGTTCCCCACTCCTGATCGTGATAAGCCATGTACAGCGGATCTTCAGAACACCAAAAGCAGCGTGGCATAAGGCTCCAGGGGATGGTGGCGCGGCCGAATCGGGTATACTCCCGCTCTTTAAATCGCAGCCCAAGTAACAGGTGAATTTCGTGAGCCAGCCTACGCCAGCCGTGCGTACCTTCCAAGACTTGATCCTCGCCCTCCAGCAATACTGGGCCGAGCAAGGTTGTGTGGTACTTCAGCCCTACGATATGGAAGTAGGCGCCGGCACTTTCCACACCGCTACCTTCCTGCGGGCCATCGGCCCGGAAACCTGGAACGCCGCTTATGTGCAGCCCAGTCGTCGCCCGACTGACGGCCGCTACGGCGAAAACCCGAACCGCCTGCAGCACTACTACCAGTTCCAGGTGGTTCTGAAGCCGAACCCGGACAACTTCCAGGAGCTGTACCTGGGCTCGCTGAAACATGTCGGCCTGGACCCGCTGGTCCACGACATCCGTTTCGTCGAAGACAACTGGGAATCGCCAACCCTGGGCGCCTGGGGCCTGGGCTGGGAAGTCTGGCTCAATGGCATGGAAGTGACGCAATTCACTTACTTCCAGCAAGCCGGTGGCATCGAGTGCTACCCGGTGACCGGCGAGATCACCTACGGTCTCGAGCGTCTGGCCATGTACCTGCAAGGCGTGGATTCGGTCTACGACCTGGTGTGGGCTGACGGCCCGTTCGGTAAGGTCACCTATGGCGATGTGTTCCACCAGAACGAAGTGGAACAGTCGACCTACAACTTCGAACACGCCAACGTCGAGAAACTGTTCGAGCTGTTCGACTTCTACGAAAGCGAAGCCAAGCGCCTGATCGAACTGGATCAGCCGTTGCCGTTACCAAGCTATGAAATGGTTCTGAAGGCATCCCACACCTTCAACCTGCTGGATGCTCGCCGTGCCATCTCGGTCACCGCGCGCCAGCAATACATCCTGCGTGTACGCACCCTGGCGCGTTCCGTCGCCCAAGCCTACCTGCTGGCTCGCGCCAAGCTGGGCTTCCCGATGGCAACCCCGGATCTGCGTGATGAAGTGTTGGCTAAGCTGGAGGCTGCACAATGAGTGCTCAAGATTTCCTGGTTGAACTGGGCACCGAAGAGCTGCCACCCAAGGCACTGAACACCCTGGCCGACGCGTTTCTGGCCGGTATCGAAAAAGGCCTGCAAACCGCTGGCCTGAAGTTCGCAGCGAAGAAGGTCTACGCCGCACCGCGTCGCCTGGCGGTGTTGCTCACCGCGCTGGAAACCCAGCAGCCGGACCGCAGCATCAACCTCGACGGCCCGCCACGCCAGGCCGCTTTCGATGCTGAAGGCAACCCGACTCAAGCCGCCCTTGGTTTTGCCAAGAAATGTGGCGTCGAGCTGAGCGAGATCGACCAGAGCGGCCCGAAACTACGCTTCAGCCAGGTCATCACCGGTAAGCCGACTGCCAGCCTGTTGCCGACCATCGTTGAAGATTCCCTGAACGACCTGCCTATCCCGAAGCGCATGCGCTGGGGTGCGCGCAAGGAAGAGTTCGTGCGTCCAACCCAATGGCTGGTGATGCTGCTCGGTGACCAAGTCATCGACTGCACCATCCTCGCCCAGAAGGCCGGCCGTGATTCCCGTGGTCACCGCTTCCACCATCCTGAAGCCGTGCGCATCACCTCGCCGGCCAACTACGCCGCTGACCTGCGTGCCGCCTACGTGCTGGCCGATGCTAATGAGCGTCGCGAGCTGATCAGCAAGCGCACCGAAGAGCTGGCCCGCCAGCAGGAAGGCACCGCCATCGTGCCGCCAAGCCTCCTGGACGAAGTGACCGCTTTGGTTGAATGGCCAGTGCCGCTGGTGTGCTCGTTCGAGGAACGTTTCCTCGACGTGCCGCAGGAAGCACTGATCACCACCATGCAAGACAACCAGAAGTACTTCTGCCTGCTGGACGTCGACGGCAAGTTGCTGCCTCGGTTCATCACCGTGGCCAACATCGAAAGCAAGGACCCGCAGCAGATCATCGCCGGTAACGAGAAAGTCGTCCGCCCGCGCCTGACTGACGCCGAGTTCTTCTTCAAGCAAGACAAAAAGCAGAAGCTCGAAGACTTCAACCTGCGCCTGCAAAACGTGGTGTTCCAGGAAAAACTCGGCAGCGTCTACGACAAGGCCGTGCGCGTCTCCAAGCTGGCCGCCTACATCGCGCCACGCATTGGTGGCGATGCTGCCTGGGCTGCGCGTGCCGGCCTGCTGTCCAAGTGCGACCTGGCCACCGAGATGGTCGGCGAGTTCCCGGAGATGCAAGGTGTTGCCGGTTACTACTACGCCCTGAATGACGGCGAGCCGGAGGACGTCGCCCTGGCGCTGAACGAGCAGTACATGCCGCGCGGTGCTGGCGCCGAGCTGCCGACCACCCTCACCGGTGCGGCCGTGGCCATCGCGGACAAGCTGGATACCCTCGTCGGTATCTTCGGTATCGGCATGTTGCCTACCGGCAGCAAAGACCCGTATGCCCTGCGCCGTGCGGCCCTGGGTGTGCTGCGGATCCTGATCGACAAGAAGCTCGACCTCGACCTGACCCAGGCCGTGGTGTTCGCTGTCGGCCAGTTCGGTGCCAAGGTCAAGCAAGCGGGCCTGGCCGAGCAAGTGCTGGAGTTCGTGTTCGACCGCCTGCGTGCGCGTTACGAAGACGAAGGCGTGGACGTTTCGGTGTACCTGTCGGTACGTGCCCTGCAACCGGGTTCGGCGCTGGACTTCGACCAGCGCGTACAAGCCGTTCAGGCCTTCCGCAAGCTGCCGGAAGCCGGTGCCCTGGCCGCGGTGAACAAGCGCGTGTCGAACCTGCTGAGCAAGGCCGACAACCTCGGCAATGCCGAAGTCGACCCAGGCCTGTTTGCCGATGCCAAGGAGTTCTCGCTGAACTCGGCCATCGCCAAGGCAGAAAACGCAGTGAAGCCGCTGATCGCCGAACGTAACTACGCCGAAGCACTGGCGCGCCTGGCCACCTTGCGTGAGCCGGTGGATGCGTTCTTCGAAGCGGTGATGATCAATGCCGAAGATGCGGGTGTGCGGAAAAATCGCTACGCCATGCTGGCGCGTCTGCGTGGCTTGTTCATCAATATCGCTGACATTTCCGTACTGGGCTGATCATGTTGAAACTGCTGATTCTCGATCGGGACGGAGTGATCAATTACGACTCCGACGCTTACATCAAATCGGTGGCGGAATGGATTCCACTGCCCGGCTCGATCGAGGCCATCGCGCAGTTGAGCAAAGCGGGCTGGACGGTGGCTATCGCAACCAACCAGTCCGGCATCGCCCGCGGCTACTACGACATCGCCACCCTCGACGCCATGCACGCGCGCCTGCGCGCACTCGTGGCCGAGCAGGGCGGTGAAGTAGGGCTGGTGGTGTATTGCCCGCACGGCCCGGATGAAGGCTGCGATTGCCGCAAGCCCAAACCGGGTATGCTTAAAACTATTGCTGAACATTACAACGTGCCATTGGCTGGTCTATGGTTTGTCGGGGACAGCCTCGGTGACCTGGAAGCTGCCAAAGCCGTCGACTCTCAGCCAGTTTTGGTAAAAACCGGGAAAGGCGAAAAGACCCAGGCTAAAACCCTGCCGGTAGGTACCTTGATTTTTGACGATCTGGCGGCGGTTGCCGCAGAACTTATCAACAACTAGCAGCACTTCTGACTTCCTGACCAAGGATTGTTCGGGAGCGCGCTTTTAACAGGCGGGCGTTGTCCCGCAACGGTAAATGCCGCCATGTCGATTTTGCAGGCCATCAGAACCTTCTTCTTTTACCTGCTGCTGGGCACCAGTTCTTTCCTCTGGTGCACCCTGAGCTTTTTTATCGCGCCTTTTCTGCCGTTCAAGGCGCGCTATCGTTTCATCAACGTCTTTTGGTGCAACTGCGCGTTGTGGTTGACCAAGGTGTTCCTGAACATTCGTTTCGAGATCAAGGGCGCCGAAAACGTCCCTGACCAGCCCTGCGTGATTTTGTCGAACCACCAGAGCACTTGGGAAACCTTCTTCCTGTCTGCGTACTTCTCGCCCTTGAGTCAGGTGCTCAAGCGTGAGCTGCTGTATGTGCCGTTCTTCGGCTGGGCCATGGCCATGCTGCGTCCGATCGCCATCGACCGCGACAACCCCAAGGCAGCGCTCAAGCATGTGGCGAAGAAGGGCGACGAGCTGCTCAAGGACGGCGTTTGGGTGCTGATCTTCCCCGAAGGTACGCGGGTGCCCTACGGCACTGTGGGCAAGTTCTCACGCGGCGGTACGGCCTTGGCGGTGAACGCCGGCCTGCCGGTGCTGCCGATTGCCCACAACGCCGGCAAGTTCTGGCCAAAGACGGGCTGGGCCAAGCGTGAAGGCACCATCACTGTAGTGATTGGCGAACCGATGTATGCCGAAGGCGAAGGCCCACGCGCTATTGCAGCGCTGAACGACCGTGCCCAGGCATGGAATGAAGCTCAACAAAGGGCCATGGGTTCGCTGCCGCCAGAGCCGGTTGTTGTCGACACTCCGGTGATTTGAGTTTCTGTGGATAACCTGTGTACGGTTTGTTGGCGAATTGGGCTTTTTCAATTATAGGCTGCTGATTTACTTACATATTTCTCAAGCTCATAAAACAGCGGAAAAGGTGCATAAGTTTTTTCCGCATTAAAAAACCGGTCCTTGAGACCGGTTTTTTATGCACAGGTGAAAAGCAGCCGTTCACTCTCTCCACAATGGCAGCTGAAGGATGAAGGTCGTGCCTTCATCCACCACACTTTCGCAGCCAATTCGCCCACCATGGCGATCCACGACGGCCTTGACCATGGTCAGTCCCAATCCCAATCCCTCACTGCCTTGAGCAGAGGCGAAGCGCCGGTATTGAGCGAAGAGTTCTGGCAGGTCCTGCGCAGCGATTCCTCGTCCCTGGTCGCTGACGCGGCATTCCAAACGATCTTCGCGGCTGGTCAGGCTTAACGTCACGGTGGTCCCCGAAGGACTGTATTTGACCGCGTTCTCCAGCAGGTTGAACAAGGCGCGGGTCAGCAGCGATTGATCGGCCCAGACCATTTCCTCGCCGTCTTCATTCAGATCGTGGACCAGGTGGATGCCTTTCAACTGGGCGTGCACCGCGACTTGATCAAATGCGTCGAGCACCAGCATGGCAAACAGGCTGGGCTGGAATTGGTAGCCGTCAGATTCGGCTTTCGCCAGTTGCACGAATGATTCGGTCAGGTTCAGGGCGCGACGGACTTGTTGTTCGATCTGGCCAAATATTGGTGCTGCAGTGTCCTGGACATCCAACAGGGCGAGGATCGCCGAATGCGGAGCGCGCAGGTCGTGGGACAGAAAGCGCAGCAAGGTTTCCCGCTGCTGCTGGGCATCGCGCTCAATGCTCAGGTCGGTGAGGCTGAGTAGCCAGCCCAATGCCACGTCACCGTCCGCGGGCAGCAGCGGGGCCAGGTCGAGGCGCAGGCTACGGTTATGGGTGTCGCGGAATTCGACAATTTCCAGTGCCGACAGGGCAGGGCGAACGCCCTCCTGCAGCGGTGGGTAACCCAATGCTGCGAGCTGCTCCAAGAGGTTTTCCGCCACCAGCTCATTGCCGAATACATCACGGGCAATCCGGTTGGCCAGCAGGACGTTGCCCTTGGGGTCGGTAATCAACGTTGCTACCGGCAAACACTCCAGGCCATCGGCCATAAAGCGTCGCGTGTCCCGGGTACGGCTGACCGCTTGTTCCAGGGCAAAGATCCGTCCCTGCAATACATCACCTTGGTTGGCGGGCGCCCTACGCCGCTCCGGGAGCACTTTGGGTTCGTTGTCCAGGCGTGCCAGCTCCCAACCGAAGTAGGCCAGGATCACGCTCAGGCGCCGCCAGTTCCAGATCAGGTAGCTGAGCAACATGCCGATCAGGCAAGCCGCCGGGGACCACCAATGGCCCAGGCGCAACAGGCTCCAGGAACCGAGCAGCGCGGCGCTCATGCAACCGAGGGTTAGCCATAGTGCATAACGCGGACGAAACAACAGCGAGCCCAATAGCAGCGCGACCATGACGATGGCCAGCAGTGTCGCCATCCACGCAGGCAAGTCGACGATGCTACGCCCTTGCAGCAAGCCATTGAGAATGTTGGCCTGGATCTCCACACCGGGGGTGGTGCCGACGCTGGCTGACAGCGGCGTGACGTACCGGTCGCCCATACCCGGCGCAGTGGCGCCGACCAGGATCAAGCGGTCTCTCAGCAGCTCAGGCGGCACCTCGCCACGTAATACGCTGACATACGGCACGCTGGGAAAGCCGGCATGGCTGGCGATGAACGGAATTCGAATGGAGTTTTCACGCTGCCAGGTGTTGCTGTCCGTCGGACCGAGCGCTCCCGGCATGACGGATGGCTGGCCACTCAGTTCAAACGCCAACCAAGCGAGTTGGGGCGTCATGTTGCCTGGCGGGCCTTCGCGCAAATACAGGCTTCGAACGATACCGTCGCCGTCAGCTTCAACGTTGATATGGCCGACACCCCTGGCACAATCGCGCAAGGGCAGCACCGGCAGGATTTGCGCCACAGGTTGGTCGTAGCGGGGCGTGCCTTCGCGAATCAACGGCAACAGGACAGTGCCGGCGTTGCACATAGCCTCGGCCAGGCGCAGGTCATTGGCCGGCTCCCGGGCAGGCTCACTGAAGATCACATCAAACAGAATACTCGTGGGTTTGGCCGCGCTCAGCCGATCAAGCAGGTCGGCGTGTACGCGCCGGGACCAAGGCCATTGGCCGAGTTCCTTCAGGCTTCGGTCATCAATGGTCACCAGCAAGATGCGTGGATCCACCGGCAAAGGCGCCAGGCGCCGAAGGCTGTCATACAGCAGGTTGTTGAGAGAAAAGCCCGGGCTCAGTGACAGGAATGCCGTGATGGGTAACAACAACAGGCTGACCCAAAGCCATTCGCGCACCAGGCCATTGAACAGCCGCTGAGCCTGGGTCGGCTGACGCTTTTCAGCCCTGTGCCACAGCCTCACCGGTTAGCGTCCGGAGCACTATTGCACGCGGTTCGCGGGCGGGTAGTAGAAGATGTCATAGACCCCGGTTTCTCCCTCAAGCCCGTGTTCATCATAGGCCGACAAACGAACGTGATAGAACGATGCTTTGAGCCCAGTGAAGTGCATTTGCGGCTTGTCGGAGAAGTTTTCCTGCTTGATGTTCAGAAACGCCTTATCGGTCGCGACCTGGGCCCTGTAACGCTGGGCACCGGCTAACGGACGCAGGAACAGCGTCCATACCGGCGCATCGCCTTTTTGCCCGTCCTGGCCCACCAGACGTGGCGCATCCAGCAATTCCACGGGCTTGAGTTCGCCTTGTTTCTTGAATGCCAGACCTTGCCTCGCACCGACCTTCACTTCACCCGCAACCGGACCGGTAATGGGCTTCTTCTTGATCGGTCGTGGGCTCGGTGGAGCATCATCACGATTGACCGCGACCTGCCCATTGAGCACTTCCACCAGTGATTGTTCGCCGTCGTTGCGTACGCGAAAATGCGTGCCGCGCACACCGAGCACACCTACCGGTGTCACGATCTGGAAACGGTCATAGTCGCTGGCACGCTTGATGACATAAGCCTCAACCTGACCTTCTTCAAGTATCACCTGAGGGATCGATTGCTCCTCGACCAGGTGCAGTCGAACCTGGGAGCTGGACGGCAAGACAATCCGCGAACCGTCTCCCAGCAGAAGGCTGACAAACGCGTCCGGTGAGGTTTTCACACTATCCTGTTCATCAATGACCATGCCTTCTTCCAAGGCAGTAGACACGCCCTTGGCATCCAGCTTCCAAGCCTCGCCTGTCAGATGCTGCACCACCGCCGGCAGAGGCTGCGGACGGCACATCTGGTTGTCGTCAATGTAGGGCGCGCGGGAAGGGGCGGGACGTGCGAAAGCCGGCATACTCATGACGCCAAGCGTAAGGATCAAGCCTGAGCCCAACAGGGTAGAAATGGCAAAGCGGAATCGGCAGGGAAAAAAGGTCATGGCGCTCATCAAGATTCTAGTTCTAATGGGTCATCAGAAAGCACGTTCAGGAAGC
Source organism: Pseudomonas sp. TH34 (assembly GCF_016650865.1). Taxonomy (NCBI): domain Bacteria; kingdom Pseudomonadati; phylum Pseudomonadota; class Gammaproteobacteria; order Pseudomonadales; family Pseudomonadaceae; genus Pseudomonas; species Pseudomonas sp. TH34. The sequence goes on from NZ_JAEKFB010000018.1 coordinate 117,897, forward strand.
GTCTTGCGCGGGAAGACCTTGAATACCGCCTACGATACTCGATGAGGTATCCAGTCGATAGCCGAAATGTCTGGGGCGTGGGATCTATGCAGAAGATGACACGTCCCTGTGTCGGAGCAATTCCCTCGCCCCAATCCGTGTGTCATCCAGCGACAACGAATTTACCTACAAGATAGGTGCATCGGATCGATTCGCAACATTTGTTCAGATTTGGCGGTGCTAAAACACCCAGCGTTGGTTCTGCTGTTGTTCGCTGAGCTGCTCAAAGGGTGAGTTGGCGAAGCCCATGCCGTTACCGGGTTCACTCAGGGTTTGACGCTCATCGAATGATGCAGGCATTACCGGCTTCGATGCCCCCACCGTTTCGGTCCCCAAGGTTGCCGCCATTACCACCAATACCAATCGCCCCCACACATTAATCTTTTCCAGAACAATCACACGCCTCGAAACAGCATAAAACCAGATTGCCATTGATCCTTTTCCTGAAGGTCTCGAGCCGGTATCTTCCCAGCTTGGGTATTGACGATTTCGAATGGCTACGGCCATTTGATATCAGCGTACCGAGAGATTCAGAGGGCCTGAGAATCTGGCCATAATTGTTCAGATTCCTGCCTGCATTCTTCAATAAGAAAGGACCCTGCCATGCGTGTCGCAATACTGGATGACGAACCTGCTGAACTGCGGCGGGTGGAACAGACACTGCGACAAATCCCCAGCGCTGCGGATCAGCCATGGACGCTGCACTGCTTCGAGCGTGGAGAAGACCTGCTGCGCCAATTGCGCCGGGAAACCTTTGACCTGCTGATCCTGGACTGGCAACTGCCTGACCTCAGCGGCCTGGCATTGCTGCGCTGGACCCGCGAGCACATGGAAGCGCCACCCGCCGCCATCATGCTCACCAGCCGCGATGCCGAGAGCGATATCGTCCAGGCGCTGAACAGTGGCGCCGATGATTACGTCAGCAAGCCATTTCGCCCTAACGAGCTTAAGGCACGGGTCAATGCCGTTCTGCGGCGCCACGGCCTGCAAAAGTCCGCGGCCAGCGAAGTGCTGACCTTCAACGACCTGACGTTTGATGATGCTGAACTCACAGTGAGCAGGGCAGGGAAGCCCATCAACCTGACGGAGCGCGAATATCGCCTGGCTCGGTGTCTGTTTGAGAATCTGGCGCGACCACTTTCTCGGGAATATTTGTATGAGCGGTTTTGGACTCATGAAGAAATGGTGTCGTCACGGCCGCTGGATACGCATATTTATCGGCTACGGAATAAGCTCGGACTGACGGCGGAGCGGGGGTGGCAGTTGCTGACGATCTATGGGTATGGGTATCGGTTGGAGAGTGTGACATCTGCTGCCGAGGATTGAGATGTTCCACGTGGAGCATTTATAAATCTCCACCCTTCTCAAAGCATTTAACCCTGCAGTACCCGGTGAACTCACTTCTTCGGTTTGCCGTTTTGCAGCCTGCTCTTGTCTGACTCGATTTGCTGAATACTACTGGCAGGTTTCGGCAGGTCTTCAGGCATCGTGCCACCCAACTCTTCTATGGTTTGTCGGACCTTGCGCCCGACCTCATAGTGCGTGTTGTTCGCTCTGCTTTTACCATCCACCTGATCTCGCCGTAATTTCTCTTCGGTTTGCGTCGCTCGGAAGAGATTGGCTGCAAGTTCAGTGCTACCCATATGATCGAGAATCTTTTGACTCTTCTTCAATCCTTTACGGACGTGAATGTCTCTATTACCTAACCCGCCATATAGTCCCTTGTAACCGTGGTCTTGAAAGATGGGGAAATCCATCCCACTTTCTACACCGGCCTCCTTGGCTGCTGCGGCCAAATGCTTGTTGTGAACAGCAAGCTCATTACGAATAGATAGTCGCTTTTCGTCTTCATCAAGTTGCCTGAACGCCTCACTATCACCCAACTCCTGCCTTCTGGTCTGAATGGCAAAATAGGTCTGTCCATTTGCAATAACCGGTTTAGCGGGATCGGCATTTTGCACAATGAGATAACAAGCATAACGGGAGAGGCGCAGGTCCTCCAGTTGACGTTTAGCACCTGACCCAATTTCCACCATTGTGAGGACACCCTCCACATGGTCAGAAATCGTCTGGCCGCTATTACGACAAGCGTCCATTGCCCGCTCAACAACCGGTAAGAAATGGCGATACTGCGAATAATCCAACACCTTTGCCAGTTGACGCGCCAACCAGTATTCATTTCCGTCGAAGTCGACTTGACGGATACCTTCAAAGGTTTCGTGGTGCCTTTGAGCAATGTGTTTGTCTGTCATCTGCGCATCCTCAGTGAGGCACACTTTTTAGCATGACCTTAGAGATGATTGGTTTCCATCGCCCTTTCTACCGTTTCTAAAAATGACAAACCCCGGACATAGCCGGGGTTGTTTTTAAAGGGAGGCATAGACAGCCTCCCTACAATTGCAACTTCGCTGCGCCTTCAGAAGTCCAGGTTGGACACCGCCAAGGCGTTGCTCTCGATGAAGTCACGACGAGGCTCGACCGCATCACCCATCAGGGTGTTGAAGATCTGATCCGCGCCAATGGCGTCTTCGATGGTCACACGCAGCATGCGACGCTGAGCTGGGTCCATGGTGGTTTCCCACAGCTGATCCGGGTTCATTTCGCCCAGACCTTTGTATCGCTGAATGGTGTGGCGCTTGGTGCTTTCAGCCATCAACCAGTCCAGGGCTTCCTTGAACTCTTTGACCGCTTTCTTGCGTTCGCCACGCTGGATGTAAGCACCGTCGTCCAGCAGAGTGCTTAGTTGCGCGCCGAGGGTAACAACCGTCTTGTAGTCGTTGCTGCCGAAGAAATCGCGGTTGAAGGTGACGTAGTTCGACAGGCCGTGGGAGATCAGTTCGACCTCTGGCAGCCAGACATTACGTTCACGGTCTTCACGCAGGCTGGCTTTGTAAACCAGGCCGGATTTTTCAACGGTACGCAGACGGACTTCATACTGGGCCAGCCAATTCTGCATATGAGCGTGATCGCCCAATTGCTCGAGGCTGACGGCAGGCAGATAGATGAAGTGCTCGGTCAGCTCCTGAGGGTACAGGCGCGACAAACGCTTGAGGGTCTTCATCACCATGCGGAAATCGTTTACCAGGCGCTCCAACGCTTCACCGGAGATGCCCGGGGCTTCGTCGTTCAAGTGCAGGCTCGCATCTTCCAGGGCCGACTGCGTCATGTACTCTTCCATGGCGTCGTCGTCTTTGATGTATTGCTCTTGCTTGCCCTTTTTCACTTTGTACAGCGGCGGCTGGGCGATGTAGATATAGCCACGCTCGATCAGCTCCGGCAACTGACGGAAGAAGAACGTCAGCAGCAGGGTCCGGATGTGCGAACCGTCGACGTCAGCATCGGTCATGATAATGATGTTGTGGTAGCGCAACTTATCGATGTTGTACTCGTCGCGGCCGATGCCACAGCCCAGGGCGGTGATCAAGGTGCCGACTTCCTGCGAGGAAATCATCTTGTCGAAGCGTGCCTTCTCGACGTTGAGGATCTTACCCTTCAACGGCAGGATGGCCTGGGTGCGACGGTTACGACCCTGCTTGGCGGAACCGCCAGCAGAGTCACCTTCCACCAGGTACAGTTCGGAGAGGGCAGGGTCTTTCTCCTGGCAGTCAGCCAGTTTGCCCGGCAGGCCAGCGATATCCAGTGCACCTTTACGACGGGTCATCTCACGGGCTTTACGCGCCGCTTCACGAGCCCGCGCCGCGTCGATCATCTTGCCGACAACCAATTTGGCTTCGTTCGGGTTTTCCAGCAGGAAGTCGGAGAAGTACTTGCCCATTTCCTGTTCAACGGCGGTCTTCACTTCGGAAGACACCAGCTTGTCTTTGGTCTGGGAGCTGAACTTCGGGTCCGGAACCTTGACCGAAATAATCGCGGTCAGGCCTTCACGGGCATCGTCACCGGTGGTGGCGACTTTGTGCTTCTTCGCCAGGCCTTCTGCTTCGATGTAGGTGTTCAGGTTACGCGTCAGCGCCGAACGGAAACCCACCAGGTGAGTACCGCCATCGCGCTGAGGAATGTTGTTGGTGAAGCACAACAGGTTCTCGTTGAAGCTGTCGTTCCACTGCAGGGCGATTTCTACGCCGATGCCGTCTTCACGCTGGATGTTGAAGTGGAACACCTGGTTGACCGCAGTCTTGTTGGTGTTCAAGTATTCAACGAACGCACGCAGGCCACCTTCGTATTTGAACAGCTCTTCCTTGCCGCTGCGCTCGTCCTTGAGGACGATACCCACACCGGAGTTGAGGAAGGACAATTCACGAATCCGCTTGGCCAGAATGTCCCAGCTGAAGTGGATGTTCTTGAAGGTCTCGTCTGAAGGACGGAAATGAATCTGGGTACCGGTTGTTTCGCTTTCGCCGACGATCTTCATCGGTTCTTGCGGAACGCCGTGAACGTAGGTCTGTTCCCAGATCTTGCCGCTGCGACGCACGGTCAGCACCAGCAGTTCGGAGAGGGCGTTCACCACGGAAACACCTACACCGTGCAAACCGCCGGATACTTTGTAGGAGTTGTCGTCGAACTTACCGCCGGCGTGGAGCACGGTCATGATGACCTCTGCCGCCGAAACGCCTTCTTCTTTATGCACATCTACCGGGATGCCGCGACCGTTGTCGCGCACGGTGATGGATTCGTCCGGGTGGATGATGATACTGATGTCGTCGCAGTGACCGGCCAAAGCTTCGTCGATCGAGTTATCGACCACCTCGAACACCATGTGGTGCAGACCGCTGCCATCATCGGTATCACCGATGTACATACCGGGACGTTTGCGTACGGCATCCAAACCTTTAAGCACTTTAATGCTGGTCGAGTCGTACGTATTCGTATTTTCTTCGCTCATGCCTTCACTCCCGATGGTCGTGGGTCTGGGTGATACGGCCTTGTTCCACGTGGAACAAAGCGACTGGCGTTTCCGTCTGCCAGCCTTCCCTCAATAATTCGTGGTCTACACAGGTGATAAACACCTGGCAGCGTAAGTCTTCCAACAAGCGGCATAACGCGCGGCGGTGCTGCTCGTCCAGTTCGGACGGCAAGTCATCCACCAGATAAATACATTGCCCGCGCCGGGCTTGGCTAACCAGATGCCCCTGGGCGATACGCAGGGCGCAAACCACCAACTTCTGCTGACCGCGGGACAAGATGTCCGCAGCATTATGTGCGCCTAATCTAAGGCGCAAATCAGCCCGTTGTGGTCCGGCCTGGGTGTGACCAATTTGCTGATCCCGTTGTAAGGACGTGGCGAGCACTGCACTCAGTTCCCGGTCTTTGTCCCAACCACGGTAGTAGCTCAACGTCAGCCCCTCGAGTTCAAGCAACTCGCTCAAGGTCTGTTCAAAGACTGGTTTCAAGGCTTTGATATAGGCGCGGCGGTATTCATCTATTTCAGCGCTGGCCAGGCACAGTTCCCGGTCCCAGGCCGCTTGCGAAGCGGCGTCAAGTGTACCATGCCGCAGCCATGAGTTCCGCTGCCGCAGGGCCTTCTGCAGGCGCTGCCAAGTGGCCATGAAACGCGGTTCCACGTGGAACACTCCCCAATCGAGGAATTGCCTGCGGATTTTTGGCGCGCCTTCCAGCAAGCGGAAGCTGTCTGGGTTGATCAGTTGCAGTGGCAGGATTTCCGCCAGCTGCGCGGCACTGCGAGCATTCTGCCCGTCGATGCGTATTTGAAACTCCCCCTGGCGATCACGAGAAATCCCCAAGCTGCTATGACCGCCTTCCGCCAATTCGACTTGGCCAAATACCGTGCACGCCAATTGCTCGTACTGAATCACCGGTAACAAGCGGGCACTGCGAAAGGAACGGGCTAGCCCTAGCAGGTGAATGGCTTCCAGCACGCTGGTTTTGCCACTGCCGTTGGCGCCGTGGAGGATATTGATGCGGGGGGAAGGGGAGAAGGTCACCGGGTGCAAATTGCGCACCGCGGTGACCGAGACGCGACTGAGGGACATCTAGCTTCTGCTGAACATGATTACAGGCGCATCGGCATGACAACGTAAGCCGAGTCATCGTTGTCGGATTCTTGCACCAGGGCGCTGCTGTTGGAGTCAGACAGAATCAGGCGAACCTGTTCGGTGGTCATGACGCCCAGCACGTCCAGCAGGTAGCTGACGTTGAAGCCGATTTCCAGGTTGCCGCCGTTGTAGTCGACGCCCACTTCCTCTTCCGCTTCTTCCTGCTCAGGGTTATTCGCCTGAATTTTCAGCTGGCCGTTGGCCAATTGCAGGCGAATACCACGGTACTTCTCGTTGGAGAGAATAGCGGTACGGCTGAATGCTTCACGCAGGGCCTGACGATCACCGATCACCAGCTTGTCACCGCCTTTAGGCAGAACACGCTCGTAATCCGGGAACTTGCCGTCAACCAGCTTGGATGTGAAGGTGAACTCGCCGGTAGTCGCGCGGATGTGGTGCTGGCCCAGGACGATGCTGACATTGCCATCCGGCTCGGTCAGCAGGCGCGCGAGTTCCAGAATACCTTTACGCGGCACGATCACCTGGTGGCGATCCGGCTGACCGATATCGGCTTTCATCGAGCACATGGCCAGACGGTGACCGTCAGTGGCTACGGCGCGGATGATGCCTTCGGAGACTTCCAGCAGCATGCCGTTGAGGTAATAACGCACGTCCTGCTGGGCCATGGCGAAGCTGGTGCGCTCGATCAAACGGCGCAGTCGGCTTTGTTCCAGGCTGCAGGTCAGCGAGCCAGGACCTTCTTCCACGGTCGGGAAGTCGTTGGCCGGCAAGGTCGAAAGGGTGAAGCGGCTGCGACCGGCCTTGACCACCAGCTTCTGCTCATCAACCTTGATGTCGATCAGTGCGTCGTTAGGCAGGCTTTTACAGATGTCCATCAGCTTGCGCGCCGGCACGGTGATCTCGCCAGGTTCGGCGGGCTCTTCCAGTTGGACACGACCGACCAGTTCGACTTCCAGGTCGGTACCGGTCAAGGACAATTGCTGGCCTTCGACAACCAGCAATACGTTGGAAAGCACCGGCAAGGTCTGTCGGCGCTCGACGACGCCTGCGACCAGTTGCAGGGGTTTCAACAGGGCTTCGCGTTGAATGGTGAAATGCATGGTCTAGTCCCTTGCCTTAATAAGCTGCGCTGGTGTTCATCAAGTAGTCAGTGTACGCAGCAGGTTCTTGTAGTCCTCGCGAATATCCGCGTCGGATTCCTTAAGTTCGTTGATCTTGCGGCACGCGTGCAAGACCGTGGTGTGGTCGCGACCGCCAAACACATCACCAATTTCCGGCAGGCTGTGGTTGGTCAGCTCTTTGGAGAGCGCCATCGCTACCTGACGGGGACGTGCTACCGAGCGCGAACGGCGCTTGGACAGCAGGTCGGAAATCTTGATCTTGTAGTACTCGGCCACAGTGCGCTGGATGTTATCCACACTCACCAGCTTGTCTTGCAACGCCAACAGGTCTTTCAGGGATTCGCGAATCAACTCGATGGTGATGTCGCGGCCCATGAAGTGCGAGTGAGCGATGACCCGCTTGAGTGCGCCTTCCAGCTCACGCACGTTGGAACGAATGCGCTGGGCGATGAAGAACGCGGCGTCGTGAGGCAGGTCGACTTTAGCCTGGTCGGCCTTTTTCATCAGGATCGCGACGCGGGTTTCCAGTTCCGGCGGTTCTACCGCGACGGTTAGGCCCCAGCCGAAGCGCGACTTCAGGCGCTCTTCCAGGCCTTCGATTTCCTTCGGATAACGGTCACTGGTCAAGATGACCTGTTGGCCACCTTCGAGCAACGCGTTGAACGTGTGGAAAAACTCTTCCTGGGAACGTTCCTTGCGGGCGAAGAATTGAATGTCATCGATCAGCAAGGCATCAACGGAACGGTAGAACCGTTTGAACTCGTTGATTGCATTGAGCTGCAGCGCCTTGACCATGTCGGCCACGAAGCGCTCCGAGTGCAGGTACACGACCTTGGCATTCGGGTTCTTCTTTAATAGGTGGTTCCCCACGGCGTGCATCAAGTGAGTTTTACCCAAGCCAACACCGCCATAAAGGAAGAGCGGGTTGTAACCGTGCTTGGGATTGTCGGCAACCTGCCAGGCAGCCGCACGGGCCAGCTGGTTGGATTTACCTTCGACAAAGTTCTCAAAGGTGAACGTGCGGTTGAGGTAACTGGTGTGCTTAAGCGCACCTTCTACCTGGACGGTGCGCTGTTCAGCACGAACCGGGGCCTGCTGAGAGCTGGCGCCGGCCATTGGGTCAAAGCTGTCGCGGGACGGCTCTTCATTTATAGGCGCGTTTTTCTGCGACGACGATTTCGAAGGCGTCTGGGCAACCGGGGCCGGCGAGTTATTAATAGGTGCCGCAGCGGCCTGAGCCTGGGAGGCACTGGCTGCCAACGGTGCATTCGGCGCAGCACGAGGTGCCGAGCTACGTTTGCTGCCTATTAATAAGGAGAGCACCGGCGCAAGCCCGTTGCCATGTTCATCGAGCAATTCGAGAACGCGGCTCAGGTATTTCTCGTTGACCCAGTCGAGAACAAAACGATTGGGTGCGTAGACACGCAACTCGTCGCCTTCGGCTTCGACCTGTAGCGGACGGATCCAGGTGTTGAATTGCTGGGCAGGCAGCTCATCGCGCAAAAGCTCCACGCACTGCTGCCAAAGTTCCACTGACACGGATATCCCCTAAGTTGAAAGCCGGTGAGGCAAAAACAGCCGCCATTGTAGCGGCCAGCCGTCCACTTATCCACATGTAGGTTGCTCACAGGGCGCCAAGAATCAATGCCTTAACCGTAAAAAAGGCGACAAATGGTCTGTGCATAAGCTCTGTGGATAAGCACCCCTAAGCCCGTTGTACAAGTGGGGTCGAAAGTCTGTGGGTAACTGGCCTGTGGATAAGTAGCCATTCCACACACAGCTTATCCGATAGCGCAGCACAGGCAGAGCACCGTTTCTCCCCCGTGTTGTCATTCTCTGTACACCACGTAGAATATGGCCTTAAGGCAGTTATCCACAGAAGATCGCCTCCCTAGCTTTTATAAGCTTTACAGAAAAGCTTTAAATAACTTCCTTCTTTATTTTTATATCTATGGCATTGCTCGTGAAAGCCGAACCGCTCGGATTCGGTCCAGGGGCCTCCAGATATCTAATTAAAGGAAAAGCTGGTTGGAAATTGACCTAGAGGCTTGCTTTCTCTAGAATCGCCGGTCTCTTAAAACGGGGGCCATTCCGGCCCGTTGTGGACGAACCAGGTAACACGCCATGAAACGTACTTTCCAACCAAGCACCATCAAACGCGCCCGTACTCACGGCTTCCGTGCTCGCATGGCCACCAAGAACGGCCGTGCTGTCCTGTCGCGTCGCCGCGCCAAAGGTCGTGCGCGTCTGGCAGTTTGATAATCCGGTACTGGTGGTGAGTCAGGACTTCAGTCGGGAAAAGCGTCTGCTAACCCCCCGGCATTTCAAGGCAGTCTTTGACTCCCCCACCGGCAAGGTTCCGGGGAAAAATCTCCTGCTCCTTGCGCGTAACAACGATCTGGATCACCCCCGTCTCGGGTTAGTGATCGGCAAGAAGAGCGTAAAGCTCTCCGTTGAGCGCAATCGCCTCAAGCGTCTGATGCGCGAATCGTTTCGCCTCCACCAGGACACTCTGGTTGGTTGGGATATTGTTATCGTCGCGCGCAAAGGCTTGGGGGACGTAGAAAACCCCGAATTGATTCAGCATTTCGGCAAGCTCTGGAAACGTTTGGCTCGTACCAACAAGCCAGCACCAGCTGTCAGCACCGAAACTGTAGGGGTAGACAGTACTGATGCGTAAACTGGCCCTCGTTCCGATCCAGTTTTACCGCTATGCCATTAGTCCCCTGATGGCAAATCACTGTCGTTTCTACCCCAGTTGTTCCTGCTACGCGTTGGAAGCCATAGAAAATCATGGCCTTCTGCGCGGTGGCTGGCTGACCTTTCGTCGTTTAGGTCGCTGTCATCCGTGGAATCCCGGTGGTTATGACCCGGTTCCACCTATCCCTACCTCCCGTTCTTCTTCGATGGCCGAGTAATCATGGATATTAAACGCACGATCCTGATCGTCGCCCTGGCAATCGTGTCCTACTCTATGGTTCTTAAGTGGAACCAGGATTATGGCCAAGCTGCCCTGCCGACTCAGAATGTTGCTACCAATCAGTCGGCGCCGGCTATTCCGGATACGCCACTGGGTAACAATGCTGCCGCCAGTGCCGATGTACCCAGCGCGAATGCCGATACCAGCACCCCGGTAGAAACCCCGGTCGTCACCAATAAAGACCTCATCCATGTAAAAACGGATGTACTGGACCTGGCAATCGATCCACAGGGTGGTGATATCGCCCAGCTGAAGCTGCCGCTGTATCCACGTCGCCAAGACCATCCGGATGTTCCGTTCCAGCTGTTCGATAATGGCGGCGAACGTGTATATCTGGCACAAAGTGGCCTGACCGGTACTGACGGTCCGGATGCTCGTGCTACCGGTCGTCCGGTTTATTCGACCGAACAGAAGACTTATCAACTGGCTGACGGCCAGAACCAGTTGAACGTCGACCTGAAATTCAGTCACGACGGCGTCAACTACATCAAGCGTTTCAGCTTCACCCGCGGTTTGTACGATCTGAAAGTCACTTATCTGATCGATAACGAAAGCGCCAAGCCGTGGACTGGCAACCTGTTTGCCCAGCTCAAGCGTGACAACAGCGCCGATCCTTCTTCCAGCACCGCCACCGGCACCGCGACTTACCTGGGCGCCGCCCTGTGGACAAGTAGCGAGCCGTACAAAAAAGTGTCGATGAAAGATATCGACAAGGGCGCGCTGAAAGAAACCGTTCAAGGTGGCTGGGTTGCCTGGTTGCAACACTACTTCGTGACCGCATGGATCCCGAACAAGGGTGATGCGAACCTGGTTCAAACCCGCAAAGACAGCCAAGGCAACTACATCATTGGCTTTACTGGCCCGACGTTGACCGTCGCTCCAGGTGCCAAGGCCGAAGCCAGCGCTACGTTGTACGCCGGTCCGAAGAGCCAGGCTGTGCTGAAAGAGTTATCCCCAGGTCTGGAACTGACTGTGGATTACGGCATTCTGTGGTTCATTGCCCAGCCTATCTTCTGGTTGCTGCAACATATCCACAGCATCGTCGGCAACTGGGGCTTCTCGATCATCCTGCTGACCATGCTGATCAAGGGGATCTTCTTCCCACTGTCGGCTGCCAGCTACAAGTCGATGGCGCGTATGCGTGCCGTGGCCCCGAAACTGGCCGCGCTGAAAGAACAACATGGCGATGACCGGCAGAAAATGTCGCAGGCCATGATGGAGCTGTACAAGAAAGAGAAGATCAACCCGTTGGGTGGATGCTTGCCGATTCTGGTGCAGATGCCGGTGTTCCTGTCGCTGTACTGGGTGCTCCTGGAAAGCGTGGAAATGCGCCAGGCTCCGTTCATGCTGTGGATAACTGACCTGTCGATCAAAGACCCGTTCTTTATCCTGCCGATCATCATGGGCGCGACCATGTTCATCCAGCAGCGTCTGAACCCGACGCCGCCGGACCCGATGCAGGCCAAGGTAATGAAAATGATGCCAATCATCTTCACCTTCTTCTTCCTGTGGTTCCCGGCTGGTCTGGTGCTGTACTGGGTGGTCAACAACTGCCTGTCGATCTCCCAACAGTGGTACATCACACGTAAAATCGAAGCGGCTACCAAAAAAGCCGAGGCGTAATTTACTCTGTGGATAACACCACTCAAGACGCCCCCTAGTGGGGCGTTTTGCTTTCCGTCACTTTTATCCGGGTACCCGCCATGAGCGCTCCTCGTGAAACCATCGCCGCTGTCGCCACCGCTCAAGGTCGTGGTGGTGTCGGTATCGTTCGTATTTCCGGACCGCTCGCCGGCGTGGCGACCCAGGCCATCATTGGGCGCGAACTGAAGCCACGGTATGCGCATTACGGGCCATTTTTAGGCACTGATGAAGAAGTGCTGGATGAAGGCATTGCCCTTTATTTCCCGGGGCCGAACTCCTTTACCGGTGAAGACGTCCTGGAACTGCAAGGCCACGGCGGCCCGATCGTCCTGGACATGCTGCTGCAGCGTTGCCTGCAGTTGGGTTGCCGCCTGGCACGGCCGGGTGAATTCAGCGAACGCGCGTTCCTCAACGACAAACTTGACCTGGCTCAGGCCGAGGCGATCGCCGACCTGATCGAAGCCAGCTCTGCACAAGCCGCGCGCAATGCGTTGCGCTCATTGCAGGGCGCATTTTCCCTGCGTGTGCATAACCTGACCGAGCAATTGATCAGCTTGCGCATCTACGTGGAGGCCGCGATTGATTTTCCGGAGGAAGAAATCGACTTCCTCGCCGATGGCCATGTCCTGGCGATGCTGGATAAAGTCCGTGACGAGTTATCCACAGTACTGCGTGAAGCCGGGCAAGGTGCCTTGCTGCGCGACGGTATGACCGTGGTGATTGCCGGTCGTCCCAACGCCGGCAAGTCGAGCCTGCTCAATGCCCTGGCCGGGCGAGAAGCCGCGATCGTCACCGAGATCGCCGGCACCACGCGGGACATCCTGCGCGAACATATCCACATCGATGGCATGCCCCTGCATGTGGTGGACACGGCCGGGCTGCGTGACACCGATGACCAGGTGGAAAAGATCGGTGTGGAACGCGCGTTGAAGGCCATTACGGAAGCTGACCGTGTGCTGCTGGTGGTGGATGCCACTGCGCCAGAGGCTGCAGATCCATTCGCGCTGTGGCCGGAATTCCTCGAACAACGGCCGGACCCGGCCAAGGTCACGCTGATTCGCAACAAGGCTGACCTGACGGGCGAGGCAATTGCCCTGGAAGTCAGTGAAGATGGCCACGTGACAATCAGCTTGAGTGCCAAGGCCGCAGGAGAAGGGCTGGAACTGCTGCGCGATCATCTGAAAGCGTGCATGGGCTACGAACAGACCTCGGAAAGCAGCTTTAGCGCGCGCCGCAGGCACCTGGAAGCGTTGCGTCATGCCAGCGCGGCCCTCGAGCACGGGCGGGCACAGTTGACCCTGGCAGGTGCTGGTGAGCTTCTGGCTGAAGATCTGCGCCAGGCTCAACAGTTATTGGGCGAGATTACCGGTGCGTTCAGCTCCGATGACTTGCTGGGACGGATCTTTTCCAGCTTCTGCATCGGTAAATAACCTTTCGCTGCTACCCAGACAGGCCATTCGCGCCTGTCTGTTCTGCCCGTTTCAGGGCATCCAACTGTCTTTTCTGAATAACGCGAACGCTGCGACGGCTTTTCTGCGCCCGTAATTTGCCTTTACGGACGCTTTTCTGTGGATTAAGCCCTGTGAATAACCCCCCCTGTGCCCAGTTGATAACCAGCCTTGAAACCTGAGTAAAAACCCCTCTGTGGATAACCACCTGTTTAATCCACAGGCTTAAACCACTTATCCAAGGGCCTCCTTGGCACCTAACCACAGACTTTTGAAGCTGTGTACACAAAGTAAATAAAGGCCTGTAGAGATCTATCCACAGAAAAATGCCTCAGTAGAAATAAACATAAAAACAAAGATTTAATAAATTTCTCTCTTTTAATTTCTATTGTTCGTGATTCATCCACAGCTGGTTAAATTTTGTGCAAAGGGTTCTTTAGGAAGGGCGAAGTCCCTATACTTGCCGACTCGTTCGAAAACCTGATCTCGAACGCTCATTCCTAATTACCTACAGAAGCAGGCACGAGGTGCGTGGTGGATTTCCCTTCCCGTTTTGAAGTGATCGTCATCGGCGGCGGTCATGCCGGTACCGAGGCAGCACTGGCGTCAGCACGCATGGGGGCAAAAACCCTGTTGCTGACGCATAACGTGGAAACCCTCGGCGCCATGAGCTGCAACCCCGCAATCGGCGGGATTGGCAAAAGCCACTTGGTCAAGGAAATCGATGCCCTGGGTGGCGCGATGGCCATGGCTACCGACAAAGGTGGTATTCAATTTCGCGTATTGAACAGCCGCAAAGGCCCGGCCGTGCGAGCCACGCGTGCTCAAGCCGACCGGATCCTGTACAAGGCCGCTGTCCGCGAAACCCTGGAAAACCAGCCGAACCTGTGGATATTTCAACAGGCAGCCGATGACCTGATCGTCGAACAAGACCAGGTACGCGGTGTTGTAACGCAAATGGGCCTGCGTTTCTTCGCAGAATCCGTGGTGTTGACCACCGGTACCTTCCTCGGCGGACTTATCCACATCGGCATGCAGAACTATTCCGGTGGCCGCGCTGGTGATCCGCCGTCGATCGCCTTGGCTCAGCGCCTTCGCGAACTGCCGCTGCGTGTCGGTCGCCTGAAAACCGGCACACCGCCGCGTATCGATGGCCGGTCTGTGGATTTCTCGGTGATGACCGAGCAAGCCGGCGATACACCGATCCCGGTGATGTCGTTCATGGGTTCCAAGGAACAGCATCCGAAACAGGTCAGTTGCTGGATTACCCATACCAACGCTCGCACCCACGAAATCATTGCTGCGAACCTCGACCGTTCGCCGATGTATTCCGGTGTGATCGAAGGTATTGGCCCACGCTACTGCCCGTCGATCGAAGACAAGATCCATCGCTTTGCCGACAAGGAAAGCCACCAGGTTTTTATCGAGCCGGAAGGTCTGACTACCCACGAGCTGTACCCGAACGGGATTTCCACTTCCTTGCCGTTCGATGTGCAAATCCAGATTGTGCAATCGATTCGCGGTATGGAAAACGCCCACATCGTGCGGCCTGGTTACGCCATCGAGTACGACTACTTCGATCCGCGTGACTTGAAATACAGCCTGGAAACCAAGGTTATTGGCGGCTTGTTCTTCGCTGGCCAAATCAACGGCACCACCGGTTACGAAGAAGCCGGCGCCCAGGGTTTGCTGGCTGGAGCCAACGCGGCACTGCGTGCCCAGGGCAAAGACAGCTGGTGCCCGCGTCGCGATGAGGCGTACATCGGGGTGTTGGTCGACGACCTGATTACTCTCGGTACCCAGGAACCGTACCGGATGTTTACGTCCCGGGCCGAATACCGCCTGATCCTGCGGGAAGACAACGCCGACCTGCGCTTGACCGAAAAAGGTCGCGAGCTGGGCCTGGTCGACGATGTGCGTTGGGCTGCCTTCTGCAAAAAACGCGAAAGCATCGAGTTGGAAGAGCAACGCCTGAAAAGTACCTGGGTTCGCCCGGGCACCGAGCAAGGCGACGCGATTGCCGAAAAATTCGGCACGCCGCTGACTCACGAATACAACTTGCTGAACCTGCTGTCCCGTCCGGAAATCGACTACGCTGGGCTGATCTCGGTCACCGGCGTTGGCGCAGAAGATCCACAGGTCGCCGAACAGGTCGAAATCAAGACCAAATACGCCGGGTATATTGACCGCCAGCAGGATGAGATCGCTCGTCTGCGGGCCAGCGAAGACACCAAGCTGCCTGTGGATATCGATTACACAAACATTTCCGGGCTGTCGAAAGAGATTCAAGGCAAGCTGGGGATAACTCGACCAGAGACCCTGGGCCAGGCGTCCCGTATCCCGGGCGTCACGCCGGCAGCCATTTCGCTGTTGATGATTCATTTGAAAAAACGCGGCGCGGGCCGTCAGTTGGAGCAAAGCGCTTGAGTTCGTTGGTCACCTCGCAACACGCCGAAGAGTTATCCACAGGTGCTCGCCAGCTTGGCGTCAACCTGACCGAAGCCCAGCACGAGTTGCTGCTGGGTTATCTGGCCCTGTTGATCAAATGGAATAAGGCTTACAACCTCACTGCGGTGCGTGATCCAGACGAAATGGTCTCTCGCCATCTGCTCGACAGCCTCAGCGTGATGCCGTTTATCGAAAACGGCCGCTGGCTCGACGTTGGCAGCGGCGGCGGCATGCCCGGCATCCCGTTGGCGATCCTGTTTCCCGAGTCGCAAGTGACCTGCCTCGACAGCAATGGCAAGAAAACTCGCTTCCTGACCCAGGTAAAACTCGAACTCAAGCTGGATAATCTGCAAGTTATCCACAGTCGCGTCGAAGCCTTCACGCCTGAACAGCCATTCAACGGAATTGTGTCCCGGGCGTTCAGCAGTATGGAGAACTTCAGCAACTGGACCCGCCACCTCGGCGACCGCGATACCCGTTGGCTGGCAATGAAGGGCGTTCATCCAAGCGACGAGCTGTTAGCATTGCCGGCAGACTTCCACCTCGATAGCGAACACGCTTTGGCCGTACCCGGTTGCCAAGGCCAACGCCATCTGCTGATACTGCGCCGCACGGCATGATTGGGAACACAAGCAAGAATGGCTAAGGTATTCGCGATAGCGAACCAGAAAGGTGGCGTGGGCAAAACCACCACCTGCATCAACCTCGCAGCATCCCTGGTTGCTACCAAGCGTCGGGTGCTGTTGATCGATCTCGATCCACAGGGCAACGCCACCATGGGCAGCGGTGTGGATAAACACGGCCTGGAAAACTCGGTCTACGACTTGCTGATTGGCGAGTGCGACCTGGCCCAGGCCATGCACTATTCCGAGCACGGTGGTTATCAACTGCTGCCGGCCAACCGCGATTTGACTGCGGCGGAAGTGGTGCTGCTGGAAATGCAGATGAAAGAAAGCCGTCTGCGCAGCGCCCTGGCGCCGATCCGCGAGAATTACGACTACATTTTGATCGACTGCCCACCGTCGCTGTCGATGCTGACGTTGAACGCACTGGTTGCCGCCGACGGGGTAATTATCCCCATGCAGTGCGAGTACTTCGCGCTGGAAGGCTTGAGCGACCTTGTGGATAACATCAAGCGTATTGCCGAGTTGCTCAACCCGAACCTGCAAATCGAAGGCTTGCTGCGGACCATGTATGACCCGCGCCTGAGCCTGATGAACGATGTGTCGGCGCAGCTCAAGGAACACTTCGGCGACCAGCTCTACGACACCGTGATTCCACGCAACATCCGCCTGGCCGAAGCGCCAAGCTATGGCATGCCCGCGCTGGCGTACGACAAATCATCCCGCGGCGCCATTGCCTACCTGGCTCTGGCCGGCGAGATGGTTCGTCGTCAACGCCGCAATTCACGCACCGCTGCAGCCCAGCCAACTTAAGGAATCCCCATGGCCGTCAAGAAACGAGGTCTCGGACGTGGACTGGATGCACTGCTGAGTGGTCCGACTGTCACTTCGCTTGAAGAACAGGCAGTGCAGGCCGACGAGCGCGAGCTGCAACACCTGCCGCTGGACCTGATCCAGCGCGGCAAATACCAGCCGCGCCGGGACATGGACCCTCAGGCGCTGGAAGAATTGGCGAATTCGATCAAGGCCCAGGGCGTGATGCAGCCAATCGTGGTGCGCCCGATTGGTGCAGGTCGCTTTGAAATCATCGCCGGCGAACGCCGCTGGCGCGCGAGCCAACAGGCCGGCAAGGAAACCATCCCGGCGATGGTGCGTGATGTGCCGGATGAAACCGCCATTGCCATGGCGTTGATCGAGAACATCCAGCGCGAAGACCTTAATCCTATTGAGGAGGCGATCGCCCTGCAGCGTTTGCAGCAGGAATTCAAATTGACTCAGCAGGAAGTCGCGGACGCGGTGGGCAAGTCCCGGGTGACCGTGTCCAACCTGTTGCGCCTAATCGCGCTGCCGGAAGTCATCAAAACCATGCTTTCCCATGGAGACCTGGAAATGGGGCACGCCCGTGCCTTGCTCGGTTTGCCGGAAAATCAACAGGTTGAAGGGGCGCGACACGTTGTCGCACGAGGCCTCACCGTTCGTCAGACCGAGGCCCTGGTTCGCCAGTGGCTCAGTGGCAAACCTGCACCGGTCGAAACTGCCAAACCTGATCCGGACATTGCACGCCTGGAGCAGCGCCTGGCCGAACGCCTAGGCTCTGCGGTGCAAATTCGCCACGGCAAGAAAGGTAAAGGGCAATTGGTCATCGGATATAACTCATTGGATGAGCTTCAGGGCGTCCTTGCCCACATCCGCTGAAACAATTGCTTCTGTAGCGCGCAGTCGGAAATCACTACCCGGCAGTTGAATAGGGGCAGAACCGCCCCTATACTCTGCGCGCATTTTGTCGGCACAAATTATGCCAAGTTATTGATTTCCGGCAGCCGACCATTGAGGAGCAAGAGTGATGGAAACCCGCACGCCAAACACGTTGCCGTTCCATCGCTTGGCCGTTTTCCCGGTTTTAGTGGCTCAATTTGTCATCTTGCTGATCGCCGCTTTGGCGTTTTGGTACTGGCATGGAGTCGTAGCCGGATACTCGGGACTCTGCGGAGGCCTGATAGCCTTGCTGCCCAATATGTATTTTGCTCACAGGGCCTTTCGGTTTTCCGGCGCCCGAGCAGCCCAAGCCATCGTCCGGTCTTTTTATGCTGGCGAGGCGGGGAAATTGATTTTGACGGCAGTGCTGTTTGCACTGACCTTTGCAGGTGTGAAGCCATTGGCGCCGCTGGCTGTATTCGGCGTCTTCGTGTTGACCCAACTGGTCAGCTGGTTCGCTCCCCTGCTAATGAAAACAAGACTTTCGAAACCTTAGGGCGTTTGAGGCAACCATGGCAGAAACAACCGCTTCGGGCTATATCCAGCACCACTTGCAGAACCTGACCTTCGGTCAGCTTCCCAACGGCGGCTGGGGCTTTGCCCACACCGCAGCAGAAGCCAAAGAAATGGGCTTCTGGGCATTCCACCTGGATACTCTGGGCTGGTCTGTCGCATTGGGTCTGATCTTCGTCCTGATTTTCCGCATGGCGGCAAAGAAGGCGACTTCCGGTCAGCCAGGTGCTTTGCAGAACTTCGTTGAAGTATTGGTCGAATTCGTCGATGGCAGCGTGAAAGACAGCTTCCATGGTCGTAGCGCGGTGATTGCACCGTTGGCACTGACCATCTTCGTCTGGGTGTTCCTGATGAACGCCGTCGACCTGATTCCGGTTGACTGGATTCCTCAGTTGGCCATGGCGATCTCCGGCGATCCGCACATTCCATTCCGTGCCGTATCGACCACTGACCCGAACGCTACCCTGGGCATGGCCCTGTCGGTGTTCGTGTTGATCATTTTCTACAGCATCAAGATCAAGGGCATCGGCGGCTTCATCGGTGAACTGACCCTGCACCCGTTCGGCAGCAAGAACATCTTCGTTCAAGCCCTGCTGATCCCGGTGAACTTCCTGCTGGAATTCGTGACCCTGATCGCCAAGCCGATTTCCCTGGCTCTGCGACTGTTCGGCAACATGTATGCCGGCGAGCTGGTGTTCATTCTGATCGCTGTGATGTTCGGCAGTGGTCTGCTCTGGCTTAGCGGCCTGGGCATTGTTCTGCAGTGGGCGTGGGCTGTGTTCCACATCCTGATCATCACCCTGCAGGCGTTTATCTTCATGATGCTGACCATCGTCTACCTGTCGATGGCGCACGAAGAGAACCATTAAGACCAGTCTCGACTAGTCTGATGTCCCTCCCGGTCAAACGGGAGGGTAGCCCTGAAGGGCTATGAAACGATTTGTTTTACCGCTTTAAAATCTAAAAAACCTAAACCATACGACGTAAAAGTCGGGAGGAAAGATGGAAACTGTAGTTGGTCTAACCGCTATCGCTGTTGCACTGTTGATCGGCCTGGGCGCCCTGGGTACTGCCATTGGTTTCGGCCTGCTGGGCGGCAAGTTCCTGGAAGGCGCAGCGCGTCAGCCAGAAATGGTTCCAATGCTGCAAGTTAAAATGTTCATCGTCGCCGGCCTGCTCGACGCCGTGACCATGATCGGTGTTGGTATCGCTCTGTTCTTCACCTTCGCGAACCCCTTCGTTGGTCAACTCGCCGGTTAATCACTCGTTTTTTCGAGTGATTGGTGTGTTGTGCAACGAACGAGCGAGGTATTGGCGTGAACATTAATGCAACCATTATTGGTCAGTCCTTAGCGTTCTTGATTTTTGTAGTTTTCTGCATGAAGTTCGTATGGCCTCCGGTCATCGCGGCTTTGCACGAACGTCAGAAGAAGATCGCAGACGGACTGGACGCTGCCGCACGAGCAGCTCGCGACCTGGAGTTGGCCCAAGATAAAGCGGGTCAACAACTGCGCGAAGCGAAAGCTCAGGCAGCTGAAATCATTGAGCAAGCCAAGAAACGCGGTAACCAGATCGTTGAAGAGGCTGTTGAAAAAGCCCGTATCGACGCTGACCGTGTGAAGGTTCAGGCTCAAGCCGAGATCGAGCAGGAACTGAACGGTGTCAAAGATGCGCTGCGTGCCCAACTGGGTGCTCTGGCCGTCGGCGGTGCTGAGAAGATCCTGGGTGCCACAATCGATCAAAACGCGCACGCGGAGCTGGTAAACAAACTGGCTGCTGAAATTTAAGCGAGGGCGATCATGGCAGAATTGACCACGTTGGCCCGACCTTACGCTAAGGCAGCCTTCGAGCACGCCCAGGCCCACCAGCAGCTGGCCTCTTGGTCAGCCATGCTCGGCCTGGCTGCAGCAGTGTCGCAAGACGACACCATGCAGCGCGTGCTCAAGGCCCCGCGACTGACGAGCGCAGACAAGGCCGCCACGTTTATTGACGTGTGCGGCGACAAGTTTGATGTAAAAGTGCAGAACTTCATCCACGTCGTTGCCGAAAACGACCGTCTCCCGCTTCTGCCGGAGATCGCCGCTCTGTTTGACCTGTACAAGGCCGAACAAGAGAAATCGGTAGACGTTGAAGTGACCAGTGCTTTTGCATTGAACCAAGAACAGCAAGACAAACTCGCCAAGGTTCTCAGTGCACGACTCGACCGGGAAGTGCGCCTGCAAGTTGCGGAGGATGCCACCCTGATTGGTGGTGTCATCATTCGCGCCGGCGACCTGGTTATCGATGGCTCGATTCGCGGCAAACTCGCGAATCTTGCCGAAGCATTGAAATCTTGAGTTTGAAGGGGCAGCAGAGCAATGCAGCAACTCAATCCTTCCGAAATAAGTGAAATTATCAAGGGCCGCATCGACAAGCTCGATGTGACCTCCCAAGCCCGTAACGAAGGCACTGTCGTCAGCGTATCTGACGGCATCGTGCGGATTCACGGTCTGGCCGACGTCATGTACGGCGAGATGATCGAGTTTCCGGGCGGCGTCTACGGTATGGCTCTCAACCTGGAGCAAGACTCTGTAGGTGCCGTTGTATTGGGCTCCTACCAGACTCTGGCTGAAGGCATGAGCGCCAAGTGCACAGGCCGCATCCTGGAGGTTCCGGTTGGTAAGGAACTGCTGGGTCGCGTTGTCGACGCACTGGGTAACCCAGTTGACGGCAAAGGTCCGCTGAACAACACCGAGACCGATGCGGTCGAGAAAGTTGCTCCAGGCGTGATCTGGCGTAAGTCGGTAGACCAGCCTGTACAGACTGGCTACAAGGCTGTCGATGCCATGATTCCTGTCGGCCGTGGCCAGCGTGAGCTGATCATCGGTGACCGTCAGATCGGTAAAACCGCTCTGGCGATCGACGCGATCATCAACCAGAAAGACAGCGGGATTTTCTGCGTCTACGTAGCCATCGGTCAGAAACAATCGACCATCGCCAACGTGGTTCGCAAGCTGGAAGAAAACGGCGCCCTGGCTAACACCATCGTCGTGGCCGCCAGTGCTTCCGAATCCGCTGCACTTCAGTTCCTGGCACCGTACTCCGGTTGCACCATGGGCGAATACTTCCGCGACCGCGGTGAAGACGCGCTGATCGTTTATGACGATCTGTCCAAGCAAGCAGTGGCTTACCGCCAGATTTCCCTGCTGCTGCGCCGTCCACCAGGCCGTGAAGCTTACCCAGGCGACGTGTTCTATCTCCACTCCCGTCTGCTGGAGCGCGCATCCCGCGTTTCGGAAGAATACGTAGAGAAGTTCACCAACGGCGCAGTGACCGGCAAAACCGGTTCCCTGACCGCACTGCCGATCATCGAAACCCAGGCTGGCGACGTTTCCGCGTTCGTTCCGACCAACGTGATTTCCATCACCGACGGTCAAATCTTCCTGGAATCGGCCATGTTCAACTCCGGGATCCGTCCTGCAGTGAACGCCGGTGTTTCGGTATCCCGTGTGGGTGGTGCCGCTCAGACCAAGATCATCAAGAAGCTCTCCGGTGGTATCCGTACCGCTCTGGCTCAGTACCGTGAACTGGCGGCATTCGCCCAGTTTGCTTCTGACCTGGACGAAGCGACCCGTAAGCAACTTGAGCATGGTCAGCGCGTTACCGAGCTGATGAAGCAGAAGCAATACGCACCAATGTCGATCGCTGACATGGCGCTGTCGCTGTATGCCGCTGAGCGTGGGTTCCTGACCGACGTTGAAATCACCAAGGTCGGCAGCTTCGAACAAGCGCTGATTGCTTACTTCAACCGCGATCACGCCGAATTGATGGCGAAGATCAACGTGAAGGGTGACTTCAATGACGACATCGACGCTGGCATCAAAGCCGGTATCGAGAAGTTCAAGGCCACCCAAACCTGGTAAGCCGCAGCGGGGGCCGCGAGGCTCCCGCTTGCTAACCTGATAGGTGTTACATGGCAGGCGCAAAAGAGATTCGCAGTAAGATTGCGAGCATCAAAAGCACGCAAAAGATCACCAGCGCCATGGAAAAAGTGGCGGTCAGCAAAATGCGCAAGGCACAAATGCGCATGGCTGCTAGCCGTCCCTACGCGGAGCGTATCCGCCAGGTTATTGGTCATCTGGCCAACGCCAACCCGGAATATCGCCACCCGTTCATGATCGATCGCGAAGTTAAGCGCGTCGGTTATGTCGTGGTGAGCAGTGACCGTGGTTTGTGCGGTGGTTTGAATACCAACCTGTTCAAGGCCCTGGTCAAGGACATGGCGGTAAACCGCGAAAAAGGCGTCGAGATCGATCTGTGTGTGGTCGGTAGCAAGGGTGCGGCCTTTTTCCGCAACTTCGGCGGTAACGTCGTTGCAGCTATCAGCCACCTGGGTGAAGAACCGTCGATCAATGATTTGATCGGCAGCGTCAAGGTGATGCTGGATGCATACCTGGAAGGCCGGATTGACCGCCTCTCCGTGGTGTCCAACAAGTTCATCAACACCATGACGCAACAGCCTACCGTGGAGCAGTTGATTCCATTGGTGGCGGCCCCGGAACAAGAACTCAAGCACCACTGGGACTACCTCTACGAACCAGACGCCAAAGAGCTGCTTGACGGCTTGATGGTGCGCTACGTGGAGTCGCAGGTGTACCAGGCGGTGGTCGAGAACAACGCGGCTGAACAAGCTGCGCGGATGATCGCGATGAAGAACGCTACCGACAACGCCGGTGATTTGATCAGCGATTTGCAGCTGATCTACAACAAGGCGCGTCAGGCTGCGATCACCCAAGAGATCTCGGAAATCGTCGGCGGCGCTGCCGCGGTTTAACGGTTCAAATATTCAGAGGATCCAGCTATGAGTAGCGGACGTATCGTTCAAATCATCGGCGCCGTTATCGACGTGGAATTCCCACGCGACAGCGTACCGAGCATCTACAACGCTTTGAAAGTCAAAAGCGATGCAGGCACCACCCTGGAAGTTCAGCAGCAGCTGGGCGACGGCGTGGTTCGTACCATTGCAATGGGTTCTACCGAAGGCTTGAAGCGCGGTCTGGAAGTCACTGACTCTGGCGCAGCTATCTCCGTACCGGTCGGTAAAGCGACCCTGGGCCGGATCATGGACGTCCTCGGTAACCCGATCGACGAAGCCGGTCCAATCGACACCGAAGAGCGCTGGGGCATTCACCGTCCTGCGCCTTCCTTCGCGGAACAAGCGGGCGGCAACGACCTGCTGGAAACCGGCATCAAGGTTATCGACCTGGTTTGCCCGTTCGCCAAGGGCGGTAAAGTCGGTCTGTTCGGTGGTGCCGGTGTAGGCAAAACCGTAAACATGATGGAACTGATCCGTAACATCGCCATCGAGCACAGCGGTTATTCCGTGTTCGCCGGTGTGGGTGAGCGTACTCGTGAGGGTAACGACTTCTACCACGAGATGAAGGATTCCAACGTTCTGGACAAAGTGGCACTGGTTTACGGTCAGATGAACGAGCCGCCGGGTAACCGTCTGCGCGTAGCACTGACCGGCCTGACCATGGCCGAGAAGTTCCGTGACGAAGGTAACGACGTTCTGCTGTTCGTCGACAACATCTATCGTTACACCCTGGCCGGTACTGAAGTATCCGCACTGCTGGGCCGTATGCCTTCCGCAGTAGGTTACCAGCCGACCCTGGCCGAAGAGATGGGTACTCTGCAAGAGCGTATCACTTCGACCAAAAACGGTTCGATCACCTCGATCCAAGCGGTATACGTACCTGCGGATGACTTGACTGACCCGTCGCCAGCGACCACGTTCGCCCACTTGGACGCCACCGTCGTACTGTCCCGTGACATCGCCTCCCTGGGTATCTACCCAGCGGTCGATCCACTGGATTCGACTTCGCGCCAGCTGGACCCGAACGTTATCGGCCAGGAACACTACGACACCGCTCGCGGCGTCCAGTACGTTCTGCAGCGTTACAAAGAACTGAAGGACATCATTGCGATCCTGGGTATGGACGAGCTGTCGGAAACCGACAAGCAGTTGGTATCCCGCGCTCGTAAGATCCAGCGCTTCTTGTCGCAGCCGTTCTTCGTGGCTGAAGTCTTCACCGGTGCCTCGGGTAAATACGTTTCCCTGAAAGACACCATTGCTGGCTTCAAAGGCATCCTCAACGGTGACTACGACCACCTGCCAGAACAAGCGTTCTACATGGTCGGCGGCATCGAAGAAGCGATCGAGAAAGCCAAGAAACTGTAATTCCGGCGCCCGGTAACGGGCGCTAATCAGGTTGAGGCAAGCAGATGGCTATGACATTCCATTGCGATATCGTCAGCGCGGAAGGGGAAATCTTCTCCGGTCAGATCGAGAGTGTGATTGCACACGGCGAACTGGGCGACCTGGGTATTAACTTTGGCCACGCGCCATTGATTACATCCTTGAAGCCTGGTCCGATCACTCTGACCAAGCTGGGCGGGGAAAGGGAGGTGTTTTACATCTCCGGTGGTTTCCTCGAGGTTCAGCCGAACATGGTCAAGGTACTTGCCGACACCGTGCAACGTGCTGCCGACCTGGATGAAGCCTCCGCTCAGGAAGCCGTCAAGGCTGCCGAGAAGGCCCTGAACGAAAAAGGCGCAGATTTCGACTACGGTTCTGCTGCTGCACGTCTGGCCGAGGCCGCAGCTCAGCTGCGCACCGTCCAGCAGATCCGCAAGAAGTTTGGCGGCTAAGCCGTCAAGCCTCATGTGTGATTGATTAAAAAGGGTAGCCTCGGCTACCCTTTTTCTTTTTTTGCAAAACACTTCTTTGGTCTGAAGTCTGACCGCCCAGGATTGGTAGCCATTCATGTCTCTCGAAATCGTAATTCTTGCCGCAGGCCAGGGCACCCGTATGCGTTCGGCTCTGCCCAAGGTGCTGCACCCGGTTGCCGGCAACTCCATGCTTGGCCATGTTATCCACAGCGCCCGGCAGCTTGATCCACAGCGCATTCATGTGGTGATTGGCCACGGTGCCGATGTGGTGCGTGAGCGGCTGGCGGCGGATGACCTGAATTTCGTATTGCAGGACAAGCAATTGGGTACCGGCCATGCCACAGCGCAAGCCGTGCCGTTCATCAAGGCCGACACCGTGCTGATCCTCTACGGTGACGTGCCGCTGATCGAAGTGGAAACCTTGCAGCGCCTGCTCAAGCACGTGGTGCCAGGCCAGATGGGCCTGCTCACTGTCGAGCTGGATGACCCTACCGGCTACGGTCGTATCGTGCGCAACGCTGACGGCAAGGTCGCCGCCATCGTCGAGCACAAGGACGCCAGCGAAGCCCAGCGCGCCATCACTGAAGGCAACACCGGCATCCTCGCGGTTCCGGCCGATCGCCTGGCGGACTGGATGAGCCGTCTGTCCAACAACAACGCCCAGGGCGAGTACTACCTGACCGACGTCATCGAGATGGCCGTCAGCGATGGCCTGGTGGTCGCCACTGAACAGCCCCACGACCCGATGGAAGTGCAGGGTGCCAACGACCGCAAGCAACTGGCGGAGCTGGAGCGTCACTATCAACTGCGTGAAGGCCGCCGCCTGATGGCGCTGGGCGTGACGCTGCGTGATCCGGCACGTTTCGATGTGCGAGGTGATGTCACCGTAGGCCGCGACGTGCTGATCGATATCAACGTGATCCTCGAAGGCCGCGTGGTCATTGAAGACGACGTGGTGATCGGCCCGAACTGCGTGATCAAGGACAGTACCCTGCGCAAAGGCGTGGTGATCAAGGCCAACAGTCATATTGATGGTGCGGTGATGGGCGAGGGCAGTGATGCCGGTCCGTTCGCGCGTTTGCGTCCGGGTAGCGTGCTTGGCGCCCGCGCCCATGTGGGTAACTTTGTAGAACTGAAAAACGCCCGGATGGGCGACGACGCCAAGGCAGGACACCTGGCCTACCTCGGTGATGCAGTGATTGGTGCACGCAGCAATATCGGCGCCGGCGCTATTACCTGTAACTACGATGGCGCCAATAAGTACCAGACGACCATTGGTGAAGACGTATTTATTGGCTCCAACAACTCATTGATCGCGCCCGTCACCATTGGTGATGGTTCGAATACGGCGGCAGGCTCAACCATCAACCAGGATGTGGATAAGTCCCAACTGGCCGTAGCCCGCGCCCGCCAGCGCAACATCGACGGTTGGAAGCGCCCGGTCAAAATCAAGAAAACCTGAGTTATCCACACCCCTGAATCACTGTAGTACTCATGTGGGAGCGGGCTTGCTCGCGAAGGCGGTCTTTCGGTTGATACATGCGCTGACTGACACACCGCTTTCGCGAGCAAGCCCGCTCCCACATTTTTATCTGTGTTGATTCAAAAAACTCAGTCGCATGCTTGACCATTTTGATTGAATAGGTTTTGATTGCCTTCGTTATCTTTCGAAACGAAACTTATCATCACCATGTCGAAACGAAATACACCCCAACGTCGCCACAACATCCTTGCCATGCTCACCGAGCAAGGCGAAGTCAGCGTGGACGAATTGGCCAAACGTTTCGAAACCTCGGAAGTGACCATCCGCAAGGACCTGGCCGCCCTCGAAAGTAACGGCCTGTTGCTGCGTCGCTACGGCGGCGCCATCACCATGCCTCAGGAATTGGTCGGTGATCCGGCCCAGCCCATTTCTGCCTACAAGCGCGCCATCGCCCGTGCGGCCGTCAGGCGCTTGCGGGAACACGCACGCATCATCATCGACAGCGGCAGCACCACCGCCGCCATGATCCCCGAACTGGGCCAGCAACCCGGCCTGGTGGTGATGACCAACTCCCTGCACGTGGCCAGCGCCTTGAGCGAACTGGAACACGAGCCGGTGTTGTTGATGACCGGCGGCACCTGGGACCCGCATTCGGACTCGTTCCAGGGCCAGGTCGCCGAGCAAGTACTGCGTTCCTACGACTTCGACCAGCTCTTCATTGGTGCCGATGGCATCGACCTGGAGCGCGGTACCACCACCTTCAACGAATTGCTGGGCCTGAGCCGCGTCATGGCCGAGGTCGCCCGCGAAGTGGTGGTGATGGTCGAGTCCGACAAGATTGGCCGCAAGATCCCCAACCTGGAACTGCCCTGGAGCAGCGTCCATACCCTTATTACCGATGATCGCCTGCCGCTTGAGGCCCGCGACCAGATTCAAGCCCGCGGCATCACGCTGATTTGCGCGGCAGTCATCTAGGAGAGAAACCATGTGTGGAATTGTTGGCGCAGTCGCTGAACGAAACATCACCGCCATTTTGCTCGAAGGCCTCAAACGCCTGGAATACCGTGGCTACGACAGCGCCGGTGTGGCGCTTTTCACCAACGCCGGCAAGCTTGAGCGCATGCGTCGCCCGGGCAAGGTCAGCGAACTGGAACAGGCACTGGCTGGTGAGCCGCTGGTAGGCCGCCTGGGTATCGCCCACACCCGTTGGGCCACCCACGGTGCACCCTGCGAACGCAACGCTCACCCGCACTTCTCCGGTGACCTGGCGGTTGTGCACAACGGCATCATCGAAAACCACGAAGTGCTGCGTGAACAGCTCAAGGGCCAGGGTTATGTCTTCACCTCGGACACCGACACCGAAGTCATCGCCCACCTGCTGAACCACAAGCTCAAGGACCTCGGTGACCTGACCAACGCCCTCAAGGCCACTGTCAAGGAACTGCACGGCGCCTATGGCCTGGCCGTGATCAGCGCCAGCCAGCCCGACCGCCTGGTCGCCGCCCGCAGTGGCAGCCCGTTGGTGATCGGCCTGGGCCTGGGTGAGAACTTCCTCGCCTCCGACCAACTGGCCCTGCGCCAGGTGACCGACCGCTTCATGTACTTGGAAGAAGGCGATATCGCCGAGATCCGCCGTGAAAGCGTGTCCATCTGGGACGTCAACGGCCAGTCCGTGGAACGTGAAGCCGTGCAGTACCGCGACGGCGCCGAAGCCGCCGACAAGGGCGAGTTCCGCCACTTCATGCTCAAGGAAATCCACGAGCAACCGGCCGTGGTACAACGCACCCTGGAAGGTCGCCTGAGCCAGAACCAGGTATTGGTGCAAGCCTTCGGCCCGCAAGCCGCCGAACTGTTCGCCAAAGTGCGCAACGTACAGATCGTCGCCTGCGGTACCAGCTACCACGCCGGCATGGTTGCCCGTTACTGGCTGGAAGAACTGGCCGGCATCCCGTGCCAGGTCGAAGTCGCCAGCGAATTCCGCTACCGCAAGGTGGTGGTGCAACCCGACACCCTGTTCGTGACCATCTCCCAGTCCGGTGAAACCGCCGACACCCTGGCCGCCCTGCGCAACGCCAAGGAACTTGGCTTCCTCGGCAGTCTGGCGATCTGCAACGTCGGCATCAGCTCCCTGGTGCGTGAGTCCGACCTGACCCTGCTGACCCAGGCCGGTCGTGAAATCGGCGTGGCCTCCACCAAAGCCTTTACCACCCAGTTGGTCGGTCTGTTGCTGCTGACCCTGTCTCTGGGCCAGGTTCGCGGCACCCTGGGCGAAGGCGTCGAGGCGCACCTGGTCGAAGAACTGCGCCGCCTGCCGGCCCGCCTGGGCGAAGCACTGGCCATGGACAGCACCGTGGAAAAAGTCGCCGAGCTGTTCGCCGACAAACACCACACCCTGTTCCTCGGCCGTGGCGCGCAATACCCGGTGGCGATGGAAGGTTCGCTCAAGCTCAAGGAAATCTCCTACATCCACGCCGAAGCCTACCCAGCCGGTGAGCTGAAGCACGGCCCGTTGGCCCTGGTGGATGACGACATGCCAGTCGTTACCGTCGCGCCGAACAACGAACTGCTGGAGAAGCTCAAATCCAACCTGCAGGAAGTGCGCGCCCGTGGCGGTCAACTGATCGTGTTCGCCGACGAAAAGGCCGGCATGACCAATGGCGAAGGTACCCACGTCATCAACATGCCGCACATCCACGACACCCTGTCGCCGATTCTCTACACCATCCCGCTGCAGTTGCTGTCGTACTACGTCGCCGTGCTCAAGGGCACTGACGTTGACCAGCCGCGCAACCTGGCGAAGTCGGTGACGGTGGAATAAGCCGCACTCGAACCACCAAAACCCCCGTTCTTCGGGGGTTTTGCTTTTTCAGGCTACCGGATATCGGGTCTTGCCGTTTCTGTGGACTAATTCCGGGAGTATTCCCCTGCTTTACCCCTAGAATGCGCCCTGTGGATAACTAGCCAGGGAATGCCGCCGCCATGAACATCGAACTGCTGATCGCCGGTATCGTCGTGCTGATTATTGTCGTCGGCCTGGTCGGCTGGCTGGTGGGGGTCTACAACGGCCTGGTGATGCGCCGCAACGATGTGGATAAAGCCTTCGCCAACATCGACGTGTTGCTCAAGCAGCGGGCAGACCAGATTCCCGACCTGATGCGCGTGGTGCAAGCCGCCATGAACCATGAGAACGCGCTGTTCACCCGCCTCAGCGACGCCCGTACCGCGTACCTCAACGCCAGCAGCCTCACCGATAAGGTCGATGCCTCCAACCAGCTCAATACGGCGCTCAAGTCGGTGATTGCGGTGGCCGAGAATTATCCGACGCTGATCTCCGGCCCCAACATGGTCGAGTTGCAGCAGGCGATCTCGGCGGTGGAAGAGCGCATCGCCGACCGCCGCGAGTTCTTCAATGAGTCGGTCAACCTCTACAACATCGCCATCGCGATTTTCCCTGATCTGTTCTTCGCCAAGATGCTTGGCTACCAGCGCATCCCGCTGCTGGCCATCAGCGCCGAAGAAACCCGCTACGAGGGCGTGAAGCTTGAGGTGCCGGGAGCATGAAAACCACTCAGGCGGGCGTTGTCGCGAAAAAGCCGGCTTGGAAAACCTTGGTGGCGCTGATCTTTCTTGCCGGCTTCATCGGCCTGATGGTTTACGCCCCGACGATCCTGGTTGCGCTGTTTTTCCCCGTCTGCATCTTGATCGGTTTGCTGGCCAGCTTCGGCCCCAACTTCTATCGCACCGAACAACGCCTGGCCACCAGCCAGATACGCTCCTTGGCCATGGGCCTGGTGGAGGTCAATGGCAAGGTGATCGTCGACACACCGCTGATCTCCCCGGTCAACGGCAAGCCTTGTGCGGGTTACGTGTGGGTCATCGAAGAAGGCACCAAAGACAAGGACGGCGATTGGAGCTGGAGCCAGGTCTCAGCCGAGGCTCGCTGCAACGACTTCCGCCTGCAGGACGCCACCGGGGAAGTGACGGTGATTGCCGAAGGCATCGACCTGTTCGGCAAGAAGCGTCCTGACGACCATGAGTGGATCAGTAACTCCCGCCGCCAGGGCGAACTGCTCCTCTCCCAGGATATGCAGGTGATGCTGATTGGCGACGCCTGCGAACGTGACGGCAAGACGGTGATTGCCCAGGGCCGGCAACGTGATGCGGTGTTCGGCGTGGCCGAGACCAAGGATGTGGAGAATCGCCGTGTGCTGGCGCCGTTGTGGCGTGCCGGTGGTTTCTATGCGGTGGTGGTGGGCTTGATCGGTGTCGGCATCATGGCCATGACCCCGGAACATTTTGCCCAACTGCACCTGCCGGGCCCCGCCACCTACCAGCAAATGGCGGGATTGAACCCGGCCTATCGTTTTCTGGCCTGGTTGTACCGTGACAATGGCTTCGTAATTCCTTTCATGGCCGCGTTTGGCTTTTTGCTGACGATGTTTGTGGTGTTGCTCGCGCTGCGGCTGTTGCTGCCCAAGGGCATGCGCCTGGCGGTGGGCCGTGTGCTGGGTGCCTGGATGGGTTTGGGCATGGTGATTGGCGGCGTGGTGACGTTGCTGCTGGTGGTGGCACAGGTGGACACCATGAAGGTGTTCCTGGTGTGGATGATGATTCTGCTGGGCACCCTGGTGTTTTCGATCTTCGAGCAACGCAAGCTAGGGGTGGCATACAAGCATTTCGCAAAAGATGCCGGCACCGTCGGTTTAGGCGACGAAGATCCCTGATCAGGGCACAAACTCCACCTTCAGTCCCCGGCTGGCGCTGCGGCCCTGATCATCAGTGACCCGCAACCGATAGTCCCCCGACTTACCCGGCCGCCAGTTCAGCGTGGTTTGCGGCGGGCCCTGGCCGATCAGGGTCTGGTCGGCAAACCAATACAGCGTCAGTGCATCACTGGCCGCATTGGCGTTCAGCGGGATGCTTTCCTGGGGCTGGGACAGGCGCAGGTGGTAGCTGACTTGGGTCAGCGGCGAGCGAATCTGCGGCGCCTCGCTCTGGTCGCCGATTCGATTGGGTTGGCAACTTTTCTGCACATTGGGCGGCGTGCGCCGGGGCAGCCCGGCGGCGCGGAACAGCCGCTGCACATCGCTGGGCCAGAATTCGAAGACTTCTTCACGGGTGTACTGCGGGTCGAATGGCGGGCACGCGGCCTTGCCGGTGCGGGTGTCGATCAGCACCGGGCGATGCAGGTTGGACACGCGAATCGGTGACACGCCGGGGATGTACCAGGTCTTGCGGGTACGTGGGCACCAGCGGTTGGGCAAGTCGCCAGAGGCGGCGCAGACGTCGATGCGGATCAGCCCGGCGGGTGGCTTGTCGGGTTTGATCACCACATTGGGCAAGGCCAGGGGCAGGGCGTCGGCGATACGGAAGAACAGGGGGGCGGCGGTTTTCGCGCCAATAAACTCCGGATTTGGACGCCCATCGAAGTTGCCCACCCACACCACCAGCACGTAAGGGCCTACGAGGCCGGCGCTCCAGGCATCGTGAAAGCCCCATGAGGTGCCGGTCTTCCAGGCCGTGCGCCAATGGCGTCCCGGCAGCCCGTCCGGGCGCGGGTTGCGCCGCAGCATGTCGCGCACCATAAAGGCCGCCTGTGGGGTGAGTAGCTGCGGGCCGGTGGTTTGCGGCTGTTCCTGCAAATAGCGCAAGGGTCGCAGATGTCCGTCACCGGCCAGCATCACATACAGCCGCGCCAGCTCCTCGGGCGTCATCTCGCCGCCACCCAGGGCCAGCGCCAAACCGTAATGGCTTTCGCCGCGCAGGCCCTTGATCCCGGCGCGTTGCAGCAATCCGTAGAGTGACGGCGAGCGGGTTTGGCTGGCCAGCCACACCGCCGGGATATTGCGGCTGCGAATTAGCGCATCACGGGCTGTCACCGGCCCGACAAAACTTCCGTCGAAATTTTCCGGCTGGAAGTAGCCGAAGTTACTCGGCATGTCCTTGAGGATGCTCATGGGATGGATCACCCCTTGGTCCAGCGCGAGCCCATACAGGAATGGCTTGAGGGTGGAGCCCGGCGAGCGCCGCGACAGCACACCGTTGACCTGGCCATGGATGCCTGTGGATAAGTAATCCGCCGAGCCCACCAGGGCTTTTACGCTTTGGTCGCGGCTGTCGATCAGGATCGCCGTGGCGTTTTCCACACCGCTGCTGCGGCGCTCGGCGATAAAACCGGTGATCAGCCGTTCCAGCAATTGTTGCAGCGGCAGGTTGAGGGTGCTGTTCAACTCGTTGCCAGTTTGCGAGGCCAGCAACTGTTCGCTCAGGTGCGGCGCCAGAAATGGGATCTGCTGGCGGTTGCGGGCTTCCAGCGGCAGGTCCAGCAAACTGTCGTTACGCGGGTCTTGTGGATAAGTTTCCCGCCAGTCCGCCATCAGCCGTTGCCGGGCGGTTTGCAGCGATGGCCCGAAGCGCGCGCGGCGGCCGGGTTGCTGGGGGATCACGGCTAACGCCAGGGCTTCAGACAAGGACAACTGCGCCGCTGACTTGCCGAAATAGATCCGGCTGGCCGCTTCGGCACCTTCGATATTGCCGCCCATGGGGGCCAGGTTGAGGTAGGCCTCGAGAATGTCATGCTTGCTGTAACGCGCCTCCAACCACAACGCCAGGGCCATCTGCTGCAGCTTGCCGGGCACCTGGCGGGTATTGAGATCCCACAGGCGCCTGGCCAACTGCATGCTCAAGGTCGAGCCGCCCTGGCGCTGGCCGCCGCTATAAGTGGCCATGGCCGCCCGCAGCAACGCCGGGGGATTGATCCCCGGGTGCCAGTAGAAATTGCGGTCTTCCTTGAGCAGCAACGCCTCCACCAATGACGGAGAAATCCGCTCCAGGGGTAGCCACAGGCGATATTGCCCATCAGCCGCCAGGGTCATGCGCAGCAGCGAACCGTCATCGGCCAGCACCACCCGTGAGGAGGTGGCGGCCTGTTCCAGCGGTGCATGGGGCCACAGTCGCAGCCCCGCCAGAATCAACGCCGCCGCCAGCAGCGGCGTCAGGCTTTTAAGGCTTGGTAATTTCAAGCTGGCCTACTTTGCCGCGTCCTTGCAGGGTGGTTTCGTACATGCCCTCGGCGTAGGCCGGTGGCGTATTGAAGGTACCGGCGTTGGTGGCGCGCACGCGGTACACGAAGGTGCCTACATCCCGCAGCGCGGTGCCGTACAACACCACTCGGTCATCACGCACATCGACGTAGTCCGGTTGCCAGTTGCTCAAGTCGGTCTCGCCGATCGGCGCCTGCCAGGCGTCGGCTTCTTCGGTGTCTTCGCCGGTTTCAACGTACTCCGAATCGTCGCCTTCGCTTTCCTCGGTGCTGGCCGCTTCCGGCTCCGGCGGCAAGTTATACACAGGCTCGACGCCGCCCGGCAGCAGGTCGACCACAGCCACTTGCTGCACCTGATCACGGTCGGTGGCGCGCAAGCGCAGGCGCACCAGGAACTCATCGCCTACCGCGACCTTGCTGACTGGATTGCCTTTGAGGTCGAGGTATTCGTGGATGATTTCCAGGCCGCTGTTGATCGGCTTGAGGTTGGCGCCCTTGTCATAGCCGGCTTCGCTGAGCATGTAGAACGCCGCCGGGCCATCGGATTTTTCCATCTGCAGTTTTTGCGTACCGGCAGGCACCGCCGCACGTGGCGGCTGGCCGGCCATCTGCAACAACTGTTGCTGCTTGTCGCTGAGCCATGCGGTGGCCTTGAGGGTCATGTCGCTTTGCGCGCGCTGGCCATAGTTGTCCAGGGCCCGCAGCAACAGCGCCGCCGACAGCGAGTTGTAGCGCTGCTCATTGAGGCGCTTGCCGAGTTTATCCAGCAGGCTTGCCGGCACATCGTCGAGCATTTCCGGGAAGTGCCGCGCGAGCAAATGCAGGTGCTCGGCGTCGTGCACCAGCGGGTCGTAATACAGGCCGTCGCTGTCCCATTTATCCGACAGGGAAAGCCACGGCACCTTGCGGAACAACGTATCGGCCTGACGATCCTGCTTGAGCAACTTGTAGCTGGCGGCGAGGTATGCGGCGCCAATGTCGTTCTGCCAGGTGTCCTTGAAGTAGCTCTCGTAGCGTTCGCGGATATCGCTCAAGGCGCCGCTCACCAGAATCCCCTGACGGCTCAGGAGGTAACTGGCATAGGCGCGGTTGCGCAATTCCGACAGGCCTTCGCTCGGGCCGTTGGCCAGGTCGGTGAGGTACGCGTTAGAACGTTGCAGCAGATCTTCCGGTACCGGCAGCCCGCGCTCCCTGGCTTCGATCAGGAAGTCGGTGGCGTACAGGCTGGCGTAGGGCGCCACATCCGGGTTGGCCGCCCACAAGCCGAAACCACCGGCCTGGTTCTGCCGTTGACGCAGCATGCGCACCGCACCGCTGAAGGCCTGCTCGGCCTCCGGCGCGTTACCGCCCCAGATCAACGCCGGCATGGCCTTGGACACCAATTGCTCGGTGCAGGCGTAGCCGTAGTCATCCAGGTAATGCTTGAGGCCGTTGGCCCAGACCAGCGGCGAAGCGGCGACGCCCAATTGCACATCGCGCAACTGGCCGAACAGGTCGCGGGTCGGTTTCAGCTCTTTGCTGGCGCTGTCGAAACGACCCAGGCTCAGGGCCACCCGATGTTCGCTCAATGGCCGGATCGACGTGGTTTCCGCCACCTGGATCCGCTTGCCATCCGGCAGCACCGCGACGAAGCGCAAGTCGGCCGAGCCGAGGTTTTCCCCAACCCTGATCTTGAACTCGGCGACGCCTTCCTTGCGCGGTTGCAGGGCCAGGGTGCTGACCTTGTCGCCTTGCACCTGCAGGCCATTGCTGGTCTGCACTTCAAACTTCACGTCCGCCGCGGCGTCGAGGTTGCTGAACACCCCGGCGCTGACGCTGAACACATCACCCGGCGCGACAAAAGCCGGCACGTTCGGCGTGATCACCAGTGGCCCGCGCACTTCAGTGTTGGCTTCGCTGACGCCCACGCTGTCGCTGTCTACCGCCACCGCAAACAGGTGCAGCTTGCCGTTGAAGCTGTCCGGTACCTGGTAATGCAGCACCGTTTCACCGGCCGGCAAGTCCACCAAGCCAGACCACCAGGCCACTGGCGGCTCATGTTTACGCTTGAACGGGTTGAGATGATTGGCCAGGGCGCCTTCGGTGTCACCACCCGGCGCTGCCCCACTGAGCAGGCGGCTGAATTCCGGCAGGATCAGGTCAAGAATTTGACTGGTACCGACCTCCAGCGCACGCTTCTGGAAGAAGAAGCCCAGCGGGTCCGGCGTCTGGTAGCGCGCCACTTGCAGGATGCCTTCGTCCACCGCGTAGACCACTGCGCGGCCAGGGCGGTCGGCGTTGACCTTGATATCCAGGGTCTGCCCCGGCTCGATCTTCGCCGGGCCTTCGACTTTCAACGCCATGCGCCGCGCGTCGAGGTTGATGCTGAACGGCACCACGCCGTAGGACAGCGGGCTCATGTAGACCTCGGACGACCCGATGTCCCGCACGAACTGCACGTTGACGTAGGCATTGCCCTCAAGCCCGGCAGGAACGCGGATATGTTGCACGCTGTTGGTGCTGTCGGCCTTGAACCACTGCTGGGTGTAGACCTTGTCCCGTTCGATGGTGATCAACCCGGCCCCGGTGTACGGCGCACGAATGCTGATGGCGATCTCATCACCGGTGGCGTAGCTGCGTTTATCCAGGCGCAGTTGCAGTTCGGCGTTGCGCTCCAGGGAGCGCGAGGTGTTGCCCCGGCCGGCGACGCTGTAGTCGATCTGGTTCAGCAGGTTGCCGTTGGCGTCCTTGAGTTGCAGGGTGAAATCGCCCGGGGTGCCGGTGTTCAGGGTTTGCTTGGCGCCGTCCTTGGTCATCACCAGCGGCGAGGCCGGCTGGTTGATGTTCTTGATGCGCGACTCGTATTTGTAGGTGCCGTTGGATTGCTTCACCAGCACCGAGACGTAGCGGTGCTCGACCACTTCACTGGTCAGGCCGTCCACGGCGACTGGCGTGAGGTCTGGCGCCACGGCCAGCCATTGCACCTGACGCGGTGCGTCCTTGGCGACGAAGGACAGCGAATCCTGACTCTTCACACCCACCAGGTACGGCGCTGCCGACACCAGCAACGCGCTTTGTGCGGCGACGTTACGACCGCCTTCGGCTTCGTACACCTGGGTCATCACTTGCAGGCGGTAGGTGCTGTTGGCGAAGCGTTGCAGGTTCAGGTCGAGCAGCGCCTGGCCATTATCGTCGACGGTGGTTTCGGCCAGGTCTTCGGAGCTGGCTTCCTCCAGCGAGTCATTCAGGCGGAAGCGGTAATCCGGGTAGCGATCAAAGGCCGCGAGCGTGGGGCTCAGGGACATTTTTGCCGTGACGCGACGGCCCGCCGCCGGAGCGCCGAACAAGTGCATCGCGGTGACTTTGGCCACCACTTGGTCCGGCGGGATCCAGCCCAGCACCGGTGTATCGTGCAGGCTCAGGCTGACTTTCATCCGGTCCGGTTCAAAGTCGCGGACCTTGAAGCTGACGCTGCCCAGGTCGGTACGGCGCTGCTTCTCGCCGATCAGTTGCAGGGTCGCGGTGTAATCGCCGGAAGGCGCTACTTCGCTGCTTGGGAAATCGAAGGTTTCAAAACCGCTGGCCGACAGTTTCAACGGCTGGCGAATCACCTCAAGGCCACGGGGGTCGGTGATCTGCAACTCAACCGGCAGGCCTTGCAGGGCGCCTTTCCAGTCGCCGCTGCGCACGATCATGCCCAGGTGCGCGGTCTCGCCGGGCCGGTACAGGCCACGGTCGGTAAACAGGTAGGCGCTGAGGCGATTGATCGCACCGTCTTCTTCCAGGCCGCCTACATCAAAGCGCGACAAATCCAGCTGTTGCGACTGACGGGCAATCGGCAGGAAGGATTGGTCATTGCCGCGACTGACCACATACATCAACGGCGTTTTCTCACGGCGCAATTCATCCAGCTTGGCGAAGTGCGCGTGACCTTCGGCGTCGGTATGGCCGCTGGCGACCGGCAAACCGTTGCGGCCGATGATATCGACCTGGGCGTCGGACACCGGCGAGCCGTTGCCGATGGACTGCACGTACACATCGTGGCTGCCATCGCTGGAGCGCTTGGCGATGATGCCCAAGTCGGTGACCACGATGAAACGCAGGTCGCTGGTGGTATTGCGCGAGTAGTCGAAGGTGCGATCAGCCGGGTCGTCCTGCGGGCTCAGCTTGAGCACAAAAATCCCCCGGCGGCCGCCGTTGGCCGTCAGGTAGCTGCTCAGGTCGACGTTGTCGTAGACGGTTTTGGACGGGTCGCCAGCCGACAGCGGAATGTCCAGGCTCTGACGCTCCACCATCCGGTCGAAGTAGTCATTGGCAAAATTCGGTCGGGCAAAGCTGCCGCTGCTCTGGTCCACCAAGTGTTGCAACTGGTTGGGCAGCAGGCGCGCGATTTCCACATGGGCGCCGGGCACGCCACGGGCCATGAAGCCCAGGCGTTTTTCGCCGGTGAGGCTGAGCAGGGCGCCGTCGGACAGGAACTGCAGCGTGCGCGGATAAGCCGGCATGCTCACGAGAGAAGCTGTCGGATTTTTCGCCAGGTAGCCGCCGATGGCTTCCAGGTTGGCCGGTACCCGCACGTACAGGGCGCGGCCCGGCGGGGCCTTGAACTTGAAGGCGTGCAGGGTATTCAGCGGTTCGACGCTCGGCACGTGGGTCAGCTTGACCTTGGTGCTGCTGGCCAGCAGCTTGTCGTCGATGTCTTGCAGGTTCCAGGGGCGGGTATCGTCCTCGGCTTTTTCCGGCAGCATCCAGGCCTGGACCTTGTTGGCGATGGTCTCGTCGGCCACGGCGCTGGAACTGCTGAACATCAACACCGGCTCGGGCTCGCCGCGCTCGTTGTCGACAAAGCTGACTTCGGCGCCGGTAAAGGTCAGGCGATAGCGGCCGGGCACGGTGACTTCGGCCACCAACGGCGCCGAGCTGGCATTGCCGCCGTCACGGGCCTTGAGGCCTTCATCGAGCTTGGCACTGACCGGGGTGCTTTCCAGCGGAGTGGCCAGGGCGGCGGAGCGAACAAAAGCGTTGAGCTTGTGCTCGTCGAAGGTGACTTCCGGACGGTTGGGCAGTTGTGCGTCGCGGTAGGCCAGGCCTTTGCCGAGGGTGACCGAAGCACGCTTGCGTACGCTGTCTTCGTCTACCGGGTGGGAAAAGTGGAAGGTCGCGACCAGCTGTTTCTGCGTCGGGTTGCTCGGGTCTTGGTACAGCTCGTTTTGCGTCAAGGTGGCGCGGAACGGCTGGGTGGAGAATTGGCTGGTGTATTGGCTGAGCAGCACGCCGTCGGCCAACAGGTTCTTCTTGGCCAGGTCGATGGTGTAGTGGGCGTCGACGGGCCAGTCTTTTTCCGGGGTGAACACCAGGCTGCGGTCGTCCGACCAGCGCCAGGTACCCGCGATGGTCGGCTTAAGGGTGATGCCTTCGGTGACCGGCTTGCCAATGGCCGCCAGCGGTGCCACGGATTCGGCGAAGCGCAC
Organism: Pseudomonas sp. TH34; assembly: GCF_016650865.1. NCBI lineage: Bacteria > Pseudomonadati > Pseudomonadota > Gammaproteobacteria > Pseudomonadales > Pseudomonadaceae > Pseudomonas > Pseudomonas sp. TH34. The sequence goes on from NZ_JAEKFB010000018.1 coordinate 157,126, forward strand.
CTGCAAGTTATCCACAACCGGCTGCGGCTGGGTGTAATCCGTCAGGTTGGGCTTGTGCAGCGAATAGCCCACGGTGTGGGGCTGTGGCAGGTGGGAATACCAATGCCAGCCATAGACGCCTGCGGCCACCAGCAACGCCAGGGCCAGCACACCGCCAGCGGCCTGGCGTGGATACGCCCGGGCCTTATGGCCGACATTGACCAAGCCGTCGCCGGTGGCTTGCAGCCAGCGCGGCGGTTGCCACTGACCGAACAGGCTGCGCGCCAGCCATCGCACGGCGCGGAACAGAACACTCACCACTGAGATCAAGGCCCCGAAAAAACGGCGGCTGGTCGCTTTTAACGAATCAAACATGGTGAGCATCCCTGGCAATGTGTCGCGTATCTTACACGTCTCTTTAATACAAAAGATGACGGCAAAACACGTCGTTTTGCTCAGGCTTGCTGTACGAAGGTGAGGCGTATCGCAAAACCGATCAAAAGACTGCCAAACAGCCATTGTTGCAGGCGTTGGGCGGACGGGCTGCGCTGCAGCCAGCGGCCGATTCTGGCGCCGGTCAGGCCGTAGCAACTGTCGAATGCCAGGCCGACGGCCACCAGAATTGCGCCCAACGTTGCGAACTGCGCCGTCACCGAAGCGCCGTGTGGGTCAATGAACTGCGGCAGCAATACGGAGCAGAACAGCAGCGCCTTGGGGTTGAGCAGGTTGGTCAGCAGGCCGCGTTGGAAGGCTCCGCGCCAGGCATGCGCCGGTGCCGGGCCATCCCCGGTGTTCAGGTTGGGCAGCAGGTTGGAGCGCAGGCACTGCACGCCGATCCACAGCAGATACGCCGCACCGCCCAGGCGCACCACATCGAAGGTCCAGGGCGCGACCTTGAACAACGTCGCCAGGCCCATCCCCGCCAGCGCCACATGGCAGGCCCGTGCGAGCCCCAAACCGGCTGCGGTTGCCAGCGCCATCGCCTTGCCCTGGCGGGCGCCGGTTTGCAGCAGCAGGATCATGTCCGGGCCGGGCAACAGGTACACCACCGCCAGCGCGACTAAAAACAACCAGAGTTCTGCCATGTGCCTGCCCTTTGCGGTAGGTGATCGTAGGGCAATTTTAGAGGTGAAGGTCGGGGCAGGTGCTTGCGTAGTCAACCGGAAAGGCGTCTAGTCTTGGCATAATCTGCCACTTTTGACGGGCGAAACAGTTTACTTATGCCAAACCTGAAACTGGATGCGTTTGACCGCAAGATTCTTGAGGCCCTGCAACGGGACGGCCGCTTGAGCAATGTGCAACTGGCAGACGAGATTGGCTTGTCGGCGTCGCCTTGCTTGCGGCGGGTGCGGTTGTTGGAAGAAGCCGGGGTGATTCGCGGCTATCAGGCGAGCCTCGATCGGGATGAAGTGGGGTTGGGGCTGACGGTGTTTGTCGGGGTCAAAGTGGAGCGGCATAACGACGAACAGGCGGAAGCGTTTCGGTTGGCGGTGACCGCGTTGCCTCAGGTTATTTCGGCGTTTCTGGTGTCGGGGGAATCGGATTTTCTGCTGCAAGTGGTGGTGCCGGACTTGCGCGGGTACGAGCGGTTCCTGACCGGGAGTTTGTTGAAGTTGCCGGGAGTGAGCGATATCCGCAGCAACTTCGCGATTCAGACGGTGAAGACCCCGGGTGCGTTGCCGTTGGGGCATCTTCCCGGCTAGAGCGTTCCCACGCTCCGCGTGGGAACGCTGCCTTGGACGCTCCGCGTCCGCTCTTAACGTCGTGACGCGGAGCGTCACCGGATGCATTCCCACGCAGAGCGTGGGAACGATCAGAAACTCCTCTCCCTTCGTAGCAGCTGTCGAGCTTTAGCGAGGCTGCGTAGGGCGCGACTCGGTCTGAGGTCGGTGGTGCGGCCGACGCAGCCTCGCTGGAGCTCGACAGCTGCTACGGGGGAGAAGGTCATGGAGTGAGGTTTCAGGTCCACCAGTAGCGTACGAGATGGAAGAAAATCGGCGCGGCAAAGCACACGGAATCCAGCCGGTCCAGCATCCCGCCGTGTCCTTCGATCATGTGCCCCCAATCCTTCACGCCGCGGTCGCGCTTGATCGCCGACATCACGATCCCGCCCGCAAACCCCAGCAGGTTGATCAGCAGCGCAATCAGGAACGACTGCCAGGGATTGAACGGCGTGGTCCACCACAGCGCCGCGCCGATCAGGGATGACAACAGAATCCCGCCGACAAACCCTTCCACCGTCTTCGACGGCGACAGGTTGGGCGCGATCTTGTGTTTGCCGAACAGCTTGCCACACACGTACTGCAAGACGTCCGACAGCTGCACCACAATCACCAGGTAGGCGATCAGCAGCAGGTTGCGGCCTTCGTAGCCGACGATATCCAGGGTCAGGAGCGCCGGCACGAAGGACACGCAGAACACCGCGATCATCAGCCCCCATTGCACCTTCGACGCCCGTTCCAGGAAGTGCGTGCTGTCGCCGCCCAGTGACGCAAGGATCGGCAGCAGCAAAAATACGTACACCGGGATAAAGATCGAGAACAGCCCATACCAGTCGAAGTAGATCAGCAGGTATTGCAGCGGCAACGCCAGGTAAAACGCCGCCACCAGTGCCGGGTAATCGCTGCGCCGGGTGGGCGTGAGCGTGAGGAATTCCCGCAGGGCATAGAACGACACGGCGTAGAACAGCAGGATCACCGCGCCGGTGCCGAGCCAGAAGGCCACACCGATCACCACCACCATCACCCACCAGGCATTGATGCGGGCGTTGAGGTTGTCGATCACCGCGTTAGGTGTGCCACGGGTGCGCAGTTTGAGGATCAGGCCGATCAGCGAGGCGAGCACCAGGATCGCGCCGATCCCGCCGAACAACATCAGGGTTTGGCTATCCATGTCAGGAATGCTCCGGGGCGAGGGCGAGCAAGGCGTCGCGGGTGCGGGCGAGGAACAGCGCCTTGTCTTCGCCTTCCTCCAGCTGCAGCGGTGCGCCAAAGCTGGTAGTGCACAGCAAGGGCAGCGGCAGCACGCGGCCCTTGGGCATGACCCGGTTGAGGTTGGCGATCCACACCGGGATCAGCTCGGCTTGTGGATAACTCTTGGCCAGGTGATACAGCCCGCTTTTGAACGGCAGCAGGCCGTCTTCCAGGTTGCGTGTGCCCTCGGGAAAGATGATCAGCGAGTCTCCCTGTTCCAGGGCCTGAAGCATCGGTTGCAGGGGGTTATCCACAGGGTCTTTGCGCTCGCGGTCGATCAGCACGCCATTGAACACCCGGCTGATGATGTAGCGTCGCAGGGCGCTTTTGTTCCAGTAGTCACTGCCGGCCACCGGGCGGGTGAATTTACGCAGGTTCTGCGGCAACGAGGCCCACAGCAGCACGAAATCACCGTGGCTGCTGTGGTTGGCGTAATAGATGCGCTGCACCGGCACGGGCGCGCAGCCAAGCCACAGGCTGCGGGCGCCGGTGACGGTGCGGGCCATGGAGGTAATCAGGGTGGCGACCACGGGTTCGAACATGAGGATTCCTTATCCGGCGAAGGGCAGCCAAGGGCTGGCCAGGATGACGGCCACGGTCAGCAGCACTTGCGCCGCCAGCAGGTAGGCTTGCTTGCGCAACAGTTTCAAGGCGCCGCGACGGCGTTCGGTCCAGGGCCGGCCCGCGCGTTTGGCGGATTGCAGGCCAAGGGTTTGCATGGCTTGGTCGAAGTCGGGCGTGCGCTCGGTGTCCCGGGCCAGCAGGGCGAACAGGTCAGCGTCGAAGGCCACCCGCAGCGCCCAGTATTTTTGCAGCAGCCCGAGCACAATCATCCACAGGCTGAGGGTCAGGCAGATCGGCGTGATACTGGCCATCAGCAGTTGCGCGAGGCCGAACAGTACGCCGAGCAAGGTCAGGCCTGTGGATAACTGATCCAGGGAACGGCCGCGGCGCAGCAGGCTGGCGACGACCCGTAATTCCATATCAGCGGGCATGGGTTAAACCCTCCAGGGCTTCACGGTGAGCGGGATGCAGGACCACACGCGAGCGTGCTGTACGAATAATAGCCACCGCTTCGTCGACATTGCCTGCGCGCCCGGTATGTAGCAGCCATGCAGCCACAGCCGTGGCACTTCGCGAGTAACCAAGGGCGCAGCACACCAGCAATGGCCCGGCTGAGCGCAGTCGTTCAATGGCTTGGGCGGCTTCCAGGCATTGCGCGGCGGTGGGCGCCGTGAGGTCGAGCACCGGCAAGCTGTAATAGGCGCGGCCCTGTGGATTAATCGGTAACTCGGCGCAGAGATCGACCACCGCCTTGAATGACTTCAGCTCGCCGCCGGTGGGAATTCGCCCGAGCCAAACGTTATCCACAACCTGATCGGGCTGTGGATGTTTACGTGTCCACAGGCGGGAATTGATCCAGGCGGCTACTAGATAAGGCGCCAACAACCAGCGTACCGCCGGAGTGAGTCGCCCGTCGGCGCGTTTCTGAAAGCCTGAGACGCCCAACACCAGATAATTCGCCTTCATCAACCCGAGGGAAACTGCCGGCCAAAGCAGCCACAACCAGCCCCCACCGAGAGAAAACGCGAGGACCAGACACACCAGCGACCCGAAGCCATAGCGCAACCCCAGCCGCCAACGCTGCCGGTCCCGAGTCAGGTGGGCATTCAGCAGCGGGCTCGGATGTTCCAGCGGCCACAGCCACACACACAGCCAGCCGGCGAGGGCACCTGTGGGTAAGTCGATAAAGTGATGTTGATAAGTGGTCAGTACCGAAAGGCCGATCAGCGCAAACCAGCCATGCACCAGCCAGCGCCAAAGGCCCTGGCTATGCCGCTGGTACATTATCCACAGCACTACTAGCAAGGCGATGTGCAGCGATGGCGCCTGGTTGAACGGCTTGTCGAACCCGGCGAGTACGGCAAACAGCCAACCGAACACGCCGTCCAGTTCCGGCCTTTCGAAGGTGAAGCGCAGTGGCCAGATCAGGAAGCAGGTGACGGCAATCACCTGGGCCGTCAGCAGGCGCAAGGCGTGTTGCTTCAACTCATGGCGGGTGCTGGGCAGCAGCAGGGAAAAACCGTAGAGCAGGTCGATCGACCAGTAGGGCACGATGGTCCAGGCCCAGAACGGGATATGGGTTTCCCAGCCGAACACCATGGTGCCCACGTCGCTGCGCTGGCTGGTGACCCACGTAGCAAAGCCGTAGGTGCTGAAAAACAGCGGCGCCAACAGCAGCAGCCACAGCACCGCCGATTTTAACAGGCCCGGTTCACGCATGGGTCAGACTCGCTGTGCCAGGGACACGCTGAAAATCCCCCACTCATCTACACGCTGGGTGATCTTGCGGAAACCGGCGGCTTCCACCAGTTGATCCATCTCTGCCTGACTACGCCGGCGCATTACCCAGGCCTGGCCCTGACGGTGGCTGGTGAGGGCGCGGGCGATCAGTTCCAGTTGCGGGTGCCACGGTTGGCCGGTGTACACCAGATAGCCACCGGGCTCCACGGCTTCGGCCAAACCGGCGAGCGAACCGCCGACCATCGCGTTATCCGCGAACAGTTCATACAAGCCGGAGACCACCGCCAGCGTCGGTTTGGGCTCCAGCGCTGCCAGGTCAGCCCGGTCAAACGCATCGCCTTTGACGAACTGGGCGATATCCCCCAGGCCTTTTTCACGAATCAGTGCGCCACCGTCGCGCACGTTGATGTCGCTGTAGTCCCGCAACAGGATCGATTCGGGCAACGGCGAAACGCCCTGCAAGGCTTCCAGAATGTACCGACCATGCCCGGCGGCGATGTCGACGATGCGCACTTCCTGCTGCTCGTCCCGCAGCTTGGCCATCGCCAGGCGCAGCAGCTCTTCCACGTTCAGCTTGCGTTGGCGAATACCGCGCCAGCCGATGGAGTTCAGGTAATTGGTGTCGATCATCCGCCCCAGCCCGCCTTTGCCGGTGGGTTTGTTGCGGTACACGTAGTCCAGGGTGCTGCCGGAGTCGAAGCCGGTATCGAAACCAAGCTTCACGCCATCCGACAGTTTGCTGCCCAGGCCCATGCTGGCGCGGGTCATGCGCCAGTAGAGGTCGCGCAGGGAGTTGCGTGGCAACGGCGCGGCGAGGGATTCGGATTCGGCGCAGGTCAGGCCGATCTTGTCGGCATCCAACAGCGTCGCGCGGTCCAGCGGGTGTTCGAAGTTCTGCAGGATAAAGCGCCGGGCGCTGCTCAAGGCCACCGCGCGGTCACGTTCACCGAGGGTGTCGTGGAAGAAGCCGGGGAGGATATGCAGTTCTTTTTTCAGGCTGCCCAGGCGGTCGAAAAACTGCTGCTGGGGTTTGCGGTGCACCACAAAGTCTGAGCCGGAGATCAGCAGTTGGGTCGGCACCTGGATTGCCTGGGCATCGGCTACAACCCGGTCGGCGGCTTCGTACAGGCCCAGCAGCACATTCACCGAGATAGCTTTGGTGATCAGCGGATCGCTGTCGTAGGACGCCACGCGCTCCGGGTCATGGCTCAGGAACTTGGCCTTGACGTAACTGTTGACGAAAAAATTGCCGCGAAACTTGCGCATCAGCGCCAGGCCCGGCCGGGCGAAGGGCACGTAGAGCTTGACCTTGAACGCGGGCGAGGCGAGTACCAGCGAGCGGATCCTTGGTGCGTAGTCGTGCACCCAGGTCGCCGCGATCACTGCGCCGACACTCTGGGCGATCACCGCGAGGTTTTCTTCCTCAATGCTGTAGGTGGTGCCGATATGGTCAACGAAGGTCTGCACGTCCCGCGCACTGGTGGCGAAGCTCGGGCTGTCGCCGCGCGCGCCGGGGGATTGGCCGTGGCCGCGGGCGTCCCAGGCGAAGAAGTCGAATTCCGGCAGGTTCAGTTCGTCCACCAGGTGGGCGATACGCCCGGAGTGCTCGTGGCCGCGATGGAACAGCAAAATCGCCTTGCGGGGTGCAAAGCCCGCGGGCGCGGTGGCGGGCCAGTGACGGTAGAAAAGCTCCACCCCGTCATGGGTGCTGAAGGTGTGCTCTTGCTGTTCACGCATCGCAAAATCCTTATGCAGAAGGGGAGGTTTGTTGTTCTTTGAGGCCTTGGCGCACGCGGTTGACCAGGGTGTAGGCCAACAAGGCCGCGACCAGCCACATCACCGCCTCGACGCAACCGGCACCGAGCCAGCCCAGTGCCACGCCGGTGGCCAGAACCCCGAGCACAAATGCCCGATCGCTCTTGCCCATGGGGCCGTCGTAGCGCCGCGAGGCCCCGACCATCGGCCCGAGCACGCCGGCGTATTCGCTGAACACCGCCAGCAGCGTCACCAGCAATACCGGCGCCAGGCTGACCTCGGGGATCAGCGCAAACGGCAGGATCAGCGCGCTGTCGGCGATCACGTCACACAGTTCATTGAGGTAGGCGCCGAGTCGCGACTGCTGGCCGAATTCCCGGGCGAGCATGCCGTCGATGGCATTGAGGGCCATGCGCAGGATCATCCACAGCGGAATCAGCGCAAACAGCCACACATGTTGTGCGAAGCCGGCAATCAGCAATCCCACCAGGAGGGAAATCACCCCGGCCAGCACGGTGATCTGGTTGGCGGTGGTGCCGTTGTCGTAGAGGCGCTGCACCAGCGGGCGCAGCAGGTTCTGAAAACGCGGTTTAAGCTGATAGATCGAAATCATGGGGAGTGACGCTTCCTTGTCCGTAAGCCCGCGAAAAACTCTGGGGAGTGTGCCGATTTATCACGGTTGAAACCAGTGATGGCTCCTGTTTCTGGGGCTTTCGTCACTATCTGTGTGAAACCAAACAAAAATTTCACGCTTCGGGTTATAGAGTAACTAATTGTTTCTGGGTGGGCGTTTGGGGATGCGAGTGGATCTAGACGCTGATGACGTGGCCATCGAAGGGTTGCCGCGGTTTCAGCAAGGGTTGTTTCATGCCCGCCGTTTAAGGCAGGCCGGCATTGCCCTGACGGTGCTGGCGGTCGGCGGCTGGATGCTGGCGCTGTTTGTGGCGCTGTTCGCCCCGCTGTCGATCTGGCCGGTGGTACTGATCAACTGCGCCTCGGCATTGCTGGTGCTGGTGGCCGGTGTTCAGTCGGCCTGGTGGGTCGCGGATTGGCGGGCCATGGCGCTGGAGGAGCCGGCTGCACGGCTGATCGAGCAGCCGCTGCCACAAGAAGAACCTGGCTGGCTTAACCGGCAGTTCGGTCGCGTCGGCAATGGCTTGCTGGTGCAAATTGGCGCGCCGGTGTTCTGGCTGTGTGGCTGGTCGTTGCTGGCGCTGTTCAGCGTCCTGGAATTCTGGAGCCTAACCTTGCCCGCCGCTGCAGTGGGCCAGGCTGCCAGTGTGGGCGCGGCCATTGCCTTGGCACTGGCATTCGGCTTGCTGGTGTTTGAACGCCGCATGGCCCAGGAAAGCACCGCCCAATGGCCGGAAGCCGCGCAACTCGCGCAATTGAGCCGGGTGGCGATTATCTGCCTGGTGATCAGTGCGATTTGTCTGCTGTTCGCCGGTGAAGAATCCGTCTGGCCGCTGCGCCTGGCCGTGTTGATCGGCCTGTTGCCGGCCCTGGTGGCGCTGGAGTTTCTGTTAAGAGGCTTGCTGTCGCTGTTCAGCCCGCGCCAAGAGCGGCTTGAACCGCGCCTGATGGCGCAAAGTTTTATCGCCGGGATGCTGCGCTGGCCGCCGCAACCGTTGCTCGCCTTGCAGCACGAACTGCACAACCGTTTCGGCATCGACCTGCGACAGATCTGGGCCTTTACCTACATGCGCCGGGCGTTCCTGCCGGTACTGGTGGTGGTGCTGGCTGTAGGTTGGTTGCTGACCGGCGTGCATGAAGTCGCTCTGCAAAGCCGTGGGATTTATGAACGCTTTGGCAAGCCGGTGGAGGTCTTCGGGCCTGGCCTGCATGCCGGTTTGCCGTGGCCGCTGGGCCGCGTGCTGAACGTGGAGAACGGCGTGGTCCATGAGCTGGCCACCAGCGTTGGCGAAGCGGCAAACACCGACGTCGCTCCGGCCGAGGGCCCGGCGCCGTTGATCGCCAACCGCCTCTGGGACGCTACCCATGTGAATGACAAAGCCCAGGTGATTGCCAGCAGCAGCGGCGACAAACAGAGCTTCCAGATCGTCAATATGGATGTGCGCTTCGTGTACCGCATCGGCTTGACCGACCAGGCCGCACTCGCCGCCACCTATAACAGTGCCGATGTGCCCACGCTCATCCGCAGTACCGCCAGCCGCATCCTCGTCCACGAATTTGCCTCGCGAACCCTCGATGAATTGCTGGGTGAAGAACGCAACAACCTCGCCGATGACATTGGCAAGGCGGTGCAAGCGGACCTGAAGACACTCGACAGCGGCGTGGAAATCCTCGCCACCGTGGTGGAAGCCATTCACCCGCCTTCCGGTGCGGCCAACGCTTACCACGCGGTTCAGGCCGCACAGATTGGCGCCCAGGCGCTGATTTCCCGAGAGCGCGGCGCTGCCAGCGAGCAAACCAACCAGGCGTTGCTGCAAGCCAGCACCGCCCGCGACCAGGCCCAGGCCACGGCTCACGAAGTCAGTGCTGGCGCCCAGGCAGCAGACCTGCGCTTCAGCGCCGAACAAAAGGCCTATCAACAAGCGGGCCAGGCCTTCGTGCTGGAGCAGTACCTGAGCCAACTGAGCCAGGGCCTGGCCCACGCCAAATTACTCATTCTTGATCATCGCCTGGGCGCCAGTGGCGCACCGACCATCGATCTGCGTTCCTTTACCTTACCGGCTGACCCTGCGGTGCCGCGTAAAGCCGTTCAATAAGGAGTTCATCTGTTGAGCGCTCATTCTCACGATCACGCGGGCCATGGTCACCACCACGGCCATCATCATCACCATCACGGTGATGAACAGGAAGCCGGCCCGTTCCCTTGGCGGCGTATGGGCTGGGCGGTGTTGCTGGTGCTGTTCGCCGTCGCCGCGGCGAGCCTGGTGCAGGTGCGTTCCGGTGAAGCCACGGTGATTACCCGTTTCGGCAACCCGTCGCGGGTATTGCTGGAACCTGGCCTGGGCTGGCGCTGGCCCGCCCCGTTCGAAGCGGCGATCCCGGTGGACCTGCGCCTGCGCACCACCTCCAGCGGTTTGCAGGATGTGGGCACCCGCGATGGCCTGCGAATCATCGTGCAGGCCTACGTGGCCTGGCAGGTGCAGGGCGACCCCGACAATGTGCAGCGCTTTATGCGCGCGGTGCAGAATCAGCCGGATGAAGCGGCGCGGCAGATTCGCACCTTTGTCGGCTCGGCGCTGGAAACCACCGCCGCCAGTTTCGACCTGGCCAACCTGGTGAACACCGATGCCAGCCAGGTGCGTATTGCTGATTTTGAAGCGCAACTGCGCCAGCAGATTGATCAACAATTGCTCACTACCTACGGCGTGCGCGTGGTGCAGGTGGGCGTTGAACGGCTGACCTTGCCCTCGGTGACCCTCGCCGCCACCGTCGACCGCATGCGCGCCGAGCGCGAGACCATCGCCACTGAACGCACGGCCGTGGGCAAGCGTGAGGCGGCGCAGATTCGTTCGGCTGCCGAGCGTGATGCGCGGATCGTCCAGGCCGACGCCACGGTGAAAGCCGCCGATATCGAAGCGCAATCCCGGGTCGAAGCCGCGCAGATTTATGGCCGGGCCTACGCCGGCAATCCGCAGTTGTACAACCTGCTGCGCTCACTCGACACCCTGGGCACAGTTGTCACACCGGGTACCAAAATCATCCTGCGCACCGACGCTGCGCCGTTCCGCGCTTTGGTGGATGGGCCGAAGGATATTCAGCCATGAGTGAGCGGGAAAGCCTCGACAGCCCGTGGATCCAGGCTGGACGGCTGACGTTCCTGGCGCTGTATGCGGTGACGGTGTTGGCCGCATTGGCATGGGCGTTTTCCAACGTGCGGCAGATCGACCCGCAGAACCGCGCCGTGGTGTTGCACTTCGGCGCGCTGGACCGGATCCAGAATGCCGGGCTGCTGCTGGCCTGGCCGCGTCCGTTCGAGCAAGTGGTGCTGTTGCCCGCAGCGGACCGGGTAATCGAGCGCCGGGTGGAGAACCTGCTGCGTTCCGATGCGGCCACCCAAGCCGACCGCGTGGCCAGTTTTGCCACGCCGCTGAGCGACGCCCTGGCCGGCTCCGGCTACCTGCTGACCGGCGATGCCGGGGTGGTGCAACTGGATGTGCGGGTCTTCTACAAGGTTACCGAGCCCTATGCATTTGTGTTGCAGGGCGATCATGTTCTGCCGGCGCTGGATCGACTGGTCACCCGCAGCGCCGTGGTGCTGACCGCTGCGCGAGACCTGGACACCATTCTGGTGGCGCGCCCCGAGCTGATCGGCGCCGACAACCAGGCTGCCGAACGCCGCGAACGGCTGCGCGGTGATCTGGTGCGAGGCATCAATCAACGCCTGGCCGACCTGACGTCCACCGGCCTTGGCCTGGGCATCGAAGTCACCCGGGTCGATGTGCAATCTAGCCTGCCGGGCCCGGCGGTCAACGCCTTCAACGCGGTACTGACCGCCAGCCAGCAAGCCGACAAGGCCGTAGCCAATGCGCGCACCGACGCCGAGAAACTCACCCAGACCGCCAACCAGGACGCCGACCGTGCTGTCCAGGTAGCTCACGCCCAGGCCAGCGAGCGTCTGGCCAACGCCCAGGCACAAACCGCCACCGTCGCCAGCCTGGCCCAGGTCAAAGACCCCGGCCTGCTGCTGCGCCTGTACCGCGAACGCCTGCCGAAGATTCTCGGCCAGGCCGGCTCCGTGACCACGGTTGACCCTAAAGACGATTCCCGCCTGATCATTCAGGGAGCCGAACAATGACCGCCCACGCCGCCCCGATGCTCTCATCGGCCGAACAACGCAGCGCCGCCCGGCAACTGACCCTGGCAATGCTCGCCTTGGGCTTGCTCAGCCTGGGCCTGGTATGGCGCTGGCTGGCGCCGGACCAGACCGGCGTGAGCCAACTGCTGCTGGGCGTCGCCTCGTTGCTGGTGGCCGTGCCCGTGATGCGCTCGGCCTGGTACAGCCTGCGTTATCCGAGCCTGCATGGCATCACCGACCAACTGATCGCCCTGGCCATGCTCGGCGCCTGGGCCACCGGCGACCTACTGACCGCTGCGCTGCTGCCGATCATCATGATCTTCGGCCATGTGCTGGAAGAGCGCAGTGTCATCGGCTCCCAGGAAGCGATTCATGCCCTAGGCAAACTGACCCGCAGCCATGCGCGCCTGGTGCAGGCGGACGGGACCATTCTGGAAGTCGACAACGGCATCCTGAAGACCGGCGATATCGTCGAAGTGCGTGCCGGTGACCGGGTGCCCGCCGATGGCGTGGTGCTGTCGGGCCAGGCCAGCCTGGACACTGCGCCGATCACCGGCGAATCGGTGCCGCTTGAGGCCAGTGTTGGCGTGCAGGTGTTTGGTGGCGCGATCAACCTCGACGGCCTGCTGCGCCTGGAAGTGACCCGCACCGGCAATGAGTCGACCCTGGGCAAAGTCATCGCCCTGATGCAGAGCGCCGAACGTTCCAAGCCGCCGATCACCCGATTGCTGGAGCGCTACGCCGGCAGTTATATGGTGCTGGTGCTGTTGCTGGCGGCGGTCACCTGGTTTGTCACCAATGACGCCCAGGCGATGCTCGCGGTGCTGGTGGCTGCATGCCCGTGTGCATTGGTGTTGTCGGCTCCGGCCACGGCAATTGCGGGCATTGCGGTGGCGGCGCGTCACGGCATTCTGATTCGCAGCTCGGCATTTCTCGAAGAGCTTGCAGACCTGACGTCACTGGTGGTCGACAAGACCGGCACTCTGACGTTTGGCACCCTGCGTTTGCAGTCCATCGACACCCGCGAGCCGGATCGGCAAGTGCTGCTCAACCTGGCGGCCAGCCTCGGCTCCGCCAGCAGCCACCCGGTCAGCCGGGCATTGGCGGGGTTGGCGACTCAGGAACAAATGCTGGTGCTGTCGGATATTCGCGAGCGCCAGGGCCTCGGTGTGGTCGCGCAGACCGGGCAGGGCGAAGCCGCCCTCGGTCGGCCGGAATTGTTTGAACAACTGGGCATCCCGACCACGGCAGTCCCTAACCACGATGGCCCGATTGCCGGGCTGGCGCTGAACGGGCAATTCCTCGCCTGGCTGTTGCTGGCGGACAGCGTGAAACCTGAAGCCCGCCAGGCGATGAAGGAGCTGCGTGAACTGGGCCTGGGTCGCCAACTGTTGCTGACGGGCGACCGCCAAAGCGTGGCCGACAGCCTGGCGTTGGAAGTGGGCATCAGCGACGTCGAAGCCCAGGCTTTGCCGGAAGACAAGCTCAACCGCGTGCTGGGGGAAATCGGCAGCGGCTTCCGGCCAATGGTGGTGGGCGACGGGATCAACGATTCCCTGGCGCTCAAGGCGGGTGTGGTCGGCGTGGCGATGGGCGCGGGCGGGGCGGATATCGCCTTGGCGTCGGCGGATGTGGTGCTGATCGGTAGCGACCTGCGGCGCTTGGGTACCTGTGTGCGCTTGAGTCGCCAGTGCCGGCACACGTTGCAGGTCAATGTGATCATCGGCCTGGGCTGGACGTTGGCGATCGTGGTGTTCGCCGCATTTGGCTGGCTGGGCGCGGCGGGAGCGATGATTGCGGCGGTGTTGCACAACCTCAGTACGCTGCTGGTGCTGGGTAATGCAGGGCGTCTGTTGCGGTTCCAGGAGCCGTTATTGAAACTCGAGGAATAAATTTTTCAGTCTCGCTGTAACGCCATGGGGGGACCTCACTCTAGTGCTATGTCGAGACTGAACAATCCGTTCAGACCGACTCCACTACCGATCATGAGGAATACACAATGAACATCAAATCCGCTGCTGCTGGTGCCGCCCTCGCTATCGCCGCTGCTGGCATGTTTGCCGGTGTTGCCACTCAGGTGCAGGCAGCAGACGCCCAGGTCCATTGCTATGGCGTCAACGCCTGCAAAGGCCAGAACGACTGCAAAACCAAAGACCACGCTTGCAAAGGCATGGGTTCTTGCAAAGGCCAGGGCTTCCTGTCGATGAGCAAAGCGATGTGCGATCAGAAAGGCGGCAAAGTCGGCGAGTAACCGGTAACCGAGTGCAACCGCAGCGGGCACCCCCTCCGCTGCGGACACTTTCCCCAGGAGTGTTTTTATGTCCGCTTCCCTTCCGAGTCTGGGTTACGGCCTGGGTTTACGCAGCGAGTACTACCAGCAGATCCTTGAACAATCGCCGGCCGTGGATTGGTTCGAAGTGATCTCCGAGAATTATCTGGTGCAGGGCGGCAAGGCCTTGTACTACCTGGACGCGATAGCCGAGCGTTATCCCCTGGTGATGCATGGCGTGTCCCTGTCCATTGGTGGACCCCATGCCCTCGATATCGATTACCTGAAACAACTCAAGCAGCTCTCCGAACGCATCCAGCCGGCGTGGGTTTCCGACCACTTGTGCTGGAGCCGCGGCAACGCGCACCAGTTGCATGACCTGCTGCCGCTGCCATACACCGAAGAAAGCCTGTACCACGTCGCCGGTCGCGTCCGGCAGGTGCAGGATGTGTTGCAGCGTCCCTTCGTGCTGGAAAACGTCTCCAGCTATGTGCGCTCCAAGGCGGATGAGTTTACCGAGTGGGAATTTCTCAACGCCCTGACCCATCTCACCGGCTGCCAGCTGCTGCTGGATGTGAATAACGTCTACGTCAGCTCGCGCAATCACGGGTTCGACGCCTGGGAATTCATTCGCAACCTGCCGCCCGAAAGCATCCGCCAACTGCACCTGGCCGGGCACATGGATTACGGTGACTACGTGATCGACACGCACGACCATCCGGTATGCGATCCCGTGTGGGCGCTGTATCAGCAGACCCTGGAGCACCTTGGACCCGTCTCGACCTTGCTGGAACGCGATGACCATTTCCCGCCATTCCAGGAGCTGCTCGACGAGCTGAACAAGGCCCGTGAACTGGGCGCGAGCGCGTTGGACAGGAGAGCGTTATGCGCCTGATCGATTGGCAGTTGGCCTTTGAACAGCACTTGCTGGCCGAGACGTCCACTGCCAGCAACAGCTTCAGTGCCACCTTGATCGGCGGCCCGACCCTGGATGTCGAGACGGGCCTGGCGATTTACCACAACGCCTATCACGCACGGTTGCAGGAAGTGCTGCGCGATGACTTCAGCGCCGTCTGGTATTGGCTGGGGGACGATGAGTTTGCGCAGTTGGGTTCGGCCTATATCCGGCGTTACCCCTCGGCCCATTACAGCCTGCGTTGGTTCGGCGAGCGGTTCCCCGGGTTTATCGTTGAACATTATGCCGAGCAGGGCGCTCCGCTGGCCGAGCTGGCGCGGCTGGAATGGGCCTTCACCCTGGCCTTTGATGCACCGCAAGGCGAGCCGTTGACCCTGCAAGACATGGCAACGCTGCCGCCTGAAGACTGGCCCGGGTTGCACGTGCAGCTCGCACCTTCGGTGCAGAAGGTGACGTGTGATTTCAACAGCCTGGGTATCTGGCGTGCCAGCAAGGGCGAGTGGGACTTTCCCGGCAGCGAGGCCTTGCCGTTGGCGCAGGTCTGCCTGGTCTGGCGCCATCAGAATGTTTGCCAGTACCGCAGCCTGGAAGCGGCTGAAGACGGCGCGCTGACCGGCATGGTCACCAGCGGCTGGAGTTTTTCCGAACTGTGTGCCGAGTTGGCAGTCACTTACCAAGAGGGCGCGCCATTGCAAGCGGTTACTTGGCTGAAACAGTGGGTCCAGGAGGGTTTGCTCCAGCGGCGGGCACCATAGAAAAGGGCTATTGTTTCGATAGCCTGCTAATTTTTCCGTGGATGGTCTACCCTCATTTCAGACGTCTGAAACAAGGGGGGACTACTCATGCTCGCGCAACTTCCACCGGCCTTACAGAATCTTCAGCTACCGCTGCGTCTTCGACTCTGGGACGGCCATGAATTCAACCTGGGCCCGGATCCCAGCGTCACCATTGTGGTCAAGGACCCCATGATGGTTTCAAAGCTTAGCCATCCGACGCTCGATTCATTGGGCGAAGCCTTCGTCGAGGGCAAACTGGAGCTGGAAGGCTCCATTTCCGAAGTGATCAGGGTCGTTGACGAGCTGAGTCATGCCTTGGTTGATGACGACGAGGACACCCGTCCGGTGCGCTCGATCCACGACAAGGCCACCGACGCAGCGGCTATTTCCTACCATTACGACCTGTCCAACGAGTTCTACCAGCTGTGGCTGGACCGTGACATGGCCTATTCCTGCGGGTATTTCGAGACCGGCAGTGAATCCCTCGATCAAGCCCAACAAGACAAATTCCGCCACCTGTGCCGCAAACTGCGGCTGCAGCCGGGGGAGTATCTGCTCGATGTGGGCTGCGGTTGGGGCGGGCTGGCGCGCTATGCCGCGCGGGAATTCGGGGTCAAGGTGTTTGGTATCACCCTGAGCAAGGAACAGCTGGAGCTGGCCCAGGAAAGGGTGAAAGCCGAAGGCCTGGAAGACCAGGTAGAGCTGACGCTGCTGGACTACCGCGACTTGCCCCAGGATGGCCGGTTCGACAAGGTGGTGAGCGTGGGGATGTTTGAACACGTCGGTCACGCCAACCTGGCGGAGTACTGCAAGATTCTCTATGGCGCGGTGCGTGAGGGCGGCCTGGTGATGAACCACGGCATTACCGCCAAGCACACGGATGGCCGGCCTGTGGGCCGTGGCGCCGGGGACTTTATCGAGCGCTATGTGTTTCCCAATGGCGAGCTGCCGCACCTGGCGATGATGACCGCCGAGATCAGCGAAGTCGGGCTGGAAGTGGTCGACGTCGAAAGCCTGCGCCTGCATTACGCGCGCACGCTGGACCATTGGAGCGAGCGCCTGGAAGATAACCTGGAGGCGGCGGGCAAGATGGTGCCGGAGCAGGCATTGCGCATCTGGCGCCTGTACCTGGCCGGCTGCGCGTATGCGTTTGCCAGGGGCTGGATCAACCTGCACCAGATTCTGGCGGTGAAACCCCATGCCGATGGTAGCCATGAGCTGCCGTGGACGCGGGATGACCTTTACCAGTAAGCAATGGTACCGGTGATCTAAATGTGGGAGCGGGCTTGCTCGCGAAGGCGTTGTATCAGAAACACATTCAGTGACTGACACTCCGCTTTCGCGAGCAAGCCCGCTCCCACATTGGGTTCGGTGCAAGCCTTACAAAATTGGGGAAATAAGCCGCGCGACCCGCATGCCCAGTTGTTGCAGGCGGTGGGTCTGGCGGTTTTCTTCCTGGCTGATTTCATGAGCCAGGGCGAAGTCTTCCAGCAGCATTTGCTCTACCTGGCTGGCGAAGGTCTCATCCACGGTCAGCAACATCACTTCGAAATTCAGCCGGAATGAACGGTTATCCAGGTTCGCACTGCCGATGGCGCTGATTTCACTGTCCACCAACACCACTTTCTGATGCAGGAACCCCGGCGTGTAGCGGAAGACCCGCACGCCCGCGCGCACCGCTTCGATCGCATACAGGCTGGAGGCGGCGTAGACGATGCGGTGGTCCGGCCGTGACGGCAGCAGCAGGCGCACGTCGACACCGCGCAATACCGCCAACCTCAACGCCGCAAACACCGCCTCATCAGGAATGAAATACGGGCTGGTTATCCACACCCGCTCGGTCGCCGCATGAATCGCCTCGACGAAAAACAGCGAGCAGGTTTCGTAGGGATCCGCCGGGCCGCTGGCGAGTAATTGGCAGAGCACGCCGTCGTCCGGGTAGGTATCCGGCAGCAGCAGCGGCGGCAACTCACGCGCGGCCCAGAACCAGTCTTCGGCAAAGGATTCCTGCAAGCACGCCACCACCGGGCCGCTGACTTGCACATGGGTGTCACGCCACGGTGCCAAAGGTGGTTTCTTGCCCAGGTATTCATCGCCGACGTTATGCCCGCCGACAAACCCGGTAATGCCGTCGACCACCACGATCTTGCGGTGGTTGCGGAAGTTGACCTGGAAGCGATTGAGCCAGCCGCTACGCGTGGCGAATGCCTTGACCTGCACCCCGGCGTCCCGCAGTGATTGCACATAACGATGGGGCAGGGCATGGCTACCGATACGGTCATACAAGACGAAAATCGACACGCCTTCGGCGGCCTTTTCCTTAAGCAAGGTGTGCAGTTGGCGGCCGAGCTCGTCGTCATGAATGATGAAGAACTGGAACAGCACGGCGGTTTTTGCCGAGCGGATCGCCTCGAAAATCGCGCTGAAGGTGGCCTCGCCATTGATCAACAAGCGCACCTGGTTGTTCGCCAGGCAGGGCATGCGCCCCAGCTTGGGCATGGCCCGTAGCGAAGCGTAGGCCTGGGAGTTGCGCGCGGCCAATGCCTCTTCAACCCATGGGCGCCAGTTCAGCTCGGTGATCGCCTTGTGCATTTCCTGGTTGGCCTGGCGCCGCGCCTGAATGTAGGCGTCGAAAGTGCTCCGGCCAAAGATCAGGTAGGGAATCAGCGTCAGGTAGGGGATGAACATCAGCGACAACGCCCAGGCAATCGAGCCTTGGGCGGTCCTGACGGTCAGCACCGCATGGATGGCGGCGAGGGTGCCCAGAAAATGCAGGGTGGCAATGAAATAGGCGAGCAGGTGCGGGCCAAAGAAATCCATGGACAACGGTACTCCTGACGAACAAGTGCCTAACAGACCATGTTCGGCCACGAATGTCGCTATTTTATTTGCTGTGCAACACTGGCGCTTTTGCGGCGTCTAACGCCGACAATTGCCCAGGAGTTACCCGATGAATGCTCGTCTGCTTGGTTTGGCCATGGTTGTTGGTTTAACGCTGCCCGTGGCGGCGCAAGCGCAGATGCTGGCGCCGGGCTTGTGGGAACTGACCACCAGCAACATGAAGGTCGATAACCAGGACCTGCCGGACTTGTCGCTGATCCTCGGTCAGCTCAAGCAACAGATGACCCCGGAACAACGCGCCATGCTTGAGAAGCAAGGCATCACCATGGCCGGCAAAGGCGTCCAGGTGTGCCTGACTCCAGCCCAGGTGGCGTCCGATTCCATCCCGTTGACGGACCCGCAATCGGGTTGCAAACAGCAGGTGACGGACAAGACCGGCAACCAGTGGAAATTCCGCTTCAGCTGCCCGAAAGCCCAGGGCACTGGCGTGGCGACGTTCCAGAGCCAACAGGAATTCACCACCACGGTGAACGGCACCTTCAACGCTACCGGCGTTCAGCAGAAGGGCAGCCTGGACACCCACGCGCAGTGGTTGGGCAGCGACTGCGGCACCGTCAAACCGCGCGCTTAACTGAGAGGTACCCCGATAGAATTGTGTGGCTTGCCTGCGATAGCGGTTTATCAGTGCCAATCAGGTTGACTGGCACACCGCAATCGCAGGCAAGCCAGCTCCCACAGTTGATTGGGGTGCCAACTCATAGCTCTCTTCAACGCTGGAAGTGCAGCGGCAGCCCTTGGCAACTGTCGTGCACGCGCCCGTCGTGCCAGGCCAGGTGGCCGGAGACCAGGGTGGTGCTGACGCTGTGCCGGAAGCTGCGCCCGGCAAAGGGCGTCCAGCCGCAACGGGCCATAATCGGCTGGCTGCTGACGGGCTTGCCTTGGGGTTCGGGTTTGATCAGCACAAGGTCGGCCCAATAGCCTTCCCGCAGGTAGCCACGGTCGGGGATCGCAAACAGGTCAGCAACGCGATGGCTGGTTTTCGCCACCAGAGTAGTCAGCGGCAGCAGGCCGTCGGCCACCAATTCCAGCAGCGCCGGCAGGGCGTGTTGCACCAGCGGCAAGCCTGACGGCGCCTCACGATACGGCAGCTGTTTTTGCGCCCAGGTGTGCGGCGCATGGTCACTGCCAATTACATCCAGACGATCACTCAACAATGCCAGGCGCAGGGCGTTGCGGTCGGCGCGTGTCTTGATGGCCGGGTTGCATTTGATCTGGTGGCCGAGGTGCGCGTAGTCGCGGTCATCGAACAAGAGGTGATGCAGGCACACCTCCGCCGTGATGCGTTTTTCCGCCAGAGGTTTGTCTTCGAACAGCACCAACTCCCGGGCGCTGGTGATGTGCAACACATGCAGGCGCGTGCCATGCCGCTTGGCCAGTTCCACCGCCAAAGACGACGAGCGATAGCAGGCTTCGGCATCACGAATCAGCGGATGAGCCACAGCAGGAATGTGCTCGCCGAAGCGCTCGCGCATCCGTTGCTCGCTGGCCTGGATGCTGGGCGTGTGCTCGCAGTGGGCCAGGAGAATGGTCGGCACCTCGGCGAACAGGCGTTCGAGAATCTTCGGGTCATCCACCAGCATATTGCCGGTGGAGGCGCCCATGAACACTTTCACACCGGCGACTTCGCGTGGGTCCAACGCGGCCACGATGTCGAGGTTGTCGTTGCTCACCCCAAAGTGAAAGCCATAGTTGGCCACCGAATGCAGGGCCGCGCGGCGCTTCTTGTCGGCCAGGGCGTCCAGGTTCAACGTCGCCGGGTTGGTGTTGGGCATGTCCATGAAACTGGTGATGCCACCGGCCACCGCCGCGCGGGATTCACTGTAGAAGCTGCCTTTGTCCGGCGCGCCGGGTTCACGGAAGTGCACCTGGTCGTCGATCATCCCCGGTAGTAGCCACTGGCCTTGGGCGTCGATTTCCACGGTGGCATTGGCGTTGTCGATGCTGCTGGCGATCTTCTCGATACGGCCATTGGCGACCAGCAGGTCAGCCTCGAATTCCTGGCCTTCGTTCACCAGGCGGGCGTTGCGGATCAGCAGGCGGCTCATGGTCAGAACTCGTTTTGCAGGGCTTTGTAACCCAGCACCAGGTCGACGTTGGTGCGCGCCACGTCTTCGGAAAACTCCGAAGCGCTGACACTCACCGGCGGAAACTGGGACAGGTCGGTGTTGGGGCCGATGCGGGTGGTGGAAGGCACGTAGAACGCGGCGGGCAAATCGCGGCCATCGACCACCGAGTTGTGCCGCACCACGCAGCCGTCGCCGACGACGCAGTTGAACAGCACACTGTTGAAGCCGATGAAGACCCGGTCGCCGACGGTGCACGGGCCATGAACGATGGAACGGTGGGCGATGGAGGTGAACTCGCCGATGTTCACGGCGGCGCCGGATTTGGAGTGGATCACCACGCCGTCCTGGATATTTGAATTGGCGCCGATGGTGATCGGGTCCATGTCGCCATTGGCGTCGACTTCGTCGGCGCGGATCACCGCGTAAGGGCCGACAAACACGTTTTCGCCGATGATGACCTTGCCGCAGATGATTGCGGTTTTGTCGACGTAGGCCGATTCGGCAATCACGGGCAGATCACCGGAAGGGTTCTTGCGGATCATGGGGCAGGCTCCTGGAGGGGCGCAGTGAGGATGTGTACGTGGCGGCCGTCGATGGCGTTGTAGAAACAGGTGGGTCGCCCGGTGTGGCAGGCCGGGCCTTGCTGGTCGACGATCAGCAATACGGCGTCGCCGTCGCAATCCAGGCGCGCCTCCACCAGCAGTTGCCAGTGGCCGGAGGTCTCGCCTTTGCGCCACAGCTGCTGGCGCGAGCGGGACCAGTAGCAGACCTGCCCGGTGGCCAGGGTTTCTTCGAGGGCCGGGCGGTTCATCCAGGCCAGCATCAACACCTCGCCGCTGCCGTGTTGCTGGGCGATGGCGGCGATCAGGCCATCGCTGTTCCACGGCAGGGCGTCGAGCACGCGTTCGAGTGGAAAGCGGCTGCCGATGGCAGCCTTTTCCAGGTCGAGCATGCTCAGCTTCATGGCTTGCTCAGGGCCGCGCACAGGGTGTTGAGGTTGTATTCGAACAGGCCGGTAAAGGTGCTGGCCGGGCCTTCTGATGCCAGGGCGTCCGAGTACAGCGTGCCACCGATTTGCGCGCCACTTTCGTCCGCGATCTGCTTGAGCAGGCGCGAGTCCTTGATGTTTTCCATGAACACGGCCTTGACCTTGTCCTTGCGGATCTGGGTGATCAGCGTGGCGACTTCGGCAGCAGACGGTTCACGTTCGGTGGACAAACCTTGAGGCGACAGGAACTCGATACCGTAGGCCTGACCCAGGTAACCGAAGGCGTCATGGGAGGTCACGATGCGACGGTTGCCCGGTGGCAGGGCGCCGAACTTGGCTTTGGCTTCAGCCAGCAGGCGGTAGATTTCTTTCAGGTACACCTGGCTGTTGTGCTCGTAGTCCGCCTTGTTGGCCGGGTCGGCAGCGATCAGCGCCTTGGTGATGTTGTTCACGTAGATCACGGTGTTGGCCAGGTTGTGCCAGGCGTGTGGGTCGGGAATGGTCTCGCCGTCTTCTTCCATGGTGTGGGACAGCACGCCTTTACTGGCGGTGACCACGGTGGCCTTGGTTTCGGTGCTGGTGACCAAGCGATCCAGCCACGGCTCGAAGCCCAGGCCGTTCTTGATGATGACCTTGGCCTTGAGCAGGGCCTTGGCATCGTCGGGCGTCGGTTCGTAGGTGTGGGCGTCGGCGTCGGGGCCGACCATGTTGCTGATCTGGATATGATCGCCACCGACCTGGTGGGTCATGTCGTCAAGAATACTGAAGCTGGTAACCACCTGAAGCTTGTCGGCAGCCTGGGCCGTCGCGAACGACAGCGGCAGCAACACACTGAACAGCACGAGTAGAGCGCGCATCGGGAAACACCTCATTGGGATGTAAGCAAAGGCGGGCGGCGCAGCAAGCCGTGCACCGGACCGAAGACCACGGACAGCAGGTACAAGCCGCCAGCCACCAGCACAATCGCCGGGCCGCTGGGCAGCGAGTAGTAGAACGACAGCAACAAGCCAAGCCACACCGACAGGCATCCCAGCACCGCTGATATGGCGATCAACACCGGCAGGCGCCGGCTCCAGAAACGTGAAGCAATTGCCGGCAACATCATCAGGCCGACCACCATCAAGGCGCCGATGGCCTGGAAGCCGATCACCAGGTTCAACACCACCAGCGTCAGGAACAGCCCGTGAGCCAAGGGGCCGAGGCGGCTGACGGTTTGCAGGAACAGCGGGTCGAGGGTGTCCAGCAGCAGCGGTTTGTAGATCACCACCATGGCGATCAGGCTGAAGCCCGAGACCCAGAGCATGCCGGTGAGGGTCGGGCCGTCGACCGCCAGGGCCGAGCCGAACAGCAGGTGCAGCAGGTCCAGGCGTTTGCCGGCGAGGCCAAGAATCAGCACGCCGCTGGCCAGGGAGATTGGGTAGATGGCGGCGAGGCTCGCGTCTTCCTTAAGGCCCGTGCGGCGGGTGATCCAGGCGGCGAGGCCGGCCATGCTCAGGCCGGCGCCCAGGCCACCGATGGTCAGCGCGGGCAGGCTCAGCCCGGCAAACCAGAAGCCCAGGGCGGCGCCGGGGAGGATGCCGTGGGACACCGCGTCACCGATCAGGCTCATGCGACGCAGGATCAGGAACACTCCCAGCGGCGCCGTGCTGCATGCCAATACCAGCCCGCCGACGAGGGCGCGGCGCATGAAAACGAAGTCGAGAAACGGCATCCACAGGTGAGCGGCGAAGTGCATCAGGCCACCTGCATGTGTGGCTGGGGGCGGATCAGCTCTTTGCTTGAGCCGAACACGCAACCGCTGCTTTTGATCTGCACCACTTGCTGGGTGTGTTGGCGGACCGAGCCGAGGTCATGGCACACCACGACCACCGTGCGACCTTCGTCATGCCAGGCGTGGATGTGTTTCCAGCACAGCGCCTGGCCGTCTTCGTCGAGGGCGGCGTGGGGTTCGTCCAGCAGCAATATCGGGGACTCGGCCAAACTCATGCGGGCGAGCAGGGCGCGTTGCAGTTCGCCACCGGACAAGGCCATCAACGGCCGATGCTCCAGGCCACTGAGGCACCAGTCTTCGAGTACGGCGCTCAGGCGTTCGGTGCGTTGTTGCGGGGTTTGCTTGTTGCCCCAGAAGCCGGCGGCCACCAACTCTTGCAGGCTGATGGGGAACTGGCGGTCGAGGTTCTGTTGTTGGGGCAGGAACGACAGGCCACCACGGCGTGGAACCTCAATCGTCACTTTCCCGGCCAAGGGCTTCTGCAAGCCGGCGATGACTTTCAGCAGGCTGCTTTTGCCGGTGCCGTTGGCGCCGATGATGCCGGTGAGACTGCCTTTTTCCAGGGTGAAATCGACGGCAGGGGTCAGTGGTTGGCCGGGGGCGCCCCAGCGCAAAGCGGTGCAGGTGATCATTCGGAAGGTCTCGTCCAGCGGCTTTCAGCCACGGCATCGTGCGCGTGCAGGCTTTCGGCGTGGATCACTTTCAAGTGGAAGGCAATGACCGCATCCGAGCGTTTCAAGGCGAGGTTCAGGCGGCGGGCGGCGTCTTCGCAGAACATCAGGTTCTGCCCGTTGGCCAGGGCGAAGGCTTGTTCGTCCGCGCGCTTTACGGCGGTTTGTACGGCGGTGCCAAGGGCTGCTTCGGTTTCGTCGATCAGTTGCGTCAGCGGCAGGGTTGGCTGGTCGCCTTGAAGGCGGACCTGCAACAGCGCGCTGCTGCGCTGGCTGTGGGGCGTGGCGACGATGCCGTTTGCACTGCCGAGCCAGGTCAGCACGTCTTCGTGTTGCAGCGGTGTGCCGGCGAAGTCTTCGATAAATTGCTGCTGAATCAATTGCCTGGCGAGGGCAGCCGAGCACGGGCAGGTTGAAGAGTAAGTAACGTCAATTTTTAGTTCCACGTGGAACATCTGGTTTTCCAGACGGGCTTCGATGCTCACCGGATAGCTTTTCCAGCCCGCCAACGGGCTGACCAAAGCGGGGCGTTTCAGCAGCAGATCCGCATGAATCCGCAGGTAGGCATTTGTGGATAAACCTTCATGACTGTCGAGAAAACGTTGCAATACACTGCGCAGCAGTGCTGGCGTAAGCGGCTGCTGTTCAAGCATCTCCAGCGCCAGATAAAGCCGCGACATATGAATGCCACGCGCTTCGCCGTCGTCCAGGCTGACGCCTGCATCGGCCTTGGCGCTGAGGCGCTGGCCGTCGATCTGAATGGGCAGGGCAATGCCGCACATGCCCACCCAATCCAGCGGCAAGGCTTGGCGTGAAGCCTGCGCGGCGATATCGGGCAGAGTCAGCGCGTTCATGAGCAGTCCATCGTTGGAAATAAAAAGACATGTTATATTATTACAATTGAATCGACGAAAGTTTTTCTGCTCTGTCTTTTATTCAGTCATGTCGAGTACGGATGCTCCTTTATTTGCGGTGTAAGTCATGCACAGACGTCAACTCCTCAACCTGCTGCTGGCCAGCGCGGTGTTCACCCTGCCCTTTGGTGTATCTGCCGCGCAGATCCGCAATGCACGGTTGTGGCGCTCGGATAACAAGCTGCGGCTGGTGCTGGATCTAAGCGGCCCGGTGCAATACAAGACCTTCACCCTGACCGCGCCGGAGCGGTTGATCATTGATTTGAGCGGCGCGAAGTTGACCGGGGATTTCAGCCAACTGGCCCTGACCAACAGCGGCATTACCTCGATTCGCTCGGGGCACTTTGGCCAGGGTGATACGCGGATCGTGCTGGATTTGAAGGCGCCGATGCAGCTCAACAGCTTTCTGCTGCCGCCGCAGGATGGCCAGGGCCACCGCCTCGTGCTGGACCTGACAACGGCCACTCATGCGCCTATGCAAATCGCTGCGGCACCGGCCGCGCTGGCTGCCCCCGTGCCGGCGCCGGTAGACAAAGCGCATCCGAAACGCGACATCATCGTGGTGGTCGACCCCGGCCATGGCGGAAAGGACCCTGGTGCAATCGGCTCCAAAGGCCAGCGTGAAAAAGACGTGGTGCTGTCCATCGCCCAATTGCTGGCCAAGCGCTTGAAGCGTGAGAAGGGCTTCGATGTGAAGCTGGTGCGCAACGACGATTTCTTCGTGCCGCTGCGTAAACGCGTGGACATCGCCCGTCAGCACAAGGCCGACATGTTTATCTCGGTGCACGCTGATGCGGCGCCACGGCTTACGGCGTCAGGCGCTTCTGTCTATGCGTTGTCTGAAGGCGGTGCGACGTCCGCCACGGCGCGGTTCATGGCACAGCGGGAGAACGGTGCCGACCTGTTGGGCGCTACCACGTTGCTCAACCTCAAGGACAAGGACCCGATGCTAGCCGGCGTCATTCTCGACATGTCGATGAACGCCACCATCGCCTCCAGCCTGCAACTGGGCAGCTCGGTGCTGGGCAGCCTGCAAAGCATCACCTCGCTGCATCAAAAACGCGTGGAACAGGCCGGCTTTGCGGTACTCAAGTCACCGGACGTGCCGTCGATCCTGGTGGAAACCGGGTTTATCTCCAACACCCAGGACGCCCAGCGGCTGGTCACCGCACGCCATCAACAGGCCGTGGCAGACGGTTTATTTGAAGGGTTGAAGAACTACTTCCAGAAGAACCCGCCGATGAACAGCTACATGGCCTGGGTTCAGGAACAGAAGAATGGCCAGGTCTAACAGCCGGTAATCCGGCTGCAGGTGAATTTGGCGCTGGCTCCACCAGAACTGGAAAACCGGTTGATGGTGGTCCAGCCCACTCGCCGCGTGTAGCCCACCCACGCCTCACCATCGGACGCCAACCCGGTAAAGAACGTCAGCTGCCCGTAGCGGCTGTTGGTCTGTGCCCAGTAGCGTTTGCCGATCACCTCGAAACCCCGCAAATACGTGGTGCTGCCCGCCGTCGCGACGCTGTAGGCATTGCCCTGCGCGTCGACGCACGCCAGCAGGTTGGCGCTGCGGGTGCAGTTGGCCAGCAGGCTGGGCACCTGGGCGTTGGCCAGGCTCGCCACCATCAGCAACACAGCGCACAACAGGTATTTCATAGAGGTTCTCGGGGCGTTTTCGCCTGCCAGCATTGCGCCCTTCGTCGTCGCGAGCAAGCGGGATTGGCTTATTTGTATTGTTATACTATAACATTAAAAGACAGCCTGACCCGTGAACCACCTCCAATGACCGAACAAGACCTTCTCGCCCAACCCTCCGCCGACTACATGAATGAAGCCCAGCAAGGTTTCTTCCGCGAGCTGTTGCTGGCCCAGCGTAATGAGCTGCAAGCGCGCATCGATGCCGAATTCATGGTGCTGCGCGAACAGGAACCCAACAGCGATCCCGCCGATGTGGGCAGTGCTGAAGAACAGCGCCAATGGCAACTGCGCCTGCTGGAGCGCGAAAAGAAGCTGTTGGACAAGATCGACGAGGCCTTGGAGCACCTGGCCCGAGGCGAATACGGCTGGTGCCGTGAAACCGGCGAGCCCATCGGCCTCAAGCGCCTGTTGCTGCGCCCCACGGCCACCCTGTGTATCGAAGCCAAAGAACGTGAAGAGCTGCGCGAACGCCATCAACGGGCGATTTGACCGGCCAACCCTGATGAGGAATACCTGATGCCCAATCGTCTCCCCGTTACTGTGCTGTCCGGATTCCTCGGCGCCGGTAAAAGCACGCTGCTCAACTACGTCCTGCGCAACCGCGAAAACCTGCGGGTGGCGGTGATCGTCAACGACATGAGCGAAATCAACATCGATGGCAGTGAGGTCCAGCGCGACGTCACCCTCAATCGCTCCGAAGAAAAACTGGTGGAGATGAGCAACGGCTGCATCTGCTGCACCTTGCGCGAAGACTTGCTGGAGGAAGTCGGAAAGCTCGCCAAGGAAGGTCGGTTCGATTACCTGCTGATTGAATCCACCGGCATCTCCGAGCCGTTGCCGGTGGCGGAAACCTTCACCTTTCGCGATGAGGAAGGCCAGAGCCTGGCGGATATCGCTCGGCTCGACACCATGGTCACCGTGGTCGACGGCATGAACTTTCTGCTCGACTACCAGGCTGCCGAAAGCCTGGCGTCGCGGGGCGAAACCCTGGGTGAAGAAGACGAACGCTCGATCACCGACCTGCTGATCGAGCAGATTGAATTCGCCGACGTGATCCTCATCAGCAAGATCGACCTGATCAGCAGCAGTGAGCGTCAGGAGCTGATGGCGATCCTGGAGCGCCTGAATGCCCAAGCGGAAATCATCCCGATGGTCATGGGCGAAGTGCCGCTGGCGAAGATCCTCAACACCGGTCGTTTCGACTTCGAACGCGCGTCCCAGGCACCCGGATGGTTGCAGGAATTGCGTGGCGAGCACGTGCCGGAAGCCGAGGAATACGGCATCGCCTCCACCGCGTATCGCGCCCGCCGACCATTCCATCCGCAGCGTTTTTTCGACTTTATCGACCGGCCTTGGGTGAATGGAAAACTGCTGCGCTCCAAGGGCTTTTTCTGGCTGGCCAGCAAACACCAGGACGCCGGCAGTTGGTCCCAGGCCGGCGGCCTGATGCGCCATGGTTTCGCCGGACGCTGGTGGCGTTTCGTGCCAAAAACCCAGTGGCCGCAGGACGAGGAGGGTGTCGCCGCGATCATGAACAACTGGCAGCCGAGTACCGGCGATTGCCGCCAGGAACTGGTGTTTATCGGCCAGAACATCGACTTCGCACAGATGACCGCCGAGCTGGACGCCTGCCTGCTCACTGACGATGAAATGGCCACAGGCGTCGAAGGCTGGCGCTTGTTGGCTGATCCCTTTGGCCCTTGGTTCGAAGAGGCTGCCTGATGTTGGCACCGACCCTGAAACTGCGCCCGGTGATTCGCCAGACTCACGGTGAAACCCCGGCCGTGCTCACCGATATCCTTGAAGATGGCGTGAATCTCGCGGTGTGGCAGCGTCAGTTGCCGCTGCACATCGCCGAGTTCGGCGCGTTGCTGGTGGCGCTCAATGAGCCGTTGGCCGAGTCGCTGGTGGTTGAGTTGAACAGCGAAGACACCGAGCCGAACCTGCAGGACTTCGCGTCAGGTAGCCGCGACCTTGAAGGTTACGAAGGCTTTATCGCCGATGTGTCGTGGCTGGTCAGCGCCTTTGCCTGTTTGCTGGGCGCCAAGCGCATCGGCGTGCGCCTGCGGCTGCTGGACAAAGCGATGTGCCCGCGTTTTCACGTGGACCATGTGCCGGTGCGGCTGATCACCACTTACGCCGGCATCGGTAGCCAGTGGTTGCGTGAAGGCGTGATGGAGCGGCGGCACCTGAGTCAGGCGAGCGCGGAGCCGGAAGCGCGCATTGAGCAAATCCACTGCGGTGAAGTGGCGTTGCTCAAGGGCGAAAAATGGCACGGCAACGAAGGCTTTGGCCTGATCCACCGTTCCCCGCAGCTGCAAGCGAATGAGCGACGGTTGATCCTGACGCTGGATTGGTTGGCGTAACCGGGTAGGATCAAACCTCTCTACACGGTCTGAATGATGTCCACCATGCTGCAGAACATTCCCACGCACGTGATTGCCGGGCCTCTGGGCGCCGGCAAGACCAGCCTGATCAAACACCTGCTGGCTCAGCGCCCGGCCAACGAGCGATGGGCGGTGTTGATCAATGAATTCGGGCAGATTGGCCTGGATGCCGCGTTGCTGACCCGTGAGGACGACGGTATTGCCCTCGGGGAAGTGGCGGGTGGCTGCCTGTGTTGCGTCAACGGTGCGCCGTTCCAGGTAGGACTGGGCCGTTTGTTACGTAAGGCCAAGCCCGACCGGCTGTTTATAGAGCCGTCCGGGTTGGGGCATCCGGCTCAACTGCTCAAGCAATTGCGGGAAGCGCCCTGGCAGCAGGTGCTGGCGGTGCAGCCGTGCGTGCTGGTACTGGATGCCCAGGCGTTGGCGGCGGGCAAGCCATTACCTGATGCCCAACGTGAGGCATTGGCCAGCGCCGGGCTGTTGGTATTGAACAAGAATGAAGCCCTAAGTGAAGCGCAGCGCCTGGTGATTCAAGGGCAATTGCCTGACCGGCCGATCTATTGGACTCAGCAGGCGCATCTACCCCTGGCGCAATTGCCGGGTTTGAACGCTCAAGCCGCAGCGGCTGTGGATAACTTCGAGGTGCCCAAAGGCGTGGGGCAAATGCCGGCCATCTGGACTGATCCGTCGGCGCCGATTTGCCTGAGTCAGGGCCAGGAGGGTGGCTGGAGCATTGGTTGGCGCTGGCATCCAAGCCAGCAATTCGACCGGCAGCGCTTGCAGCAATGGCTGGAGTCGCTGGATTGGCGGAGGGCAAAACTGGTTATCCACAGCCTCGGCGGCTGGGTATCGGCCAACGCTGTGGATAACGCCGCGTTCGCCTGGCAGTCCAGCGAATGGCGCCGGGATTCGCGTATCGAATTGATCTTCAGTGAAGCGCAGGATGTTGCGCAATTACAGGACGCGTTAGCCGATTGCCGTCAGTGACGGGTCTTGCTGCTGCCATGCTCCTGGCGCCACTGGCTTAGCTCGATGATCTCGGCGCTGGGCAGTGGCGTCTTGATCTCAAACGGGTAGGGCGCCAGCTCGATTTGCGCGCTGTGGGCGCCGAACTGGGTGATGGTCCCCGGGTGCCGCGTTTCGCCGGTCACGGTGAATTCAAAGTTGTAGATCCGTGCCAAACGCCGCCGACCGCTGGCATCCTTCACAAAACCGATACGCTTCAACGCCACGGCGCCATCGAGCAGCTCAATGTCGAGCTTGGCGCAGTGCTGCTTGACCCGTTCCAGCGCCCGCTCGCGCAGGCCGTGGTTGTGCCACAGCCAGGCGGCACCGGTCGCCAGCAGCATCAGCACGAAGATATTTCCGAGGGTCAGCATTCGATGAACTCCAACAAAGTGTGGCCAGCTTAACTGCGTCTCCGGTCTGTCGTACAGGCCGCGTTTAGTCGCATACTGCGCAGCCAGAAATTCAACCGCTTTACGGAAATCCCCTGCATGAAACGTACGCCCCATCTGCTTGCGATCCAGTCTCATGTGGTCTTTGGCCACGCCGGAAACAGCGCCGCCGTGTTCCCCATGCAACGGGTCGGGGTGAACGTGTGGCCGCTCAATACCGTGCAGTTCTCCAACCACACTCAGTATGGTCAGTGGGCGGGAGAAGTGTTGGCGCCGCAGCAAATTCCTGCACTGGTGGAAGGCATCGCGGCGATTGGCGAGCTGGGCAACTGTGATGCGGTGCTCTCCGGCTACCTGGGCAGTGCGGCCCAGGGGCGGGCGATCCTTACCGGCGTGGCGCGAATCAAGGCGATCAACCCCAAGGCGTTGTACCTGTGCGACCCGGTGATGGGTCATCCGGAGAAAGGCTGCATCGTGCCCCAGGAGGTCAGCGACTTCCTGCTGGACGAAGCGGCGGCGATGGCCGACTTCCTGTGCCCCAACCAGTTGGAGTTGGACAGCTTTGCCGGGCGCAAGCCACAGTCGCTGTTCGATTGCCTGGGCATGGCCCGTGCGTTGCTGGCCCGTGGTCCGAAAGCGGTGTTGGTCAAGCACCTGGATTATCCCGGCAAACTGCCGGACGGCTTCGAGATGCTACTGGTGACAGCCGAAGGCAGCTGGCACCTGCGCCGGCCGTTGCTGGCGTTCCCGCGTCAGCCGGTGGGCGTGGGTGACCTGACGTCGGGCCTGTTCCTGGCGCGGGTGTTGTTGGGCGACAGCCTGGTGGCGGCCTTTGAGTTCACCGCTGCAGCGGTGCACGAAGTGCTGCTGGAAACCCAGGCGTGCGCCAGCTATGAGCTGGAACTGGTGCGCGCCCAGGACCGGATTGCCCATCCGCGGGTTCGCTTTGAGGCGACGCCGATAGGGCTTTAAGGCCCGTCGGCCTTGATTTCCTGATAGCGTTTTTCCAGCTCCTGGCGAATCTGCCGGCGTTGCTGGGCCTGCACAAACCGGCGCTTGTCTTCGCTGTTCTGCGGTTGCAGCGGCGGTACGGCGGCCGGTTTGCGCTGGTCATCCACCGCGACCATGGTGAAGAAGCAGCTATTGGTATGGCGCACCGAACGCTCGCGGATGTTCTCGGTGACCACCTTGATCCCCACTTCCATCGACGTGTTGCCGGTGTAGTTGACCGAGGCCAGGAAGGTCACCAGCTCGCCGACATGGATCGGCTCGCGAAAAATCACCTGGTCCACCGACAGCGTCACCACGTAACGGCCGGCATAACGGCTGGCGCAGGCGTAGGCCACTTCGTCGAGGTATTTGAGCAGCGTGCCGCCGTGCACATTGCCTGAAAAGTTGGCCATGTCAGGGGTCATCAATACTGTCATCGACAGCTGGGCGTTTCCGGGTTCCATAGCACACTCACGGGTTGTAGGCATTGGGTGGGGAGGCACCTCTGCGGGTGCTGGAATCTTTGCAGAGCCATTCATAACGGGACGCTGGGGCCCGGCTTGCCGTCACGCCCGGGGCGATCTGTTTCCATATATTGCACCGGCTTTCTGTCGCAAGTCGCGGTGTTACCCTTCAAAAGCCCGTCTCAGGGGCAATTCTTACGATCAAGGCAGACTTTTCTTTCCGTTCATTTGGACCTTTCGGGGCGAATGCGTGGAAATGGGAAAAGCGCCAGTACCCCTCAAGGAGCCCCTCGCCATGCACGCCATCAGCTTTATCCAGGACCTGGCCGTGATCATGCTGGTGGCCGGGGTGGTGACGATCCTGTTCCATCGGCTCAAGCAGCCGGTGGTGTTGGGGTATATCGTCGCCGGCTTTATTATCGGCCCGCACACCCCACCGTTTGGCCTGATCCACGACGAAAACACCATCAAGACCCTGGCCGAACTGGGGGTGATCTTCCTGATGTTCTGCCTGGGCCTGGAGTTCAGCCTGCGCAAGCTGTTCAAGGTCGGTGCCACGGCGTTCATTGCTGCGTTCCTCGAGATCATCCTGATGATCTGGATCGGCTACGAAATCGGCCGCTGGTTCGACTGGAACACCATGGACTCACTGTTCCTGGGCGCGATCCTGGCGATTTCCTCCACCACCATCATCGTCAAGGCGCTCAATGACCTGAAGATGAAAAACCAGCGCTTTGCCCAGCTGATTTTTGGCGTGCTGATCGTCGAAGACATCCTCGGCATCGGCATCATCGCCTTGCTGTCGAGCATTGCCGTCAGCGGTACGGTCAGCTCGGGCGAGGTGTTCTCCACCGTCGGCAAGCTGTCGTTGTTCATGATCGTCGCGCTGGTGATCGGGATCTTGCTGGTGCCACGCTTGCTGGAGTACGTAGCCAAGTTCGAAAGCAACGAAATGCTGCTGATCACCGTGCTGGGCCTGTGCTTCGGCTTCTGCCTGCTGGTGGTCAAGCTGGAATACAGCATGGTGCTGGGGGCGTTCCTGATCGGCGCGATCATGGCCGAATCCCGGCAATTGTTGAAGATTGAACGCCTGATCGAACCGGTTCGCGACATGTTCAGTGCGATCTTCTTTGTTGCCATTGGTTTGATGATCGACCCGCAAATCCTCTTGCAATACGCCTGGCCGATCGCGGTGATTACCGTGGCCGTGGTGCTGGGGAAGATGTTGTCCTGCGGGCTGGGGGCGTTTATCGCCGGCAACGATGGCCGCACCTCGCTTCGGGTGGGGATGGGCCTGTCACAGATTGGCGAGTTTTCATTCATCATCGCCGCGCTGGGGATGACGTTGCAGGTCACCAGCGATTTCCTGTATCCGGTGGCGGTGGCGGTTTCTGCGATCACCACGCTGCTTACCCCGTATCTGATCCGTGGCGCTGACCCGCTGTCGCTGAAGATTGCGGCCGTGATGCCCAAGCGCATGAGCCGGGTGTTCGGGATGTATGGCGAGTGGTTGCGCAGTATTCAGCCCCAGGGCGAGGGTGCGATGCTGGCGTCGATGATCCGCAAGATCATTTTGCAGGTGGGGGTGAATCTGGCGCTGGTAGTGGCGATCTTCTTTGCCGGCAGCTTTTTCGCGGCGCGTATTGGCAGCTACCTGGAAGGCTGGATCAGCGATCCGAGCTGGCAGAAGGCATTGATCTGGGGTGGGGCGTTGCTGCTGTCGCTGCCGTTCCTGATCGCGGCGTACCGCAAGCTCAAGGCGCTGTCGATGCTGCTGGCGGAGATGAGCGTGAAGCCGGAGATGGCTGGGCGCCACACTCAGCGCGTGCGCCGGGTGATCGCCGAAGTGATCCCGATTCTTTCGCTGCTGGTGATTTTCCTGCTATTGGCAGCCTTGTCGGCCAGTATTCTGCCGACCAACAAGTTGCTGGTGCTGATCGCGGTGGTGACGGCCGCGGTGGCCGCCGTGCTCTGGCGCTGGTTCATCCGCGTGCATACACGGATGCAGGTCGCTTTGCTGGAGACCCTGGATAACCATAAGGACACGCCGGAGCACTAAATGGGCCTGAGGTTGGGGCTGCTTCGCAGCCCAGCGCGAGCAAGCTCGCTCGCCACTACAAGCGCACTCGGCACACCGTAGGTATCAGCTTTCCAGCCAGACGTCCCGCGCCCAGTGCCACACCGATTCCCAGGTTTCTTCGGTGACGAGTTCTTCTTCGCCGGACCACAGCACCACGGTGCCGTCTTCTTCGACGCAGTAGTAATCGTCGCCGTCCTGGCAGATCGGGATCATGCTGCGGTCAACACCGGCATCCCAGGCGTTGGCGGCAACGTCTGGCAGGTAGGTGTGGGACTGTGGGTCGGTGACGGTCACCGGCTCCAGGCTGCCGTAGACCACGTCGCTGACGGTCAGCAGGAATTCACGGAAGACGAACGGAATATCGATGAACAGTTGTTCCTCGATTTCCACCAGTTGGTCTTCGTCAGGCAGCTCCAGAGGAACCGGTACCGGTTCGTTGGCTTCACGCAATTGTTCGATAACTTCTTCCACGGCCGGGATCCTCTTGCTAGATGGCGCGGTTTATAGGGGCGTTTTATACAGTAGCTCGCTATAAGTGCAACCGTGAAATAGAAAACCCCGGACAAGTCCGGGGTTTTTGTTACTGCATACTCGAAGCGAGCAGGGATCAGCCGTTCTGGCGGATACCGGCGACCAGCCAAGGCTGGTTTTCGCCTTGTGGGCGTTCCATGTTCCAGCTTTCGCTGAACACTTCGCCCTGGTCGAAACGCGAGGTCTTCGACACGCCGCTGAAGGTCAGGGTGGCGATGGTCTTGTCGGCGCGGTCATCCACACCTTCAAGCTGCACTTTCAGGTCTTCGATGTAGGTCGACTGGAAGCCGTCGCCCAGGTCAGCACGTTCGCGCTTGAGGAACTCCAGCAATTGCGGGGTCACGAACTCGGCGATCTTGTCCATTTCGTTGGCGTCCCAGTGTTGCTGCAGGGACTGGAAGTGGCTGCGGGCCGCTTCGACGAAACGCTCTTCGTTGAACCAGGCTGGCGCGTTGATCACCGGACGAGCGGCGGCAGGAGCCGCCGAGCCACCGAAGATCGAACCCATTGCAGCAGGCTTCTGCTCGAACACTTCACGCTGCATCGGCGCGCCAGCTGGAGCCATGTGCTCCTGCTGCTTGCGGCGACGGGCGGCGATAAAGCGGAAGATCAGGAAGGCGATGACCGCCATGATCAGGATGTCGAAGATCTGCATGCCCTGGAAGCCGCCGCCCATGAACATGGAGGCGAGCAGGCCACCGGCCGCGATACCGGCCAGAGGGCCCAACCAGCGCGAAGCACCGCCAGCCTTGGCAGCAGCGCCTGCGGCACCGGCCGCGCCAGCGGTCGCAGCTGCGCCGCCCATGCCGCCGCCGGATGGGGCCATTTGGCTGGTCTGGTGGCTCGGGGCCGAGCCCATGGATTTGCCGCCACCGAAGCGCTTGGCGTTGGCGTCGAGGCTCATCGTCAGGCCGATGCACAACGCCATGGCGATGCTAAGAAAACGTTTCATAAAGGGAATTCCCATTTGTGGATTGCACGCGCGCCATGTTGCACAGGTGTGATGTCAGTGGCTAGCGGCATAGTGTTTCGGGCTTTTGCGTAGGGCCAATACCGAATCGTCTGTAGGACTTAGTACAGATATTGGCCCCACCGCTGCCAAATACAAGGGCGGGGCAACATCCTTCATGTTCTGCAGTTGTTTCAGATTGCTTCGAGCTTGGCGTAGCCCATCATCAGCCACTTGCTGCCTTCGGCGAAGTTCACCTGCACCCGGGCTTGGGCGCCGGCGCCTTCGAAGTTGAGGATCACGCCTTCGCCGAAGATCGCATGCTTGACCTGCTGGCCAAGGCTGAACGGTGTTTCGGGGATTTCCGAGCCGGCGAACATGCTGCTGGAGTTCTGCTGCTGGCCGCCGCCGAATGGTCGGCTGACGCTGTTGGACAGGCGCACTTCCTGAATCAGCCCTTTCGGCACTTCACGTACGAAGCGTGAGACCTTGTTGTAGGTCTCACTGCCGTACAGGCGCCGCGTTTCGGCGTAGGTCATCACCAGGTTCTGCATGGCCCGGGTGATGCCCACATAGGCCAGGCGGCGTTCCTCTTCCAGGCGGCCGGGCTCTTCCAGGCTCATCTTGTGGGGGAACAGACCTTCTTCCATGCCCACCAGGAACACGTACGGGAATTCCAGGCCCTTGGCGCTGTGCAAGGTCATCAGCTGGATGCTGTCTTCGTGCTCGTCAGCCTGGGTGTCGCCGGCCTCCAGCGAAGCATGGCCGAGGAATGCCGCGAGTGGCGTCAGGTCTTCGTCTTCTTCAGTGTTTTCGAACGCGCGGGCGGCGCTGACCAGTTCCTCAAGGTTTTCTACCCGGGCCTGGCCTTTCTCGCCTTTTTCCGCTTCGTGGTAGGCGATCAGGCCGGACTGCTCGATCACGGTCTGGGTCATCAGGTGCAGGGGCATTTCCATGCACTTGGCGGCCAGGTTCTCGATCAGCTCGACAAACACGCTCAAGGCACCGGCCGCACGGCCGGTCAGGCCCTTGTTGGCGATCAGCAGGCGCATGGCTTCCCACATCGACACATCGCTGTGGCGGGCATGGTCGCGAATCGCCTCAACGGTCTTCTCGCCGATGCCGCGGGCCGGGATATTGATCACCCGCTCCAGCGCCGCATCGTTGCCGCGACCTTCCAGCAAGCGCAGGTAGGCCATGGCGTTCTTGATTTCAGCACGTTCGAAGAAGCGCTGGCCGCCATAGATGCGGTACGGAATGCGCTCGCGCAGCAAGGCCTCTTCCAGCACCCGTGATTGGGCGTTGGAACGATAAAGAATCGCGATATCGCTGCGCGCCAGGCCGGTTTTCAGGGCGCTTTCGATGGTTTCCACCACGTAGCGCGCTTCATCGTGTTCGTTGAAGGCGGCGTACAGGTTGATCGCCTCGCCTTCGCCGCCGTCGGTCCACAGCTCTTTGCCCAGGCGCCCGGTGTTGTTGGCGATCAAGGCGTTGGCGGCCTTGAGAATCCCGGCGGTGGAGCGGTAGTTCTGCTCCAGGCGAATGGTTTCGGCGTCCGGGAAGTCGTCGCTGTACTGGTAGATGTTCTCGATTTTCGCGCCACGCCAGCCGTAGATCGACTGGTCGTCGTCGCCCACCACCATCAAGCTGTCGCCGCCTTTGGCCAGCAGGCGCAACCAGGCGTACTGCACGGCGTTGGTGTCCTGGAACTCGTCCACCAGGATGTGGCGGAAACGCTTCTGGTAGTGCGCCAGCAAGCCCGGGTTGTCGCGCCACAGGTCGAGGGCGCGCAACAGCAGTTCGGAGAAGTCGATCACACCGGCGCGTTGGCAAGCCACTTCATAGGCTTCATAAATGCTGCGCATGGTCGCCAGGAACAGGTCGCCGCTGGCCTGGATATGTTGCGGGCGCAGGCCTTCATCTTTCTGGCCATTGATAAACCACTGGGCCTGACGGACCGGCCAGCGTTGTTCGTCCAGGCCCAGCTCGCGGATCACCCGCTTGACCAGGCGTTGCTGGTCGTCGCTGTCGAGAATCTGGAAGGTCTGGCTCAGGCCGGCTTCCTGCCAATGGGCCCGCAGCAGGCGGTGCGCCAGACCGTGGAAGGTGCCCACCCACATGCCGGCCGGGCTGATGCCCATCAACTGCTCGATGCGATGACGCATCTCCGCAGCGGCCTTGTTGGTGAAGGTCACCGACAGGATGGAGTGAGGCGAGGCGTTCTCGACCTGGATCAACCAGGCGATACGGTGCACCAGCACTCGGGTTTTACCGGAGCCAGCACCGGCCAGGACCAACTGACGGCCAACGGGGGCAGCTACGGCCTGGCGTTGGGCATCGTTGAGGGAGTTCAGCAAAAGGGAGAGATCATCGCGCATCGGCGCATTCTAGGGTGCCCGGGGGAGTCGGGCAAATCCCAATGCCGGATGGTCGCGGGAAAACTTCAGGGCCTGCACTGGATAAGGCAACAATCTATTCACGGTGATGACCGGTCGGTCATCGCCCACAGCCCGCGCCCTGTCTCACTCAAGCTGTCTGGCTCCAAGGTTTGCGCCTGATTATCGCGCTGTTTTTATGACGTGGAGCAGTTTGGCCCGAGCGTTTGCTTGTGTATGCTCCGTCGACGTTTCGGGCTCACCATTATAAGAACACTGCCTATGACCCTTAGCATTGACCTGGCTGGCCCCTCGGTGGCGCCGGCGCAGGTTATCCGCAAGCACTACGCCATGGAGATGGCGGTCGAGCGCACGCGCCTGCTTTACCAGGGCTCCCTGCTGCCTACCTTATTAATGCTGGTGAACGGACTGGTCTGCGCCTGGTTACTCTGGAGCCCGCAGCGTTACCTGCTGGACAGCATTTGGCTGGTGTGGCTGCTGACGCTGGTGGCCCTGCGGGTGATTCAGGTGGCGGCGTTCGATTCGGCCATGCCGAGTCGTCAGGCGCTGCCGATCTGGCGCCGCATGTTCATGCTGGGCTCGGCCGTCAGCGGCCTGACGCTGGCCAGCGCTGCCATCGCCCTGGTGCCGGTGGACAGCTTCGCGCAACAGGCCTGGGTGTTCGGCTTGCTCGGCGCGGCGACCTTGTCCG
Source organism: Pseudomonas sp. TH34 (assembly GCF_016650865.1). Lineage (NCBI taxonomy): Bacteria > Pseudomonadati > Pseudomonadota > Gammaproteobacteria > Pseudomonadales > Pseudomonadaceae > Pseudomonas > Pseudomonas sp. TH34. The sequence continues at coordinate 195,759 of NZ_JAEKFB010000018.1, forward strand.
CGAGTGTGGCCTACGCTGTCAGTCTGCCTGCGTTTCTGTCGTTTGCCTTGCCCTGTCTGGTGCCGGCCATCCTCTATTTATTCTGGACCGGCGACCCGCAGCAGCAGGGTTGGGGCTTTTTGGGCCTGATTCTGCTGGCCTCCCTGAGCCTGGTGGCGTGGCAGGTCAACCGCCTGATCCAGCGCGGGCTGCTCAGGCGCTTCCAGAACCAGGCGTTGATCGAGCACCTGCAACAAGCGCAGCAGCGCAGCGAGCAGTTGAATCAGGAACTGGTGCGTGAAGTGGAGCAGCGACGCCAGGTCGAGCAAGAGTTGCGCGAGGCGCAGATCGGCCTGCAACAGCGCGTCGATCAGCGTAGCCAGGAACTGGATGTCGCCAGCCTGGCCCTGAGCAAAAGCGAGGCGCGCCTGGCGATGGCATTGCAGGCCAGCGAACTGGGCCTGTGGGACTGGAACCTGCAAACCGACGAGGTCCACCACACCCAACTCAAGGAACTGTTCGGCCTGGAGCCGGAATACGTCACGGCGATGCTCAGCCATCTCAAGCCGCGTCTGCACCCGGACGATTTACCGCTGCTCAAGCGTGCGCTGGTGGAACACCTGAAAGGCCGCAGCGAGGATTACCTGGTGGAGTACCGGGTGCGCCATGGCGATGGCCATTGGGTGTGGATTCAGGACCGTGGCCGCGCCGTGGAGCGCTCGCCCGGCGGACGCGTCACGCGGATGCTCGGCACCCGCCGCGACATCAGTGCTGGCAAAGCTCTGGAAGAACAGCAGCGCCTGGCCTCGACGGTGTTCGAGGCGGCCAGCGAAGGCATTGTGATCCTGGACCCGGACTACGTGCTGGTAGCGGTCAACCAGGCGTTCAGCCGCGTCACCGGCTTCGACATTGACGACATGATCGGCCGCAATGTCGTCGAACTCCCCAGCAGCCGCGACGCACGGCGTCACTTCCCGGTAATCCGCCAGGCGCTGCTTAGCCACGGCACCTGGCAGGGCGAACTGGTGGAAACCCGCAAGAACGGCGAGCTCTACCCGCAATGGCTGCAACTGAATGTGGTGCGCGATATTCGGGGAAATGTCAGCCATATCGTCGGCTTCTTCGCCGATCTGTCCGCGCGGCGCGAGTCCGAGGAGCGTATGCGCTACCTCACTCATTACGATGAATTGACCGGCTTGGCCAACCGTTCGTTGTTCCGCGAGCGGCTGCGGGAAGCTCATCAACGTGTGCGCCAGGGCGGCCGCAGCCTGGCCCTGCTGCATATCAACCTGGACCGTTTCAAGCTGCTCAACGACAGCCTCGGGCATGAAGTGGCTGACCAGTTATTGCAGAAGATGGCCCGCCGCTTGATCAACGCCTTGCCCGAAGCCGACACCATTGCGCGGCTCTCGGGCGATGAATTCGCCGTGTTGTTCGATGCGTACGGCAACCTGTCGAGCCTGGCGCGGGTGGCCACGCGGTTGCTGGCCAAGTTGCGGGTGCCGGTGACGGTGGAAGGGCATGAGCTGGTGGTCAGCGCCTCAATGGGCGTCAGCCTGTTGCCCGACAATGCACGGGAAATATCCGCATTGGTCAGCCAGTCGAACATGGCCATGCAGCACGCCAAGCATTTGGGCGGGAATAATTTCCAGTTCTACACCGACAGCCTGCAAGCCAGCACCCTGGAGCGCTTGCAGCTGGAAAACCAGCTGCGCAAGGCGATTGATGAGCGCCAGCTCACGGTGTTCTACCAACCCAAGCTGTGCCTGGCCAGCGGCAAGCTGAATGCCGCTGAGGCGTTGATTCGCTGGGAGCATCCGCACTGGGGCATGGTGCCGCCAGGGGACTTTATCGGGCTGGCCGAAGAAACCGGATTGATCGTACCGCTGGGGGAGTTCGTATTGCGTCAGGCCTGCTGGCAAGCCTGTGAGTGGCAGCGCCAGGGGCTGGAACCGATCCGTGTGTCGGTCAACCTGTCGGTGCACCAGTTGCGCCAAGGGAAGCTGGTCAGTCTGGTGCGCCAGGTGTTGGAAGAAACCGGGCTTGATCCGCAGTACCTGGAGCTGGAGCTGACCGAAAGCCAGCTGCTCGACAGCGTCGAACACATTATTTCGACCTTCCAGCAATTGCGCGACTTGGGCGTGAAACTGGCGATTGATGATTTCGGCACCGGCTACTCGTCCCTCAGCTACCTCAAGCGCATCCCCGTGGACTACGTGAAGATCGACCAGACGTTCATTCGAGGCCTCGGGCAGGGCCGCGAAGATGCTTCGATCACCCGTGCAATCATCGCCATGGCCCACGGGCTGTCGCTCAAGGTGGTGGCCGAGGGCGTGGAAGATCAGCAGCAGCTGGATTTCCTGCGGGCCGAGCAATGCGATGAAGTGCAGGGCTATTTGATCAGTCGGCCGGTGGAAGCGGACGGTCTGGCGGATTTGTTACGAAAAAATGCCGATTTTCCGTAGTTGAGCCCAAGCCGCACGCGGGGCTACATCGGTCCTGCCCGCTGTTTCAGCGGGCAGCAGCGTGATTAAGTGATGCATCGAGCGGGCAAATCGGTAATTCTTGTAGTATAACTACAAGCTTGCTACATCCCTGGCGTCTGCCAATAACAAGAGTCCAGCCCTTTGAACCTGTTGCAACATATCGCCCAGTCGCGCCACCTGTTACGCAAATCGGAACTCAAGGTTGCCGATCACGTGCTGCTTGACCCTGCGGCTGTGATGCACAGTTCCATGGCCGACCTGGCCCACAGCGTGGGCATCAGCGAGCCGACCATCGTGCGCTTCTGCCGCGCCATTGGTTGCTCCGGGTTCCAGGACTTGAAGCTCAAGCTGGCCCAGAGCCTCGCCGCCGGTGCGAGCTTCGGGCAGTTCGCGATTCACGAAGACGACTCCGTCGCCGACTACAGCCTGAAAATCTTCGACACCACCCTGCATACCCTGATGGAAGTGCGGGAAAAGCTTGACCCGGTAGAGCTGCAAAAAGCCGTGACCGCCATGTCCCAGGCCCAGCGCGTGGAGTTCTATGGTTTCGGCGCGTCCGGTGCGGTGGCGGCGGATGCCCAGCACAAGTTCTTCCGTTTGCTGCTGACGGCGGCGGCCTACAGTGACCCGCACATGCAGGCGATGTCGGCAGTGACGTTGAAGCCCACCGACGTGGCGATCTGCATTTCCCAGTCCGGCCGCTCCAAGGATTTGCTGATCACCGCCAACCTGGTGCGTGAAAGCGGTGCGACCCTGATTACCCTGTGCCCGAGCCAGACGCCATTGGCGGAGCTGTCGACCGTCAACCTGGCGATCGATGTGCACGAAGACACCGAAATCTACACGCCATTGACCTCGCGTATCGCCCACCTGGTGGTGATCGACGTGCTGGCGATGGGCGTGGCCATGGCGCGGGGCCCGAGCCTGGTCAACCACCTCAAGAGCGTGAAGCGAAGCTTGCGCAGTCTGCGGTTGTCACCCAAGTCCGTAAAAGCCCTCGACGACTGACTCAAGGGCATGCTCGGTCAAAATGTGGGGCTGGCTTGCCTGCGATAGCGATCTGTCAGTTGCCATCTTCATTGGCTGATGCACCGTTATCGCAGGCAAGCCAGCTCCCACAGTTGATCGTGTTTGAGCCTCGGAAGATTCATCGTCCTGTCATCCCCGTGCCGCTAAACCGTCATTGCCCGAGCCCATCCTGAACTCCCCTTACTCGCATTGGGAGACTCGAAATGGCTCGGCAATACGAAGAAAGCAACAGCGCTGTCAAAACCCGCCGCCAACAGGAAGACCAGCGCCGCATGGCCTTCCGTCGCGCAATTGAAGACCGCTGCGATCAGCGCCAATTGCAACAGAGCATCAGTGACTATCCGGAACTCCACTGGCAGGCGCCCGCAGCTGCCCAGCGAAGCGCTCAGCCAGCGCGCTGATTTGCAGCCGCTCGCTGCGGATAAAGCCCAGGAAGGCATGGGCCACCGGTGACAGACGCTTGGCCTTGGCCTGCACCAGGCACCAACTGCGGTACAGCGGCAGTTCTTCCACCGGCAGCTCCTTGAGCCTGCCGGTGGCCAGTTCCAGGTTGACCGCGTGGCGCGTCAGCAGCGCCACGCCCAACCCGGCGGTCACGCACTCGCGCTGCGCCTCGGCCGAAGACACTTCCACCGTCTGGGTGAAGTGCACGCGCTTCTCCTTGAAGTACTCCTCGCACGCCATCCGCGTCCCGGACCCCGGCTCGCGCAACAGCAGGGTGTAAGGCTCAAGGTCCTGCAGGCGCAACGGCCCTTGATGGCTCAGCGGATGGTCGTGGGGCGCCACCGCGACAATCGGGTTGTTCAGGAACGGCAGGAATTCCAGGCCCATGTCCTGGGGCACCATGGACATGATCACCAGGTCATCGCGGTTGTCCGACAGCCTGCGAATCACCTGGGCGCGGTTGACCACCGTCAGGTGCAGGTTGACCTCAGGGTGCTGGCGCTTGAAGGCGGCAAACAGGTGCGGCACGAAGTACTTGGCGCTGGATTCCACCGCCAGTTTCAGCTGGCCTTGCAACGAGCCCTGCATGTCAGAGAGCTGCATGTCGAGGTTTTCCAGGCGCCCGAAGATGTCTCGGCTGGCCCGTTGCAGGGCTTCAGCTGCTTCAGTCATATAGAGCTTTTTGCCGACGTAATCGAATAACGGCTGGCCCAGCAGCTCTTCCAGCTGCTTGATTTGTAGGCTAACGGCCGGTTGCGTGAGGGACATTTCCTCGGCTGCGCGGCTATAGGAACGCAAATCACAGACTTCATTGAAAATCTGCAACTGACGCAATGTCATACGCATCAATGACTTACGCATTACTCAAGCACTCCCGCCAACCTCTGATGCCCTGACTATAAGTCTTTGCTTATACACAACCCAATTATTATTGATTTTTGTTAATCCCTACAGGGGCATAGTGTGTGTCTCGCGACTGGCTTGAAACATTTGGTCACGCGCCGACCCGGCTCCGGCGGGTCGAAGTAGGTAGCAATCGGCTCAAGGGAATTTCCAAGTGATAAAAAAGATCCTGATCGCCAACCGTGGTGAGATTGCCGTACGCATCGTGCGTGCCTGCGCCGAGATGGGCATCCGTTCGGTCGCGGTCTATTCCGACGCCGATCGCCATGCCCTGCATGTAAAGCGCGCAGATGAAGCCCACAGCATCGGTGCCGAGCCATTGGCCGGCTACCTGAACCCGCGCAAGCTGGTGAACCTGGCGGTGGAAACCGGTTGCGACGCGCTGCACCCCGGCTACGGCTTCCTCTCGGAAAATGCCGAGCTGGCGGATATTTGCGCCGAACGTGGGATCAAGTTCATCGGCCCGTCGGCCGAAGTGATTCGTCGCATGGGCGACAAGACCGAAGCCCGCCGCAGCATGATCAAGGCCGGTGTGCCGGTCACCCCTGGCACCGAAGGCAACGTTGCCGACATTGCTGAAGCCCTCACCGAAGGCGACCGTATCGGTTACCCGGTGATGCTCAAGGCAACTTCCGGTGGTGGCGGTCGCGGCATTCGTCGCTGCAACAGCCGTGAAGAACTCGAACAAGCCTTCCCTCGTGTGATTTCCGAAGCCACCAAGGCGTTCGGTTCGGCGGAGGTGTTCCTGGAAAAATGCATCGTCAATCCCAAGCACATCGAGGCGCAGATCCTCGGTGACAGCTTCGGCAACGTGGTGCATTTGTTCGAGCGCGATTGCTCGATCCAGCGCCGCAACCAGAAGCTGATTGAAATCGCCCCGAGCCCCCAGCTGACCCCTGAACAGCGCGCCTACATCGGCGACCTGTCGGTGCGTGCCGCCAAAGCCGTGGGCTATGAGAACGCCGGCACCGTGGAGTTCCTGCTCGCCGAGGGCGAGGTGTACTTCATGGAGATGAACACCCGGGTGCAGGTGGAACACACCATCACCGAAGAAATCACCGGCATCGACATTGTGCGTGAGCAGATCCGCATTGCGTCGGGCCTGCCGCTGTCGGTCAAGCAGGAAGATATTCAGCACCGGGGTTTCGCGTTGCAGTTCCGCATCAACGCCGAAGACCCGAAGAATAACTTCCTGCCAAGCTTCGGCAAGATCACCCGTTATTACGCGCCCGGCGGTCCCGGCGTGCGTACCGACACGGCGATCTACACCGGCTACACCATCCCGCCGTTCTACGACTCCATGTGCCTGAAGCTGGTGGTGTGGGCGTTGACCTGGGAAGAAGCCATGGACCGTGGCCTGCGCGCCCTGGACGACATGCGCCTGCAAGGCGTGAAGACCACCGCCGCCTACTACCAGGAAATCCTGCGTAACCCGGAATTCCGCAGCGGCCAGTTCAACACCAGTTTTGTGGAAAGCCACCCTGAGCTGACCAACTACTCGATCAAGCGCAAACCCGAAGAGCTGGCCCTGGCCATCGCCGCCGCCATCGCCGCCCACGCAGGCCTGTGAGGAACATTCCAATGACTAAAAAAATCTTCGTAACCGACACCATCCTGCGCGACGCCCACCAATCGTTGCTGGCGACCCGCATGCGCACTGACGACATGCTGCCGATCTGCGACAAGCTCGACAAAGTCGGCTACTGGTCCCTGGAAGTCTGGGGCGGCGCGACCTTCGACGCCTGCGTGCGTTTTCTGAAAGAAGACCCGTGGGAGCGCCTGCGCAAACTGCGTGCGGCCTTGCCCAACACGCGCCTGCAAATGCTGCTGCGTGGCCAGAACCTGTTGGGCTATCGCCACTACAGCGACGACGTGGTCAAAGCCTTCGTCGCCAAGGCTGCCGTCAACGGTATCGACGTGTTCCGCATCTTCGACGCGATGAATGACGTGCGTAACCTGCGGGTGGCCATCGAAGCGGTAAAAGCGGCCGGCAAACATGCCCAGGGCACCATCGCCTACACCACCAGCCCGGTGCACACCATCGAGGCGTTCGTGGCCCAGGCCAAGCAAATGGAAGCCATGGGTTGCGACTCGGTGGCGATCAAGGACATGGCCGGCCTGCTGACGCCGTACGCCACCGGCGAACTGGTCAAGGCGCTGAAAGCCGAGCAAAGCCTGCCGATCTTCATCCACTCCCACGACACCGCCGGCCTGGCCGCGATGTGCCAACTCAAGGCGATCGAAAACGGCGCCGACCATATCGACACCGCCATCTCCAGCTTCGCCTGGGGCACCAGCCACCCGGGCACCGAGTCGATGGTCGCCGCCCTCAAAGGCAGCGAATTCGACACCGGCCTGAGCCTGGAACTGCTGCAGGAAATCGGCCTGTACTTCTACGCCGTGCGCAAGAAGTACCACCAGTTCGAAAGCGAATTCACGGCGGTCGACACCCGTGTGCAAGTCAACCAGGTACCGGGCGGGATGATTTCCAACCTGGCCAACCAGTTGAAAGAGCAGGGCGCGCTGAACCGCATGAGCGAAGTGCTGGCCGAAATCCCGCGCGTTCGTGAAGACCTCGGCTTCCCGCCGCTGGTTACCCCGACTTCGCAGATCGTCGGCACCCAGGCGTTCTTCAACGTGCTGGCCGGCGAGCGCTACAAGACCATCACCAACGAAGTGAAGTTGTACCTGCAAGGCGGCTACGGCAAGGCGCCGGGTACCGTGAACGAAAAATTGCGGCGCCAGGCCATCGGCAGCGAAGAGGTGATCGACGTCCGTCCGGCCGATCTGCTCAAGCCGGAAATGACCAAGCTGCGCGGCGAAATCGGCGCGTTGGCCAAGTCCGAAGAAGACGTGCTGACCTACGCGATGTTCCCGGACATCGGGCGCAAGTTCCTCGAAGAGCGTGATGCCGGCACCTTGAGCCCTGAAGTGCTGTTGCCGATTCCTGAAGCCGGCGGCGTGGCCCGTGCCGGTGGTGAAGGCGTGCCGACCGAGTTCGTGATCGACGTGCACGGCGAAAGCTACCGCGTGGACATCACCGGTGTCGGCGTCAAGGCCGAAGGCAAGCGCCACTTCTACCTGTCCATCGACGGCATGCCCGAAGAAGTGGTGTTCGAACCGCTCAACGAATTCGTCAGCAGCGGCGGCAGCAAGCGCAAGCACGCTACCGCGCCGGGCCATGTCAGCACCGCAATGCCGGGCAATATCGTCGACGTGCTGGTCAAGGAAGGCGATGTGGTGAAAGCCGGCCAGGCCGTGTTGATCACTGAAGCGATGAAGATGGAGACCGAAGTACAGGCGTCTATCGCCGGCAAGGTCACCGCCGTTCACGTGGCCAAGGGCGACCGGGTCAACCCGGGTGAAATCCTGATTGAAATCGAAGGCTGATCAACAGCCTTCGAGACTACCGCTTAAACCTCGGGGGGGCATGTGCCCCCTTTTTTTTCGCCTGGAATTTGCCCTCAGGCCGCCACGGCTTCCTTGGGTTTGAACGCCACAAAAGCCCCGGTTGGGGTGTAGATCAGCTCGGGGGTGTAGGCCTTCAGGTTGCTGGTTACCGTGCCGAACTGGCCGTCTACCTGCTGGGCATCAACCACCCGTAGCTGGCGCCCCAGAAGCTGGTCATTCTCGGCCGTGACTTCGATGTTCAGCGTGGCGTTATTCAAGACGGCGCGGTTCTCGACTTTCAACGTGCTGTGGGCTTCGTCCTTGCCGACCTTGAAGGCCAGTGTCGAATCCGGTTCAAGGCTCAAGGTGTCCTTGACCCTGGTCTGCGACTTCGTGGCCGGGTCGAGCAGCAGGGTGCCCGCGACATTCAGGCTGCCAATGGTGCCACCTGCGTAGGTGCCGCCAGGGCGTATGTGCATCTCCCCACCGATTCGGCTTTTGTTGATCAGGGTCGCGTCGGCGTAGACCTCACCCTTCTGGTTGGCGGGCACGGGGCCGGTCAAGGTCCAGGTGCCGCTGCCGACCCAGAGGTGTTGCATCTGGCTGGCACCGTCAAAGGTGCCACCCTTGGCACTGTCCAGCAGCACCTGGTTGGTGCCGCTGCCTCCGTCGACTGCACCGTCGAAACCGCCGCTGCCGCGCACAATCAACAGGTCGTCGCCGCCGCTCATGTCCAGGGCAATGCCGTTGCTGCCTTTGATCAGGCCTGCGTTCACCACCTCGTCCGCCTGGTTGCCCGCAAGTTTTACCCCGGTGCCCTTTTTGTTTTCGATAAGGCCCTGGTTTTCCAGCCAGACAGGGTTCTGGCCGGCGCTTGAAAGGCCCTGGGTCGTGGCGGTAGGCGAGTTGATGATTTCGATGCCTCGCAGTGAAGTGCGGGGACCGGTTTTGGCGTAGGGGGAAATCAGCTGGCTGACATTATCGATGTCCAGTCCTGCCCCATTGTTGAGGGTTACGGAGATGGAGGTGAAGTTTGCGCTGACGGGGGCGGCTGAAGGTGGGCGAGGTGCGACGGCCTCGGCGAGTGACCGAGTGCCGTAGGCCAGCAGGGAGCCTAGGGAAGGAAGGTACGGGATTGTCGACGACATAATGTTCCGGCCTCTTGGGTGAAAGAGACCGGAATGTAGCGAGCAACCCGGGTTGATGACTGTCAGGACATCGGGCCGATGCTTGCGGGATTGTTCCTCAATTCACCGAGGTTAGAACGCCATCCGCCAGTTGCCCATCAGTCCTTGTTGAAGGCTGTTGCCGCCGACCTCGGCGGTATAGGCCAGGCCCATGGTCTGTTGTGCCGAGAGTGCCAGGTCGAGCCCGGTGTGCAAGGCGAGGCTGTCACGGTCAAGGGAGGTGCCTTCGATGCTGAAGTCACTGTTGAAGCTTGGTCGTTTTATCAAGGCTGAGGATTGGCGCACGCTGCTGTCCACGTCGCCGTAGAGATGCTTCCAGCTAGTGCTCAGATGCGGTTTCAAGGTCATCCGGTTGTCCAGCTCAAACGCGCTGGTCATGCGCAGGCCGAAGGTACTGCTGAGGTTTTCCTGGGTCTGGGTGCCGACGTTCAGCGCTGTGAAGCCGCCTTTTTCCTGGTAGCTGTCACGGTGATAGCGCTGGTAGCCGACACCGGCAAAGGGTTCGACGCTGAAGCTGCCCTTGTCCAGTTGATAGCCCAGTTCGGCGAAAGCGTTCTGGCTTTGGGCGTTGTATTTGCCTTTGGCCTGCTCGCGATAATCGACGAAGTCAAAGTCCACGGAGCGTTTGGATTGGCCGGCATGGCCGCTGTAGATCGCGCCCAGGCGCAGGGCCAGGGGCCCGTCCTGCCGCACCGCGTAACCACCAAGGTGCCAGCTGTCCAGGTCACCCTTGAAGCGTTTGGCGCTCAGGTCGCTGGCAGACTTGGCGCCCATTACACCCACTCGCCATGCGTCATTCACTGCCCAGTCGCCACCCAGCATCAGGCCAGTGGTTCGGCGATCCAGACCCGCGCTACCGTGCTGCCCATCGAGCTTGCCAGTGTCGCCCAGAGCCTGGAGCCAGACGCGACCATTGCCTGCGCCATTGCTGACGTTGCGGTCGTCGCTCAGTTGGCGCATGGCTGAAAGCAGGCTGCTATTGAGCTGTTTCATGCTGTCTTGAGTGGCGGTGCCAAGGTTGGCGTTCTGGCTGCCTGCCAGTTGCTCAAGGACCGCACCCACACGGCCTGGTGCCAGATTGTCGAGGTCCCGGGTGAAGCTTTCCAGTTGATATTCTTGCCATTCGTTGAGCTTTCCCGACTCGAGAAGGATATCCACGGCCGAGTCCAAGACGCGAGCGACCTGCTGGCCGTTGCGGGTGGTCGCTTGGTCGGCGAAGTAGAAGTCGGGAGTGGGCTCGGGTGGCTTGGGATACGGGTGGCCCTGCTGGCCTACCGCCGGTTGTGGGGTGAGCCACTCGCTGTCTGGATCAATCTCCTCTTGCGCCTGGACGAATTGGGCGCTGTTGGCTCCCAGTGCGAAGATGATGGCGACAGCGAGCTGTTTCTGTAGGAGTGGCATGTAAACCGAACCTCTTGATGTATGAGGTCGGGAAATCTAGCGAGGTAAAGGGTGGATAAATGTCAGGCTATCCACCCTTGCCTTGCCAGAGATGTCTCTAGTGGGCTGCGATTAAAAACTCATCTGCCATTGCCCGATCAACCCGTGATTGCGGCTGTTACTGCCTATTTCGCCGCTGTAGCCCACACCCAGCGTGTGGCGGGCCGACAGGCCAACATCCAGCCCGGCCTCCAGCATCAAGCTGTCACGGTCCAGTGCGCTGCCTTCGACGTTGAACGCGGTACCGCCCATCAGGAAGGCCTGGCGAGTGCTGCTGTCGACATCGCCGTAGATGTGTTTCCAGCCGGCGCTGACCCGTGGCGTGAGGCTGATGCCATTGTCGAGCTGGCTCAGGTGTGCCAGGCGCAGGCCGAACGTGCTGCTGAAATTGTCCTGGGTTTGCCCGTCGACATGCAGGGCCGCAGCACCGCCTTTTTCGTTGTAGCTGTCGCGGTGGTAGCGCTGGTAGCCGAGGTTGGCGAACGGCTCGGCGCTCAGACGCCCGCTGCCCATGGCATAACCCAGTTCGGCGAAGGCTTGTTGGCTGTTGGCGTCGTAGTCACCTTTGGGGCGATCGTTGAAACCGTCGAAGGCCACGGTGCGTTTGCTGTCGCCCTGGTGCCCGCTGTAGGCGGCGCCCAGGCGCAAGGCCAACGGGCCGCTCTGGCGCAGGGCGTAGATACCTGCGTGCCAGCTGTCGACGCTGCCATCGACGCCGGTGGTGTCCAGGTCGGTCTTCGAGTAACCGCCCAGTACGCCCACGCGCCACTCCGAATCGAGTGCCCAATCGGCCCCCAGCACACTGCCTTTGGTGCGCTGGGTCAAGCCGTTACTGCCGTGGTCGCCGTCGAGCTTGCCGTAGCTGCCGATGCCTTGCAGCCACAGGCGGCCTCGGGCATTCGGATCGTTGAGGTTACGAGCTTCGGCGGGTACGCCAGTGGCGGCCAGAACGGGGGTGTCTTTTTGATCAAGGCCCACCAGCAATCCGGCGCCGCCGCCCAGTTGATGCATGGCGTTCAGCATGCTGTTGCCGACCTGGGCGCTAGCGCCGAGGGTGGCGCTGGTCAGGTTGGCAGTGCTGCTGCCCGCCAGTTGCTCGATGGCGGCGCCGGCGCTGTTGTTGGTGGTGTTGAGCAGGGCGTTATACAGCGGGTTGTTGTTGCCCAGGCTCGCCAGGGCGTTGGCGGCGCTGGCACCGTTGCCGGTGTTGGCGAACTGATTGAAGGCCACGTCGTTGCGGGTATAGGTCAGGCCAACCTGGGTAGGGCTGTAATCCAGGGTGGGGGTGAGGAAGGCATAGTCGCTGGTGACCTTGCCGAATGTGCCATTGATGCTGCCGGCCTGCAGCACCGTGTAATGGCTTTGCCACGGGTAGGTGCCGGTGCCGGGATTGACCGCCAGGGTCGCGCCATTCAGGTAGGCCGTGCCACCGACCTGGACTGGAGCGCTGCTGCCGTCGGCATTCACGCCATAGGCCAGGGTCGAGCCGCTGGTCATGGTCAGGTCGCGGATGATGCTGGCGGTGCCGAGTGCAGTGTTTGTCTGCAACGTGCCTTTGACCAACAGGCTGCCGACGCTGCCGCCACCGGCATAAATACCGCCTTCATCGACGGTCACGTTGCCGGCGATCCCGCCTTGGTTGATCAGCTTGGCGCCGCTGAAAATCTCGCCGCCATCGCTGAAGTCACCGCTGCCGGTGAGGGTCCAGGTGCCTTGCTTCACGTCCAGCCATTCGAAGTTGCGGCTGTTGCCGAAACTGCCGCCGGCGGCGTCGTCCATGATCACGCGGTCATATCCGGCGCCGCCATCCACCACGCCGACAAAGCGGCTGCCGCCGAGCAGGGTCAGCTTGTCATCGCCGCCGCCCAAATCCAGGGCCAGGCCGTTGCTGCCGCTGATCAAGCCAGCGTTGACCACCGTGTCGGCAAACTCGCCGACGAACTTCACGCCGAAGCCATCCAGGCCCTGGATGGTGCCGTGGTTGATCAGGGTCGTGGCTGCCAGTCCCGAGCCGTCGCTGCCGTCGTCCACCAGTACCGCGTTATTGGCGCCGCTCACCAGCGCACCGACACCGTTGAACACATAGCCACCGCCAAGGGCGATGCCTTCGCTGCCGTTGGCAAAGCCGTTCTTGTCGACGCCACCGGCGCCTACGCCTTGGATGACTCCGTAGTTTTCGATGTGGGCGATCTTGTCGATGTCTACGCCGTCGCCGTCGCCATCCGGCTGCAGTCCGGAGAATGCGCCAGTGATGGTGCCGTGGTTGATCACCGTGCCGTCGCCGTCGGAGCCAAAGCCCGAGCCGTTACGGCCGATCACCGTGCCGTAGTTGGTCAGCGTGGCGCCCAGGTCGGTGGTGATGCCGTGGCGCCCGCCGGAGATGAGTCCGTAGTTGGTGACGGTCACGCCGGTGGCGGAGTCGATGTCGACGCCGTCGAATTTGTCATCGCGCGAGTGAGTGTCGCCGGTGGAAATCTCGCCGTAGTTGGTGATGCTGGCGTTGCCGCCGGTCTTCATGCCGTCGCTGGCGTCGCCGCGAATCAACCCGCCCTGGCGGTTGATGATAGTGGTGGTGACGTTGGGGCTGCGGATCGCATCCAGGTCCAGACCTTGGCCGGTGGCAGAGCGAATGGTGCCGCTGTTGTCGATCAACAGGCTGCCGCTGGCGAAATTGCTGTCGATGCGCAGCGCGTCGTTGGCACCCTGGATCACGCCGCCGGCGCGGTTGTAGATGCTGTAGTTGCGCGCGGCGGTGAGATCGCCGCTGCTGTCGATGGCCCGGCCACCCGTGGAGGTAATGCTGCCGGCGTTGTCGATCACCACGCCATTGCCGGTGGTGCCGTCCTTCAAGGTCACCGCGACTTTGGAGGTGGTGATACTGCCCGGTGCCGAGATCGTCAGCGAGTCACTGCCGCTCAGGGTTTGCCCGGTGGTGGTCGGCGTGTCGATCTGCAGCGTCTTGGTTGGCGTGGGCGCCGCATCGACAAAACCGCTGCTGACCAGCAGGCCGAGGGTGAGCGCAAGGCGCTGGGGCGAAGGGGGCATGGCGGGCGACCTTGTTTTTGGAAAAGAGTCGACCTGTATAGCGGAGGTTTTTTACAGAATGATGGCGGGGAGGTGACGGAAGAGTGCAAGTTATTGCAGTTTTTGCAGCTTTATCATGCAATAAACGCAATATATTGCAGCTTGCCGTGTTCAGTCCGTTTGAATTGAAGGTGGGAGCGTTGAAGCGTCGTAGAAGCTTGTAGGAAAAGGCGTTAAGTGCGGCTATTGTCCTCTTTGGCAGTGTGTATCGTTCGAGGGCTCACCTATAGTTCTGCGGTTGCCGATTCATCGGTAATCGACCTTAGCCGGTCGAGAGAAAAATGATGCACAAGCGCCCGTTCAGACGTGGCGCTTTTTGCTGCCCGATTTGTTTAGCCGCATTGGGTGGCCGTTTTCATTTAATAAAATGCGATATACCCATGCCTGACTACACTCCGCTCGATAGCAACATTAGTTGTGACCCTGTCTTGTTCCTCAACCCCGATGCCGACGCCCGCGGGCTACTCGAAACCGCCACCCAGCGCATCGAGGCTGCCCGCAATTTGCTCAATAGCGTGATCTGTCTGAGTACCGAGCGCGTGGAGGGCGCGGACCTGCAACACTTCGCCTCGGCGGCGCAGCTGTTGTTGCAGGATGGTTGTGACGCCTTGCAGGCGTTGGGGTGGAAAGAGGGCAGGGTTGGCTGAGCACAAGGCCCGGATACGCTGAAGATACAATGTGGGAGCCGGGCTTGCCCGCGATGACGGTGGGTCAGTTAATACATTTGTGACTGATACACCGCTTTCGCGAGCAAGCCCGCTCCCACATTTGTCAGGGGGCAGGGTGGCTTAGGTACGGCACTCCACCAGCGTTTTCAGTTGACCCGAACCCGCCTGGTTTTCATCCGAGAGCCAACGCTCGAACCCGGCCCCAATCGCCGGCCATTCTCCATCCAGGATCGAATACCACGCCGTATCCCGGTTCCGGCCCTTGACCACGGTGTGCTGGCGAAACACCCCTTCAAAACTGAAACCCAACCGCTCGGCCGCATTTTTGGAGCGGGCGTTGGCGTTGTTGCACTTCCATTCCAGGCGACGATTGCCCAGCTCAAACGAGTGCTTGGCCAGCAGGTACACCGCCTCGGTGCTTTTCGGAGAGCGTTGCATCGGCGCGCCGAAGGTCACGTGGCCGATTTCGATGCGGCCTTGCTCGGGCACGATGGACATCAGGCTGAGGATGCCTTGCACGTCGCCGCTGGCCTTGTCGATCACGCTGAAGAAGTACGGGTCGCTGTGGGACGCGTGGTTGTTCAGCCAGGCGTCGAAGGCGGCGCGCTCGGGGAACGGGCCGTAAGGCAAATAGTCCCACAGCTTTGGATCAGCACCGGGGCCTTGCAGGGCGTTGAACAGGTCATCGCCGTGGCGGGCCGGGTCGAGTTTTTCCAGGCGGATGAAGCGCCCTTCGATAAGGGTGACGGTAGGCGCCGGGACACCTTTCCAGTCGGCCAATGATGTCGTCATGCTGTGCTTCTCCTTAAAGACCTTTGCGAAACTGGATAAAACCGGGGCGTTCGGCGATGCGTTCGTACAGCTGGATGGCGGTGGCGTTGGTCTCGTGGGTCAACCAGTGGACCTTGCAGCAACCATCGGCCTTGGCGGTGGTGTAGACGAACTCGATCAGTTTGCGGCCGACGCCGGTGCCACGTTGGGCCGGGTCTACCAGCAAATCCTGCAGGTAGCAGGAGTTTTCGATGCTCCAGTTGGACCGGTGGTAGATGAAGTTGACCATGCCTACGGCCTTGCCGTCCTGCCAGGCCAAGGCCGAATGGGTCGGCTCATGGGCGTCGATCAGGCGTTGCCAGGTGTTCTGGCTGACGGCGTCCGGCAACTCGGTGTTGTAGAAGCGCAGGTAGGCTTGCCACAGGGGCAGCCACGCGGCGTGGTCGGCAGCGGTGACCTGGCGGATTTCGATCTGGCTCATGTTGGCTCCTTGGGAATAAAGCGGGCGAGGGTCTGGTCGCGCACGTCGGTG
This sequence comes from Pseudomonas sp. TH34, assembly GCF_016650865.1. Classification (NCBI taxonomy): domain Bacteria; kingdom Pseudomonadati; phylum Pseudomonadota; class Gammaproteobacteria; order Pseudomonadales; family Pseudomonadaceae; genus Pseudomonas; species Pseudomonas sp. TH34. The sequence continues at coordinate 211,672 of NZ_JAEKFB010000018.1, forward strand.
CTGGCCGCCAGGCCCTTACGAACGCCGGCGATGTCCGCCGGGCTGCGGTTCTGGCTGAGTTTTCGTTTGCCTTCCAGGCGTTGGATCGGCAGGGCAAAGCCGACGATGGCCTTGAGCATGCTGTCGATGTAGTCGGCCGGTGCGTCGCTGACTTTCCAGGGCTGGGCGCGCTTGCCTTCATGGCGGTCGGTGAGGGCGCTGACCAGCTCGAGCAGGCGCTCGGTGTCGGTGAACACTTCGCCGGTGCCATAGGCGTGTACCGCGATGTAATTCCAGGTCGGCACCACTTTGCCGTGTTCGGCTTTGGCCGGGTAGAACGATGGGCTGACGTAGGCCTCGGCACCGGCAAAAATCACCAGGGCCTCGCCGCCATTTTGCAGGTCCTGCCATTGGCGATTGGCCTTGGCCATGTGCCCGTAAAGGGTGCCGTTGGGCCCTTCATCAGGGTTGAGCAGCAGCGGCAAATGGCTGGCTTGCAGGCCTTGTTCACCAAAGGTCACCAGTTGCGCCAAGCGCGTGTGCTGGATCAGTTGCTGGATTTCAGGCAAGTCATCGAGGGCAAAGGCGCGTGGTGTGTACATGAAGATTTTCCTTGGCGAATGCCTGCATCCTAGGCAGGCTATTGGTTCGTTGTAAGAGCCATCTACAGTCAATTTCATAGGTCCAATTCCATGCCTGCGTTAGAACCACCGCTCTCGTTCAACCCGGCGGGTATCGAGTTGGACCGTCGCCAGGGCCTCACGCGCCAGCTCTATCAGGCGCTGCGCCAGCGGGTATTGGATGGCCGGCTGGTCAGTGGCACCCGGCTCCCCGCCAGCCGCGACCTGGCGGCGGCACTGTCGATCTCACGCAACAGCGTGGTCCGCGCTTACGACCAGCTGTATGCCGAAGGATTTATTGAGGGCCGCGTGGGTGATGGCACCTATGTGGCGCAATTGCCGCAGACGCCGACGCCCGCAAAAAAACTATCCACAAAAGTGTCCACAGGGTTATCAACAGGCTTATCCCCAGGGTTATCCACAAATCGGGCGGATTTACCTGGGGTTTCGTCCAGTCAAGTTATCCACAGCGGTGCGTTGGCGCGGGTGGAAAACAATCATTTGGCACTTCCACCCAGCGGTCCGCCGAGGGCTTTCAGGGTGGGCGTACCGGCTTTTGATCTGTTCCCCTTCGACGTGTGGGCCAAGCTGAATGCGGCTTTCTGGCGCAAGCCGGACTTGCAGCAACTGTGTTATGGCGACCCGGCCGGCGACGAGCGCCTGCGTGGATTGATTGCTGCCTATTTGCGCAGTTCTCGCGGCATGCAGTGCAGTGCTGAGCAAATAGTGATCACCAGTGGCGCGCAGCAGGCAATCAGCCTTTGTGCACAGTTGCTGGTGGAGCCCGGCGATGCGGTTGCCATCGAAAACCCTGGGTATCGCGCGGCGGGCCATGCGTTCGCGGTGGCGGGGGGCCAATTGCATGGCGTGACGGTGGACAGCGAGGGCATCGACTGCGCTGCCTTGAACGGCCTCGGCAGTTGCCGTCTGGCCTACGTCACCCCGTCGCATCAATACCCAACGGGTGTGGTGATGAGCCTGGCCCGGCGCCTGGAACTGCTGGCCTGGGCCGAGCGTACGGGCGGCTGGATCGTCGAGGACGACTACGACGGTGAGTACCGCTACAGCGGCGCGCCCTTGGCGCCATTGGCAGCCCTCGATCGTACGGGGCGGGTGCTGTATGTCGGGACCTTCGGCAAGGTGGCCTTTCCGGCGCTACGCCTGGGTTACCTGGTGTTGCCGGTCGGCCTGGTCCAGGCCTTTGCCCGGCGCCGCGCGGTGGACGTGCGCCACTCGGAAGTCAGCACTCAAGCGGTGATGGCGGAGTTCATGGCGACCGGGCATTTCCAACGCCATGTGCGCCGCATGCGCCGAGCCGCGCAAAGCCGGCTCAATGCGCTGGTGGCCGAATGGCCCGCCGGTATCGATGGCGTTGGCCGCCTACCGTCAGTGGCGGCCGGGCTGCACTTGACCGTGCGGGTCGACAGCCTGGCGCGGGAAAAGGCGCTGATCGCCCAGGCCGCGGCGGTGGGTGTGGAGATCAATGGCCTGAGCAACTATTGGCTGCCGGACTCACTCACGCCGCAGGATCAGCGTGCCGGATTGGTGTTGGGGTTTGCTGCCGTGCCCGAGGCGCAGATCAGTCAGGCGTTGAAGCGCTTGGGCCAGGTTTGGCACGCGCCGGTTACGCGCTGAGGCGCAACCGGCGGTAACCGATCAGGTGCCTGACTTGATCTTGGTCCAGGCGCGGGTCCTGGCCCGTTCGGCATCACGTCCCAGGGGCTTGAGGGTATACAGCGTGGCCATGGCCGCCTCGGTCGGGTACAGGTTGGGGTTGTTGCGAATCGCCGGATCCACCAACCCGGTGGCGTCCTTGTTGGGGTTGGGGTAGCCGACAAAATCGCTGATCGGCGCAATTACGCCGGGTTGCAGCAGATAGTTGATAAAGGCGTAGGCGTCTTCCGGGTCCTTGGCGCCTTTGGGGATGGCGAGCATGTCGAACCAGATCGGCGCGCCTTCTTTCGGCAGTCGCATGTCCACGGTCACGCCGTTCTTGGCTTCCTTGGCGCGGTTGGCGGCCTGGGAGAAGCTGCCGGAATAGCCGACCGCCACGCAGATGTCACCGTTGGCAATGTCGGCCATGTACTTGGACGAGTGGAAATAGGTGATGTACGGGCGAATCTTCATCAGCAGCGCTTCGGCTTTGACATAGTCCGCCGGGTTGCTGCTGTTGGGGTCCAGGCCCAGGTGTTGCAGGGCCAGCGGCAGAATTTCCGAAGGCGAATCCAGCAGCGCCACGCCGCATTGCTTGAGCTTGCTGATGTTCTCTACGTTGAAGATCAAGTCCCAGCTGTCCACGGGCGCGTTGGCCCCCAGCGCGGCCTTGACCTTGTCCGGGTTGAAACCGATCAGGATGGTGCCGTACATGTAGGGCACGGCGAATTTATTGCCGGGGTCGTTGGCCTCGATCAGCTTCATCAACTTGGGATCGAGGTGGTTCCAGTTGGGCAGTTTGCTTCGGTCCAGCGGCTGGAACACCGAGGCTTCGATCTGCTTGGCCAGGAACACGTTGGACGGCACCACCACGTCATAGCCGGAGTTGCCGGTCAGCAGCTTGGCCTCCAGGGCCTCGTTGGTGTCGAAGATGTCGTAGACCAGCTTGACGCTGGGGTTCTGCGCCTTGAAATCTTCCAGGGCCTTGGGGGTGATGTAGTCGAACCAGTTGTAGACCCGCAGGGTTCTTTCTTCGGCGTGCGCGGCCCCGCTCAGCACGGCAGCGCAGAGGACGAGATGCTTGAGCATGTTCATTGGGCGAATCCCTCAAAACCTTCGAGAACGTTGACGGCATTGATGCCGATTTCTTCCACGGCGTAGCCGCCTTCCATCACAAACAGCGTCGGTTTGCCGAGGCGGGCGATTCGCGCACCCATCGCCAGGTAGTCGGGGCTGTCGAGCTTGAACTGGGAGATCGGGTCGTCCTTGAAGGTGTCCACGCCCAGCGAGACCACGATGATGTCGGCGCCATAGCGTTCAATCTCCTCACACGCCTGCTCCAGGGCGGCACTCCAGCGGTCCCAGCCAGAACCTGCAGGCAGCGGGTAATTGAAGTTGAAACCTTCACCGGCGCCTTCGCCCAACTCGTCGGCATAGCCCAGGAAGAACGGAAATTCCGCTTCCGGATGGCCATGGATCGAGGTGAACAGCACATCGTTGCGCTCGTAGAAAATCGACTGGGTACCGTTGCCGTGGTGGTAGTCCACGTCGAGGATGGCGACCTTCCCGTGGCCCTGGTCGAGAAACGCCTGGGCTGCGATCGCCGCGTTGTTCAGGTAGCAATAGCCGCCCATCAAGTCGCTGGCGGCATGGTGCCCGGGCGGACGGCACAGGGCGAAGGCACTGCGGGCGCCTTGCTGGATCGCCTGTTGCGCCGTCAGCGCGACTTGCGCTGCGCTGTAGGCCGCTTGCCAGGTACCGGCGGTGATCGGCGCGCCGCCGTCGAAGCTGTAATAGCCGAGCTGGCCGTGCAGGCTGGTGGGGATGACCCGGCGCAAGGTGCGTGCGGGCCAGGTGTAGGGCAGCAAGTCTCCGTCTTGGCCAAATGCCGTCCAGCGTTGCCAGGCGTCTTTGAAGAAGTCCAGGTATGCCGGGCTGTGAACACGTTGCAGCGGCGCCAGGCCAAAATCCTCCGGGGCTTGCACCGGTCCCAGTTCGCGATCCCTGACGCGTTGCAGCACGTGGTCGGCGCGCGAGGGCATTTCGAAACACGGCATCAGTTGCCCGTCCATCAACTCGCACCGGCCATGGTGCAGGTGGTGATCGTCCGAGTAGATCGTCAGCATATTGTTGTTCTCCGCAGGCTGAATCGGTGAGGTCCAGTCTTGCGGCGGGCGCGGTTTATGAGAATGGCAGGAGCGGCCAAAAGGGGATCTATATGGCCAAATTATCTGTCCGCAATTCGCCCCTCAATAGCGCAGCCATGCCCTTGAATGGATCAAGGCCGGAACTGGCTGGGCGCGACCCCGCTCCAGCGTACAAATGCATGGCGGAAACTGGCGGTCTCGCTGAAACCCAACTGCTCGGCAATCCGATGGATCGGCAGCGCATCTTCCCCCAGCAACTGCTTGGCCCGCTCGAAGCGTAGCTCGTCGAGCAGTTCCTGGTAGCTGCACCCCAGGTTCTGCAAATGCCGGCGAAGGGTGCGGGCTGAACAGTTCATCTGCAGCGCCAGCCCATCAAGGCCCGGGGCCGCGTGCAACTGCGACCCCAGCAATTGGCGAATCCGCCCCAGCCAGGCCTGGCGCCCGGTGAATTCGGTGTTCTGCTTGCGGCAGCGCTCGGCCATGGCCTGGTGCGTTACCGCATCGGCCAGGGGCAATGGCTGGTCTAGCCAGCGGCGGTCGAAGGCAAACGCATTGGCCGTGGCTTCAAATTGCAGCGGGCAATCGAAGTGTTCGGCGTAGTGGGCCCGATAGGCCGGGGCGTCGTGTTCAAAGCGCGCGCCGAGCAAGGGCAGGAGCTGACCCAGCAAGTCGTCGCAGATGACTTTCAACGAGACCAGGCACAGTTCGACGTTGAACATCGCCAGCGCCGGGTCTTCTCGATAATCGCTGGCGGTGAACCAGATGCGCTCCTCTTCTTGCACCAGGCTCAGCTCGAAGAGTGTTCCCAACAGTGCGGGATAACACAGGGCCAGGCGCAAAGCGTCACCGAAGGTGGCACTGGTGAGCAGGGCATAGCCAAGCATGCCGTAGGACGAAACATGCATGCGCTGGCCCAGTTCCAGGCCGATATCCTGCTGCAACGCCACGGCATTGGCACACACCCGCATCTCCTGGTGGGTGGTAATACGCGCATCGGCGCGGCCCAGGTCGGCCGCGCAGATACCGCTGCCGGCCAGCAACGCTTCGCTGGGCATGCCCTGGGCCTTGAAGGTGCCGAGTACCAGGGAGACGGCGTTGAGGGTGGTGAGGTGTGAATGCAACATGGGCAATTCCCGCCGGAGACTGCCCTGGACCGAGCAAGTTACATGCCGCGCCGCGTCATCAGCCGATCGCGAAGAATACCCGCGTGGCCTGGTCGAGGCTGAATTCGCTGCGGTAAAACGCGGCCAGTTGGTGCTCGCTCAAGCCTTCAGTCGTATCGGCAGCAGAGCCGCGGCGGAATTCGTCCGGGGTTTTCAGGCGTGCCGAGATAAACGCCTTGGCCGGTGTCCAGGCGGCCGAATAGTGAAAGTGCGCATACCAGAGGATCTTGCGGGTGGAGCGCTCGGTGATGGTGTACTCGTCCAGGTAGTCCGGGCTGGGTGCCTTGAGGCGGCGACGGTTGATGGTTTTCTTGATGGTGATTTCGTTGCGGTTTTTCAGCCATTCCACGCCGTCGAGGGTGGGGGGGCGTTGTTTGGTCAGTTGCAACCGATGCTGGGCAGCCTTTTGGTAAAGCGCTTCGGCTGCCTGGCTGAGCTGTTTGCCCAGGGCGGCGGCGGAAGTGGTATCACTTTCCGTGGCGTTGATCAGGGTCAAGGCGTGCTCGATGTCTCGATCCGCTTGTTCCAGGTGCATGGCGTGCTGGTGAAGCATCTGCTCGATGCCTTCGATGGTGCGGGCAGGCTTGCCCATCTGCACGGCGGCCCGCTGGTTGAAGGTGGGCAAGCCATCGATCAATGCCTGCCCATCGCGCAGGCTGGTTGCCAGGTCGGGCGCGGGAGGCGACGTGGCCGGTGCCTCGATATGCCGGAACCACAGGCCCGGGAGTTTCTCGTGGAAGGTCGCCATTACGGTGTCGGTCAGCGGTGACTTGATGTCGACCAAGTGGGTCTCCAGGCCAAGTTCTGTCAGGCGTGGCTCGCCTACCAGCACGCCGTCGAAGCGGGTCTTGATGAATTTCTTGCGCGGGCGCGGCGGCGTCGGCGGCGGGGTTGGCCGATTCCTGAGCATGTCGCGTTCGGCATGCAGCAAGGTCAGGTTGCTCAACGCGCGCTGGGAAAATTCACTCAATTGCTGGCGCAACTGCTGGATCGGCGTGTCCTGGGCGGAATCGGGAAACTCTCCGGGGAAGTCTTCCAGACGTTCATCCACGTGCTTGAACTGATCAATCAGGCTGTTCAGGGTTTCGATGCGCTCATCGAGCCGCGACTCGCTGCGTTCGCTCAGGGTGTCGCTCAAGGTTCGCACTGCGATGGCCGCCTTGTCGATAATCTGGTCGATCGCCGTCCAGGCCTGTGGGTCGGTGCCGAGGGTGGTTTTGGACACGCAGAGGTTGCGCGCCAGCATCACTTGTAGGGCCTTGAGGTGATCGCTGGTGTAGGACGGCAGCAGGCGCCTGGTCTCCTGGATCAGTTGCAGGCCCTCTCTGGCCAGTCCCTTGAGTTGGTCGAAGCGGGAGGTGGTGTAGTCGATGCGAGTGATCATGTCCTGGATCAGCTCGCTCATTTGCCGCGCGTCTTCGATATGCCGTTCCCCGGGCGCTTCAATCTGGCGTTCGACCTGGTCGAGCACGGTCTTGAGCTTGGGGCTGAACCGGGTCTGGACTTCACTGATGCCGGCCTGGTTGAGATCGAGCTGAGCCTTGAGATAGCCCAGTGCCCGAGGCTGGTAGTCGGGCATGTTGGTGAAGATGCTCAAGGTTTGCAGATTTTGCAGTGCGGCGTCGTACGCGCTGCGCTGGGTGTCGAGTTTCTCCAGGTAAGTCTGGCGCCGGGCGTCGGCGGAGGTGCCCGGGGCGTTGTTCATGGCTTGGCGCGCGAGCTCCAGTTGGCGCTGGGCTGCCTGCTTGCCGCTTTCAAACAGTGCCAGTTTCGCGCGAACCTCGGCGGCTTTGACGGTGGCCTGGTCCTGGGCTTTCTTGGTCATGATTTTCGGCCCGCCGCCGCGCAGGTGCAGGCGCGTGTCGATGAACCATTCTCCCTTGAGGTTATGAATCAGCAGCGGGCCGGTGTGGGCGGGTTGGCTCGGGTCGACAATCAGCACGTTGGCGTTTTCGTCCAGCTGCACTTCGAACCAGCGCTCTCCCACAGGCGCATACCATTTCGTACCCAACGGGTAGAGATGCTGATGGACGTCGACCTGGGCGCTGGCCTGCCCGAGCCCTTCGGGCTTGCTGACCTTGAAGCGATCCAGCAGGTGTGCCAGGCCGCTGGGAGTGCGGGTGACGGCGCCAAGTACATGCAGCGACTGTGGATGGCCGGCCGGCAGTTCGGTGGTCGCGATGTTCGGCTGTTGCTGGATCACGCTGGTCTTGGGTTTGGCCGGGGCGAGGGGGGCTTTTTCCGCCTGATAACCCGGCAGGCGACGGCTGGCGGGGTGGCTGCGGCCGGTGGCGTGCAGGGTGATAGCCATGCCCAGGTTCAGCAGCAGTTCGGTGAAGGCCTGCCATTGGTCTTCGGATTTGCCACGTTGTTGTGCGTCGGCCAAGGCTTGTACCTGGTCCATGAGTTGCCAGATCCACGCCGCTGTACCTGCAGTGCGGCCCAGGAACGGCAGTGCAGCATTGAGCAGCAACCAGCCGGCCCGTTTGAATGTCGCCCAGCGGGCTTCGGTGTTGGACACCGATTGGCGGTCGGCCAGCTCCACCAGGGCCTTGGCGTTGGCGCGGAACAAGCTCTCGAACAGATCCCCAGGCAGTACTTGGGTACCCAAGGCCATGGGGCCGGACATCGCCCAGAGCTTGGTCGGCTCCACCAGAAACCGCAGCACCGCCCACGGCGAAGGCAATGCGCCTGGGAACACGTAGTTGACGTAGTCGCTGCGCACGCTTTCCGGCAGCCACGCCAGCACTGAATCGCGCAGGTTGCGGTCCTGGGTCAGGGTGTACAGCAAGTTGGCGGGCGACGGGTATTGACTCAAGGGTTGGTCGAACAGTGGCCGATACAACAGGCAAGGGCCCGCGCTCGGGTCTTGAGGGCCGATGACGAACATGTTGGCCACCTCATCCACTGTGTTTCCGGCCCGGCGTTGCGGGGCAAATGCCAACGGGCGCAAAACAATCTTCTGACCCTGTACCTGGCGCTTGGCAACATCTGTCTCCATCAGCGCCGCGACGTACCGGTAGCCGAGTTCGTCGATACCCGCTTCCTGGTGGATCTTGCATTGCAGTGCCAGCAACGGCAGCTGCACCTGCAGGTGCTGGCGGTACAGCTGCTGGCGGCGGGCTGACTCCAGTGAGTCATCCAGCAGCTTGGCCTTGACCAGTGCCGGGTAGCGGTTGCCGATATCGGCCTGGCTGATCAAGCGTTCGACGTAGGCCACCGTCAGCCACGCGGGAGCCTTTGTTGCGTTGTGCAAACGCAAGGTCTTGTTGCCCAGCGGCAGGGCGATCAGGTTTTGCAGCGCCAGGTCCGCCAGCCGGAACGTGGTTGTCTCGACCTGTCCGGGTACGGTGAAGAGGCCCCATACCACCTGGCTGTCTACGCGCATTTCAAGGTCGTTGAGGTTCAGTTGAGCTGCATCGGGATGGTCGGCGGTCATGCGCGCTTTCAGTTGAGTGAGGGCGTAGTCGCGCAAGGGCGGGATGTCATCCTGGTAGGACTTGCCCTGGTTCTGGCTGTGCAGCGCCGCGAGGTCCTTCAAGTGCCGGGCGTACAGGTTCAGGTCACTGGTCAGGGCATTGGCCAGCCAGTTGGGCAGCCGGGCTTGATACCAGTCGAGGTCGGGGTCCTGGCGGGCAACCAGCGACTGCACGGCCGGCGGTGCGCCGAGCGGTTCGGGGTTGGCATCGACCTGGCGCAGGGTGGGGAAATCAATGGCCGCAATGGCCTCGATCTGAATGCCGATCAGCGCGCAGGCCAGCTGGTCGAAGAAGTTGCCGTCGGGGCGGTACAGTCGCCATTGCAATTGCGTACGTACCATCAAGGTGCCCAAGGCGTTGCCCAGGTTCTCCAGGGTGGCAAACTTCTGATAACCATGCACCAGCGAATGGCTGAGGATCCGCGAGCTCGATTGATGGGTACCGATCAGCACGGCCATGGGCATCAGGTTGAGCGCGGTCAGGGTGTTGCCTTCCACCTGGCAGATATCGATCAGGTAGGCCTTGCTGGCATAGGTGTCGGTAGCCTGACGGTTGCTTTGGTCGGGGGCGTTGAACAGTCCCCGGGCCATGGCACAGTCATCACTGTCCCAGCCCTCGACCGCGTCGACATTCCACACCGCCTGCAGACTGCTGGACAGCGTGCGCCACTGGGGTTGGCCTTCGATCATGCGGTTCCAGTAATTGAGCTGTTGCTCCTGGAAGGCACAGAGCATGACGGGCGCCAGCACATTGAGCATCTGGGCGATCTCGCCGATGCGCACCGGCAAGTGCAGCGGTGGGTCGCTGAGCGGCTGCTGGGTCAAGAAATGCACACCCTCGATGTAAAGGGTCGGGAGGCCCGATACAGCCTGGTGCGCAAGGATATCGGTGAGGGTCTGGTAGCGGGGTTCGAGTGGCTGAACCTGGTCACCGACAACCCCCCAGGCGGGTGTGCAGACCAGGACGATATCCGGGTCCAGTGCCAAGGCGGGATATAACGTGTGCAGTGAATAGCGCAACTGCACCGAAGCGGTCTCGCGAAACGAGGGGCCCAGGCACAGTTGGGTGAGCAGGCTTTCAGGCGTTGGACGGAGCGGGGTGGGTGTGGTCATGGCGGGCATCCCTGGCGTATGAAAACGACCCGAGGCGATGCCTCGGGGGGTTCATGCTAGGGAGCGGCCTGGCAGATCAGGGGGTGGATATATAGGGCGACCAGCCTCAGGCGAGTTCGCCGCACAGGTCCAGTTCCACCAGGCGGCGAACCTCGGCCACCGGCAGGCCGGCACCGAGCAGTGCGTTGAGCTTGCCGAACGCGGCCTCGCGGGTCATCCCGCCACCTGACAACACGCCCACGCCACGCAAGCGGCTACCGGCTTCGTACACATCCAGCTCCACGCCGCCTTCATGGCATTGGGTGATTGCCACCACCACCACGCCGTTATCCTGCGCGCGCTGGAGACTGGCGAGGAACTGGGGGTTGTCGCTCGGCCCGGTGCCGCTGCCGAAGCATTCCAGCAGCAGCGCCTGGATGCCGCTGTCGATCAACCCGTCCAATTGCGCGGCGGCGATGCCCGGCACCAGTGGCAGCACGCCCACATTGATCAGCGCCTTGGGCTGGCGGTAATGCAGCGCCGCCGGAATCATATCCGCCTTGGCGACGCCGCCGTTACGCTGCAATGCGGCAAACGGGTGGCGACCAAAACTGCGGATTTTCGCGCAACGGGTCGGGGCCATCAGTGCGCCGTGGAAGTACAGTTGCACGCCCGGCGCCAGGCCTTCGCCCAAGGCCGCCAGCGCACCGCTGACGTTTTCCCAGGCATCGCTGTCGGGCACACCGGCCGGCAGCATCGAGCCGGTAAACAGCACCGGTGCGGGCAGGCCCAGCAGTTGGAAACTCATGGCGGCCGCGCTGTAGGCCAGGGTGTCGGTGCCGTGCAGCACCAGTACGGCGTCGCAACCCTCGTCCACCGCCTCAACCACGGCGGCGCGCAGGCGCTGCCAGTAGGCGGGGGTCATGTTGGCGCTGTCGATAAGCGGGGACATTTCCCGGAAGCGCCAGGCTGGCATATTCAGTTGGGCGAGGGCTTCGCTCATTCGCGCTTCAAAACCCGAAGCGGGGGCCAGGCCGTTTGCGCTGGCCTGCATGCCGATGGTGCCGCCGGTGTAGAGCACCATGACGTTGTTGGCTGGTTGCATTGAAGAATCTCCTGAACGAAAAACGCCGCCGGGCCCAGAGCATGCCCAAGGCCGGGCGGCGTGTCATCTATCTAGGTTTAGCGTTGCGTTTGAGCGTTCAGTTCTGCCGTCGCTTGAGCGGCTGGCTCGGGCTTCACCGGATTCGCCGGCCACGCCTTGCGGTCCAGGTCCAGGTCCGGGAACTTGCTGGAATCAAACACCGGAGTCTTGATGCCCGCAGCACGCTGACCGTCGTAGTCATTCAGGATGCGCATGGCGATCTTGAACAGGAACGCCAGGGCGAACAGGTTGACGAACGCCAGCATGGTCATGGTGATGTCGGCGAAGGCGAACACGGTGCTCAGGTTCTCGATGGAACCCCAGAAAATCAGCACCAGCACCAGCGCGCGGTAGCCCATCAGGACCTTGCGGTTGTCGCCCACGATGAAGCGCAGGTTGCTCTCGCCGAGGTAGTAGTTGTACATGATCGAGGTGAACACGAACAACGCCAGGGCCACCGAGATGAACATCCGGCCCCAGTCACCAACGACTGCCGCCAGGGAGTTCTGGGTCAGGGCAATGCCGTCGCCTTCGAAGCCTGGGGTATAGAAGCCCGAGAGCAGGATCAGCAGCGCGGTGCAGGTGCAGATCACGAAGGTATCGAGGAACACGCTGAACGCTTGCACCACGCCTTGGGCGATCGGGTGTTCTACCGACGCGACTGCCGCCACGTTAGGCGCACTGCCCAGGCCGGCTTCGTTGGCGAACACGCCGCGTTTCACGCCCATGATGATCGCGCTGCCCACCAGGCCACCGAAGGCTTGGTCGAGGCCGAAGGCGCTCTTGACGATGGTCGCGAGCATGGCCGGCACGTGGTCAAATTGCAGCACGATCACGTACAGCGTCACCGCGATGTAGACCAGGGTCTTGACCGGCACCAGCAGGTCGGCGATCGAGGCGATACGCTTGATCCCGCCGATGAATACCAGGCCCAGCAGCACGGCCAGGGCCAGGCCGGTGTAGGTGGTGTCGAGGCCAAATGCATTGTTCAGCGAGTGGGTTACAGCGTGAGCTTGCAGGCCGTTGAAGGCGAAGCCGAAAGTCACCAGCAGCAGGAACGCCATCACCATGCCCAACCAGCGTTTGTGCAGGCCGTGCTGGATGTAATACGCCGGGCCACCACGGTAGGTGCCTTCAGCGTCTGTGCGTTTGTAGAGCTGGCCGAGGGAGCACTCGATAAAGCTCGAAGACATGCCCACCAGTGCGGTGACCCACATCCAGAATACGGCGCCCGGGCCACCCAGGGTCACGGCAATGCCGACGCCTGCGATGTTGCCGGCACCCACGCGCCCGGCGAGGCTGAGCATCAGCGCCTGGAACGAGCTGAGCTGGCCGGCGCTGCTTTTCAGGCTGTCGCGAAACACCGAAAACATGTGGAAAAAGTGACGCAACTGAACGAAACGCGAGCGGATCGTGAAGTAACCACCGAGCCCGACAATGAGCACGATCAATACTTTCCCTGAGAGGAAGTCGTTGATGACTTCTAGCATGGAGTGTTCCTCGCTGATTTTTCTAATGGCAAACGCAGGACGGTCCGATGCATCGCTCGGCACCAGGCAGTGCACGACGCTTCGCCCCAATCCTTTTGCGGGTGTTGTTATTCATGCGGTTTCGCGCTTCCAGGGTCTCGTTACCGACGACCGCTGACGCGAAGAGGGGCGGCACTATACCTAGGAGTGTGTGATCCGTCTGCACGAGGCGATTAAAGGTTTCAGCCACGGCGTTACGGGCAAGGCGGTTTTGTGGGGCGATCTTGGCGTTTTTATTGGCATCATTTCGCAACCTTGAGGCAAAAAAAAGGGCCTGAAGAACGAGCCTTCAGGCCCTCAAAAGGTGAGAGGTGTCTAGTCCCTCAACCTGGTGAGCGGTGCAACAAACGCTTAGGCCTTCAACGGGACCAAACGTGGAGCGATCATGTTTTCGGGGCGCAGGATGTCGTCGAGCATGGCGTCGTCGAGCAAGCCTTCTTCGCGCACCAGTTCCAGCACGCCGCGGCCGCTTTCAAGAGCGATACGGGCGATGCGGGTGGCGTTTTCATAGCCGATGTACGGGTTCAGCGCGGTGACCAGGCCGATGGAGTGCTCCACCAGTTCGCGGCAGCGGGCTTCGTTGGCGGTGATGCCGACGATGCAGTGCTCGCGCAGCATGTCCATGGCGCGTTGCAGCAGGCGGATCGAGTCGAAGATCTTGTAGGCGATCAGCGGCTCCATCACGTTCAGTTGCAGCTGGCCGCCTTCGGCCGCGATGGTCAGTGCCAAGTCGTTACCGATGATCTGGAACGCTACCTGGTTCACGGCTTCCGGGATCACCGGGTTGACCTTGCCGGGCATGATCGAGCTGCCTGGCTGGCGCGCCGGCAGGTTGATTTCGTTGATGCCGGTACGTGGGCCGCTGGACAGCAGGCGCAAGTCGTTGCAGATCTTCGACAGCTTCACCGCGGTACGCTTGAGCATGCCGGAGAACAGCACGAAGGCGCCCATGTCGGAGGTGGCTTCGATCAGGTCGGCAGCCGGTACCAGCGGCTGGCCGCTGATGGTCGCCAGGCGCTGGACGGCCAGGGCCTGGTAACGCGGGTCGGCGTTGATGCCGGTGCCGATGGCGGTGCCGCCCAGGTTCACTTCAGTCAGCAGCTCAGGCGCCAGGGTCTTCAGGCGAGCCAGGTCTTCACCGAGGGTGGTGGCGAAGGCGCGGAATTCCTGGCCGAGGGTCATCGGCACGGCGTCTTGCAGCTGGGTACGGCCCATCTTCAGGACGTGGCTGAACTCTTCACCCTTGGCGGCGAATGCCTGAATCAGGCTGTCGAGGCTGGCCAACAGTGCGTCGTGGCCCAGCAGCAGACCCAGGCGGATCGCGGTCGGGTAGGCGTCGTTGGTGGACTGCGCCATGTTCACGTCGTTGTTCGGGTGCAGGTATTGGTATTCGCCCTTGCTGTGGCCCATGGCCTCCAGCGCGATGTTGGCGATGACTTCGTTGGCATTCATGTTGGTTGAAGTGCCAGCGCCGCCTTGAATCATGTCCACCACGAACTCTTCGTGGAAATCGCCGCGGATCAGACGGGCACAGGCTTCGCTGATGGCAGCGTGCTTGGCTTCGCTGAGCTGGCCCAACTCGCGGTTGGCGTCAGCAGCTGCCTGCTTGACCATTGCCAAGCCGACCACCAATTTCGGGTAATGCGAAATCGGAACGCCCGAGAGGCGGAAGTTATTCACCGCTCGCAGGGTCTGGATGCCGTAATACGCTTGAGCGGGTACTTCGAGTACGCCAAGCAGGTCTTTTTCTGTGCGGAAAGATGCAGCGGAGGACATGACGGAAATCATCTCGATATGGACCCGGGCTAGGCCGGAACGCTGTGAATGCTAGGCTTGCAGGAGATTTTGGGCCAATGCTGTTAAACACTGGCCTATGCATAAACGGCATAATGTCGGTGTGACCCCGTTACCATGACGGACGTGTGTGCCAAAATGGTGCGTGCCCCGGGAGGATGTGATGAACCTTGAAAGCAAATGGCTGGAAGACTTTAGCGCCCTGGCTGCCACCCGCAGCTTCTCCCAGGCGGCTGAGCGGCGCTTCGTCACCCAGCCGGCGTTCAGTCGGCGCATCCGTAGCCTGGAGGCCGCGCTGGGACTGACCTTGGTCAATCGCTCACGCACGCCTGTCGAACTGACGGCGGCGGGGCAGCTGTTCCTGGTCACCGCGCGCACCGTGGTCGAGCAGCTCGGTGAAGTGCTGCGGCACTTGCATCACCTGGAAGGCGGGCAGGGTGAAGTCATGCAAGTCGCGGCGGCGCACTCCCTGGCGCTGGGCTTCTTCCCGCGCTGGATCGCGCAATTGCGCAACGAAGGGCTGAACATCGCCACGCGGTTGGTCGCCACCAACGTGGGCGACGCCGTGCATGCCTTGCGGGAAGGCGGCTGCGATTTGATGCTGGCGTTCTACGACCCGGATGCGGCCATGCAGATGGACCCGGAAATCTTCCCGTCGCTGCACCTGGGCAACACCGAGATGCTGCCGGTGTGCGCCGCGGATGCCGATGGCAAGCCGCTGTTCGACCTGGAAGGCGAGGGCAGTGTGCCGCTTTTGGCCTACAGCGCCGGCGCCTTCCTGGGGCGTTCGGTTAACCTGCTGCTGCGCCAGCGGGCGCTGCGCTTCACCACGATTTACGAAACCGCCATGGCCGACAGCCTGAAAAGCATGGCCCTTGAAGGCTTGGGCATCGCCTGGGTGCCGCAGTTGAGCGTGCGCGCCGAGCTGGCCCGGGGCGAACTGGTGGTGTGCGGCGGCCCGCAATGGCATGTGCCGCTGGAGATCCGGCTGTATCGCTGCGCGTTGGTGCGCAAGGCGAATGTGCGGTTGCTGTGGCGCAAGCTGGAAGGTGGTGCGGCGCAGGCACCGGCGGCTGAACGCGGTTAAATGTGGGAGCTGGCTTGCCTGCGATAGCGGTGTATCAGCTGACATTTCAGGCACTGACCCTCCGCCATCGCAGGCAAGCCAGCTCCCCACAGTATTTTGTGGTGTTTTCGCTGACCTGGAAGTCAATAAAACCGCCTGTTTGAGGTGTAAGACAGATGGTCATGCCAGGGGCTGTTTATCTGCGTTATTACGGTATACTGCGCGGCCTTCGGCCGGTCCAACCGGCCTTAATTCGTACAACAAGCCACGCTGGATTTCCCGCGTGGCTTGTTGTTTTTTGACGCGCCTGCGGGCGCCCAGAGAGAAGAGGCACGACGATGAGTGCATTGGTTGGCGTGATCATGGGCTCCAAGTCCGATTGGTCCACCCTTAGCCACACCGCCGATATGCTGGAAAAACTCGGCATTCCCTACGAAGTGAAGGTGGTTTCCGCCCACCGCACTCCGGATTTGCTGTTCCAGTATGCCGATGAAGCAGAATCCCGTGGCATCGAGGTGATTATCGCCGGTGCCGGCGGTGCAGCTCACCTGCCAGGCATGTGTGCGGCCAAGACTCACCTGCCAGTACTGGGCGTTCCGGTGCAGTCGTCGATGCTCTCGGGCGTGGATTCGCTGTTGTCCATCGTGCAGATGCCCGCCGGTATTCCGGTGGCCACCCTGGCGATCGGCAAGGCCGGCGCGATCAACGCAGCCTTGCTGTCCGCCAGCATCCTCGGCGCCAAGCACCCGCAGTTCCACGCGGTGCTGAAAAAATTCCGTGCTGAACAGACAGACAGCGTCCTGGACAATCCAGACCCACGCATTGCCTGAGGTTGTTGACGATGAAAATCGGTGTAATCGGTGGCGGCCAACTGGGCCGCATGCTGGCCCTGGCGGGTACGCCGCTGGGGATGAACTTCGCTTTCCTGGACCCGGCGCCGGACGCCTGCGCGGCTGCGCTGGGTGAACATCTGCGGGCTGACTACAGCGACCCGGATCACCTGCGCCAACTGGCCGATGAAGTCGACCTGGTGACCTTCGAGTTCGAAAGTGTCCCGGCTGAAACCGTGGCCTTCCTGTCGCAGTTCGTGCCGGTGTACCCGAGCGCCGAAGCCTTGCGCATCGCTCGTGACCGCTGGTTCGAGAAGAGCATGTTCAAGGACCTGGGCATCCCGACGCCGGCCTTCGCCGACATCCAGTCCCAGGCCGACCTGGACGCTGCAGTCGCCTCCATCGGCTTGCCGGCTGTGCTGAAGACCCGCACCCTGGGTTATGACGGTAAGGGCCAGAAAGTCCTGCGCACCGCCGCCGATGTGGTCGGTACCTTCGCCGAATTGGGCAGCGTCGCCTGCCTGCTGGAAGGCTTCGTGCCGTTCACCGGTGAAGTCTCGCTGATTGCCGTGCGCGCACGGGATGGTGAAACCCGCTTCTATCCGCTGGTACACAACACCCACGACAGCGGCATCCTCAAGCTGTCCGTGGCCAGCACCGACCACCCGCTGCAAGCCCTGGCCGAAGATTATTCGAGCCGTGTGCTCAAGCAACTGGATTACGTCGGCGTGATGGCGTTCGAGTTCTTTGAAGTCGACGGTGGCCTCAAGGCCAACGAAATCGCCCCGCGCGTGCACAACTCCGGGCACTGGACCACCGAAGGCGCCGAGTGCAGCCAGTTCGAAAACCACCTGCGGGCGGTGGCGGGCTTGCCGTTAGGCTCGACGGCCAAGGTCGGTGAGAGCGCCATGCTCAACTTCATCGGCGTGGTGCCGCCGGTTGATCGCGTGATCGCGATTGATGACTGCCATCTGCATCACTACGGCAAGGCGTTCAAGGCCGGGCGCAAGGTCGGCCACGCCAACCTGCGCTGCAAGGACCGCGCGACGCTGCAAGCGCAGATCCTCAAGGTCGAAGCGCTGATCGCCGAGCAATAACCCAAGGCCGGGCGGGAACCATTGGTACCCGCCACCCTCTGATTGCAGGAAGCCAAAGTCTGACTAGGCTTTGACTTAGCTCACTTCAATCAGAGGGAAATGCCATGGGTATCATTGGAACCATCTTTATCGGTTTGATCGTCGGCCTGCTGGCGCGTTTCCTGAAACCAGGCGACGACAGCATGGGCTGGATCATGACCATCCTGCTGGGTATCGCCGGTTCGCTGGTTGCGACCTATGGTGGCCAGGCACTGGGCATCTATCAGGCGGGCCAAGGCGCAGGCTTCATTGGTGCGCTGGTGGGTGCCGTGGTGTTGCTGGTGATCTACGGTTTGCTGAAAAAGAAGTAATTTAGCGACCAAGCCCTCTGCGCTGCGCAGGCGCAGAGGGCTAGAATGCCGGCACTGTAATCCTTGCCGAGCTTCTCCATGCGCCGTCTCCTGTTATCCCTTCTTCTATGCACCGGGTTGGCCCACGCTGGCGAACTGCCGGAAACCGACTGGCTGGAACTGATGCCCAAGTCGGACCAGAAAGCCCTCGAAGAAATGCCGGAAATCGATCACAACTCCCCGGAAGCCCAAGGCACCTTCACCGAAAAGGGTGGCCTGAAGCAAAGCAAGGGGTTGCCGGCGGTGATGTATTCCACCAAGACTGTGGCTGCCATGAACGGCAAGAACATCCGCATCGGCGGCTACCCCGTGCCGCTTGAAACCGACGCGAAGGGCCGCAGTACGCTGTTCTTCCTGGTGCCTTACCCGGGCGCCTGCATCCACGTGCCGCCACCGCCGCCCAACCAGTTGGTGCTGGTGCGTTACCCCAAGGGTTTGAAGCTGGATGACATCTACACGCCGCTGTGGGTGACGGGCACGCTGAAGGTGGAAAAGGTCAACAATGACCTGGCCGATGCGGCGTATGCGCTGGATGCGGGGAAAGTGCGGGCGGTCAAAGAGTCGGATTTGTAAGCCGCGACACAATTCAAAATGTGGGAGCTGGCTTGCCTGCGATGAGGGCCTGACGGTCTGCATCTCTGTTGGCTGACACTGCGCAATCGCAGGCAAGCCAGCTCCCACATTGGAATGGGTTTACAGGGCAATACCGGCGATGCTCACGCCCAGGGTATGGCTCTCACCCGGCGCCAGTGTCACTGCATCATCCAGCACGTTCGCGGTCTCGATGCACAGCATCCCCTGCCAGCCGTCGTCGGCCATGTCGCTGAAAGCCTTGGCGCGTTCGGTCCACGGGTTCCAGATCACCGTCGAGCGCGAGCCTGTGCTGGTGAGTTGGACGCGGCGCTGCCAGTCTCTATCGACGATGTTCAGTTGCGCTGGCGTGTCGAGGTAGATGCGGTCGGTCTCGGCGGTGAAGTGCAGGAGCCCGGATTGCTGCTTGTGGGTCCAACCGTCGGCGGTGTCGATATAGGTTCGCCCGTCCAGGCCGTCGACCTGCACGTTGCGTACATCGCTGACGGCAAAGTAGCTGTGCAGTGCCTGGCTGAGGCTGACGGTCTCGGTACCACGGTTATGGCTGGTCAGGCGGATGTGCAGTTGATCATCCAGCAGGATGCTCATCTTCAGGTCAACTAGATGCGGCCAACCCGGGAAGCCGCCTTCAGGCACCGGCAGTTCCAGTTCAACCCGCAACGCCGTGCCTTCAGCTTCCACGCCAGCCAGCGTCCAGTCCGCGGTCCGTACGAAACCATGCGCCCCAGCCGGCTCGTCACCCTGGTACATCGCCTTGACGCTTTGCGGGTTGCGGTCGAACACGCCAAACCATGGCCAGCACACCGGCACGCCGGTACGAATGCCTTTGCCTTTCTTGTACACCACCTGATCGTTGGGCCAGATGATTGGCTTCTCGCCAGCGCTCTGGTAGCTGACGATATGCGCGCCTTGCTGGGCCACCACCAATTCGGCGCCGTTATGGCGGATGCGCCACGCGTTCAGCTCATCCAGTTTTACGGTTTCAACGTTGGGCGTAGACATAGGCGCGCGCTCTCAATGGCAGACAATGGGGCAATGGACCGTCAAAACGTCGCGATGTTTAACGCGCCCGTGACGGAACCGACCGGGTGCGACCGCTGCCATCAATGGCAACGAACACAAACACCGCCTCGGTGACTTTGCGCCATTCGCTGGACAGCGGGTCGTCGCTCCACACTTCGACCATCATCTGGATCGAGCTGCGGCCGATTTCCAGGGCCTGGGTATAGAAGGACAACTGCGCGCCGACGGCCACCGGCACCAGGAATGCCATGCGATCAATCGCCACGGTCGCGACGCGGCCACCGGCAACTTTGCTCGCCATGGCGGTGCCGGCCAGGTCCATCTGCGCGACCAGCCAGCCGCCGAAGATGTCGCCGAAACCGTTGGTTTCACGCGGGAGTGCGGTAATTTGCAGGGCGAGATCGCCTTGCGGGATAGGATCTTCTTGTTCGAGTTCGATCATGCCGGTGCCTCTGACCCGTGACGCTTTATGGGTATTTCAAGTGGATAGCCGTCTCTGGAAAAACGTTTCAGCACCAACATACACCGCTCGATGCGTTTCTCGTAAGGCGTACTAAAGGGAAACTCTGCCAAATCGGCTGGCGGGCAGCCAACGGCGTTTTGGCACAGCAGCCCCTCAAGGATGCGGGTCTGGCGCTTGCAATGGGCGAGTATATCGAGCCGTCGGCGCCACGACGACCTCCCGGCGCTCATTTGGTCGGTAAATAGAGGCTGTATCGCGGCTTTTTCCGGCAACTGTGCTCCTGCTCATGCTAATTGCGCTTCTGCTACGGGAATATTTCGCTTATCTGAACTGTTAACGGCCCAACGCTGTGCTTTTTCAAGCGATTTGCTATCTTGCCAAGCCTGCCGCAAGTCCCGGGCTTGCCGTCCTGACTACTATAAGAGAAGCCTTGCCATGTCCTCCGTGCCCGCAAGCAGTGCGCAACCCTCGCGCCCGCTGACCCGCAACGACTACAAAACCCTGTCGCTGTCTGCCTTGGGCGGGGCGCTGGAATTCTACGACTTCATCATTTTCGTGTTTTTCGCCACAGTGGTCGGGAAACTGTTTTTCCCTGCCGAGATGCCCGAATGGCTGCGCATGATGCAGACCTTCGGCATCTTCGCCGCCGGCTACCTGGCGCGCCCGCTGGGTGGGATCATCATGGCGCACTTCGGCGACCTGCTGGGGCGCAAGAAGATGTTCACCCTGAGCATCTTCATGATGGCCGTGCCGACCCTGATCATGGGCCTGCTGCCGACCTACGCGCAGATCGGCCTGTGGGCGCCGATCCTGTTGCTGCTGATGCGCGTGATCCAGGGCGCGGCGATTGGCGGTGAAGTGCCAGGCGCGTGGGTGTTTGTTTCCGAACATGTGCCACCCCGTCACATCGGTTATGCCTGTGGCACCCTGACCAGCGGCCTGACGGCGGGCATTCTGTTGGGTTCGCTGGTGGCCACTGCCATCAACACCCTTTATAGCCCGGAGCAGGTGTCGGATTACGCCTGGCGGATTCCGTTCCTGCTGGGTGGTGTGTTCGGCCTGTTGTCGGTGTACCTGCGTCGCTGGCTGCACGAAACGCCGATCTTCGCCGAGATGCAGCAGCGCAAGACCCTGGCGGCCGAGCTGCCATTGCGCGCCGTGTTGCGTGACCACCGTGGGGCCATCGTGTTGTCGATGCTGCTGACCTGGTTACTCTCGGCCGGTGTGGTCGTCGTTATCCTGATGACGCCGACCGTGCTGCAAACGGTCTACCACTTCAGCCCTACGGTGGCGCTGCAGGCCAATAGCCTGGCCATCGTCACCCTGAGCCTGGGGTGTATTGCCTCCGGGGCCCTGGCCGACCGATTCGGTGCCGGGCGTGTGCTGATCATCGGTTGCGCGCTGTTGCTGGCAACTTCCTGGACGCTCTATCACAGCCTGATGGCTCACCCGGACTGGCTGTTCCCGTTGTACGCCTTGACCGGCCTGTTTGTAGGCACCATCGGTGTGGTGCCCTATGTCATGGTGAAAGCGTTCCCGCCAGTGGTGCGTTTCAGTGGTTTGTCGTTCTCCTACAACGTCGCCTACGCCGTATTCGGTGGCCTGACACCCTTAGCGGTGTCGCTGCTGATGAAGGAAAGCCCGATGGGCCCCGCTTACTACGTGGCTGTCCTGTGCGTGATGGGGATGGCCGTGGGTGGGTACCTGTGGAAGCGTGGGCGCTGACACGTTTTTTGAAAACTGACGGATAACCTTGTGGCGAGGGAGCTTGCTCCCGTTGAACTGCGCAGCAGTTCCATTTTGGGGGCCGCTACTCGACCCAACGGGAGCTAGCTCCCTCGCCACAGATTTTGCCTTACAACGATTACAGATTGTTTCCACGAAATCGCTCCAGCCTCCTCGCAAGCCCCGGATTTATTGACGTTTCTCCTTCCTGTCAGCTTTTTCATAAATGCTGGCCTTTCATCTAATTGTCATATTCCAGACATAGAGTGTTCACACGGCCTACCGATACTTGGCCCCGATCCAACTATCCCTATCTGCTAGGAGCAAGGCATGAAACTGAAACGTTTGATGGCGGCAATGACTTTTGTCGCTGCTGGCGTTGCGACCGCTAACGCGGTAGCCGCTGGTGTTGACCCGGCAATTCCGGCTTACGTGAAGACCACTGGTGTGTCGGGCAACCTGTCCAGCGTTGGTTCCGATACCCTGGCAAACCTGATGACCCTGTGGGCTGAGGGTTACAAAAAGGAATACCCGAACGTCAACATCCAGATTCAGGCCGCCGGCTCCGCCACTGCACCTCCTGCGCTGACTGAAGGCACCTCCAACCTGGGCCCGATGAGCCGCAAGATGAAGGACACCGAACTGGCTGCCTTCGAGCAGAAGTACGGCTACAAGCCAACCGCTATTCCGGTTGCCGTGGATGCCCTGGCCGTGTTCGTGCACAAGGACAACCCGATCCAGCACCTGACCATGGAACAAGTCGACGCGATCTTCTCCTCGACTCGTCTGTGCGGCGCCAAAGCTGACGTCAAGACCTGGGGCGACCTGGGCGTGACCGGCGACCTGGCCAACAAGCCAGTGCAACTGTTCGGTCGTAACTCGGTATCCGGCACCTACGGCTACTTCAAGGAAGAAGCCCTGTGCAAGGGCGACTACAAACCTAACGTGAACGAACAACCTGGTTCGGCGTCGGTTGTGCAGTCCATCAGCTCCTCGCTGAACGGTATCGGTTACTCGGGCATCGGTTACAAAACCGCCAGCGTGAAGACCGTGGCCCTGGCCAAGAAAGGCAGCACTGACTTCATCGAAGACAGCGAAGAAAACGCCCTGAACGGCAAATACCCGCTGTCGCGCTTCCTCTACGTCTACGTCAACAAAGCCCCGAACAAGCCTCTGGCCCCGCTGGAAGCCGAGTTCGTGAAGCTGGTTCTGTCCAAACAGGGCCAGGAAGTTGTAGTGAAAGACGGCTACATCCCGCTGCCAGCCAAAGTTGCCGCCAAGGCACTGGCTGACCTGGGCCTGAAAGAAGGTGGCAAATAAGCCTCCGGTAAACCTGCCTTGAACCGGGGCTTACCCACGGTTCAAGGCCTGGGCGGGGTCTGTAAGACCTGGACCTCGCCTCCCATTTTTTAATCCGCTGCCAGCCCTGCTACGCGGCGGATTTCTTGCGTCACTGCATTGTCATCTTTCTGTCATACAGGATCGCTAGGGTGTGCGCATGAATGATCTGGCCAATTCCACCATGACGACGACTTCTCCCCCCAAGCGCATTGATTTCAATACGCCTGAACTGCAACGCAAGCGCCGCATGCGCGCGCTCAAGGATCGCCTGACCCGCTGGTATGTGCTGATTGGCGGCCTCGCCGTCCTGGGCGCGATCACCTTGATCTTCTTCTTCCTCGCCTATGTGGTCGCTCCGCTGTTTCACGGCGCCAACCTGACCAAGGAAGACGCCCTGGCGCCTGCCTGGCTGCAGGATGCCGGCAAACCGCTGATGATCTCCATGGAAGAACAGAACCAGGTCGCCATGCGGGTTTCCGACAAAGGCCAGGCGCTGTTCTTCAACGTTGACACGGGGGCTGAACTCAAGCGCGTTGACCTGCCGTTGCCGGCGGGTGTGACAGTCGCCTCTATTGGTGAAGATCAGCCCGGCAGCCCGCTGGTGATCCTCGGCCTGTCCAACGGGCAGTCTCTGGTGTTCCGTCACACGTATAAAGTGTCGTACCCGGACGGCAAGAAGAGCATCTCCCCAGCCGTCGAATACCCTTACGGCGAAACGCCGATCGTCCTCGACGAACAAGGCCGCTCCCTTGAGCACGTCGCCTTGAACGCGACCGACTCGACGCTGGTGGTGGCCGGTTCCAGTGGTGCCCATCTGAACGTGCTGTCCATCAGCCGTGAAGAAAACATGATGACCGAGGAAGTCACCACCGAGCAGAAGCGCATTGAACTGCCGCAAATGACCGAGCCGGTGAAAGCCATCTTCGTTGATCCACGCCAGCAGTGGCTGTACGTGATCAACGGCCGCGCCCAGGCCGACGTTTTCAGCCTGCGGGACAAGAGCCTCAACGGTCGCTACAAATTGTTGGACGACGGCGTGGCGCAAGTCACGGCCAGCACCCAATTGGTGGGCGGCATCTCGCTGATCATCGGTAACTCCAGCGGTGGCCTGGCGCAGTGGTTCATGGCCCGCGACCCGGACGGCGAACAACGCCTGAAGCAGATCCGTACCTTCCAGATGGGCACTGCGCCTATCGTTGAAATCACCGCTGAAGAACGTCGCAAAGGCTTCACCGCCCTCGACGCTTCCGGCAAGTTCGGCGTGTTCCACAGCACCGCCCACCGCACGTTGCTGGTGGACCAAGTGGTCGATGGCACCGGTATCTTCGGCATGTCGCCACGGGCCAACCGGGTGATCGTCGAAGCCGGTGGCAAGCTGCAACCGCTGCTGCTGGACAACCCGCACCCGGAAGTTTCCTGGAGCGCGCTGTGGAGCAAGGTCTGGTACGAAAACTACGACGAGCCTAAATACGTCTGGCAATCGACCGCCGCCAACACCGACTTCGAACCCAAGATGAGCCTGGCGCCCCTGACCTTCGGTACCCTGAAGGCCGCGTTCTACGCCATGCTGCTGGCCGCGCCACTGGCCGTCGCCGCTGCGATCTACACTGCCTACTTCATGGCCCCGAGCCTGCGCCGCAAGGTCAAGCCGGTGATCGAGTTGATGGAAGCGATGCCGACGGTGATCCTCGGCTTCTTCGCCGGCCTGTTCCTGGCGCCGTATGTCGAAGGGCATTTGCCGGGGATTTTCAGCCTGCTGATGCTGCTGCCGATTGGCATCCTGGTGGCCGGCTTCATCTTCAGCCGCCTGCCTGAGTCGATCCGCCTGCGGGTCCCGGATGGCTGGGAAAGCGCAATCCTGATCCCGGTGATCCTGTTTGTGGGCTGGCTCTCGCTGTACATGAGCCCGTACCTGGAAACCTGGTTCTTTGGCGGTGACATGCGCATGTGGATCTCCCACGACCTGGGCATCACCTACGACCAGCGCAACGCTCTGGTAGTCGGCCTGGCCATGGGTTTTGCGGTCATCCCGAACATCTACTCCATCGCCGAAGACGCCGTATTCAGCGTGCCGCGCGGCCTGACCCTGGGCTCCCTGGCCCTGGGCGCCACGCCATGGCAGACCATGACCCGTGTGGTGATCCTGACTGCCAGCCCGGGCATCTTCTCGGCGCTGATGATCGGCATGGGCCGCGCGGTCGGTGAAACCATGATCGTGCTGATGGCCACAGGTAACACGCCGGTGATGGAGATGAACCTGTTTGAAGGCCTGCGCACCCTGGCGGCCAACGTCGCGGTGGAAATGCCTGAATCGGAAGTGGGCGGCAGCCACTACCGCGTGCTGTTCCTCTCGGCGCTGGTGCTGCTGCTGTTCACCTTCATCATGAACACCCTCGCCGAGCTGATTCGTCAGCGTTTGCGCAAGAAATACTCGTCGCTTTAAGAAAGGTAGAAGTCTGTGAAACAGAACTCCCTGAATGGATGGTTCAAGAGCGGCGCCCCGGGCGTCTGGATCAGCGGTGGCGCGGTGTCCATCGCGGTCATCATGACCATTGGTTTGCTGGCCGTGATTGCCGTGCGTGGCCTGGGCCACTTCTGGCCGGCCGACCTGATCCAGGCCAGCTACAACGTGCCGGGCCAGGAAAATCACATCGTTGTCGGCGAAGTGGTGCAGAAAGAGGAAGTGCCTCGCGAGCGCCTGAAAAGCGCTGGCCTGCCGGTGCCAGACCAAGGGCCGGAGTTCATGACTCGCGAGCTGATCAAGGTCGGCAACCGTGACCTGAACGGCAACGACTTCACCTGGATCGTCGGCGAGTGGCTGACCAACCAGACCAAGCCGGTCGAGCTGATGGCCATCGAGCGTCGTGAGTGGGGCAATTTCTACGGCACCCTGGTCAACGTCAAGCAGGACGGCAAGGTCATCGCTGAAGGCGAAGCGGCCTGGCCGGAACTGCAAGCCCGTGTGGACCGCGTCAACAAGCTCGCGGCCCAGCTCAAGACCCTTGAGAAGTCCGACATCGGCGCCATCAACGCTGGCCTCGAACGCATCCGCCTGCACGGTCGCAAGCTGGAGCTGGAAGG
Source organism: Pseudomonas sp. TH34 (assembly GCF_016650865.1). Taxonomy (NCBI): domain Bacteria; kingdom Pseudomonadati; phylum Pseudomonadota; class Gammaproteobacteria; order Pseudomonadales; family Pseudomonadaceae; genus Pseudomonas; species Pseudomonas sp. TH34. The sequence continues at coordinate 237,877 of NZ_JAEKFB010000018.1, forward strand.
CAAGCTGGACGCCACCGCCCAGGCCGACATGGACAGCGGCCGCGCCGAACTGAACAACCGCTACAAAGACATCGAAGCCCGCCTGGCGGACCTGCACACCCAGTTCAACCGCGACAGCCTCACCGCCCGCGATGCCAACGGCAAAGAAATCGAAATCGGCATCGGCAAGGTGGTGCATGCCTACCAGCCGAACGCCATGGGTTACATGACCAAGGTCGGCTTCTACTTCAGCAAGGTCTGGGAATTCCTCAGCGACGACCCGCGGGAAGCGAACACCGAAGGCGGGATTTTCCCGGCGATCTTCGGCACCGTGATGATGACCCTGATCATGGCGATGATCGTGACCCCGTTCGGCGTGCTGGCGGCGGTGTACCTGCGTGAATACGCCAAGCAGAACACCCTGACGCGGATCATCCGTATCGCTGTGAACAACCTGGCCGGTGTACCCGCCATCGTTTACGGCGTATTCGGCCTCGGCTTCTTTGTGTACGTACTGGGCGGCTCGGTCGACCGGTTGTTCTTCGCCGAAGCCTTGCCGGCACCGACCTTCGGTACGCCTGGCCTGCTCTGGGCGTCCCTGACCCTGGCGCTGCTGGCGGTACCCGTGGTGATCGTAGCCACCGAAGAAGGCCTGGCGCGGATCCCTCGCACCGTACGTGAAGGTTCTTTGGCACTGGGGGCGACCAAGGCGGAAACGCTGTGGAAGATCGTGCTGCCGATGGCCAGCCCGGCGATGATGACCGGCATGATCCTCGCCGTGGCCCGCGCCGCCGGTGAAGTGGCGCCGCTGATGCTGGTGGGTGTGGTGAAACTGGCGCCGTCGCTGCCGGTAGACGGCAACTACCCGTACCTGCACCTGGACCAGAAGATCATGCACTTGGGCTTCCATATCTATGACGTCGGCTTCCAGAGCCCCAACGTCGAGGCCGCGCGGCCGCTGGTGTACGCCACCGCGCTGCTGCTGGTGCTGGTGATCGCCACGCTCAACTTGTCGGCGGTGTGGATTCGTAACCACCTGCGCGAAAAATACAAAGCGCTGGACAGTTAAGCGGGCACCTGTGGGAGCTGGCTTGCCTGCGATGCCGGCGACTCGGTTGAACAGGTACACCGCGGTGATGCCATCGCAGGCAAGCCAGCTCCCACAGGGTTAGCGGTAGACACAGATTTTGAGTAAGCCGCTCCGGCGGTTCAACGAAACGAATTGGTAGCACAGGGAGCATCCCATGCAACATGAAACCCATTCCCACGGCATCAACATGTCGGCCCTGGGTCGCGACAAGCAGAGCCTGAGCCTGGCCCAGGAAACCGTGGCCATCGAAGTCCCTGGCCTGAGCCTTTACTACGGTGACAAGCAGGCGCTGTATGACGTCAGCATGAACATCCCGAAGCAGCGCGTGACCGCCTTCATCGGTCCGTCCGGTTGCGGCAAGTCGACCCTGCTGCGCACCTTCAACCGGATGAACGATCTGGTGGACGGCTGCCGCGTCGAGGGCGCGATCAACCTCTACGGCACCAACATCTACCGCAAGGGCGAAGACGTGGCCGAACTGCGTCGCCGGGTGGGCATGGTGTTCCAGAAGCCCAACCCGTTCCCCAAGACCATCTATGAAAACGTGGTCTACGGCCTGCGTATCCAGGGCATCAACAAGAAGCGCATCCTCGACGAAGCTGTTGAGTGGGCATTGAAAGGCGCGGCACTGTGGGACGAGGTCAAGGACCGCCTGCACGAGTCGGCCCTCGGTTTGTCCGGCGGCCAGCAGCAACGTCTGGTGATCGCCCGTACCATCGCCGTGGAGCCGGAAGTACTGCTGCTCGACGAACCCTGCTCGGCACTCGACCCCATCTCCACGCTGAAAGTCGAAGAGCTGATCTACGAACTGAAATCCAAGTTCACCATCGTCATCGTGACCCACAACATGCAACAGGCAGCGCGGGTTTCCGACTACACCGCGTTCATGTACATGGGCAAACTGGTGGAATTTGGTGACACCGATACCCTGTTCACCAACCCGGCGAAGAAGCAGACCGAAGACTACATCACCGGTCGCTATGGCTAGCAGGTAGCGGGTTGCTCACTGAACTGATGCTGCGGTCGACCGCACCTTACTGGACGTTCCAAGGACGCCAACATGATTAGCAAAGAAGGCCTTACCCATCACATCTCCGCGCAGTTCAACGCCGAGCTTGAGGAAGTGCGCAGCCACCTCCTGGCCATGGGCGGTCTGGTGGAGAAGCAAGTCAACGACGCGGTTACTGCGCTGATCGAGGCCGACTCCGGCCTGGCCCAGCAAGTGCGCGAGATCGATGACCAGATCAACCAGATGGAACGCAACATCGACGAGGAATGCCTGCGCATCCTGGCCCGCCGTCAGCCGGCGGCGTCCGACTTGCGTTTGATCATCAGCATTTCCAAGTCGGTGATCGACCTGGAGCGTATCGGCGATGAAGCCACCAAGATCGCTCGCCGCGCCATCCAGTTGTGTGAGGAAGGCGAAGCGCCGCGCGGTTACGTGGAAGTGCGCCACATCGGTGACCAGGTGCGCAACATGGTCCGCGATGCCCTCGACGCGTTTGCCCGCTTCGACGCCGAGCTGGCGTTGTCGGTGGCCCAGTACGACAAGATCATCGACCGCGAATACAAGACCGCCCTGCGCGAGCTGGCGACCTACATGATGGAAGACCCGCGCTCTATCTCGCGGGTGCTGAGCATCATCTGGGTGCTGCGTTCGCTGGAGCGCATCGGCGACCACGCGCGCAATATCTCGGAACTGGTGATCTACCTGGTCCGTGGTACCGACGTGCGGCACATGGGCCTCAAGCGCATGAAAGCAGAAGTTGAAGGCACAACCGATCAAATCCCTAATGTTCCGGGCGTTCCTGACGATAAGTAAGATTGCCCGAGAAATAAACGCCCGGCCTTTGGTCGGGCGTTTTCGTTTGTGGCGTTGGAATTTTTGGCAAAACGCCATCAGCGAAGCGTTATGCTTGCCGGGGTTTTTATAGGATGAAGGGTCGATGAGCAAAGTCAGTGTATTGGTGGTGGATGACGCCTCGTTTATTCGCGACCTGGTGAAGAAGTGCCTGCGTAACTACTTCCCGGGGATCAAGATCGAAGACGCGGTGAACGGCAAAAAGGCCCAGGCCATCCTGATGCGCGAAACCTTCGACATGGTGTTGTGCGACTGGGAAATGCCGGAAATGTCCGGCCTGGAACTGTTGACCTGGTGCCGTGAGCAGCCTCATCTCAAAGCCATGCCGTTTGTCATGGTGACCAGCCGTGGCGACAAGGAAAACGTGGTGCAGGCGATCCAGGCCGGGGTTTCCGGCTACGTCAGCAAGCCCTTCACCAACGAGCAGTTGCTAAACAAGGTCAAGCAGGCACTGAACAAGATCGGCCGCCTCGACGCGCTGATCGCCAGCGCGCCGACCAAGATGAACTCGGCGTTCGGCAACGACTCCCTGAGCGCCCTCACCGGCGGCAAGCCTGAAGCGCTCAAGCCGGCTCCGGTGGCCGCACCGAGCAAAGGCCTGCTCAACAGCCAGCCGGTGCAGGCTGCTGCGGCAGCGTCGCCAGCCGGTGGTCGTGGCCAGGGCCAGCTGCGCCTGTCCAGTGGCACCCAGCAATGTGTGATCAAAGCCCTGAGCATCAAGGAGGCGCTGCTGGTGGTGCGTCGCGGTGAAATCCTGCCTCAGGTACTGGAAAGCGCCGTGCTCGACCTGGAGCAGGGCGAAAACGCCGAGGTGGCCCGTCTTAACGGCTACCTGCACGCTGTTGTCGCCTACGAACCCAAGCCTGACAGTGACTGGCTGCAACTGACCTTCCGGTTTATCGACCAGGATGCGCAGAAGCTCGACTACATCTCGCGGCTGATCGCCCGCGGGACAGCACAGAAGCATTTTGTGCCGGGTGCGTGATAGGCCCACATAGCACTGTCATGATCCCTTGTTAGCCTGCCATTCAGTCGTCCCTGGCAGGCCAACCCGATGCTCGTGCGCTCACTGCTGTTCTGTGGACTGTTCGCCGTCGTCATGCCGGCGATGTCCATGACCCTCTACAAATCCATCGACGCTGACGGCGCTGTGGTCTTCAGCGACCGATACACGCCCGGAGCGCAGGCGTTTGTGTATCAGGAGCGGGTGATTCCCAAGCCTGTATTCCCTCTGCAGCCCGCATCCTATCGCTATCCATTACCCTGGCGCGGCGGGCCGTTCCGTCTCACCCAAGGCCCCAACGGCACCTTCAGCCACTCCGAGCTCAAAAGCCGCTATGCGATGGACATTGCCATGCCCGAAGGCACGCCGATCATTGCGGCACGCGCAGGTGTGGTGCTGAAAACCGAGAACACCCAATCCGGGCGCGGCAGCGATCCATCGGGCAATTTCGTGCGGGTACAGCACGATGACGGCACGCAGGGCGTGTACCTGCACCTCAAGCAAGGTTCGGTCAGCGTCAGGGAAGGGCAGCGAGTAGCGGTAGGCAGCCCGCTGGCACTGTCGGGCAATACCGGCAACAGCAGCGGGCCGCATCTGCATTTTGTGGTGCAGCGCACGACGGCGTTGGGGCTGGTGTCGATTCCCTATGAATTCAACCAGCCGGTGCAGGCGTTGCCCAATTTTGCATTGGGCACGCGGTAAGGCTTAATCCAGCAGCAGCACCTTGGCCAACACGATCTTCGGCCCTTTCATCTTCTTGATGATGATGCGCAGGCCTTCGACTTCCAGCACTTCTTCCTCTTCCGGCACCCGCTTCAGGGTGTCGTAGATCAGTCCGGCCAGGGTTTCGGCCTCGATGTGATCCAGGTCTACGCCCAACAGGCGCTCCACCTTGAACAGCGGCGTGTCGCCACGCACCAGCAATTTGCCCGGCTGGTAAGCGAGGATGCCGCGCTCGGCCTTGCGGTGCTCGTCCTGGATGTCGCCTACCAGCACTTCCAGCACGTCTTCCATGGTCAGGTAGCCGATGACCTTGCCGTCGGCTTCTTCCACCAGGGCGAAGTGCGCGCCGCCTTTACGGAACTGCTCGAGCAGTTGCGACAGCGGCATGTGGCGCGATACGCGCTCCAGTGGGCGGGTCAGCTCGGCCAGGTTGAACGACTCGGGAATGTGGTCCAGGGCCGCCAGTTCCAGCAGCAGGTCCTTGATGTGCAGCAGGCCGACGAACTCGTTGCGCACGGCGTCGTACACCGGGTAGCGGCTGAACTTGTGGCGACGGAACAGCGCCAGGATTTCCTTGAGCGGGGCGTTGAAGTCCAGGGTTACCAGGTCTTCCCGGGAGTTGGCCCAGTCCACCACTTCCAGTTCACCCATTTCCACGGCGGAGGCCAGTACACGCATGCCTTGGTCGCTCGGGTCCTGGCCACGGCTGGAGTGCAGGATCAGTTTCAGTTCTTCACGGCTGTAATGGTGCTCGTGGTGCGGGCCAGGCTCGCCTTGGCCGGCGATGCGCAGGATGGCGTTAGCACTGGCGTTGAGCAGGTAGATCGCCGGGTACATGGCCCAGTAGAACAGGTACAGCGGCACGGCGGTCCACAGCGACAGCAACTCGGGCTTGCGAATGGCCCAGGACTTGGGCGCCAGTTCACCGACCACGATGTGCAGGTAAGAGATGACGAAGAAGGCGGCAAAGAACGACACGCCCTTGATCACTTCCGGCGATTGCACGCCGATCGCGCCCAGCAACGGCTCGAGGATGTGCGCAAAGGCCGGTTCGCCGACCCAGCCCAGGCCCAGGGAGGCGAGGGTGATACCCAACTGGCAGGCCGACAGATACGCGTCGAGCTGGCTGTGTACGGTGCGCAGGATCTGCCCGCGCCAGCCGTTCTTGTGGGCGATGGCCTCGACCCGGGTCGAGCGCAGTTTGACCATGGCAAATTCCGCCGCAACGAAAAAGCCGTTGAGCAGTACCAGGATCAGTGCAAAAAGAATCATGCCGAAGTCGGCGAAGAGTGTCGCGAGGGTGATGCCAGGGGAAGGGTCCATGATGGGGTTTTGCGGGTTCCGTCTAATCAAAAAGGGTGAGCAGGTGGGCCTGAAAGGCAGGCGCAAGTCCGCCAATGTAGCGGCTGACGGGGCGCTTGCCTAGTGGCGGCTGCCGGGTGGAGGGTCACTCGTCCTGATGAATGACCCGTGAACGTGTCATCTGTGCCGGCGGGAAATGGCAGGTAAAGGTACTGCCATGGCCCAACACACTGCTGATTTCCAGTCGCGCGCGATGTCGCAGCAACACATGCTTGACGATGGCCAGGCCGAGCCCGGTGCCGCCGGTGTTGGAGTTGCGGCTGGAGTCGACACGGTAGAAGCGCTCGGTGAGGCGCGGCAAGTGCTTGGCGTCGATGCCCATCCCGGAGTCCTGCACACTGAGGTGCGCGCCCTGGTCGTCGGCCCACCAGCGGATGCGGATGTTGCCTTTGTCCTGGGTGTATTTGACGGCGTTGAACACCAGGTTGGAAAACGCGCTGCGCAACTCGCCCTCACTGCCTTTGAGCAGGATCGACGGGTCGGCTTCGAGGGTAATTTGCTGTTCACGCTGCCCGGACAATGCCTGGGCGTCGCTCTTGATGGTCTGCAACAGGCTTTGCACCGGTACCGGGTGGTTGTCCGAGGGGTAATCGGTGGCTTCCAGCTTGGCCAGTAACAGCAGGTCGTTGAGCAGGGTTTGCATGCGCGAGCCTTGCTGCTGCATCTGTTGCAGGGCGCGGGTCCAGCGCGGGTTCACGTCTTCAACGTTATCGAGCAGCGTTTCAAGATAACCGCAGATCACCGTCAGCGGCGTGCGCAGCTCGTGGGAGACGTTGGCGACGAAATCCTTGCGCATCTGTTCCAGCTGATGGATGCGCGTGACATCACGCACCAACATCAAATGTTCGTTATTGCCGTAGCGCGTCAGGTACAGCTGGATACGCACGCGGTCGTTGGTCGGTGACGGGATTTCCAGGGCTTCTTCGTAGTTGTCTTGCTCGAAGTATTCCTTGAAGCGTGGGTGGCGCACCAGGTTGGTCACCGGCTGGCCGCTGTCCTGGGGCGTTTTGAGGCCCAGCAGGGTTTCTGCGGCGCGGTTCCACCATTCCAGGTTGCCGTCGCTGTCGAGCATGATGACGGCGTCTTTCAGCGCGGCCGTGGACTCCTGCACCCGATCGATCACGGCTTGCAGGCGCCCGCGTACGCGTTGGTCGCGGCGCTGCAGATGGTAGATGCTGTCGAACACCTCGCCCCACAGGCCGTAACCGTCGGGTGGTGCTTCATCAGGTTTGTGCTGGCGCAGCCACTCGTGAAGGCGCAGCAATTGCTTGAGGGTCCAGCCCAGGTAGACGCCCAGGCCGACGGCCAGGCTCCAGCCGTAATAGCCGCTGACCAGGCCCACCAGCAGGCAGCCAGTGATCAACAGGAGCATGTGGCGGATCAGGGTGCCATACCAGTTTTGATTCACTTGAACACGCGTCCTTTCAGCTGTCTGTGCAGTTCAGTCTGGCTCAGCCTTTGGTTGAAAATCGGTAGCCGGTGCCGCGCACGGTTTGTACCAGATTCTCGTAAGCGTCGCCCAAGGCTTTGCGCAGGCGGCGGATATGCACGTCGACGGTGCGCTCCTCGACATACACGTTGCCGCCCCAGACCTGGTCCAGCAGTTGGCCGCGGGTGTAGGCGCGCTCCTGATGGGTCATGAAGAATTGCAGCAGGCGGTATTCCGTGGGGCCCATCTCGGCGGGTTTGCCGTCGATGGTCACACGGTGGCTGATAGGGTCCAGAATCAGGCCGTCGACTTCGATAGGCGCTTCGCCATCGGTTGGGCCGGCACGGCGCAGAACGGCTTTCAGACGGGCGACCAGTTCCCGTGGGGAAAAGGGCTTGGTGATGTAGTCATCGGCGCCGACTTCCAGGCCCTGGATCTTGTTGTCCTCTTCGCCCTTGGCGGTGAGCATGATGATCGGGATATCCCCGGTCAGCTCGTCACGCTTGAGGCGGCGGGCCAGCTCGATGCCGGAGGTGCCGGGCAGCATCCAGTCCAGCAGGATCAGGTCCGGCTTGCGGTCGACGATGATGGCATGGGCCTGCTGGGAGTTCTCCGCCTCCAGGCAGTCATAGCCGGCCATTTCCAACGCAACGGCGATCATCTCGCGAATGGGCGCTTCGTCGTCAACGATCAGAATGCTCCTGCCAACCATGCTAAATCCTCTTGTCATTTAACTGTCTTGCGCCGCATTAGATAACGGAATTATTGCAGTCGTGTGACAGTAATTTAGTCGCTTGGGCAATCCTTGCCTCTCTGGACTACGCTTTGGGTCCGAATCCTGACAACCACAAAAGGAAGGTTCCCATGACTCACAGTACTTTTTCCTGGAAAGCCCTGCTGGTAACGGCCGCGTTAACGCTGCCGACACTGGCGTTTGCGGCAGACCCGGCGATGACCAAGGACGGGATGCTGGTGGACCACAAAGGCATGACCCTCTACACCTTTGCCAAGGACGCTGATGGCAAATCCATGTGCAACGACAAGTGCGCCGCCAATTGGCCGCCATTGATGGCCGAATCCACCGACAAGCCCATGGGCAAGTGGACCGTCATCACCCGTGACGACCAGAAAAGCCAGTGGGCCTACAGCGGCAAGCCGCTCTACACCTTCGTCATGGACAAGAAGGCCGGTGACATGACCGGCGAAGGCAAAATGGACGGGGCCTGGAAGGTCGCCAAGCCCTGAGTCAACCCGCTAGCGGTGAGGGGCGTGGCCCTTCACCGAAACCCATAGTCCGCCACAATCCCGACGAAAATCGCCAACCCGGCCCAGTGGTTGTGCAAAAACGCCTTGAAGCATTTGAGGCGGTCCTTGTCCCGGGTGTACCAGAACTCCCAGGCAAAACACCCGGCCGCCGCCAGCAAACCGAGGTGGAACCAGCCCCCCAGCTCAAAACGCATGCCCGCCAGCCACAGGCAAACCAGTGCCAGGCTCTGCAACGTCAGGATGATCACCCGGTCTGCATCGCCAAACAGAATGGCGGTGGATTTGACCCCGATTTTCAAGTCATCGTCACGATCGGTCATGGCGTAATAGGTGTCGTACCCCACCGTCCATAAAAGGTTGGCGATGTATAACAGCCATGCCGCGGCTGGCAGGCTGCCCGTCTCGGCGGTGAACGCCATCGGCATGCCCCAGGAAAACGCCGCGCCCAATACCACCTGCGGGTAGTAGGTGTAGCGCTTCATGAACGGATAACTGGCCGCCAACGCAAGGCCGCCCAGGGACAGCCAGATCGTCATGGAATTGGTCAGCAATACCAGCAGGAAGCTGATGAACATCAGCACCGCGAAGAACACCAGCGCCTCTTTCGAGCTGATCTTGCCGCTCACCAGCGGCCGCTGTTCGGTGCGCTTCACGTGACCATCGACCTTGCGATCAGCCCAGTCATTGATGACGCAACCACCGGCCCGGGTGAGTATCACGCCGAGCACGAAGATCGCGATATTGAGCAGCGATGGCGAACCCTTGCCGGCAATCCACAGCGCCCACAGCGTGGGCCACAGCAGCAGATAGATGCCGATGGGCTTGTCCATGCGGGTCAACTGGATGAAGTCCCAGGCCCTCGGGTTCAAGCGATTCAGGGATTTGAGCAGGCGCTGGTACATCAGAAACGCTCCGGATGGTCGTGCACGGCTTGCCACAGGGTCGGCAGGAAGATTTCAGCCACCAGCACGCTCAGCGGCCCGCGATCAAAGCGCGAGCGGCGCGCCCACAGGTCATCGACCTGGTCCGCCACGGGCAGCCATTCCCGTGGGTAGCGGCACACCTCGATGGCCTGGCGAGTGAAGGCGTGGTCACAAAACAGCAACTCCCCCAACGACCGGCTGCCCAACTCGTCCATGTGCAAGCCGTCGCCCTGCAAGGCGCTGCGGGCGGCCACGCTGCGGGCAAACACCCACGGCTGGCCATGGCCACGCAAATACACCTCGCGCACCCAGCCGATGCTGGCGGCGGGCAAGTCCAGGGTGGCGCATTCGTCGTCACGCAGCGGTTGCCAGCCTTCGAACAGCGGCGTCACGCTGAAGCCATCGTTGGACAGGCGCGTCAGGCGCCGGGTCAGCGAACCTTCATCGAACAGCCAGTTGAGTGTCAGCGGCGCGGGCAGTGGGCTCAGAAGGCTCTGGGTCAGCCATCGGCAAGCATCGGAAAGGGCGTTTGAATGCGGCACGGAGGGTCATTATTGGCAGTTAATGAGGCGGCGAGCTTACCATGGTGCCCTGGACTTTTGCCGGAGCGCGCCAGGCCCATGCGTCGATCATGCTTGCATCTGCGCGTGCCGATCAGTACAAAACGCCCTGAGCCGCACGGCAAGGCTGGATCCATCGACCGTCGGCCAGTACGCCTGGACCCTGAGGAAGCGAGTAATGAAGAAGTGGCAATGTATCGTCTGTGGCTTGATCTACGACGAAAAAGACGGATGGCCGGATGACGGCATCGCCCCGGGCACCCTGTGGCAGGACGTCCCCGAAGACTGGCTGTGCCCGGACTGCGGCGTGGGCAAAATGGATTTCGAAATGATCGAAATCGGCTGATTGCTGATTTAAGACGCCATTAAAGAACCGTACTACAAGGAGAAAGGAATGAACGCACCTGTCGTGATCGTCGGCACGGGTTTGGCCGGTTACAACCTGGCTCGGGAGTTTCGCAAACTCGATAGCGAAACCCCGCTGTTGCTGATCACCGCAGATGACGGGCGCTCCTACTCCAAGCCCATGCTCTCCACCGGCTTTGGCAAGAACAAGGAAGCCGATGGCCTGAGCATGGCTGAACCGGGTGCCATGGCCGAGCAACTGAAGGCCGAAGTGCGCACCCACACCCGCATCAGCGGCATCGACCCGGGCCACAAGCGCTTGTGGATCGGTGAGGAAGCGGTGATCTACCGCGACCTGATCCTGGCCTGGGGCGCAGAAACTGTGCGGGTGCCGGTACAGGGCGACGCTGCCGACCTGATTTTCCCGATCAACGACCTTGAAGACTACGCACGCTTTCGTGCCGCTGCGGCCGGTAAGCGCCGGGTGCTGCTGCTGGGCGCCGGGCTGATCGGCTGCGAGTTCGCCAACGACCTGATCCTCGGCGGCTACGAGATCGACCTGGTGGCGCCGTGCGAGCAAGTCATGCCGACGCTGCTGCACCCGGCGGCGGCTGCGGCGGTGCAGGCCGGCCTTGAAGGCCTGGGGGCGCGTTTCCACCTGGGCCCGGTGCTCAATCGCCTGCAACGCACCGCTGACGGCCTGGAAGCCCACCTGTCTGATGGCGAAGTGATCCAGTGTGACCTGGTGGTGTCTGCCATCGGCCTGCGCCCGCGTGTCGATCTGGCCGCCGCTGCCGGCTTGCAGACCAACCGCGGGATTATGGTGGACCGCCACCTCAAGACCTCCCACGCCAACATCTACGCCCTGGGCGACTGCGCCGAGGTCGATGGCCTGAACCTGCTGTACGTGATGCCGCTGATGAGCTGCGCCCGCGCCCTGGCCCAGACCCTGGCGGGCAACACGACGGCCGTCAGCTACGGCCCGATGCCGGTCACGGTAAAGACCCCGATCTGCCCACTGGTCGTCTCGCCCCCGCCACGGGGTACCGAAGGCGTGTGGAGCGTCGAAGGGCAGGGCGGCGACATCAAGGCCCTGTGCCGCGACGCCAGCGGCCGCCTGCTGGGTTACGCCCTGACCGGCACAGCCGTGATGGAGAAACTGGCCCTTAACAAAGAACTTCCGCCGCTGCTGGCGTAAATGCTGGTCGTTCTGTCGGAATAAGCATCATTTTGACCGTAGAAAGGTCGCCGTGAGACTGGCGCAGGCCCCGATGGCATGCCATCCTCACTCCCGTCTGCCGCAGAGTAGAGCCTGCGGCGCCTTGGGCGCTGCTCCGAAAGAGAGCAGCACGGACATAACAACAAAAAACCGTCAAAGAGGCTTCACTTATGCGTAAACCAGAACTCGCAGCCGCTATTGCTGAAAAAGCAGACCTGACCAAAGAACAGGCCAACCGCGTACTCAACGCCGTACTCGAAGAAATCACCGGCGCGCTGCATCGCAAGGACAGCGTCACCCTGGTGGGCTTCGGCACCTTCCTGCAGCGCCACCGCGGCGCCCGCACCGGCAAAAACCCGCAAACCGGCGAGCCGGTGAAAATCAAGGCGAGCAACACCGTTGCGTTCAAGCCAGGCAAGTCGCTTAAAGACAGCGTCAATCCGTAAGTAAAGAAGCCTGCGCTACGCACATGCGAGTGTGAGCGCGGGATAAAAAATGGGCACGCCGACTGGGTCGGGTGCCCATTTTTATTTGTCGTCGAACAGTTCTTGCATGCTATGCGCTGCTTTATTTACACGTTCAAGTGCAACGTCGTTACCAACGCGCAAGTCCTCGGGTAACTCAAAGTGCCCCATACAGTCGTTCTCGTTCAGTGCATGGCGCAAATGAGCTATAACGCGGTAGATAATATGATCCATGCGCCAGCAGATAGAGGGTTCGACGCCGGAGAGTTGCTCAGGTGTTGCAGCTTGAATGTGGGCACCAATCCAGATTTTGGAGCCGAAGGCAAATTGGATGGACTCATAGTTGGAAGAAGTTTTTTTATAATCTGGATCGCTAAAGAGAATCTTCCAGCGCGGGATATCGGAAAAGCGCATGCTGCAGAAAATAGGTCTGAAGAGACGATGTGAAGTGTCTACTTCAGCGATAGAGCTGGGTATATGAGTATAAAACCGGGCGAACACCTCGACCAGATGGCCTAGCGCAGGTGGGATCAACTCAATATAACGGGCAATCACGAATCCCGGCGTCTCTGAAGCATCGACGGCAGGAATGTAGAAAAGATCGCCCGGTTTGGGTGACTTCAGGATCTTCATAGGGCGCTCTCCGTCATGAGCATGATTTGATTTTGCTGGGCTTGATTCCCAGCGCTTTGGCGGCGGCCCGATAGTGTTTGTAGTGGCTTTTTCCGCGTTTGTCCGTACGGTTTTTGTTAATAGGTTCGATCACGTTGTTCGGGAATTTACCCTTGGTTTTGTATTTTTCCCTATAAGCTTGTTCGTAACCTTTGGCTTGGCTGTAGGTCATCTTTCCGTCATGTCCTTCAAGCACTTCCAATCTAGCATTTCCGAGTCTTGTTGACCTTGCGTGCTGCCCTTCACGCGTCGCGGGCAGTTGTTCGGTATGGCCAATGTAGTAGGGTTTTTCTGCTCCGGGTTCGTAAAGCCCGTAAACATAGAATCCGGGCTTGTTCAGTGGGGTCGGTGCCCACCCCATCGGATCCAGCCAGGTGAGTGGGTTGTCTGCGTAGGCATAGAGATTGAGCCCACCTTGAAGGCCAATCGGGTCCGGCGTAGTAAACCGTCCCACATCCGGATCATAAAACCTGAACGTATTGAAATGCAGTCCGGTCTCCCTATCCAGGTATTGCCCCTGAAACCTTAGGTTCTGCTCCTCAATGTAATAAGGCTCGCGTACCTCTTCCAACGTATTGCCCCATACCCGATAAGTCGCCTGCCAAACGTTGTGCCCATCGGCCTCGGTCAGCTGTTCCGGCAGGCCATTCAGGTCATTGTGGTAGTAGCGAATCTTTTGCAGCGGTCCCATGCCGTCGATGCGGGCGAGCGGTTCGTAGCCGTTATCTTCGTAAACATAAAGGCTGGTCTGGCTGTGCTTGTGCTCCTGCAACAGGCGCAGGCCGTCCCACGTGAAGTGGGTTTCGCCTAGTGGGTACCCATCGCTGCCATGCTCGGTCTTTTCAATGCGACGGCCCAGGGGGTCATAGGTCATCCTGACCACGCTGCCGTTTTCATTGAGCACTTCAACCAATCGGCTTTCTGCGTCATAGGCGAAGCGCTGAACCCCTCGCTTGGCGCTACGTTTTTCGATCATCCGACCAAAGGCGTCGTAGCGGTAACGCTTGTCCTGATAGGTCAGCAGCTTGTTATGCACCACGAGCCCGGCACCCGGCTGCGGGCCATCCAGCAGGTTGGCTGCGGCGTCGTAGGCGAAGGTTTCGCGCTGGCCGTACAGGCTGTCCTGGCTGGCGATGATGCGGCCGGTGGCGTCGTAGTGCAGCAACTGACTGTGTTGCGCGGCGGGTTGCTGCTCAAGTTTGCCGATCAGGTTATCGGCGGGGTCGTACTCGAACCGCTTTTGCGCCGCCGCTGGCATTAACGATGGCTGACCTGTAAGGCGGCGTTGGCGTGAGCGTAGGCGGCCGCTGCGGTCGTATTCGCTGCGGGTACTAAGTTGGCCTTGGGTACGCAGCACTTCGCGGTGCAAGCGGTCTCGCTCGAAGTCGCTGATGGCCTGGCCGTCCAGGTTGACTTGGTGCAGATGGCCGCTGCCGTAATACAGGCGATTGAGCCAGCGACCGTCTGGTAGTTGGGTCTGGATCAGGTTGCCGAGTTCGTCGTAGTGGTGTTGCAGGTTGCCCGCCGAGCTCTGTTCTGCGAGCAACTGGCCGAGCGGATCGTAGGCGAAACCTAATGCCTGGGTGTTGCCTTGCAGGTCGGTGAAGGTGACGGCCGTGAGTTGGTCCACGGCATCGTAGCTGTACTCGGTGCGACCATCGTCTGTGGTTTTGGCCACCAATCGGCCGACCGCATCGCGCTCCATTTGATGGACGATAGGGGGCGGCGGTGCCTCGGGGACTAATGCCAGGCCACTGCCATAAGGCGCTGGAATGGCCGTCATCGCCGTGATGTTATCCAGCGTGTCGTAGTCGTAGCGTTTGGCACTGCCGTCGAGGTCCTGCTGTTCAACCAAGCGGTCGCCTGCATCCCACGCGAAGTGATAACGCTCGCCGTTCTCGTTGATCAGCGCCTGCAGTCGCCCGTAGCTGTCATATCCGAATTGCACCTGCCGACCATGAGTGTCGGTACGTTGGCGAATCTGGCCGCGGCGGTTGTGCTGGTAGAGCGTGGTATGCCCGGCCGGGTCGGTGTAACCCACCATTTGGCCGCTGGCGTTGCGTTGGTACTGTTGAGTTCGCCCATCTGGCAGGCGGGTTTCGAGCAAGCCTCCCCGGGCGTCGTAGCTGAATTGAGTTCGTTCACCAAGGGCGTCGGTGATGACCTGCAAATAGCCCCGCTCGTCGTAGCTGAAACGAGTTGGGTAACCCGAGCAATCTATATGCTCGACCAGTTGCCCGAATGGGCTCCAAAGCAGCTTTTTGCTTTTACCGGTGGCGTCGGTAATTTCCACGACCTGGCCGTGGTCGTCATAGCGGTAGCGAGTGACGTAGCCCAATGGATCAGTTTCGGCGATGCAGTTGCCGCGTGGGTCGTAGCGATACTGCCAGTTGTTGTCGGCGGCGTCGGTCTCCACCAGCGGCAACGCCCAATGCTCCAGCCACAACGTTGAATCGCTGCGGCCCAGCGGGTCGGTTTCGCCGATCAGGTTACCGACCTCATCGTAGCTGTATTCATAGCGGCCACCCTGCGGGTCAGTGGCGCTGAGCAACTGGCGTTCGTCGTTCCACTCGAACAGCCAGGTTTGGTCGAGGTTGTCGCTGTATCGGATGATCTGGTGCTGCGCGTTCCAATGCCGTGTGCTGACACGCTGCAAACCGTCGGTGATGCGTGTAGTACCGGTCTTCAAGTCATAGTCAAACTGGTAGGCGTCACCTTCATCGGTCCAGTGCCGGACTACGCGCCATTCCAAACCTTCAACCAAAGCCCATTCATAAAAGCAACGCAGCCCGGTGGACAGTTCATGCTCCACCATTCGCCGACCGCTGTCGTACCCGAAACGTCGCTGTATCTGCCCAGTGGCGTCGCGGACTTCAGCCAGATTGCCAGCCACGTCGTAGTCATAGCTGACCAGCACTTCACGGCGTTGATCGGGGTAGAGGCGTTCGATTCTCGTCAAGTTTCGCTGATGGCGGACCAGTTCGACTTGTACCAAATCGAACGTATCGCGCAGTCGGACCAAACGACCGGCTTCGTCGTAGTCAACGTGGATACGGTTGTCATTGCGGTCGCCGAGTTGGCTCAGACGTAGCAACGAGGCATTGGCGGGTGCAGGTTCGAAAAGGCGATATAGGCCGTCATCGCTCTCGATCAACAACTGCCCGTTGAGATGCCGCCGTACGGCAAGCCCTTCACCTGCGCTGAACACCGCGCCGCCCAAGGGAATCGAGCCCATGTCGATAGGCCGGCCCTGTTCGTCGGTATACACCAACGTTTCGCCGCCTTCGAGGTGGGGCAGGATCTCGACACAGACTTCGTAGGGCACGCGCCATCCCCTGCCGAACAGGCTGTCTGGACGCTCATCACGGCTGTTGTAGAAGCGCTGCCAGTCAATTGGCAAAATGCCGGGCAGTACAAAATCCAAATCATCGCTACCGCCCAGCACTTTCGCGCCCGTTGCAGCATGTACTGGATTAGACGAGCCCATTGCCGCGTTGGCCAGCGCGCCCATCGCACTGCTGACGGCCATCGAAGTCGCCCCACCGATCAGCATGCAAGGCAGCTTGCTAAAGAACTTGCCCTTGCCGCCCTTGAGCATCAACAGTGCTGTCACTGCCAGTCCAACGCCCGGCGTCTTGCCGCTGCGAATTTCACGCACGACCACTGAGCCGCCGCCAATGGTCACGTTGGATGAGATTAGCCCGGACGACACCACCGTTGCATCACAGGTACTGCGGTCACCGCTGCGCACAGCTGGCTGACCGTTGACCGTAACTTTTTCCGAACCCTCGGCAAGAAACTGCGGCGGCATCGGCGGATGCTTCATGCACACCACCAAATCCAGCGGCTTGGGCACGGCGCCCGGCGCCGGCGTCGCGACGGTGGGCCGCCACATCTGCGAAAAGAAGCCTGCGGCCATGTCCAGATAACTGGCTTCCGGTTCGGGTTCCGGTTTGGTTTCTTCCAGCTCGGTGCCGGCTGGTGTGACATGGGAGCTGATCGCCCCGGCGGCGCGGGCAGCGGGGATATTATTGGTGAGAGTGTTGGTGGAACCCGTGAGAATGTTCGCCTGCACCGTGGGCGGAAACAGAGCATTGCTGAAGCTGTCGCATAAATTCGTTAAGCCTTTGTCCGCCCCGCTCTTGCTCATGGCGAGGCCGACAATCGTGCCCACTACCGCGCCCAGCAGAAAGCAGCCGAGCCCGCCGGTGGCGACGGTAATGCCGGTAGCGGCAACCACCGCGGCGGTCGCCACGGCAGTGATCGCGATATTGGCCGCTATTTCCAGCACACCGCCTAGGATGTCCGCCATCATCGAGGTGTGGGAAAGCGCATCGCCCATGCGGGCCGCCCATAGCGCGTCAGACATGCAGGTAACTCATCAGGAAATGGCGTCAAACGATAGCGAGTTTTTAATGGTTGCCCAGTGCGCCGCCTCGGCATCACCGAGCATGTCCGCTTTCACATAACTCAACGCTATCATCTTGCGCGTTCCCGGCAAGACCAAGGCCAATTGGTATTGGAACACCTTGTCATTACCCTTGTTGAACTGGCTGCGCAGTTCGACACCTTCCACCTCTTGGGCGGCCCCCAAACATACGGTAACGCTCGGTTGGCAGCGTAAGTCCTGCACTTGTTTTTCCAAGCGCTTGAGCTGGTCGTCGAAGTTGCTGTGTAAGGTTTCGCCTTCGTTTAGCAAGCTGCGACTAATGATCAACGAAGTGCCCAACTCGGGGAACTTGAGGATATTGATCGACGCGTCCTGCAGCTCGCCTGCAGGCAGTTGAAACTGGAGTTCGTTGATTCGGTACGTCATGGCAAACACATCTCGTCAGGAGGTTTTGGGCGCGGGGAACACGGCTTTGATATTGGCGTCGATGCTGCCTTTGATTCCCTGGCCATCGGGCGTTGCGCCGGGGCCGTGGCCATTGTTCAGGTGCAGTACGCCCTTGGTGTTGAACTCGGCATCGCCGCTGGCATAGAAGCTGATATTCACGCCGGTCAGGTTGATTTGTCCGCTGGCATTCAGCTCCAGGATACTTTCTCCGCACACCAGGCGCAGGTTCTCACCCACTTCGATGACGTAGCTCTGGCTGATACTGTCGGTTTTGCGCTGGCCCACCAAGAGGACATCCTCCTGCTTGACGATGCGCGTTCGGTTATTACCAATCGTCACCGTCTCGTTATGCCCAATACTCTTGTTCCGGTCATGCCCCACCGAATGACTTTCATCCACCTCCACCACGATGTCCTGATTACGCTCGGCATGGATGTACAACTGCTCCAACCCCTTCTTGTCCTCCATGCGGATTTCATTGAAGTTGGCTGGCGTGCCGCCTTTGCTGGAGCGGCTTTTCATCCCGCTTTGGGTGGCGTTTTCCGGCAAGTCGTAAGGCACGGTCTGCTCGGCGTTGTACACCCGGCCGGTGATGATCGGCCGGTCCGGATCGCCTTCCAGGAAGCTCACGATCACTTCCTGGCCAATCCGTGGAATCTGCATTGAGCCCCAGTTTTTCCCGGCCCAGGACTGCGATACGCGAATCCAGCACGAGCTGTTTTCGTTGGACTGGTCGTGGCGGTCCCAATAGAAATGCACCTTGACCCGGCCATATTGGTCGGTCCAGATTTCTTCGCCCTTGGGCCCCACCACCAGCGCCGTCTGCGGACCTTTGACGATGGGCCGGTAGGTGTTGGCCAGTGGGCGGAAACTCTGTTGCGCGTCGATGCAGGTGAGGGTGCTTTCGAACTGGGCCGAAGGCGCGCCACCGCCGCTTTCGAGGCTTTCCTGGGAGATGTAGTAGCGGGCACCGACGATCAGGTATTCGCGGTTCTGGTCGCGGCGGCTGAAGCCGGTGAGGCTGAACAGGTGGCCAGAACCCAGGCCCCGTGCGTTGCCGCTGAACTCCACTTGTTCATGCAGGGTTTGCAGGGCTTCGATGCGGGTGCGGGCGTAGTGTTCGCCGTCTTCGCTTTTGACGTAGGTGCCGGGGTAGTCGTACAGCGGGTAGTCGCCGGCGGTGTGCGGGCGCGGCATGGCCGAGCGCACGTCGATGCTGGCGCTGGGGCGCTGGAAGTCGTAGTCGTTAAGCTCAAGGGAGCCGGGCTGTACTTCCTGTGCCAGGTGCCAGTTGTGCATATGGTCGCGTTCGCGCTGCTGCTCGTCCTTGGGGTAGTAAGGCACCGAGGCGTAGCCGGGCACGTTGGCGTGGGCACCGTAGGCATCGGCCAGCACCAGCACGTGGCGGTCCTGTTCGTGGCGGAAGAAGTAGTAGATGCCTTCCTGTTCCATCAGGCGACTGACGAAATCGAAGCTGGTCTCGCGGTACTGCACGCAGTATTCCCACTCGCGGTACGGCCGGCTCAGAGCGTCTTCGAAGTCGGAAAAGCCCAGGTCGCGGAACACCTGCTTGATGATCTGCGGGATGCTCAGGTTCTGGAAAATCCGGCAGTCGGAGGTGCGGCTCAGCAGCCACAACCATGGGCGCAGGGTCACCTGGTAACTGGCGAACTGGCCTTGGTCGATGTTCTGGCTGCAGCGGGCGACGATGCCGTGGAAGTGCCGCTCGCCACCGTCCGCCAGTTGCAGGTTCAGGCTCATGGGCTTGCCCAGCAACTGGTTGAGGTCGATGTTGGCGTCCAGCGAGGTCAGCTGCAGTTCAAAATTGAACAGCCGACCCAACTCTTCACCGCCGCCCATTTCATTGAGCAGCAGCACATCCGGCCCCAGGGGGCTGGTGATCTTGGCCAGGCGTGACGATTGGTTGAATAACATCGGTTAACCCGTAAATTGCGTAATAACTGTAGGAACCGGCTCCAACTGTGGGAGCGGGCTTGCTCGCGAACGCGGTGAATCAGTCACCGGATGCATCAACTGATACGCCGTCTTCGCGAGCAAGCCCGCTCCCACAGTTTTGATCGCATTCCGTCAGGTCAATCGTTGAAGTCGTAGTGCAATTCGTTATCCCGCGTGCTGATCCGCACGCCCGCCAGCGCCTTGCCTTCGAGCATGCGGGTGAGGAACTCGCGGCTCATGTCCGGCAGCAGGCTGTTGGTGAGGATGGTGTCGATCATCCGCCCACCGCTTTCGGTTTCGGTGCAGCGGGACACGATGAGGTCGACGACTTCGTCTTCGTAATCGAAGGCGACTTTGTGGGTGTTCTCCACGCGCTTTTTGATGCGGTTGAGTTGCAGGCGGGTGATCGCCTTGAGCATCTCGTCGCTCAGCGGGTAGTACGGAATGGTCACCAGGCGGCCGAGCAGCGCCGGCGGGAAAATCTCCAGCAACGGCTGGCGCAGGGCCTTGGCGATTTCCTCGGGCTCGGGGATGTTCGCCGGGTCTTTGCAGACCTGGGAAATCAGCTCGGTGCCGGCGTTGGTGGTCAGCAGGATCAAGGTGTTCTTGAAGTCGATCACCCGGCCTTCGCCGTCTTCCATCACGCCTTTGTCGAACACCTGGAAGAAGATTTCATGCACGTCCGGGTGGGCTTTTTCCACCTCGTCCAGCAGCACCACGCTGTAGGGTTTGCGCCGCACGGCTTCGGTCAGTACGCCGCCTTCGCCGTAGCCGATGTAGCCCGGTGGCGCGCCCTTGAGGGTGGACACGGTGTGGGCTTCCTGGAACTCGCTCATGTTGATGGTAATGACGTTCTGCTCACCGCCGTACATGGCCTCGGCCAGGGCCAGGGCGGTTTCGGTCTTGCCCACGCCGGAGGTGCCGGCAAGCATGAACACGCCAATCGGTTTGCTCGGGTTGTCGAGGCCGGCGCGGGAGGTCTGGATGCGCTTGGCGATCATCTGCAAGGCGTGGTCCTGGCCGATGATGCGTTTCTTCAGGTGCTGGTCGAGGTTGAGCACCGTTTCCAGTTCGTTGCGGGCCATGCGGCCCACGGGGATGCCGGTCCAGTCGGCGACCACCGAGGCCACCGCTTGGTAATCCACGGTCGGCAGGATCAGCGGGGTTTCGCCTTGCAGTGTGGAGAGGCGCTGTTGCAGGTCGACCAGTTTTGCACGCAGTTCGTCGCTCTCGTGGTTACCCGCATCACTGTCCACCACACCGGCTTTTTCGCGCAGGGTTGCACGGGTGGCGAGCAACTCATCCACCAGGGTTTTCTCTTCGGCCCAACGGGTTTCCAGGGTGGCCAGGCGCTCGCGTTCGGCGCTCAGCAGCGCTTCGCTGTTGGTCTGGCGCGCACCGATGGCGATGCCGATCGCATGCTCGCGAGCGATGATTTGCAGCTCGGTTTCCAGCGCCTCGATTCGACGGCGGCTGTCGTCGACTTCCGCCGGCACGGCGTGCAGGCTGATGGCGACGCGGGCGCAGGCGGTGTCCAGCAGGCTCACGGATTTGTCCGGCAATTGACGCGCCGGAATGTAGCGGTGGGACAGCTTCACCGACGCTTCCAAGGCTTCATCCAGGATCTGCACCTGATGGTGCTTTTCCATGGTCGAGGCCACGCCGCGCATCATCAGCAACGCCTTGTCTTCCGACGGCTCGGCCACTTGCACCACCTGGAAACGGCGGGTCAGGGCCGGGTCCTTTTCGATGTGCTTCTTGTACTCGGCCCAGGTGGTGGCGGCCACGGTACGCAAGGTGCCACGGGCGAGTGCGGGTTTAAGCAGGTTGGCCGCGTCACCGGTCCCGGCGGCGCCACCGGCACCTACCAGGGTGTGGGCTTCGTCGATAAACAGGATGATCGGTTTCGGCGAGGCCTGGACGTCTTCGATGACCTGGCGCAGGCGCTGTTCGAACTCGCCTTTCATGCTGGCGCCGGCTTGCAGCAGGCCGACATCGAGGCTGCGCAGTTCCACATCTTTCAGCGCTGGCGGCACGTCGCCGGCGACGATGCGCAGGGCGAAACCTTCGACCACGGCGGTCTTGCCGACGCCGGCTTCACCGGTAAGGATCGGGTTGTTCTGGCGGCGACGCATGAGGATGTCCACCAGTTGGCGGATCTCTTCGTCACGCCCGACGATCGGGTCGAGCTTGCCGCTGCGGGCCTGTTCGGTCAGGTCGACGGTGAAGCGCTTGAGGGCTTCCTGCTTGCCCATCGCGCTCGGGGCCATGGCGCCGCTGGCCTCGCCGGGTACGGCCCCGGCGTTGAAACCGTCGCTGGCACTCAGTGCATTTTCGGGCGAGTCGCCGACGTATTCGTCAAAGCGTTCGCTCAGGGCTTCGGCCTTGATCTTGTCGAATTCACCGGACAACCCCAACAGCGCATGGCGCAGGCTTGGCGTCTTGAGAATCCCCAGCACCAGGTAACCGGTGCGCACCTGGCTTTCGCCGAACATCAGGCTGCCATAGACCCAGCCACGCTCGACCGCTTCCTCCACATGGGATGACAGGTCGGTGATCGACGTCGAGCCACGGGGCAGGCGGTCCAGGGCTTCAGTCAGGTCACGGGCCAAGCGCGCGGGCTCGACGTTGAACTGCCGGATGATGCGGTGCAGGTCCGAGTCCTGCAGTTGCAGCAACTGGTGAAACCAGTGGGCCAGTTCCACATACGGGTTGCCCCGCAGCTTGCAGAACACGGTGGCGGCTTCGATGGCCTTGTAGGCCACGCTGTTGAGTTTGCCGAACAGTGCGGCGCGACTGATTTCACCCATGCTCTGGATTCCTTGAGGTGTTGGCGTGTTCGGCGTAATGCCGGGCCAGGATTAGGTCGTTGGCGTCATGCTCGGGTTGGCCGAGCCAGGTGTTGAAGCCCAGGCGGAACTGGCCGTTGAGTTGCAGGGCCGGCACTTCCGGTTGTTGCAGAATCAGGTTCAGGTCCCAGTCCAGTTCGTGGCCCAGGTACTCGGCGACCCACGCCACCAGCTCGTTGAAAGGCTGGCTGCCGGGCAGCATGCCCATGTAGTCATCGAGCTTCAGCGGGCCGAGGCGGATACGGAATTTGTGCTGGCGGTCCCACACGTGGCTGCCCAGGCAAAAGTCCACGCCCAGCTGGTTGGCGCTGACACTCACGCGGCTGCGCTCGGGCAGTTCCAGCCATTGGCCGACGTATTCTTCGATCTCCACCGGCAGGCCGAAGTACTCGCCAAGAATCGCTTTCAAGCCATCCGGGTAGCGGGTTTGCGCCGACAGGTGGCCGCTGTAATGCAGCTTCGCCGTGTCGGGGATCAGGCCCTGGTTGAGCAGGCTCGGTGTACCGCGACCGCTCAGTGCCGCGAGGCGCGCCGACCAGTAGTCATCGTCCGGGCGGTCATGGCTGACGGTAGGCCGCGCCTCGGCCCAGGCCCGATAAAACAGGGTCAGCAGGCGGTGGTGGAACACATCCAGGAAGCGCTTGCTGGTGCTGTCGGCGTTGTTGCGCTGGCGCTCACGCACGTACTCGGTGATGTGCAGCGGCAGCGGGCCGTTGGGGCCGCCGAGGCCGAAGAAGAACTGCTCCAGCCGTGCCGGCTGGCCTTCAGCCCCAGGTTCGACCGAGGCCAGTGTGGCCGGCGCAAAGGTACAATCGGCCTGCTGACCGAGACGCAGCGGATCATCCGCCAGGCGCAGGGAATGCCCCAGGCGTGGCAGCTCCGGCGATTCGCACTCGATACGACGCAGCGCCTGGAAGAAGTCATATTCCCAGGGCTCCTGATGCATCGCATCCAGGGTACTCACAGGGTCGGACGGCGTCCGGGCTTGGCTTTCCATCGCATGATCTCGCCGCGTTCGGTGGTACGGATCACCGTCTCGGTAAAACTGTTGATCGACACATAGCGTGCCAGGAACCGTTCAAACACCGCACCGAGCAGGAACACGCCGGTGCCGCGGAACGCGTTTTCATCAAATTCCAGAGTGATCTCAAGGCCCCGGCCAAACACGATCGGGCCGGGCATCGGCAGGCGGCGGGTCACCGCTTTGCTGCTGACTTCCCGCAGGCCTTCGATCTGCAATTGCAGGGCGGCGTCGTTGCTGTCGCCATACAGGCGCAGCAATTCGCGCAGGGCGGCGGCGCCCTGGCCTTGCTCGCTCAGCGACAGGTAGTTCAACGACAACTGGCTGATCAGGCGCCAGGCCTTGGCGTCATGGGCATGGCTGGCGCGCGGGCGACTTGGCCCGGCGACGCAACGCACGGCCAAGACCGGCGCACTGTCGGCCAGGGTGAAGTCGGTCTTGCCGTTGCCCACGCTCATGAACAACGGCAAATCGCGGTTGGTGCACAGTGCGGTAACGCCCAGTTGGCGCAGGTCATGGCGGTACGGCGCTTGCTGGGTGTCCACCAGGCTGACGAAGGTTTCGCTGCCTACATAGGTGGAGCGCGGCCCGTTGCGGCGCTGGTCGCTGGATAACACGCGAGGTTCGCGGCGCACCGTGTAGTAAGCCTGGTCACGGCCATAGCGCGACGGATCGCGTACTGCGTAGAACGGCAAGAACGGCTGCTCCGGTCCCGTGCCGTGGCCCGTGATGCCGCTCAAGGAGTGAATCTCGAAATCCATCGGCCGCGTGCGGTCGGCGATCACATGGTGTTCGTTGACCCGCTCGGACAAGTGGATTCGGTCCACGCGCTTGGGAAACAGGTTGATTGCCGGGGTGCAGAACGGCACGAATTGCGCCTTGCCGACGCTGCCTTCCAGGCTCGGATCGTGGCGGTCGAACAGCACGATCAGTTCCAGCTCCTGGCCGTCACAGCGCTTGACTGCGCGGCTCAGCTCAGCGAATTCAACGAACAGAAAACGGTGGGGCAGGGCGAAGTATTCCTGAAGCAAGCGATAGCCCTGGAATGCCCGAGGCACCACCGGCATTGCCGCATCGGCGTCGTCGAAACCCCGGGAGCGCAAGGCATCCGGCGGCAGGCGTTCCACCCAATCACCGCCGGGCTTGCGCGCGAACACCGCGCAGGCATTGCCCAGCAGTTGTTCGTAGAGGCGGAACGGTTGTTCGTCGGCACCGCTGAGGTACAGCGGCAAGTTATCCAGGGCGAGGCTGTTGAACGGCAGTTCGGCGCCGGTACGCAAGGTCAGGCGCAGGCCGGCCTTGGCCTTGGGTTCGCTGGCGGCCAACCGCCCGAGCACCGCGGACGGGTTGCCGAAGTACTCGGCCTGGGCGACCTGCAACGGCCACAGCGTCACCGGGTGCGCGGTGCGGTACTCGCAGCAGGTCTGGGTTTCGCGACCCAGCGCGGCGCGCAGGACGGTGTCGCGGGGCAGTGGAAAACCACTGGTCAGGGAGCCTTCATCGGGATCGGCCTGCAACTGCACCACGGTCATCGACGGGGTCGGCGCCAGGTAGTGCGGGTAGGCGATCTCCAGCAGGTTGTTGGTGAAGGTCGGGTACTCGGCGTCGAGCTTGAGCTGGACCCTGGCCGTGAGATACGCAAAGCCTTCGAGCAAACGCTCGACGTACGGGTCGGCGCAGTCCATGCCGGACAGGGTCAGCCGACTGGCGATCTTCGGGTATTCCTTGGCGAACTCGGCGGCGCTTTCGCGCACGTGGTGCAGTTCCTGGTTGTACAGCTCCAGCAGGCGCGGGTTCATGGGCGTCTCCGCTGGTCGGCGTTGACCACACGCACATGGCCGGATTCCAGGTCCAGGTCGGTTTGCAGCAACAGGCGCAACGGCACCGGCTGCGCCCACAGGTCGCCTTCGATCTCGAAACTCAGGGCGTTATGGTTCATCTCGCCATGGCCCACGCGTGCCTTGACCCGCAAGGTATGACGCAGGATACGCGGTTCGAAGGTGGCGATAGCTTGTCGAATCAAGGCCTCCAGGGCACTGACGTCGACACTGGAGACACTGTTGCCTGCCAGGGCAGGCAGCCCGTAATTGACCACCGAAGTACCGGCCGGTGTGTGCAGCGTGGCATCGGCGTTGAGCAGTGAAGTGGTGTTGAGCAGCCACGTCAGGTCACGCAGCACCGAGGCTTTCAATTGGCTCAGGGACAGCACGCGTTTGTCGGCGCTTTCCTTGGGATTGGTCGGGTCATCGTCGGTCAACCGGTCCAGCAGGGACGGTTGCAGGCGATCGCGGGAAGCAATTTCAGTTACCACCAAAGCAGCTCCACGGACGGGTTGCGAGAGGGACAGGGGGCTTGCAGCCGCCACTTGGGGTGGCGGCTACAGGGGCAATCAGCGTTTGGTGTTGGAGCGAATGTTCCAGCCAAACTTGATCGCGCCGCCGTCTTTGGTGCCGTCGGCTTTCTGTGGCTGGTAGTCCACCATCACCTGGGCAAAGTTCAGGGTCACGTTTTCGGTCAGGCGGTCATCGCTGCCCGAACCACCGGTGCTCAGGGAGGTAACCAGCACTTCTTCCAGGTTGATGATCATGTACTCGACCTGGCTTTCACCGCCGGCCTTGCGCACGGTCAGCGTGACCTTGTCGATGTGCTTGCCGCTGGCGCAGTGCATCATCAGGTTAGGCGAGGCCTTGTCGACGTACTTGGTCAGCGACAGGTCCTGGATGTTCACCTTGCCTGCGCCGCCACCACCGCCAACGTGCATGTTGCCGGACTGGGCCATGCCCCAGCTCCAGTTCAATACGTCGATTTCGTCCTTGTGGGCCTTGTCCATGGACTCGCCCTTGATGTCGCCGATCTTGATGAAAATATCAACAGCCATGTTTTCTCCCTGTGTGGACTCAGCCACGATATTTGGTTAACCCAAGGGCGGTGCTTTTCTGTGGGAGCCGGGCTTGCCCGCGATGGCATCACTGCGGTCTGACTGACAGACCGCGTCGCCTGCATCGCGGGCAAGCCCGGCTCCCACAAAAAGCCCGATCCCGGCGGATCTTTATTACGCGCCTTTCGCCGAAGGCAGTTTCGATACCAGGCGCAGCGACACGGTCAGCCCTTCAAGCTGGTAGTGCGGGCGCAGGTAGAACCGAGAGTTGTAGTACCCCGGGTTCCCTTCGACGTCTTCCACGATCACTTCGGCAGCCGCCAATGGGTGCTGGGCCTTGGTGGTTTCGGTGGAGTGCGCCGGGTCGCCGTCCACGTAGTTGAGGATCCAGTCCTGCAACCAGCGCTGCATCTCGTCCTTCTCTTTGAAGGAACCGATCTTGTCGCGCACGATGCACTTCAAGTAGTGAGCGAAACGGCAGGTGGCGAACAGGTACGGCAGGCGCGCGGCCAGGTTGGCGTTGGCGGTGGCGTCCGGGTCATCGTATTCGGCCGGTTTCTGCAACGACTGGGCGCCGATGAAGGCGGCAAAGTCGGTGTTTTTCTTGTGCAGCAGCGGCATGAAACCGTTCTTCGCCAGTTCCGCTTCACGGCGGTCGCTGATGGCGATTTCGGTCGGGCACTTCATGTCCACACCGCCGTCATCGGTCGGGAAGGTGTGGGCCGGGAGGTTCTCTACTTCACCGCCAGACTCCACGCCACGGATGCGCGAGCACCAGCCGAAGTGTTTGAACGAACGGTTGATGTTCACCGCCATCGCGTAGGCCGCGTTGGCCCAGGTGTATTTGGAGCTGTCGGCACCGTCGGTGTTTTCTTCGAAGGCGAAGGCTTCCACCGGGTCGGTCTTGGCGCCGTACGGCAGGCGCGCCAGGAAGCGCGGCATGGTCAGGCCGATGTAGCGCGAGTCTTCCGATTCACGCAGGGAGCGCCAGCCGGCGTATTCCGGGGTGGTGAAGATCTTGGTCAGGTCGCGCGGGTTCGACAGTTCCTGCCACGAGCCCATGCCCATTACGGTCGGCGAAGCAGCGGCAATGAACGGTGCGTGCATCGCGGCGCAGACTTTCGACAGCTCGCCCAGCAGTTCCACGTCGGGAGGCGACTGGTCGAAGTAGTAGTCGCCCACCAGGCAACCGTACGGTTCGCCGCCGAACTGGCCGTATTCTTCTTCGTACATCTTCTTGAAGATCGGGCTCTGGTCCCACGCGGTGCCCTTGAATTTCTTCAGGGTCTTGTGCAGGTCCGGCTTGGAGATGTTGAGCACGCGAATCTTCAGCTGCTCATCGCTCTCGGTGTTGTTCACCAGGTAGTGCAGGCCACGCCAGGCGCTTTCCAGTTGCTGGAAATCCTGGTGATGGATGATCTGGTTGACCTGGGCGGTGAGCTTGGCGTCGATGGCGGCGATGATCGATTCGATCGACTTGATCGCGTCGTTGGACACCAGGTCGGTCTGGGCCAGTGCCTGCTCGGCCAGGGTGCGCACGGCGGTTTCCACGGCTTCGCGAGCACGCTCGGTCTTGGGTTTGAATTCTTGCAGCAGCAGCGACGCGAACTCGCTGGTTTCTTCGGTAGCGCCCAGGTTCTGGGCGCCTTCGCGGGCGGTATTCTCGGTCATGATTACTGGTCCCCTGCCGGCTTCGGCGCGCTCGCAAGGGCCTGCAGCAATGCCGGGTCCTTGATCGCTTTCATGATGATTTCTTCAGCGCCGGTCTTGCCGTCCATGTAGGTCAGCAGGTTGGCCAGCTGCGTGCGGGCTTCGAGCAGCTTGTTCAGCGAGTCGACCTTGCGTGCCACGGCAGCGGGGCTGAAGTCGTCCATGCTTTCGAAGGTGATGTCCAGGCTCAGGTTGCCTTCGCCGGTCAGCTCGTTGGGTACGTGGAACGCGACGCGTGGCTGCATGGCCTTGAGGCGCGAGTCGAAGTTGTCGACGTCCACTTCAAGGAACTTGCGGTCGGCCACAGGCGCCAGAGGCTCCGCGGGCTTGCCGGCGAGATCGGCCATCACGCCCATGACGAAGGGCAGCTGGACCTTTTTCTCGGCGCCGTAGAGCTCGACGTCGTACTCGATCTGCACCCGAGGCGCACGGTTGCGCGCGATGAATTTCTGAGAACTTTGCTTCGCCACGTTGCTGCTCCTGGTCGCTTGAGCGACGGTGTTGTAACTGCGCGATCCGTACGCTTATTCGCTGTCCGGCCCGCGCAGATTTTCAAATTGGGACATGCCGTCGGGAATCAGGTTGCGCACGATGGCCGCAAAGTCGGCGTGCACCAGATTCTTCGCTCGGTTCAACAGCACCGGCAGCGGGCTCGAAGGCTCGTGGCGGGTGTAGTACGCAAGGATTTTGTCGAGGCTGCGCAGCACTTCATCGCGGCTCGCGATGTCCCCGGTCGGGCGTGCGGCAACGGGCGCGGCGGCGTATTCAACCGAGGGGGCATTGTCGTCACTGACAACCTCGGGCTCGCTGGCGGCGCCGCTGTGTGGGGCGTATTGGTTGAGTATCTGCACGGCCTGCTTGAGCAGTTGCCTCAAGGGGCCGAGGTCCACGCCCTGGGCGGAACCGACCTGGTCGCTGACGTATTGTTCGATGGCTTCACAGGCGGCGCGGGCGGCGTTCAGCGCGTCGTGGGTGGCCTGCAGTTGCTCGGCATCACTGTCGAGGAACGCGCCGTTGAGCTGTTCGGCGCCGAGGCTTTCGCCGGGGAAACTCTGCAGCCCGCTGGCATTCAGCGCAGCGCGCAGGCTGACGGGGCCGAAGGTACGCGAACGGGTCAGAATGGCTTCGCGCAGCAGGCGGATGTTTGCATCGCTGGTCACGCCGCTGAGGGCGTTGATGCGCACGGTGGGGTCGTTGTCGTCATCGGCATCCAGGCGCGGATGCAGGTCGGCCCAGTATTCGCGCAGCAGCGCGTTGATCAACGTGAGCGCGTCGGCAAGCCCTGCGATGCCTTGGAGGGCGAGGGCGCTTTGCAACAGGAAATGGGTGATGCGCAGGTCTTTGCTGCGTTGCAGGAGGTCGAGGCTTTGCTGCTGGATGCTGCGCCATTCCGGAGGTTCGGCAGGCAGGATCGAGTCGCCCATGCTGCGCTCGGGTTGACCCTGTGCGGCACGCTCAAGATGCAAATAATCGGCGTCATATTCCAAGTCTTCGCCACAAGGCGAAGTCGCGGAAACGGCGGCGAGCAACAGAGGCACATCCACTAAATTCGATCTCCCTATCAGCCCGTTAGATAACGGGCAACTCATGCATTAGTTGCGCGAGGAACTTTGCATGTTTTCTTGGTCATATTTAGCGCTTTGACATCGTGCTGATTTCAAAGTGCCATCATTGGTGTTCAAGAAGTTGTGCATTTTTGGTGTAGTACTTATGCCTTGTCAAGGTAAGCTATTCGCCCTCTATGACAGATGTGCGGTGCTTAACATCCTGCGCGACTGATCAGTCGAAGCAGGTGCCGAGGCAGGATTTTTGTCATACAGGCCGGTTAAGATCAGCAATTACGCGGGTTGAAGCAGGCTTTCAAGGTTTTGGAAGGATCTGTCGTGGATCCCTCGGGAGCAGTTCTCCCAGGGAACGGCCGCGCGTGAAGTATCAGCAAGGAGGCATGATGTCGCTGTGTTTGACTATCACTAGTTATCACAAGATTACCCCTGGCCAGTGCCCTGAAAAGTCCATGAATCAGGGAGCGATGGCTATTGGCCGTGGTCCCGAAAATGACTGGATACTGCCTGATCCCGAGCGCCTGGTTTCCACGCAGCATTGCGTTATTCAATACAAAGATGGTCGTTATTATTTAACCGATAACAGCACTAACGGTGTTGAGTTAGTCAACGCCGGCATCCGTTTGCGCCGTGGAAACAGTGAGCCATTGCAAGACGGTGAACTGATCCGCATCGGTGATTACGAAATCCAGGCGCGTATCGATTTCAACCTGAAAGTGACAGACACCCCGTCTTTCACTGGTGATGCCTCCAACAGTTTCGAAGCCCTGATGGGCGCCGCCGTGAAGGCCCCGACGCCACAACCGGTGATCGCGCCGCAGTTCCAGGGCGCCTCGTCGATGGACACCCTGCCGGACCTGTTCGACTTCCTCGCGCCCACCAGCGTACCGCCGGCCACCGTGCACGACCACGTACCGGCCGAGCAGCACGACTTTCGTCCGCCGACACCGCTGCCCGTGGCTGAACCGCCTGCGCCGGTGGTCTCGGGCTCAATCATTCCCGACGACTGGGATTTGTTTGGCGATGCCCCGGCACCCAAGCCTGTTGCGCCGCCGCCGCCGCCACCACCTCCTCCAACACCGATTATCGAGCCTCCCAAGGTTGAGCAGCCGCTCCCGGTGGCCGACGCCAACCAACCCGATTTGCTGCAAGCCTTCCTGCGGGGTGCCGGCCTCGATCAGTTGCGCCTGAACAAGGCCCAGGCCGAAGCCCAAATGGAAAGCATCGGCCGCAGCTACCGGTTGATGGTCGAAGGTTTGATCGACGTACTGCGTGCCCGCAGCAGCCTCAAGGGCGAGTTCCGCATGCAACAGACGGTGATTCAACCGGTGGAAAACAATCCGTTGAAATTCGCCCCCAACGCCGATGAAGCGTTACTGCTGCTCCTTCGTCACAGCAACCAGGCGTTTATGGCGCCGGACGTGGCGGTTCGCGACAGTTTCGACGATCTGCGCGCTCACCAACTGGCCGTCATGGCCGGGGTCGAAGCCGCCATCAAGCACCTGCTGACGCGCTTTGAGCCGGCGCAGCTCGAAGAGCGCATGGGCAAGCCCGGCGGGCTCTCGAGCATTTTCAACGGTTCGCGCCAGGCCCAGTACTGGCAGCAGTTCACCGAGCTCTACAGCAATATTTCCCGCGAGGCCCAGGAAGATTTCCAGGACCTGTTCGGGCGTGAGTTCAGCCGTGCCTACGAAGAGCACAGCAGCCGACAGCGTCACTAACAACGCAGTACATGGAACAACGGATAGCTAAGTACGTCATTGAGGACGCAGGATGATTCCCAGGTTTTTACTCGCAGCCGCCACCGCGCTTCTGCTGACGGCGTGTGCCAAGGATGCAGCCAAACCCGAGGCCCCCGAGGCTGAGGCAGACACCGCCGCCGTCGAACTGCATTTCCACGCCATCGCCGGGCTCAACCCCGGCGCCAATGGCCAGGCAGCCCCGGTACGGGTGCGGATTTTCGAACTGAAAAACGCCGCCACCTTCAGCCGTTCCGACTACTTCGCCTTGGCCGATCGCGCCCAGTCGACCCTCGGCCTCGACCTGCTCGACCAGGACGAAGTGGTGATCCAGCCCGGCCAGCAACTGAGCATCCAGCGCGACCTCGACCCGTCCACCCGCCAGATCGGCCTGCTGGTGGGCTATCGCGAACTGGACCGCGCCGTGTGGCGCACCGTGCTTAACGTGCCGGCGCGCCAATACACCGAATACCAGATCAGCCTCGATGTGCATGCCGTGCGTGCCGACGTCGTGGTTCCCCCATCCAGCCCTGCCCAATAAGAATCGGAGCCCCCATGTCCTGGAACAATCGCGTGGTCTGGTCGGAAGGCATGTTCATCGGAACGCAGCACTTCCAGCAGCATGACCGTTACCTGGAAAACCTGATCGATGCGCGCAGCCGCCCGTTGTCGGCAGGGGCCTGGGGCTTCTCCGAACTGTTGATTGACCAGGGTCTGCTGGCCCAGGGCAAGCTGGCGATCGTCTCGGCGCGCGGTTTGTTGCCCGACGGCACGCCGTTCAATATTCCGCAGGACGACCTGGCGCCGAGCCCCTTGAACATCGACGACCACCTGCGTGATGGCCTGGTCTACCTGGCGCTGCCCCTCAAGCGTGCCGGCGCCCGCGACACCGTCGACGAAGGCGAAGCCCTGGAAGCGGCGCGCTACGTCAGCCAGGTGCGCGAAGTGCGCGACGACAACGCCCCCTTTGAAAACCGTGCGCCGGTGGCGGTCGGTTCTCGTGCCCTGCGGCTGTTGACCGCCCAGGATGGCATCAGCGATTACGCGGCCATCGGCCTGGTGCGCATCAAGGAAAAACGCGCCGACCGCGCCCTGGTGCTGGACGACAGCTACATTCCGCCGGTCCTCGACGTGACGGCCAGCAAACCGCTGACCGCGTTTCGCAGCGAACTGCTGGGCCTGCTGCACCAGCGCGGCGAAGCGTTGGCCGGGCGCGTGGTGGCTTCGGGCGCCGGTGGTGCTTCGGAAATTGCCGACTTCATGCTGCTGCAACTGGTCAACCGCGCCCAGCCGCTGATCCAGCACCTGAGCCAGTTGAGCCCGCTGCACCCGGAGCGTTTCTTCAGTGAACTGGTGAGCCTGGCCGGCGAGTTCTCGACCTTCTCCACCACTGGCCGCCGCCCCCAGGAATACCCGCAATACCAGCACGACGACCTGGCCCTGAGCTTCACCCCGGTGATGCAGGCGCTGCGTGAAGCACTGTCGATGCTGATCGACAGCAAGGCCACGCCGATCCCGATTGTCGAGAAAGCCTACGGCGTGCACGTGGCGATGCTGGCCGACAAAACCTTGATCGACAGCGCCAGTTTCATCTTGGTGGTGCGTGCCGATGTGCCGGGCGAAACTCTGCGCGCGCGTTTCGGCCAGCAAAGCAAAGTCGGCTCGGTGGAACACATCCGCGACCTGGTCAACCTGCAACTGCCGGGCATCGGCCTGCTGCCGCTGCCGGTGGCGCCACGGCAGATTCCGTACCACGCAGGCAGCACCTATTACGAGTTGGACCGGGGCAGCGAGCACTGGCAGCAACTGAGTAATTCCGGCGGTTTTGCGTTCCACATCGCCGGCCAGTTCCCGGGGTTGAACCTGGCTTTCTGGGCCATCCGAGGATAATCCGCGATGCATCCCAATGATGATGACCGCACCCAGTTCATGC
Source organism: Pseudomonas sp. TH34 (assembly GCF_016650865.1). NCBI lineage: Bacteria > Pseudomonadati > Pseudomonadota > Gammaproteobacteria > Pseudomonadales > Pseudomonadaceae > Pseudomonas > Pseudomonas sp. TH34. Next base: position 271,258 of record NZ_JAEKFB010000018.1, read on the forward strand.
CGCGCCCGGGTGGCCGCGCACCGGAGCCTGTTCGTGCAGAGCCGGCGCCGCTGTCGATGCCCGCTGCGCCGATCCTGACCGGCAAGGCCCAGGGCCTGAACCCGCTGGAAAGCGCCGCCGGCCCGTTGCTGTCGCTGCTGACGCGCTTGCGCAACACGATTTCGCACCCGGCGCCGTCGAGCCTGCGCGCACAATTGCTGGCCTACCTGCGCCAGTTTGAAGAGCGTGCCGAGGCTGCCGGCGTGGCCCGCAATGACGTGCTGCTGGCGCGTTACGCGCTGTGCACCGCCCTCGATGAAGCTGTGCTGAGTACGCCGTGGGGCAGTGCCAGTGACTGGGGCAAGCAGAGCTTGCTGATCACCGTGCACAACGAAGCCTGGGGCGGCGAAAAGGTCTTCCAATTGCTGGATCACTGCCTGCAAAGCCCGCGGGAACGCCTGTACCTGCTGGAACTGCTGTACCTGTGCCTGTGCCTGGGTTTCGAAGGTCGCTACCGCGTGATGAACGACGGCCGTAGCCAGCTGGAAGCCTTGCGCGAGCGTACCGCGGCGGCGATTCGCAGTGCCCGTGGCGAACATGAGCGCGAGCTGTCGCCCCATTGGCGCGGCGTAACCGTGGCCCGTGATCGCCTGGCGCAGTTCATGCCGCCGTGGATCGCCGTGGCCATCGGCGTGGCATTGTTGCTGGCGTTGCTGTTCGGATTGCGGATGAAACTGGCGTCGGATGCCGAGCCGGTGTTCAAGAATATTCATGCCCTGGGCGAGATCCCGGTGCAGGCCATCGACCGTCCGGTCGCACAGCCGAAAATCATCGAGCGGCCACGCCTGGCGGGCTTCCTGGTGGATGACATCAAGGCCGGTCGCGTGGCGGTGGAAGATGCTGTCGACCGCTCCGTGGTGACCATCCGTGGCGATGAACTGTTCGCCTCGGCCAGCTCCAGCATCGTCGATGACTTCCAGCCACTGATGCTGCGCATTGCCGACGCCATCCGCAAGGTCAAGGGCCAGGTGCGGGTCACCGGCCACAGCGATAACCGCCCGATTGCGACCCTGCGGTTCCCGTCCAACTGGGCGCTGTCCGAGGCGCGGGCCAAGTCGGTGCTGGAGATTCTCGCGGCCAAGACCGGCCAGGCGGAACGCTTCAGTGCCGAGGGCCGTAGCGACACCGAGCCGGTGGCGACCAACGCCACTGCTGAAGGCCGTGCGCGCAATCGCCGGGTAGAAATCACCGTATTGGCGGAGGGGGTCGAGTGAAGGCGTTTTTCAGTTTTGTGATTCGCTGGGTGATCCCGTTGCTGGGCCTGATCGCCTTGAGCCTGATCATCTGGTTCGTGGGGCCGCTGCTCGATGTGCTGGTGCCGGAAGGACGCCGCTGGGCGCTGATCATCCTGGTGTTCGCGGTGTGGATTGCCTACCGCGTGTTCCGGATTATCCAGGCCCGCCGCCAGGCCGCCGAAGTGATGCGCAGCCTCGCCGCAGAAACCCCGCCAGACCCGGCCAGCGTTGCCACCGCCGAAGAGCTGGCGACCCTGCGCCAGCGCATGGACGAAGCCCTGGCCCTGTTGAAAAAGGCCAAGCTGGGCGGTGACGAGCGCCGCAACCTGTATGAGCTGCCGTGGTACGTGATCATCGGCCCGCCGGGTTCGGGCAAGACCACCGCGCTGGTCAATTCCGGGCTGCACTTTCCCTTGGCCGCGCAGTTGGGTGCCGGTGCTGTGCGGGGCGTGGGCGGTACGCGCAATTGCGATTGGTGGTTTACCGACCAGGCCGTATTGCTCGACACCGCCGGCCGCTACACCACCCAGGACAGCAACTCCACGGTGGATAAAGCCGCCTGGCTGGGCTTTCTCGACCTGTTGAAAAAGCAGCGTTCCCGGCGCCCGATTGACGGCGCATTTATCGCCATCAGCCTCTCGGACCTGCTGCTGGGCAGCGACGCCGAGCGCGCCGCCCATGCCGCCGCGATCCGCCTGCGCATCCAGGAGCTGTACACCCAGCTGGGCGTGCGGTTCCCGATCTACCTGATGCTCACCAAGCTCGACCTGGTACCGGGCTTCATGGAGTTCTTCGACAACCTGAGCAAGGAAGAGCGCGCCCAGGTGTGGGGCATGACCTTCGCCCTGGACGACGGCAAGAACAGCGACAGCCCGCTGGCCCATCTGCAAAGCGAGTTCGCCGGCCTGGAACAGCGCCTCAACGAGCGGCTGGTGGAGCGCCTGCAACAGGAACGCGACCCGGCGCGGCGCGACCTGATCTACGGTTTCCCGCAGCAGTTCGGCGCGTTGAAGGATTGCCTGCAAGGCTTCCTCGAAGGCGTGTTCAAACCCAACGCCTTTGAAGAGCGGGTCTTGCTGCGCGGTGTGTACTTCACCAGCGGCACCCAGGAGGGCAGCCCGATTGACCGCTTGATCGGCGCCATGGCCCAGAGCATGAACCTGGACCGCCAGCACCTGGCGCGTCAGACCGGCACCGGGCGTAGCTACTTCATCGAAAAACTGTTCACCGCCGTGGCGTTTGCCGAGCGTGGCCTGGTGGGCGTCAACCCGAAGGTCGAGCGCCGTCGCAAGTGGATTGCCCGTGGTGTGCTGGCCGCAACCGTGGCGTTGGTGCTGGTGGTCAGTACCCTGTGGTGGGTGAGTTATCGCGCCAACCAGGCCTACATCGCCCAGGTTGACCAGAAGGTCGCACCGCTGGGCCAGACCGTGCAGAACCTGAGCCCGGCGCAACGCGAAGTGCTCGCGGTATTGCCGTTGCTCAACGCCGTGAAGAACCTGGCGGGCGACTCGCCGAGCTGGTCCGAAGGCTTGGGCCTGTATCAGGGCGACATGCTTGAAGCCGAATCCGCCAGCGTCTACCGCAAGCTGTTGATTGCCGTGTTCGCGCCCCGTTTGGTGACGCGCATCGAAGAGCAACTGCACGGCGGTGGCAACTCCGACTTCCTCTACGAAGGCTTGAAGGCCTACCTGATGCTCGCTGACAGTGAGCATTACGACCCGGACTTCATCAAGGCCTGGATCGCCCTGGACTGGGACCGCAACCTGCCGCGCGACCTGCCGGCGGACCAACGCCAGGCTCTGATCGGGCACTTGCAGGCCTTGTTCGAGCGGCATCCGCCCAGCGCCCGGCTGGACCCGCGCTTGATTGACGATCTGCGCCGGCAACTGCAGCAACTGCCGGTGGCCCAGCGCGTCTACGACCGCATCAAGCGCCAGAAACTGCCGGAAGGCGTGCCGGACTTTCGCATCAACGAAGCGGCGGGCCGTGATGCCGCGCTGGTGTTCAGTCGCAAAAGTGGCAAGCCGTTGGGTGAGCCGTTGAGCGGCTTCTTCACCGCCAAGGGTTATCGCCAGGGCTTCCTGCTGACCAGCCTGAACCAGACCGGCACCCTCGCTGAAGAGCAATGGGTGCTGGGCCGCGAGCCGGCCGATCAACAGAACGTGGTCAGCCTCGCGGCGGACGTGCGTCGCCTGTACTTCCAGGACTATCAACGCCAGTGGGACGCCTTGCTGGCGGACATCGACTTTGTGCCGATCACCAGCGTGGCCCAGGCGGCCGACGTTTTGCGGGTGATTTCCGGGCCGACCTCGCCGCTGAAGAAGCTGCTGGTGGCAGTCTCCAAGGAGACCGACCTGCAGGCGGAAGAACGCTTGCTGGCCGCCAAGGGCGCGCCGGTGGAAGGTGGCGTGGACAAGCTCAAGGAACGCCTCGGCAGCCTGCTTGGCCAGGACCAGCCAACTGCGAATGCACCAGCGGCCAGTGAAGATCCGGTGACGGCGCACTTCGCCGAACTCAACAGCATCGTCAGCAAGAACGAAGGCGAACCGGCGGCCATTGATGGCCTGCTGGCGGACATGAATGCGTTGTATGTGCAGGTCAGCGCCATGGTCGGCGCCAGCGGCGATGCGTTGCTCGGCGAAGCGAAAAACCAGGCGGCGGCCGCGGCCACGCGGGTCAGCCTGAATGCCGAACGCCAGCCGCCGCTGGTGCAGGGCATGGTCAAGTCGGTGGTCAACTCCACCACCAACAGCATGATGGGCGGGGTGCGTAACCAGTTGAATGCGGCGTGGGTCAGTGAAGTGGTGAACGTGTATCGCCAGTCCCTGGCCGGGCGTTATCCGATGTCGCCTGGCAGTGCGCGGGACGCGACCCTGGATGACTTCGGGCAGTTCTTTGGGGTGGGCGGGGTGATGGACAACTACTTCCGCAAGTACCTGCAACCTTACGTCGACACCTCCACGCAAACCTGGCGCTGGCAGCCGGGCGCGGCGCAGAAACTCGGTATCGCGCCGGGTGTGCTGCAAACCTTCCAGCGCGCGGCGACCATTCGTGATGCGTTTTTCCGTGCCGGTGGCACCCAGCCGATCGTGCGCTTTGAGCTCAAGCCGGTGGCGATGGACGCGACCATCACCCAGTTCCTGTTGGACCTGGACGGCCAGCAGCTGAGCTACGACCACGGCCCGAGCCGCCCGGTTGCGATGCAGTGGCCGAATCCGGGCAGCATTGGCGTGGTGCGCATTTCCATCATGCCGCCGTCGGCCAGTGGGCGCTCCGGTGTGACACTGGATGGCCCGTGGGCGTGGTTTCGGTTGCTGGAACAATCAGACCTGACCGCCGGTAATTCGCCGGACCGTTTCAACCTACGCCTGCGGGTCGACGGCGCGAGCATCTCCTACGAGTTGCGGGCCAACAGCGCCTTCAACCCGTTCAAGAGCCGCGTGCTTAACGGCTTCAGCCTGCCGGAGCGGTTATGACCACGCTGGGCTTCTACGGCAAGTTGGCGTGCCGCGGCGACTTTGTCAGCCGTGCGCTGCCCCAGAGTTTTATCGGTCCTTGGGACAGCTGGCTGGCGTCCGGATTGCTCGCCAGCCAGACCCGCCTGGGGGCTGACTGGTTGAACGCTTACCTGGTCAGCCCGCTGTGGCGCTTTGTGTTGGCACCGGGTGTGTGCGGGCCGGACGCGGCGGTGGGCGTGGTGATGCCGAGCATCGACCGGGTGGGGCGCTATTTCCCGCTGACGGTGGCTGCGCTGTTGGATCATGACACCGACCCGGCCTCCATCATCGGCGGGCCGGATGCCTGGTTTGAGCAAGTGGAAGAGCTGCTGTTGAGCACCCTGGATGCCGGGGCCACTTTCGAAGGTTTCAGCGACGGGATTGAGTCCCTCGGTGCTCCGGCCTGCCGCCCACGCACCTTGGGTAGCCGATTTGCCGGCCTGCAACGCGTCGCTGCCACAGACCCGCAAGCGCGAATGACTGCGCTTGCCGAACAGGCCTGCGAAGGTGCAAGCCTGTGGTGGGGCCGTGGTTCGCAACAGATTTCCCCCGGTTTATTGCGGTGTCAGGGCCTGCCTGCCGCCGACGATTTTGCGCAATTTTTGCTTGGCCAAGAAGGTGTTGTGTAGATGCGGTCCACGTTCAAATCCGCCAGCAAAAGCCACGTCGGCATGGTTCGCCAAGTCAATGAAGACGCCTGCCTCGACCTGCCGGAAAACGGCCTGTGGGTGGTGGCCGACGGCATGGGCGGGCACGCAGCAGGGGATTACGTCAGCAGCCTGATTGTCGACAGCCTGCGCAGCATTCCTGTGGGCCGTTCCCTTGAGGAATACACGGCGGCATTGCGCAGCGACCTGCTGCGAGTCAACGGCGCGGTGCGCGAAGAAACCGCCAACCGTGGCGTGACCATGATGGGCAGCACCGTGGTGTTGCTTGCCACTCGCGGCTTGCGTGGCGTGTGCTTGTGGGCCGGCGACAGCCGCCTGTATCGCCTGCGGGACGGCGTGCTGGAAGGCATTTCCCGCGACCACAGCTACGTGCAGGACTTGCAGGACAGCGGCCTGCTCAGCGAAGCCGATGCCCGGGTGCATCCTCGGGCGAATATCGTCACCCGCGCGATTGGCGTGGAAGCACAGTTGGCGTTGTCGTCGGTCGACCTGTTGATCGCCCCCGGCGACAGTTATCTGCTGTGCAGCGACGGCCTGAACAAGACCGTCGAAGACCACGAGATCCGCGAAGTGCTGAGCCATGCCGAGCCGGATGAAATCGTCCGCAGCCTGGTGCACCTGGGGCTCAATCGCGGCGCGCCGGACAACATCACCGCCATTGTCGTGAAGGTGTCGACATGAACATCAGCATTCCCGGCTACGACATCGAAGGCGAAATCGGCGTTGGTGCCATGGCCAGCGTGTACCTGGCGACCCAGCGTTCCCTGGAGCGCAAGGTGGCGCTGAAGATCATGGCGGCAGCGCTGGCGGCCGACCCGAGCTTCTGCGAACGCTTCCTGCGCGAAGGCAAGACCCTGGCGCGGCTGTCCCATCCGCATACCGTGACCATCCATGACATCGGTAATGTCGGTGAGCTGTATTACATGGCCATGGAATACCTGCCCAACGGCACGCTCAAGGAGCGCATCGCCGCCGGCCTGACGCCGGAGCAGGGGCTGACGTATATCCGCCAGATCGCGTCGGCGCTGGGCTACGCCCACGCTCAGGGTCTGGTGCATCGCGATGTGAAGCCGGCGAACATTCTGTTCCGCGCGGATGGCACGGCGGTGTTGTCGGACTTTGGTATCGCCAAGTCCCTGGATGACCGCACGCAGTTCACCCAGGCCGGATTTGCCGTCGGCACGCCGAGCTACATGAGCCCGGAGCAGGCCCGGGGCCAGGAGATTGATGGGCGCGCCGACCTGTATGCGTTGGGCGTGGTGCTCTACGAAATCCTCGTGGGCAAGCTGCCTTATAACGGCACCGATGCGCTTTCCACTGCGCTGGCGCACCTGACTGAACCGCTGCCGGAGTTGCCGGTGCATCACGGGCGCTACCAGGAGGTGCTGCGCAAGCTGCTGGCCAAAGACCCGGCGGAACGCTTCCCGGATGCGGCGGCGTTGTTGCGGGCGTTGGATGAGTTGCCGAAGGAAGAGCAGGTCGAGGCGACGTTGATTCGGCCTCTGCCGATTCCGGTGGCGGTCTCGAATGACCTGGCCGGACTCACGCCGGTCTCCATCGAAATCCCGACCGACAAACCGCAGCCGCAACCGGTGCGTCAACCGGTGGTGACGCCGACGCAACACTCCGCCGTGTCCGAACAAAACCGTGGGCCGGTGCTGGCGTTGGCAGCGGTTGCCGTGGCGGTGGCGCTGGCGATTGGGGGCGCGAGTTACTGGTGGTTGAAAGATGATGCGCCCGCCGCGCCGCCGGTTGTCGAGGCGGCCAAGACCTCCACGCCGACTGCCACGCCGACTGCCACGCCGCCTGCCGCGCAACCTGTGGCGGCGCAGGCCGATGGTGGCCAGCGCCCGTTACTGATGGCTGGCAAGAAAACCCTGTTCCAGCGGGTACTGAGCAAGCCCGGCGCAAAACTGTCGAGTGACGCGGGCGGCGCGGCAGGCGAAGGTTTGCCGGCGTTTTCCGTGCTTTACGTCTACCAGCGCAAGGATGTCGACGGCAGCCCATGGCTGCGGGTTGGCGCCGCCACCGACGGGCGCAGCGACGGCTGGTTGCCGGCGGCGCAAGTCAGCGACTGGAAGCAGAGCCTTGTGCTCAAGTTCACCGAGCGTTCGGGCCGGGCGCCGGTGATGTTCCTGCGCCAATCTGCGGAAGTGGAAAAGCTGCTGGCCGATCCTGCCGCAGCGAAAAACCTGCTGCTCAAGGTGCAGAAAAACAGCGAGGACAACCAGCAAGTGCTGGCCTTGGAACCGGCCGCCAGTGCTGTGCCGCAGAACCAGTTTTACCTGCTGCCGATCTTCGACTCCAAAGAGAGCTTCGACGAAAACGGCCAGCCGGTGCAGTTGCTCAACGTTGCCTCCATCGACCCGGGCAACACGCCTAATGTCATCGCCAAGGCTGTCGGCCGAACGCCAGTGACCGATGCCAGCGCCGACGCCTTCCGCACCGCCGTGGTGCTGGTGGTCGACACCACGGTGTCGATGCAGCCCTACATCGACCAGGTTCGCGACGTGGTCCACGAGCTGCAAACCCGCATCGCCGAGCGTGGCGAGCTGGACAGTGTGAGCTTTGGGCTGGTGGGTTTTCGCAACAGCATCAAGAAAACCCCGGGCCTGGAATACGTGGCCAAGACCCTGATCACCCTCGACCAGGGCCGCGACCCGCAACGCTTCCTCGACATGGCCCGGCAGGTGAAGGCGTCCACTGTATCCAGCCACTCGTTCAACGAAGATGCGTTCGCCGGTGTGATGCAGGCGGTGGAGGGCATGGACTGGTCCGGCTACGGCGGGCGCCTGATCCTGCTGGTGACTGACGCCGGTGCGTTGCGCAAGAACGACCCGTTCGCCACCACCCAGATGAACGAAGCCGAAGTACGCCAGGCTGCATTGGGCAAGCAAATCAAGATCTACGCCCTGCACCTGCGCACCGACGCCGGCAAGAAAACCCACAGCGGCGCCGAAACCCAATACCGCACCCTCACCGCCGACGCCAACCCGCAGATCGGCGACCTGTACACGCCGGTGCCCGGTGGCGATGTGCGCAAGTTCGGCGAGCGGGTCGACGAGATCGGTACGGTGTTCGCCAACCTGGTGCATCAGGTGCGCAGCAACACGCCGCAGCCGGTGCCGCTGCTCAGTGCCGCGCCTACATTGGCGGACAAGTCTGCAGCCGTTGGCTATGCGATGCACATGGATTTCCTCGGGCGCAAAACCGCGAGCCAGGCGCCGCAACTGGTGAGCGCCTGGACTGCCGACCGCGACCTGACCAACACCGCGCTGCCGGCCTTCCAGGTGTGCGTGATGCTGACCAAATTGCAGCTCAACGATTTGCAGCAATCCTTGAAACTGATCGTCGACGCTGCGCGCAAAACCCAGACCTCACCGAAGGATTTCTTCCAGGAAATCGCCAGCGCCTCGGCCTATATGAGCCGCGATCCACAGGCCTTGAAAAAAGGCGGCAACCTGGCGGACGGCGGCATCCTTGGCGAATACCTGGAAGGCCTGCCTTATCGCAGCAAGTCGCTGAACATGACCCAGGACTTGTGGCTGTCGTTGAGCGTGGCCGAGCAGGAAGACTTTATCGACGAGCTGGATTCGAAGATCCGCCTCTACGAAACCTTCCACAATGACGTGGCGAATTGGGTCCGTTTCGGCGATGCCGAGCCGGGTGATGCGTTGTACCGCGTGCCGCTGTCGACGCTGCCGTAATGCTGAACTTGAGCGCAGTGCACAAGAGCCGGGGCGTTGGTGCCCAGCGCTATAGCCTGGTGATTCCGGGCCTGCAACTGCGTGCGGGTGAACAGTTGGCGGTGGTTGGGCCGAGCGGCTGTGGCAAGAGCACGTTGCTGGATTTGCTCGCGCTGGTATTGGCACCGGATCAGGTCGGGCAGTTCGAGCTCAACCGTGTCGACATCGCCGGACTCTGGCGCGGCAACCAGCAAAGCGCGCTGGCGGACCTGCGCAGTCGGCACCTGGGTTATGTGCTGCAAACCGGTGGCCTGCTGGGTTTTCTCGATGTGCGCGGCAACATTGCGTTGTCGCGGCAACTCCTGGGGTTGAAGGACGATGGCAGCGTGGCGCGGCTGGCCGAGCAGTTGGAGATCACGGATCAGTTGGATAAGAAGCCGGCGGCGTTGTCCGTCGGCCAGCGTCAGCGAGTCAGCTGCGCGAGGGCACTGGCCCACGGTCCGCAGCTGTTGCTGGCGGATGAACCCACCGCTGCGCTCGACCCGTTGAACGCCGAACGGGTGATGCAGGCACTGTTGGCCCAGGCCCGGAATAACGGCGCGTGCTGCGTGATCGCCACCCATGACGAACCCCTGGCCCGGGCCAGTGGCCTGCAGGTACGGCGCATCAGTTGCCGTCGCGACACCGACGGCGGCGTCACCGCGACCCTCGGGGAGGCCTGCTGATGCGTATCGCCCTGGTGGCTTCCCTGGCCTGGCAGGATTACCGCAACGACGCGTGGCTGTCGGTGTGTTCGGTGCTCGCGCTGGTGGCGGTGATCGCCCCGCTGCTGGTGTTATTTGGCCTGAAATATGGACTGGTTAGCAGTTTGACCGAACGTTTGGAAAACGACCCGGCCACCCGGGAAATTATTCCGTTGGGCGGTGGTCGATTCAGCAGTGAATTTGTCGAGCAACTGCGCCAGCGCAATGACGTGGCGTTTGCCTTGCCGCGCACCCGGCAGATTGCAGCGACGGCGCAGTTGGGCGCCGTGACGGTGGAGATGCTGCCGACCGCCGACAACGATCCATTGCTGGCCGGCATGCCGATGCCCAAGGGCCTGGATCAGATCGTGCTGAGCCAGACCGCCGCCGAGAAGCTCGGGGCGAAGGCCGGTGATTGGCTGGAGGCCAGTTTTGGTCGCCAAGTGGCGGGGCGGGTCGAGTCGCAGCGCACTCGGGTTCAAGTGCTGCACGTATTGCCGCTGGAAGCCTTCGCCCGGGATGGACTGTTTGCGCCCTTGGGCTTGCTGGAAGCGGCGGAAGATTATCGCGATGGCCGCGCGGTGCCGGCGTTTGGCTGGGACGGCGATGCGGTGGGTGTGAGCGAGCAGCGGGTATACCCGGCGTTCCGCTTGTATGCGCGGCGCCTGATGGATGTGGAACCGCTGCGGGTGTATTTCGCCGGACAGAATCTGCTGGTGTCGACCCAGGCCCAGACCATCGCCCAGGTGCAGTCGTTGAGCCGCAACCTGTCGATCGTGTTCTGGATCATCGCCGGGCTGGCGTTGGCGGGTGCGTTTGCCGCGATCTTTGCCGGTGCGCTGGCATCGGTTGCACGCAAGCGCCGGGAGTTGTCGGTGTTGCGGCTGTTGGGATTTTCCACCGCTGGGCTGTTGCTGTTCGTGGTGTTGCAGGCGCTCTACAGCGCGGGGTTTGCCGCTGTATTGAGTGGCGTGTTGTATGGCTTGGCGCAGTCAGGTCTGAATCAATTATTCGTGCAGGTGCCAGGCGAGTACGCCAGTCATCTGCTGGCGCGTCATTACGGCCTGGCCTTGGCAGCTGTCCTTGGCGTCAGCGCCGTGGCGGCGGCCTGTGGCGGTTGGCGTGTGGCGCGTATCCAGGCTTCTGAAGGAATCAGAGATGTATAAGTTACTGGGCGCCGCCATGGCGCTGACCCTGTCCTGCGTGGCCTGGGCCGATGAGGCCAGCGACAAGCTGGACAACCCCAAGCCGTTGCCGGACGACGTCAGCCTGCCGCTGCCCTGCGAAGGCAACATGGTGTTCCGCTACGCCTACGTGCTGGCCCAGGGCACCTTGGATGACCGCGAGATCAGCCTCGGCTACCCGTTCAGCGAGGGCGAGGCGGGCTACCAGCAGTCGTTTATTTCCGGTTATCGCCGGGACTTCATCAACGGCCAGTTCACCCTCAAGGACCTCCCCAAGGACTGGAACAAAGTCATCGCGCCGTTGATGCCCAAGACCGACGCCAAGACCCCGCTCAAGCCGATGCTGTACTTCATCGGCAAGTACGAAGTCACCGCGCGGCAATACGCGCAGGTCATGTCCCAGGCGCAATCCCTAGCCAGCGGCGAACCCGCCCCGGCCTGTGACGTTCCCACCGGCATGGCGGCGCGCCTGCCCAAGGTCAAGCTGTCGCGTTTTGAGGCGGAACGCTTCTCGGCGGTGTACAGCGCCTGGTTGATGAAATACCACCGCGAGCTGTTGCCGGTGAGTGGTCGCGGGGCTTCGGCGGATGACGGCGGTCTGGGTTTTGTGCGCCTGCCTACCGAAGTGGAGTGGGAGTTTGCCGCTCGCGGTGGCCAGGCGGTCAGCCGTCAGGACCTGGAAGGCCGGCTGTTCCCACGGCGCACCGAGGGCAGCGAAAGCGACGGCCCCCTCGCCGATTATGCGGTGTTCAACCAAGTCGCCGGTGGCACCGGCCAAGCGGCGCGGTTGATGCCCATCGGCACCAAACTGCCCAACCCGATCGGCATGTTCGATGTGATCGGCAACGCGGCGGAAATGGTCCAGGAATCCTTTCAACTGGTGCACGCCGGACGTCGTCAGGGCACCTATGGCGGGTTCGTGGTCAAGGGCGGCAACTACCTGGAAGGCGAGGGCACGCTGTTCACCGGCATGCGCCGCGAGTACCCGTTGTTCGCCGCTGACGGCACCGAACAAAGCAACGAGACCACCGGCTTTCGCGTGGCGATTGGCGCCTTGTCGGCGCCGCGTTCGCGCTACAAGGAGCTGTTCGCCCAGTGGCAGAAAGAAGGCCGCCTGGCCTCGCTGACCGACGCCATCGACGACGCCCAGGACCCGACCAAGCGCCTGGACAGCATCATCGCCGCCAGCGTCGACCCGCGCCTGCAAGCCGAACTCGGGCTGGTCAACGAAGAGCTCAAGCGCAACGTTTCGCTGATCGCCCAGCAGCGCGAAGAAGCGGCCGGGAACCTGATTCAGTCTGCGGCCCTGGTGGCCGAGACCATCAACAACTACAACATCCGCCTGATCAATTTGCAGAAGAGCCGCCAGCAGGCCATCGACGCCAAGGACGAAGCCAGCGCGCAGCTGTTCGCCACGGCGATCACCAATGGGCGCAGTGCGCTGGACGGCGCGGTGGCGATCTACATCGACAACCTGGCCACCGGCACGCGCTACACCGATGCGGTGATCCAGGCGCAGTTTCAACGGATCAAGGAAGAGTTGGATCGCAAGCCGGTACTGGGCAAGAGCCTGGTGACGCGTGCGACGTTATTCGTTCGCCATGTGGGCAACTACCGCAAGCAACAGCGGGCCGACCCGGCGACGATTTTGAAGGAATTGCTCGCAGCGAGCGGTCAGCGGTCTTGACCGCTGGTTGTATGGCGAGCTTGGAAGGGACTCAGGCGGCGGTGGGCCGTGCTGGGCAAGTCAAACTTAAAAGAGAACACAACGATGATTTTTTCCCGTAAGGCAGTTTCCAAGCGTCATCTGCTGTTGATTGCCGCTGGCTTCAGCACCGTGCTGACCGGTTGCGCAACGTCGCCGACCAACAAGGTCGCCTCGACCACCAAGGTCGAGTACTACCCGAACTGCTACGAGCCGGTGCAGCACCTGCGCGCTACTGATTCGGACCTGACCAAGTCAGTGGTTACCGGTGCCGCTCTGGGTGCAGCCGGTGGTGCCTTGCTGGGCGCCCTGACCGGTGACTCCGACAAGCGCGGCCGCAATGCTGCCATCGGTGCAGCGGGCGGCGCCCTGGCCGGTGGTGCTGCGGGTTACTACACCGAGCGCCAGAAGCAGATCACCGATGACAACCAGCGCATCGCGTCCTACGCCACTGACGTCAACAAGCGCGCTTCCGACATCGACCGTAGCACCGCGTACGCCAAGGCGTCCCAGCAGTGCTACCAAAGCGCATTCACCAAGCTGGTGGCTGACCGCAAGGCCAAGACCGTCAACGACGTCGAAGGTCGCAAGCGTCTGGCAGAAATCGTCTCGGGCCTGAAAGAGTCCAACGACCTGATTGTCGCGGTCAACGGCAAGGCCAGCGAAGACCTGAACAACTACACCCAGGCGTACGAGCAGGATCTGCAACAAGTGGGCGTACAACGTGCTGACGTAGTCACTGTTGCGACTGCCGATACCGCGCCGGTGGTGACGCCGACCAAAGGCAAGAAGCCGGTAAAAGTCGCGAAAAAGCCGGTACTGCCAACCGTGCCGAAAGAAGCCGTAGCCACCGAGAAAACCATCCAGACCGCCCAGACCAAGCAAGCTGAAAGCAAGCAGGTTGCCAGCGCTGGTAAAGCGCAGATCGAAGGCACTTGCCGTGATCCAAACCTGGCGGACTGGGCACCGGTTCCTTGCCCTAACGTCTAAGCCAAGTTGTTGCTATAAGCGGTAAACGCCAACCGATCTCCTGCTAAAACGGGAGATCGGTAGCGTTATTTGCACAAATCGTTAAACTGCTGCGGCCACCCAATAATTACACTGAGGCCGTGTGCATGAAATTTCGTTTTCTTCTCTGGATGCTTGGCCTGTTGATGGGCAAAGCCAGCCGCACCAACCCTGCGTTCCAGCAGCAGTTGGGTGACAAGGACCTGGCGTTCCAGCTGCAGACCCTCGACGGCAAGGTTGCCCGTCACTTCATCGTCAAAGACCAGCGCATTACCAGCCGTTCGGGTGTTCATCCCGCGCCTGCGTTCGCCATCGCCTTTAAAGACGCCGCCTACGGCTTCGCCACGATGCAGGCGAAGAACAAGCAACTGGCGTTCATGACGGGGATTCAGGACAAGTCGATCCAGATCAAGGGCAACCCGGCGCTGGTGATCTGGTTCCAGGGGTTGACCAAGTATTTGAAGCCGAAGAAAAAGCCGAAGGCTTAAGACCGAGGTGAATTCATCGCAGGCAAGCCAGCTCCCACATGTACCGCGTTTCTATAGGTAGAACTCGGTCAGTGTGGGAGCTGGCTTGCCTGCGATAGCGGTATCACAGGCGCCCGATTTATCCCTGACTGAACTGCGACGCCAACTCGCGCAACAACGTTTCCGCGTCCAGCACCTTGCTCACCACATCCTCTGCCTTGTCCCGGGCCAGCCCCAGGCGCTCAAGCAGTTCGTCCGGGATGGCTTCATCCGGTCCGGAGCCGATGCCACGGCTGCGCAACAAGCGCACGGCCAGGCACACCAGGTTCGGGTATTCCGCATATTGGCCGTCGTAGGTCGGATCGTGCTGGAAGCGCAGGGCCGTGGACAGTTCGTCCGGCATGTCCCAATAACGCATCAACCACGCACCAATCTGCTCGCGGCTGATGCCCAGCAGGTGCTGTTCGATGTAGCTGTGGCACAGGTGCGGATTGACCTCCAGGTGCCGGCAGATCAGCGAGAAATGCGGCGGGAAGACGTGGGCCAGCAACAGGTAGCCGAAGTTGTGCAGCAGGCCGGCCAGGTAGGTCAGGCCGGCTTCCGGGCGCTGGGCGCGGGGCATGGCGCGGGTCAGGCCTTCGATGACGGCGGCGGTGTAGATCGACTGGTGCCAGTACGGCGTGGCCTGTTGCGGGTGGTCCTTGGGCAGGCTCAAGGTCTTGCCCAGGGCCAGGCCCAGCGCGAGGTTGATCACCAGGTCAAAGCCCAGCACGCGAACGATGGCGTCTTCCACCGAGCGGATCTTGCCCGGCGAGGCGTAGTAGGGCGACGCAGCCCAGCTCACCACTTGGGCGGCCAGGGCTGGGTCGGTTTCGACGACGCCGGTGATGTCGTCGATGGTGGCGTTGGGGTCGACCCGCAGCTTGATGATCTTTTGCGCGGTATCGGCCAGCGGTGGAATCTCGATGGTCGCTTCCAGGCGCTGCTGGATACGGCGGGCGGTGAACGCCTGCATCGCCTGGGTGATTTCCTCGCGGTCGTCGTTGGGGCGATCGAGGTTTGGCCGGATGTTGCTCAGCGGTTCGCCGAAATGCGCGGCGCTGGCCTTGGTCAGCATGCTCTTGAAGGCCTCGCTGGAAATCTCCAGCAGCAGCCCGGCTTCGCCCGAGTGCACCAGCACGGTCGGCTCGCGCAACAGGCTTTCTTCGTACAGGCATGGGGAGCTGGTCAGCGGCGGCAGGCCGGGCAGCAGGCTCAGGCTGTGCTTGCCGAGCATGCGCTCGAGGCGCTCCGGCGATACGGCCGTGAGGCGGCGGCCGGTGAGTTCGGCCAGGCGGTTGAGGTCCAGCAGTTGGTTCTGCGGAAACAGCACCATGAGTGCACCCACGGCATCATCGAGCAGCACGGCCTGAACCTTCTGTGCCGGGTTCAGGCCAGGGCGTTCGGCAACTTCCGTGTAGCTGATAGCGAGCTTTGCAAGCAGCGTCCGAATCACCGAGGGTGCGGTCGGTGGGGCTGTGGCGAGGGCAACTTCTGACATGGCCTGAATCCAATTTCCTACAGTCATTGGAGTATAACCAGCTTGATACAAGTGAGGGTCGTCTAAGTGAGTCAGCCGTCACACTTGGCCGTATTGCTGCCCATGCCTGAGCCAGCGATCCAGCAGCGGGCTGACATGTTCAGGCCAGCGCTCGATCAACGCCTGGGCGGCATCGCGCACGGCGGGCAACAGGTCGGCATCGCGCATCAGGTCGGCGACCTTGAATTGCAGCAGGCCGGTCTGGCGGGTACCGAGCATTTCGCCGGGGCCGCGCAGTTCGAGGTCTTTTTCGGCGATCACGAAACCGTCGTTGGTCTCACGCATGATGCCCAGGCGCTGGCGGCCAATCTGCGACAGCGGCGGGTGGTACAGCAGCACACAATGGCTGGCAGCGCTGCCCCGGCCGACGCGGCCACGTAATTGGTGCAGTTGCGCCAGGCCCAGGCGCTCGGGGTTCTCGATGATCATCAGGCTGGCGTCG
The DNA here is from genome assembly GCF_016650865.1 of Pseudomonas sp. TH34. Lineage (NCBI taxonomy): Bacteria > Pseudomonadati > Pseudomonadota > Gammaproteobacteria > Pseudomonadales > Pseudomonadaceae > Pseudomonas > Pseudomonas sp. TH34. The sequence continues at coordinate 287,511 of NZ_JAEKFB010000018.1, forward strand.
GGGACGTCCACGCCGACTTCGATCACCGTGGTCGCCACCAGCAATTGCAGGTTGCCGGCCTTGAACTCGGCCATCACCGCGGCCTTTTCCACCGGCTTCATGCGGCCGTGGATCAGCCCGACCTTGAGTTCGCCCAGGGCACTGGTGAGGTCTTCATAGGTGGTTTCGGCGGCCTGGCAAGTCAGCTCTTCCGACTCTTCGATCAGCGTGCACACCCAATACGCCTGGCGCCCTTCGGCACAGGCACCGCGCACCCGTTCGATCACTTCGACCCGGCGGGTATCGGTGACCAGCACCGTGTTGACTGGCGTTCGGCCCGGCGGCAGTTCGTCGAGGATTGACGTGTCGAGGTCGGCGTACGCGCTCATGGCCAGGGTGCGCGGGATCGGTGTGGCGGTCATGATCAACTGGTGCGGGCTCATGCGGCCGCCCACGCCTTTCTGGCGCAGGGCCAGGCGCTGCTGCACGCCGAAGCGGTGCTGTTCGTCGATGATCACCAGCGCGAGGTTCTTGAACTTCACTTCGTCCTGGAACAGCGCGTGGGTGCCCACCACCATCGGGGCGCCGGCGGCGATCTGTTCCAGGGCCGATACGCGGTTCTTGCCCTTGAGCTTGCCGGCCAGCCACGCGACTTCCAGGCCAAGTGGTTCGAGCCAGCGCTTGAAGGTGATGAAGTGCTGTTCGGCAAGAATCTCGGTAGGCGCCATCAGTGCAACCTGATAACCAGCTTCTAGGGCCTGCAACGCGGCGAGTGCGGCGACCACGGTTTTACCCGCGCCTACGTCGCCCTGGATCAGCCGCAGCATGGGTTCTTTCTGGCTCAGGTCGTAGGCGATTTCGTTGCCGACCCGTTGCTGGGCGCCCGTCGGTGCAAACCCCAGGTTGGCCAGATATTGAGCCGGAAGACGTGTGGCCTTGGGCATCGCCGGCGCGCGCAGGGAACGCATGCTCTCGCGCAGGCGTTGCTGGGACAGTTGGTGGGTCAGCAGTTCTTCGAACGCCAGGCGATGCTGGGCCCAGTGATGACCGAGGGCCAGCTCGTCGACATCGGCGTCGGCAGGTGGGTGATGCAGGTAACGGATCGCATCATCCAGCGGTGCGAGTTGATAGTCGCGCGCCAGTTCCTGAGGCAGCCAGTCGGGCAGGCTTTTTGGCCCGAGCATCGTCAGGGTTTGCATGCACAGCTGGCGCAGGCGCTGTTGGGTCAGGCCTTCGGTGAGCGGGTAGATCGGTGTGAGGGTGGTGTCCACTGGCGGCGGTTCGTCGCCGGTAATGGCGCGGTATTCCGGGTGGTAGATTTCCAGCCCCGACGCGCCGGGCCGGGCTTCGCCGTAGCAACGCACGCGGGTGCCACGCTTGAGGCCTTCCTTCTGGGCGTTGCTGAAGTGGTAGAAGCGCAGGCTCAGGCCGCCGGTGCCGTCTTGCAGGCGCACGACCAAGCTGCGGCGCTTGCCCATCACCACGTCGGCGCCGCTGACGGTGCCTTCAACCACGGCATCTTGCCCCGGGCGCAGTTGGCCGATGGGCACCACGCGGGTGCGGTCCTGGTAACGCAGGGGCAGGTGGAACAACACGTCCTGGAGATTTTCCAGGCCGACCTTGGCCAATTTCTCGGCCATGGCTTCCCCGACACCCTTGAGTGCCGTCACCGACACCTGCGACAGCTCAGTCATACCGTTACTTAGCTCGCAGCAGGCGGCTTGGCCACCGAACACAGGCGGATCGAGTCGGCGAGGATTTCAATCGCTTTCGGTCGCGGAAAGCTGGCCCGCCAAGCGATCGCCACGGTACGGAACGGCACCGGCGGCGTCAGTGGGCGCACCGCGATCACGCCGGGGGCGTAGTGATGGCTGTCCACCGCCGACAGCGGCAGGATCGAAATACCCAGGCCGGAAGCAACCATATGGCGAATGGTTTCCAGGGAGCTGGATTCCACGGTGGTGTGCTTGGCGCCGTCATTGCCCTTGGTCAGGGTCGGGCAGGCTTCCAGCACCTGGTCGCGGAAGCAATGGCCTTCGCCCAACAACAGCAGGCTCTTGTCGTTGAGCAGGGCGGCGTCGATGGTTTCTTTTTGCGTCCACGGGTGGGACGCCGGCATCAGCACGTAGAACGGCTCATCGTAGAGCGGCAGGGTCAGCACGTCTGCCTCGTTGAACGGCAGGGCGATGATGATCGCGTCCAGTTCGCCGTTACGCAGTTTGTCGCGCAGCACGTGGGTGAAGTTTTCTTCGATATACAGCGGCATCTGCGGCGCGACGCGGTGCAGTTGCGGAATCAAGTGCGGGAACAGGTACGGGCCGACGGTGTAGATGGCGCCGACTTTCAGCGGGGCGGTTAGCTGGTTTTTACCGGCCTGGGCCAGCTCGCGAATGCTTTGGGCCTGTTCCAGAACCTTCTGGGCCTGGGCAACGATGCCTTCGCCGACGGGCGTTAGGCGCACGGCGCTTTTGCTGCGCTCGAAAATCAGCACACCGAGTTCGTCTTCAAGCTTCTTCACACCCACCGACAGCGTCGGCTGGCTGACGTGGCAACGCTCGGCCGCGTGGCCGAAGTGCTGCTCTTGGGCGAGGGTAACGATGTAGCGTAATTCTGTAAGAGTCATAGCGGGCGTCCATGAGGTTGCGGGCCAAGCATACCGGCTGCAATCGATAGACGCACGTTATCAGACAGCATGGGGTTTACGACACCTGGTAATCAGGTATCGCATTCATGCTTTCAGCTTTGCGGGTATTTGAAGGTGAAGGTTTTGGTGAAGGGCCCCCACCATTCCGGTACGCCGGTTTCCTTGTCCACATGGTGGAAGAAGCCTTTGATTTGCGGGCTTTCATAGCGCAGCACCACGGTGTAGGTGCCGGGGCCGTCCATTTTCACGTTGTTGGCGTAGTGAGCGCCGTCTTTGGCCACCATCGGCAGCAGCGTGCCGATTTCCTTGTAGTCGGGCGAGCCTTGCTTGACCAGCGAGTAGGTGATGGTCAGGTAGGGCACCCACTCACCGTTGGACAGGCCGTACTTGTTGTCGGCGGTGGCGTGCACGTCCGTTTCAAGGTGCACCGAGTCCTTGCTCATCACCATGCCCGGTGGCATCGGGGCCATTTCGATGCCCACCAGATACGAGGAGGCGATTTCCATGTCGTTGACTTGGACGGGCCCGCCAATCGGGTATTCGCGGGCTTGGACCAGGGCGGAAGCGGCCAGGGCACTGACAAGTACCAGTGCGGTGGCCAAGGGGTTGCGCAGGTGTTTCATGGTGGGGCTCCTCGGGGACGTTAACGTGATTGCGTCGGGCGTGAATGCATCAAGCGGTTACCGAGCACCAGGAGCGCGAGGGTGACGGACCAGGCGACCAACTGGACCCCCAGCGGCCGGTCGGTGTAGCCCACCAGCGCGGTCAGTGCCCGGCCGGTAAGGCTGGCGTCGGAGACCAGCCAGGAGGTGTCCCAGAGCTGGTAGCCCCAAGCGGGAATCAGGTCGATACCGGCAAGGATCGCAGCGGCCCGGCCGGCCATGCCGGCGGCGAGCAAGGCGATCATCCAGCCGGTAATCGAGAACAGACGCTTGAGGCTGATGGCGACCAGGCCGCGGTACATCAGCCAGGACAACGCGGCCCCGGCGGCGATGCCGAGCACGCCGCCTGCCAGCATCGAAAGCGGGTCTGCCTGGCTCGACGCGGCGATGCCGTAAAGGAACAGCACGATTTCCGAGCCTTCGCGCAGCACGGCCACGGTGATGACCACGGCCAGGGCCCAGAGTGATTTTTCGCCAGTGAGTACCGCATTGCCGGCGCTGCGCAGTTGGGTTGCCAGCTCGCGACCGTGGCTGGCCATCCACAGGTTGTGCCAGCCCAGCATCACCACGGCGACCACCAGGATGGCCGCGTTAAAAATTTCCTGGCCGAAGCCTTGCAGTGCCTGGGTGATTGCGCCGGTAAACAGCGCCAAGATGCCGGCACCGAGTACGCCGGCTGCAATCCCTCCGCCGATAAACAGGCCACGCCGTGCCAGGCCCTGGGTGGCGGCCATCACGATGCCCACCACAATCCCGGCTTCCAGCACTTCTCGAAATACGATCAACAGACAGGCCAGCATGGCTTACTCCTTGGCCGCGACAGCAGTGACCGTGCCTTTGGCCTGGTCCGGGTGGTAGTCATCGAAGAAGGTGTAGGTGCCGGGATGCAACGGGCCGGCAAACACCGTGACGGTGTTGCCGGGGACGATGATTTTTTCGAATTTCATGTCGTAGCTTTCGAACTCATCGACGCTTTCGTCGTGGCTGGTGAGTTGAATGCGGAAACGCTCACCGGCCGGCACCTCGAACGTCGAGGGGCTGAAGGTGTGGTTTTGAATGACCAGGGTGACCAGCTGATCTGCCTGCGCTGCGACGGGAAAAACCAGTAGGAGGAGAGCCAGTCGGGCAAGGTTGGGCATGCCGAATGTCCGCTAATGAGAACGATTCGCGGATAATTGGCTTTGTCTTTAAATGTTACAAGTGAAGATCGTGTTAGGTGCCAGCTTGTTCAAGCCTGGTTCAGGTTGCGGGATGTGCGGGGGAGTGAGCAGCAACCGTAGGCACCCGAGGGTGCCTACGGTGAGGATTACCGGCGACGTTTTTCGATGTTGTAAACGAACGGCGCAACGATCTCGATGCTGCCGCCTTTCAACATGTCGGCCGGCGGCTTGGGCAGCGGCTGGGCGCGACGGATCATGTCGAGGGTGGCGCGGTCCAGATCGGCGTTGCCAGAGCGGCCCACCAGTTCATAGGACAGCACGTTGCCATCGGCATCCACCACGAAACGCAAGCGGTTCAGGCCTTCCTTGCCACGGGCCTGGGCGCCCGGCGGGTACTTCTTGTACTTCTGCAGGTGGCCCAGCAGGGTACTTTCCCAGGTGGCCTTGGCCGCGATCTGCTGCGGTGAAGGGCCCGGTTGTGGCTGAGCGGACTTCTCCGTAGGCGCGTTGTTCTGCGGAGTTTCGCTCGGCGGCTCTTCGGAAGGTTTTTCCTTGGGCGGATCGGGCTTCTTCTCCACAGGCTTGGGCGGCTGTGGTTTTGGCTTGGGCTTGACCGGCTTTGGCACCTGGATCGTCGGCTTCGGTGCCTCGGCCAGCTTCGGCAATGGCAGCTCTTCCACCGGAGCAGGCGGTTGTGGCGGCGTGATCACCTTCGGCGGGGCCGGAGGTGGTGGCGCCGGCATCGGTGCCAGGTCGATGACCATGGCAGCCGGAGGCAGCTGGACCATGTGTGGCGCCGACCACTGGAGCGCGATGATGATCGCGACGGCGTGGACGCCCAGCACGACGGCGAGGCTGGTGCCATAACGCGTCAGTTTGTGGCGCGTCGTGATCATTTCTTGGCTGCCGTCTCAAGTCCGACCAGGCCTACCTTGAGGTAGCCGGCTGCCCGCAGGGCATCCATCACGCTCATCAGGTCGCCGTAGTCCACGCCCTTGTCGGCCTGGAAGAAGATGGTCGTGTCTTTCTTACCCTGGGTCTTGGCGTCGAGCACCGCGCCCAGGGTTTCGGATTTGACTTCTTCTTCGCCCAGGAACAGACGCTGGTCCGCCTTGACGCTGAGGAATATCGGTTTCTCCGGCCGCGGCGCAGGTTTCGCGCTGGAAGCGGGCAGGTCGACCTTGATGTCCACAGTGGCCAGTGGTGCGGCCACCATGAAGATGATCAGCAGCACCAGCATCACGTCAATAAACGGTGTGACGTTGATTTCGTGGTTCTCGACGAGCTCGTCGTCGCCTTGATTCAAATGCAGGCCCATGGCCGATTACCCCACTTTCACCATATGCGGTTGCGAGCTGCGCTCGGTAGGCAGGTGATCGAGGTCACGGCTGACCAGCAACAGGACTTCTGCCGAAGCGTCCGACACCTGGGCCTTGTAGCCGGCGATCGAACGGGCGAAGACGTTGTAGATGACTACCGCAGGAATCGCGGCAACCAGGCCCAGTGCCGTTGCCAGCAGGGCTTCGGCGATGCCGGGAGCCACGACGGCGAGGTTGGTGGTCTGGGTTTTGGCGATGCCGATGAAGCTGTTCATGATGCCCCACACGGTACCGAACAGGCCGACGAAGGGCGCGGTGGAACCGATGGTGGCCAGCACGCCGGTGCCGTTGCTCATGTTGCGACCGCAGGCGGCAACCAGGCGCTCAAGACGGAAGCTGACACGTTCCTTGATGCCTTCTTTTTCACGGCTGTTGGCCGACAGGCGCATTTCTTCGAGTGCGTCGTGAACCAGCAGGTGCGCCAGGGTGCCTTTTTTCGCCGCGCTTTCGCTGGCTTCTTTAAGGGTGGTGGCTTTTTTCAGGTGGACGATTTCAGTACGCAGGCGACGCTTGGCGCCCAGCAGCTCGAAGCCTTTGGCGATCCAGATGGTCCAGGTGATGATCGAGGCGATGGCCAGGCCGATCATCACGATCTTCACGATGATGTCAGCGTTCTGGTACATGCCCCAGGGCGACAGGTCGTGGGCCATGCCCAGGCTGTTGTCTTCTTCCAGCACGACGCCGGAATCGTCAGCCGGTGCGCCTTCGGCGGCCAGGGCCGGGTCGGTAGCTGCCGGTGCGGCGGCTGGCGCAGCAGCGTTTTGCTCGTGGGCTGGCGCGGTCGCTGCAGGCGGGGCGGCCGGCGCGGTGTTGTCGGCGAAGGCGGCGGTCGGTGCCAGCAGAACGCTGAACAGCACTGCAGCAATCGCACGCCAGGCGCGGGATGGGCTGTGAGGCTTGGTTGGCGAAGCGGGGGATGTATTGCGTGTCATGCTGGCCGGACCTGAGATAAAAAAATGAGTGAGCGTCCTTCCAGACCGTAACGGGTCGAGGACAAATGGGCGGTTATTATTGCAAGTAATTCTTGTTAACAGAAGTAATACAGTTACTTTATTTGTCGTTTTGCTGGCCGCTGGTCATCTGCGGGGGCTAATCTTGACCTTTAAGAATGGAGTTTTGTGATGTCTGCGCCTTCTGTGGTGATTGCCGGTTGCGGCGATGTCGGTAGCCGTCTGGCCACCCAATTGCTGGCCCAGGGCTGGGAGGTTCATGGCCTGCGGCGGGATATCTCGCGCCTTCCCAAGGGCGTTATCGGGATTGCCGGCGACCTGTTCAATGAAGACTGCCCCGACACCTGGCCGGTGGGCGGAGTGGATTATCTGGTGTATTGCGCGGCGGCCACCGATCACGACGAAGCAGGCTATCGCGCCGCGTACGTGCAAGGGTTGCAGCATGTGTTGGAATGGTTGAACGACTACGGCCAGGAGCCTAAGCACTTGCTGTTTGTGTCCAGCAGCAGTGTGTATGGGCAGCAGAACGGTGAGTGGGTCGACGAAAGCTCCGAGACCAAGGCAGGCGGTTATTCCGGACAAGTGATGCTGGAAGCCGAGCAAGTGGCGTTGGATAGCGGCATTCCCGCGAGCGTGGTGCGCCTCACTGGGATCTATGGCCCGGGCCGGGAATGGCTGCTGAGCCAGGTGCGCCAGGGGTATCGCGTGGCGATTGATCCGCCTTTATATGGCAACCGGATCCACGCCGATGACGCAGCGGGCTTGCTCGCGTTTTTGCTGCAGCACGTGGAGCAGGGTGGGGTGCTGGATAAGTGCTACATCGGCGTTGACGATGCTCCGGCCCCGCTGGCCGAGGTGGTTGCCTGGTTGCGCGAATACCTGGGTGTGACCGAATGGGCCGAGAACGCCAGCGTCCGCCGTGCTGGCAGCAAACAATGCAGCAATGCCCGGGCCAAGGCGCTGGGCTGGGTGCCGCGTTATCCGAGTTATCGCGAAGGGTATGCGGCGATCCTGGAGGGTTGATCGCGGCGTGAAGAAAAAGGAGTTTAAGGGCTCCTTTTTTGCGTCACTGTTTTTCCAGCAACCACTGTCGTGGCCCGGGGGTAAACGAGGGCACCTCGTCGGCCTGGGCGGTGTTGATCGCCTGGAAAATCTCCAGTTGCTTGCCCTTGCGCGCAAAGATCCACGGGTTGCCCTGGCCGTTCAACTGCAACCAGATACTGTCGTAGCCGCCGCTCATGGAAGCGCAATCGCCCGCCAGGCACAGCGAGTACTGATCAGCACCCGGCAAGCCGGTCACCTGGCCATTGGCCTGGAACTGCACCGTCGCGCCTTCGCCATTACCGCTGCTGATTTTCCAGGTGCCGCCCATATAGGCGGCATACAGGGTGCGTTCGAAGTTGGCGCCCAGTGGCGCGCCTTCAGGGGCCGGGTCCTTGGCACGGGCGAACAGTTGCTCGGGCTCGTTATCATTGGCCCCTTGCAGCAATAGTTTGCCTTTACGCTTGAGTTCGGTGGCGGAGCCGCCGTAGAAATCGACGCTCCAGGCGCCGGATTTTTCACCCAGCAACTTGCCTTCAGCTACTTCAAAACCGTTGTAGTAGCGGGCCTGGGATGCTTTGGTGTTCACCTCCCATTCGAGGTTCGGACCGTAGCTCTGCAGGGCTTCACGCAAAGGGCCGCCCTTTGCTGCCGCGTCGATGGCGGCCTGGTTGATCCAGGTGCCGCTCACATCCAGGTCGGCGGGATTGCTGGCGCAGCCGCCGAGCAGCAGGGCGAGCAACGAAGAGGCAACGAGCGCTTTGCGCATTACGAAATCCTTCCAAGAACCAATTCGGCGCAGCCTTCCCGTGGAAGCGCTGCGCCGGATGTTTTACTCGATGACCAGAATGGCGTCCATCTCAACCTGCGCGCCCTTTGGCAGGGCGGCAACGCCGATGGCGGCGCGGGCCGGGTACGGCTGTTCGAAGTACTTGCCCATGATCTCGTTAACCTTGGCGAAGTGGCTCAGGTCGGTGAGGAAGATGTTCAGTTTGACGATGTCCTTGAACGAACCGCCCGCAGCTTCGGCAACCGACTTCAGGTTTTCAAAGACCTGGATGGTCTGGGCTTCAAAGCCTTCAACCAGCTCCATGGTTTTTGGGTCCAGTGGAATCTGGCCGGACATGTAGACGGTATTGCCCGCCTTGATCGCCTGGGAATAAGTACCGATTGCTGCTGGTGCCTTGTCGCTGGTGATAACAGTCTTGGTCATGAATGACTCCTTGTAATGGATGGGCTAGGCGCGCATGCGGGTGATGCGGATGACCCCGGTCAGGGCGCGCAGTTTCTTGATCACGCGGGCCAGGTGCACGCGGTCGTGCACGCTGACCACCAGTTGGACCACGCTGATGCGGCCATCGCGTTCGTCCATGCTGATTTTCTCGATATTGCCGTCGGCCGCATTGACGCTGCTGGCCAGCAAGGCGATCAGGCCGCGCTGGTGTTCCAGCTCGACCCGCAGCTCGACGTTGAATTCGCCGGTGACATCCTTGGCCCACGAAAGCTGGATGCATTTCTCGGGGTTGTGGCGGATTTCACTGATATTGCGGCAGTTGTCCAGGTGCACCACCATGCCTTTGCCGGCGGACAAGTGGCCGACAATCGGGTCACCCGGGATCGGCGTGCAGCACTTGGCGTAGCTGAGCACCAAGCCTTCGGTACCGCGAATCGCCAGCGGGCCTTCGGGGCTTGGCAGCTGTTCGCCTTCGCCCAGCAGGCGGCGGGCGACTACATAGGCCATGCGATTGCCCAGGCCGATGTCTTCCAGCAAGTCTTCGATCAGTTCCTGACGGTACTCGTGGAGCATCGCCTGCACGCGCTCGGCCGGGATCTTGTCCAGGGAGCTGTCGAAGCCGTTGAGTACCTTGTTCAGCAGGCGTTCGCCCAGGCTGATGGACTCGGAACGGCGTTGCAGTTTCAGGGCGTGACGTATATGGGTGCGGGCCTTGCCGGTGACCACAAAGTTGAGCCAGGCCGGGTTCGGGCGTGCGCCCGGTGCGCTGACGATCTCCACCGTGGAGCCGCTTTGCAGCGGTTCCGACAGCGGGGCCAGTCGACGATTGATCCGACAGGCTATGCAGCTGTTACCCACGTCGGTGTGCACCGCGTAGGCAAAGTCGACCGCCGTGGAGCCTTTTGGCAGCTCCATGATCCGGCCTTTTGGCGTGAACACGTAGACCTCGTCCGGGAACAGGTCGATCTTCACGCTTTCGATAAATTCCAGGGAGTTGCCGGCACGTTGCTGCATTTCCAGCACGCCCTTGACCCACTGGCGGGCGCGGGCGTGGGTGCCTTTTGGCTGCTCGTCGCCGGTGGATTTGTACAGCCAATGGGCGGCGATGCCGTTGTTGGCCATCTCTTCCATTTCGCGGGTGCGGATCTGGATCTCGATCGGCACCCCGTGCATACCGAACAGCGTGGTGTGCAGCGACTGATAGCCGTTGGCCTTGGGAATCGCGATGTAGTCCTTGAAACGACCCGGCAGGGGTTTGTACAAATTATGTACAGCGCCCAGCACGCGGTAGCACGTATCGACCTTGTCGACGATGATCCGGAACGCGTACACGTCCATGATCTCGTTGAAGGCCCGACGCTTGCCGCGCATCTTCTTGTAGATGCCGTAGATGTGTTTCTGCCGGCCGCTGACCTCGCCCTCGATCTCATCGATCGCCAGGCAATGGCTCAGGGACTCTTCGATCTTGTTGACGATTTCCTTGCGATTGCCCCGGGCGCGTTTGACCGCCTGATAAATGCGCGCGGAACGCATCGGGTGCATGGCCTTGAAGCCGAGGTCTTCGAATTCGATACGAATGGCGTGCATGCCCAGCCGGTTGGCGATGGGCGCGTAGATTTCCAGGGTTTCCTTGGCGATGCGCCGGCGTTTTTCGCCGGACAGCACCTCCAGCGTGCGCATGTTGTGCAGCCGGTCGGCCAGCTTGACCAGGATCACCCGGATGTCCCGGGCCATGGCCATGGCCATCTTCTGGAAGTTTTCTGCCTGAGCTTCGGCCTTGGTTTCGAAATTCATCTGGGTCAGTTTGCTGACCCCATCGACCAGTTCGGCCACGGTTTCGCCAAATTGCGCGCTGAGCGCTTCCTTGGCAATGCCGGTGTCTTCGATCACGTCATGCAGCATTGCGGCCATCAAACTCTGATGGTCCATGTGCATGTCGGCAAGAATGTTTGCCACGGCAAGAGGATGCGTGACATACGCCTCGCCACTGCGGCGGCGTTGGCCGTCGTGGGCTTGTTCGGCGTAGAAATACGCTCGGCGGACCAGGTTGACCTGGTCTGGGCCGAGGTAGGTCGATAAGCGATCGGCGAGGGCGTCTATGCTCGGCAAAGTATTAACTCCTGCCGTTGGCTGTGACCCCGCGCCGTGCTACGTCGACCAGGCATAGGCTTAGACGGCCTCGTTGGACTCGTCCTCGAACGCTGCAAACAGCGGTTCGTCTTCAACGATTTCGGCGTTGGCGATGAACTCGTAGCTCATCAGGCCTTCAGCGATTTCACGCAGGGCTACAACGGTAGGCTTGTCGTTTTCCCACTGGACCAGAGGCTCTTTGCCGCCAGTGGCCAGTTGACGGGCACGCTTGGTAGAGAGCATGACCAGCTCAAAGCGGTTATCCACGTGTTCTAGGCAGTCTTCAACGGTTACGCGGGCCATGGTATTCCTCGGAGCGAATGCAATATGCGCGCTGCCCGGTTGGGCGAGCGGACTGAACAGTTTAAAAAATCACCAGCGTTTAGGGAAGCGCTGATTTTTCGCAGGCCATCGCAAACGCGCTACAAGTGCCAATGTAAAGCCCTTGCAGCGGTTTTGGGAAGAGCCAATCAACCGAGCAGTTCGGCCAATAATTTGCCGAAACGCTGCTGCTGACGCTTTTGCTGGAGCTGATTGGCGCGGAAAATCGCCTTCAAGTCGTCCAGTGCGTGGGCGAAATCGTCGTTGATGATCAGGTAGTCGTAGTCGACGTAGTGGCTCATTTCACTGACGGCTTCGCGCATGCGACCTTCGATGATCTCGTCGCTGTCCTGGCCGCGGTTGGTCAGGCGCTGATGCAACGCTTCCAGCGACGGCGGCAGGATGAAGATCGAGCGGGCCTTGGGCATCAGTTGACGCACTTGCTCGGCGCCCTGCCAGTCGATTTCCAGGATCAGGTCGTGGCCTTCGTCCAGGGTCTGCTGCAGGTGGCTTTGGGAGGTGCCGTAAAGGTTGCCGAAGACTTCGGCGCGCTCCAGGAAATCACCGTGCTCGATCATCTTGACGAACTCGGTGCGCTCGACGAAGTGGTAGTGCACGCCGTTCACTTCACCCGGGCGCATGGCGCGGGTGGTGTGGGACACCGAGATACGGATCTGCTCGTCAGCGTCGGTCAGGGCTTTGACCAGGCTGCTTTTGCCCGCACCCGATGGGGCGGAAATGATGTAAAGGGTGCCGGTGCTGTGGGTCATGTCAGGGTGCCTTACTCGATATTCTGTACTTGTTCGCGCATTTGCTCGATCAGCACTTTGAGGTTGACCGCAGCCTGTGTGCTGCGCGGATCAAAGGCTTTGGAGCCCAGTGTATTGGCTTCGCGGTTGAGTTCCTGCATCAGGAAGTCCAGGCGCCGACCGGCGGCACCGGCAGACTTGAGCACGCGGCGCACTTCCAGGATGTGGGTGCTCAGGCGGTCGAGTTCTTCGGCGACGTCGCTCTTTTGCGCCAGCAGTACCATCTCCTGCTCCAGGCGCACCGGGTCCAGTTCGGCCTGCATGTCGGCGAAGCGGTCGAGGACCTTCTGGCGCTGGGTGGCAAGCATCTGCGGCACCAGTTCGCGCAGGGTCACCACGTCCTCTTCGATGGAGGTCAGGCGGTCGCTGATCAGGCGGGCCAGCTCGGCGCCTTCGCGTTCGCGACCGGCCTTGAGTTCTTTCAAGCCTTGGTTGAACAGGGCCAGGGCCTCGGCGTTCAGCGCCTGCGGATCAGTGGCGTCGGCCACCAGCACGCCGGGCCAGGCCAGAACTTCCAAAGGATTGATGGCGGCAGGCTGTTTGATCAGGCTGGCGATGGTTTCGGCGGCGGCGACCAATTGCGCGGCGCGCTCGCGATCCACCTGCAACGGCTTGCCGGTGGTTTCCTCGGTGAAGCGCAGGGTGCATTCCAGCTTGCCGCGGGAGATGCCCTGGCGCAGCGCTTCACGGACCGCGCCTTCGAGGTCGCGAAACGATTCCGGCAGGCGCAGGTGCGGCTCCAGGTAGCGGCTGTTGACCGAGCGCAATTCCCAGCTCAGGGTGCCTTGGACGCCGGCTTTTTCGACGCGGGCGAAGGCGGTCATGCTGTGCACCATGGAGGTACCTCGCGATGCAGTCCCGCAAACAGGCGGGCTGATGGGTAGATTGAAGCCGACAGGCTGCGAAGGCGCAGGATTGTAGCTCAACGGGACGGGTGGCCCCAAACAGTGGCTTCGGTGACCGGGTTTGTAACAGGATTTTTTAGAAGTGCCGATCAGGGCTGGCGGCTCTATAATGCTCGGCAGTTTTTCGTCCTCCGTACAGGTATCCCCTATGAAACGTCCAAGTGGTCGCGCTGCCGATCAGCTCCGCTCGATCCGCATCACCCGCAACTACACCAAACACGCCGAGGGATCTGTACTGGTCGAGTTTGGCGATACCAAGGTTATCTGCACCGTCAGCGTCGAAAACGGCGTGCCGCGTTTCCTCAAGGGCCAGGGCCAGGGTTGGTTGACTGCCGAATACGGCATGCTGCCGCGCGCCACTGGCGAGCGTAACCAGCGTGAAGCCAGCCGTGGCAAGCAAGGCGGGCGCACCCTGGAAATCCAGCGCCTGATCGGTCGTTCCCTGCGTGCTGCCCTGGACATGTCCAAGCTCGGCGACGTGACCCTGTATGTCGACTGCGACGTGATCCAGGCCGACGGTGGCACCCGTACTGCATCCATCACCGGCGCCATGGTTGCCCTGGTCGATGCGCTCAAAGTCATCAAGAAGCGTGGCGGCCTGAAAGGCGGCGATCCGCTCAAGCAGATGATCGCGGCTGTATCGGTAGGCATGTATCAGGGCGAGCCCGTGCTGGATCTGGACTATCTTGAAGATTCGGCTGCCGAGACCGACCTGAACGTGGTGATGACCAGCACCGGTGGTTTCATCGAAGTGCAGGGCACCGCCGAAGGCGCGCCATTCCAGCCGGCGGACCTGAATGCCATGCTGGCATTGGCCCAGAAAGGCATGACCGAGATCTTCGAACTGCAGAGCGCCGCCCTGGCCGACTGATTCAACCCCAAGGAGCTACGCCATGAGTGACAGTCAACTTCCGCTGCCGACACCGTCCAAGGAAGTTCGCCAGTGGGCGATGCTCTGTCACTTCGCGGCGTTTTTCGGCTTGATGTTCCCGTTCGGCAGCCTGCTGGGGCCTTTGATTCTCTGGCAGGTGAAGAAGGATACGGACCCGTTCATTGATGATCAGGGCAAGGAAGCGCTGAATTTCCAGATCACCGTGGGCATTGCCTGGGCGGTCTGCTTCCTGCTGGGTTTTATCGTGATCGGCTTCGTGTTGATGACCGTCCTGGTGATCGGCGCGGTGGTGATGACGATCATTGGGGGCATCAAGGCCAACAAGGGCGTGGCTTATCGTTATCCGTGGACGTTGCGGTTGATCAAATAACCACCGCCCACAAAAAAACCGACAGCGACGTCGGTTTTTTTGTGCCTGGAAAAAGACCTTAGATGGTCAATGTCCAGTCGTAGTCCACGATCAGCGGCGCGTGCTGCGAGAAGCGCGGCTGGCGTGGCAGGCGTGCGCTGCGCACAAAGCGTCGCAGGCCTGGCGTCAGCAACTGGTAGTCAAAACGCCAGCCGAGGTTGAGCATCTCGGCCTGTTCGTTATCCGGCCACCAGCTGTACTGGTCGCCTTCGCGGCTGACTTCCCGCAGGGCATCGACATAGCCCATGTTGCCGACAATCTCGTCCATCCAGGCCCGTTCCGGCGCCAGGAAACCCGGGGATTGCTGGCTGTCGCGCCAGTTCTTGATATCCAGCTTCTGTTGCGCCACGTACAGCGAGCCACAGTAAATGTACTCGCGACGTTTGCGCCGCTGTTTATCCAGATAACGGGCGAAATCGTCCATTAGCTTGAACTTCTGGTTCAAGTCTTCATCGCCATTCTGCCCTGATGGAAGCAGCAAGGTCGCGATGCTGACCTTGTCGAAATCGGCTTGCAGGTAGCGCCCGTAGCGGTCGGCTGTCTCGAAGCCGAGGCCGCTGATGACCGCCTTGGGTTGCAACCGCGAATACAAAGCCACGCCGCCTTGGGCGGGAACTTCGGCATCACAGGCATAAAGGAAGTAGCCATCCAGTTGGAAGGCTGGGTCGTCCAGTTCAAAGGCGGAGGCGCGGGTGTCCTGCAGGCAGATGACGTCGGCATTCTGGGCTTGCAGCCAACTGAGCAAACCACGCTCGACTGCAGCCTGAATACCATTGACGTTCACACTGATGATCCGCATAAATGGCCCCAAAAATCGCGTGCGTGTATGATACACGCCGTCTACCTAATTAGCTAAATCCGTGGTATCTGAGGCTTTTTTCATGCAGGCGTATCAACGCGACTTCATTCGTTTTGCCATCGATCGCGGCGTATTGCGCTTCGGTGAGTTCACCCTGAAGTCCGGGCGTACCAGCCCTTACTTCTTCAATGCCGGCCTTTTCAACTCAGGTTCTGCCCTGGCGCAGTTGGGTCGTTTTTATGCGGCCGCCATCGTTGAAAGCGGTATTTCCTTCGACGTGCTGTTCGGCCCGGCCTACAAGGGCATTCCCCTGGCCGCCGCGACTGCCGTGGCGTTGGCCGAACATCACGGGCTGGATTTGCCTTGGTGCTTCAACCGCAAGGAAGCCAAGGCCCATGGCGAAGGCGGTAGCCTGGTGGGCGCGCCGCTCAAGGGCAACGTGCTGATCATCGACGACGTGATCACTGCCGGTACGGCGATTCGCGAAGTGATGCAGATCATCGCTTCCCAGGACGGCGCCAAGGCAGCCGGCGTGCTGATCGCGCTGAACCGCCAGGAGCGTGGCAACGGTGAATTGTCGGCGATCCAGGAAGTGGAACGTGATTTCGGGATTCCGGTGGTGAGCATCGTATCCCTGAACCAGGTGCTGCAATTCCTGGAAGATGACCCGCAGCTCAAGCAGCACTTGCCAGCGGTCAAGGCCTACCGCGAGCAGTTCGGCGTTTGATCTAAACGCCGGACAAAAAAAGCCCCCGCTCAACCAGGTTGAGCGGGGGCTTTTTGTTTGCAGCGCTTTAAGGGCGCTTGCGATTGCTGATCAGCGTACCCACACCGGTGTCGGTGAAGATTTCCAGCAGGATCGCATTCGGAACCCGGCCATCCAGGATCAACGAGCTGCCAACGCCGCCTTGCACCGCTTCCAGCGCGCAGCGGATCTTCGGCAGCATGCCGCCGTAGATGGTGCCGTCGGCGATCAGGTCGTCCACTTGCTGGGTGGTCAGGCCGGTCAAGACCTTGCCTTCCTTGTCCATCAAGCCGGCGATGTTGGTGAGCAGCATCAGCTTCTCGGCCTTCAGCGCCTCAGCCACCTTGCCGGCCACCAGGTCGGCGTTGATGTTGTAGGACTCACCGTTGGCACCCACGCCGATTGGCGCGATCACCGGGATGAAATCGCCTTTCACCAGCAGGTTCAGCAGGTCGGTGTTGATGCCGATCACTTCGCCCACCTGGCCGATGTCGATGATTTCCGGCTGGGTCATCTCCGGGGTCTTGCGGGTCACGGTGAGCTTCTTCGCCCGGATCAGCTCGGCGTCCTTGCCGGTCAGGCCGATGGCGCTGCCGCCATGGCGGTTGATCAGGTTGACGATGTCTTTGTTCACCTGGCCACCCAGGACCATCTCCACCACGTCCATGGTCTGGGCGTCGGTGACACGCATGCCGTCTATGAAGTGACTCTCGATGGACAGGCGCTTGAGCAGGTCACCGATTTGCGGGCCGCCACCGTGTACCACCACCGGGTTGATCCCGACGGCTTTCATCAACACGATGTCGCGGGCAAAGCCGGTTTTCAGCTCGTCGCTTTCCATGGCATTGCCGCCGTACTTGATCACCAGCGTCTTGCCGACGTAGCGTCGAATGTAAGGCAACGCTTCGGAAAGGACCTTGGCGGTATTGGCGGCGGCTTCGCGTTCGAGGGTCATTCAGGGCTCCGGTACAAAAATCAGAACGGTAATTGGAGATCAGGGGCAACACGTTTCAACTGGGCGTGGAACACGTCCTTGATGCGCTGCAACTCAGCCTCGGAATCCGCCTCGAAACGCAGCACCAGCACCGGTGTGGTGTTGGATGCGCGAACCAGGCCCCAGCCTTTGGCGTAATCGACCCGCACGCCGTCAATGGTGGTCAGGTTGGCGCCTTCGCCCCATTGCGCATCGTGCAGTGCGTCAATGATGCTGAATTTGCTCTCTTCGGTCACATGGATATTGATCTCTGGCGTAGAAATATCATCCGGGAAGGTTGCAAACAGGTCTTCGGCGGTGGATTTTTCCTTGCTGAGGATCTCCAGCAGACGAGCGGCGCTGTAAATACCGTCGTCAAAACCGAACCAGCGTTCCTTGAAGAATACGTGACCGCTCATTTCGCCGGCCAACAGGGCGCCGGTTTCTTTCATTTTCTTTTTGATCAACGAGTGACCGGTCTTCCACATTAGCGGACGACCGCCGTATTCCTTGATCAGCGGCGTCAGGCGACGGGTGCATTTGACGTCGAAGATGATCTCGGCGCCCGGATTGCGCGCCACGACGTCACGGGCAAACAGCATCAACAGGCGGTCCGGGAACACGATATTACCGGTGTTGGTAACCACGCCGACGCGGTCGCCGTCGCCGTCGAAAGCCAGGCCCAGGTCGGCGCCGGTTTCCTTGACCTTGGCAATCAGGTCCACCAGGTTCTCAGGCTTGCCCGGGTCCGGGTGGTGGTTAGGGAAGTTGCCGTCGACCTCGCAGAACAGCGGGATCACTTCGCAATTCAGGGCTTCGATCAGTTGCGGGGCGATCACGCCGGCTGCGCCGTTGCCGCAGTCCACCACCACTTTCAGGCGGCGGGCGAGTTTGACGTCGCGGGTGATTTCGTCCGAGTAGCGCTCAAGGATTTGCACCTTGGTGATGCTGCCGGTGCCGCTGGTCAGGTCGTTGGTCTTCAGGCGGGTGTGCAGGGTCTGGATCTGTTCGTTGGCCAGGGTGTCGCCAGCGATGACGATCTTGAAGCCGTTGTAGTCCGACGGGTTGTGGCTGCCGGTGAGCATCACGCCCGACTTGCCGGCCAGCACGTTGGCCGCGTAGTACAGCGCAGGCGTCGGCACCAGGCCCACGTCGCTGACATGGCAGCCGCTATCGGCCAGGCCCTGGATCAGTTGCTCCACCAGCTCGGGGCCGGACAGGCGGCCATCACGGCCTACGGAAACATTGGGCTCGCCCTGGGCCAGGCTCTGGGAGCCAATGGCACGGCCGATCCAGTAGGCGGTCTCGGCGGTCAGGGTCTTGGGGACCACGCCACGGATGTCATAGGCGCGGAAAATGCTGTCGGGAAACGTCGGGGCGACTCGGGCTGCGTTGCTCATTGCGGGGGGAACTCCATCTGAAAGGGGCGGGGCTGGCCTCAGGGGTACTGACCGGCAGGCTCAAACTGAAGGGTAAGACGGCGTTTTTGGCATAGAGTTCGTGGTGCAAAAGTGCCATCGGCGCCGAAGCACCGCCCTTTCGCCCGCTTAATGCCCTGATTTCACTGGGGAAATCTTGCTGATAAGTTCCGCGCATTCTTCATCCTGAAAGGCCATGCGTTGGCGTCAGGCCGGGTGAGGCACCCGGCTTGTCCGGCTAAGTCATTTCAGCTTAGTCAGTGGCTGCCGGAATGTCCGAAGCCACCTGCACCGCGCTGGGTTTCGTCGAACTCTTCGACCAGCTCGAAGTGCGCCTGCACCACCGGCACAAGCACGAGCTGGGCAATGCGCTCGCCGACGGCAATGTTGAACGCGGTCTGGCCACGGTTCCAGCAGGACACCATCAACTCGCCCTGGTAGTCCGAGTCGATCAGGCCCACCAGGTTGCCGAGGACGATCCCGTGTTTGTGGCCCAGGCCGGAGCGCGGCAGGATCAGCGCCGCCAGGCCAGGGTCGCCCACGTAGATCGACAGGCCGGTCGGAATCAGAATGGTCTGGCCCGGCTCAAGCACGGTGTCCTGCTTGAGCATGGCGCGCAGGTCGAGGCCGGCGGAGCCTGGAGTGGCGTAGGCCGGCAGCGGGAATTCGTTGCCGATGCGTGGGTCGAGGATCTTGGCTTGCAAAGCGTGCATGGAAATTAAACCTGGTTCAGCCGTAGGGCGATAAAAGAGATCAGTTGGCGGGCAATCTTGCCCTTGCTGGTCTGGGCGAAAACAGTAGCGTGCAACTCGCGGTCGATCACGCTGATGGCATTTTCCTCGCTGTTGAAGCCGATGCTCGGGTTGGCGACATCGTTGGCGACAATCAGGTCGAGATTCTTGTCTTTCAATTTGCGTGCGGCATAGTCCAGCAAATGCTCGGTTTCGGCAGCGAAGCCGACGCTGAACGGGCGGTCTTCACGGGTGGCGATGGTCGCCAGAATGTCCGGGTTACGGACCATTTGCAGGAGCAGGCCGTCGCCGCTTGTAGGGTCTTTCTTGAGTTTCTGCGGTGCAACCACTTCCGGGCGGTAGTCCGCTACCGCAGCCGAGGCGATAAACAGGTCGCAGGGAATCGCCGCTTCACAGGCCGCCAGCATGTCGCGGGCGCTGACTACGTCGATTCGGGTGACACGATCCGGAGTCGGCAGATGCACCGGGCCGGTGATCAAGGTTACCCGGGCGCCTGCCTCGACCGCCGCTTCAGCCAGGGCAAAGCCCATTTTTCCTGAGCTATGGTTGGTGATGTAGCGCACCGGGTCGATGTTTTCCTGGGTCGGGCCGGCGGTAATCAGCACGTGCTTGCCGGTCAGGGCCAGGTGCTGGAAGCAGTCGGCGGCGCATTGGGCGAGGTCGGTGGCTTCGAGCATGCGGCCCAGGCCCACGTCGCCGCAGGCCTGGCTGCCGGAGGCCGGCCCGAAGACCTTGAGGCCACGGCTTTGCAGGAGTTGGGTGTTGGCCTGGGTGGCCGGGTCGCGCCACATGGCCTGGTTCATGGCCGGGGCGATGGCGACGGTGGCGTCGGTGGCCAGCACCAGGGTGGTCAGCAGGTCGTCGGCAATGCCTTGGGCCAGGCGGGCGATCAAGTCGGCGGTGGCCGGAGCGATCAGCACAAGGTCGGCCCATTTGGCCAGCTCGATGTGGCCCATGGCAGCTTCGGCTGCGGGGTCCAGCAGGTCGAGATGAACCGGGTGGCCGGACAGGGCCTGCATGGTCAGTGGGGTAATGAATTCACTGCCGCCCCGGGTCATGACCACGCGCACTTCGGCGCCCTGGTCGAGGAGCCTGCGAACCAGCTCTGCGCTCTTGTAGGCGGCAATGCCGCCGCCGACGCCGAGAACGATGCGTTTCCGATACAGACGCTGCATTGGCTTGCCTTTCCAGTTCAGTGATGGCGTTGCGATACCCCCTCCCCAGGTGAAATCGCACGCAAAAAGATGGCCTAAGATACCACAGCGTCCGCCATGCAACAGCGGCGCACATGCACACGGAGGTGCCATGAGTATTCGCGATTGGCCTGCGGCAGAGCGTCCGCGGGAGAAGCTGTTGGAGCTGGGCGCAGAGAATCTTTCCGACGCTGAATTGCTGGCGATTTTCCTGCGCACCGGGGTATCCGGTAAAAGTGCCGTGGACCTGGCGCGGCATCTGCTGGCGCAATTTGGCAGCTTGCGCGCGCTGATGGAGGCCAGGCAGACGGTGTTCAGCCAGCATCTGGGCCTGGGGCCGGCGAAGTTCGCCCAGCTTCAAGCCGTACTGGAAATGGCCCGCCGTCATTTGGCCGAGCGCCTACGCAGCGACTCGGTGCTGGAAAGTCCGGAGGCCGTGCGCGACTACCTCAAGGCGCTACTGCGCCATGAGCCTCACGAGATATTCGGCTGCCTGTTTCTCGACTCCAAACACCGGGTGCTGGGCTTCGAGAAGCTGTTTCAAGGCACCATCGACAACGCCATCGTCTACCCCCGGCAAGTGGTGAAGCGCGCGTTGGACTACGACGCTGCTGCGCTGATCCTGTGCCATAACCATCCTTCCGGCAGCGCCGAGCCCAGCATTGCTGATCGAAAACTGACCAGAGTGCTGCAAAAGGCGTTGGAGATGGTGGACGTGCGTGTGCTGGACCACATCATTGTGGGGGAGGGTGATCCGCTGTCGATGGCGGAATATGGGTGGATGTAGGGGCTGGCACGCCAGCCCCTGACAGGGTTCAGGGTTTGACGCTGACCTTGGAGTAATCCTGGCGCCCGAATGGGCTCACCTGATACCCCTCGACATTTTTGCGCGTCAGCGCAAACGCCGTCGGGTGCGCCAGTGGCAGCCACAGCGCCTGTTGCTGGATCTGCGCCTGGGCCTGCTGGTACAGCTTGCTGCGCACGCCCTGTTCGCTGGTGGTCTTGCCGGCGCTGATCAGCTTGTCCAGCGCCGGGTCGCAGTAGCGGGCGAAGTTGGTGCCGGACTTTACGGCCGCGCAGGAGAACTGCGGCGTCAGGAAGTTATCCGGGTCACCGTTATCGCCGGCCCAGCCCATGAACAGCAGGTCGTGCTCGCCGGCCTTGGCGCGGCGGATCAGTTCGCCCCATTCGATCACGCGGATTTCAGCCTGGATGCCGACCTTGGCCAGGTCCGCTTGCAGCAGTTGTGCGCCGAGGCTTGGGTTGGGGTTCAGCAGGCTGCCCGAAGGGCGGGTCCAGATGGTGGTCTTGAAGCCATCCTTGAGCCCGGCGCGATCCAGTAGCTGCTTGGCCTTGGCGATGTCCTGCGGATAGCCTGGCAAGTCCTTGGCATAGCTCCAGGTATTGGGCGGGTACGGGCCGTTGGCGGCTTCAGCGGTGCCTTCGAATACCGCCTTGAGGTAGCTGGCCTTGTCGAAGGCCAGGTTGATTGCCTGGCGAACTTCCGGTTTGTCCAGCGGCGGATGCTGGCTGTTGATGGCGACAAACGCGGTCATGAAGGCCGCTGTTTTTTCGATCTTCAGGTCGGCGTCTTTCTGTGCGGCATCGATATCCAGGGGCTTGGGCGACAAGGCGATCTGGCACTCATCGCGACGCAACCTTTGCAGGCGCACGTTGGCGTCCGGGGTGATCGCAAAGATCAGGTTATCCACCGCAGGCTTGCCGGCGAAGTAGTCCGGGTTGGCCTTGTAGCGAATCGTCGCGTCCTTCTGGAAACGCCCGAAAATAAACGGGCCGGTGCCGATAGGCTGGCTGTTGAGTTTTTCAGGTGTGCCCGCTTTGAGCAGTTTGTCGGCGTATTCTGCCGGGTAGATCGAGGCAAAGCCCATGCTCAACGCGGCGAGGAAGGTTGAATCGGCGTGGTCCAGGGTAAAGCGCACCGTCAGCGGATCGAGGGCGTCGATCTTCTTGATCAATGTGGGCAGTTGCAGCGACTGGGCGTGGGGGAAGCCGCTCTGGGCAATCTTGTGCCACGGGTTGGCCGGGTCGAGCATACGCTCGAAGCTGAAGCGCACGTCTTCGGCGGTCAGGGTACGGCTTGGGGTGAAGTATTCGGTGCGATGGAATTTCACATCCGGATGCAGCTTGAAGGTGTAGGTCAGGCCGTCCGGCGAGACGTCCCAGCTGTCCGCCAGGCTCGGGACCAGCTTGCCGCTGGTAGCGTCGAAGTCCACCAGGCGGTTCATCAATACGTCTGCCGAGGCATTGGTGGTGGTCAGCGAGTTGTATTGGACCACGTCGAAGCCTTCGGGGCTGGCTTCGGTACAGACGCTCAAGGTAGTGGCCGCCTGGGCGTGTGCAGCAATAAAAAGAGGGGCTAGCAGTAGCGGTAGGGCAGCGAGGCGCATATTCGGTTTCCTTTGCAGATCGAAGGCCCATCTGCGAGTGCAGTCTGGAAAAGTCCTACCGTAGTGGGCGGATTGACAAATGACTAGCCCATTTTTGCCTGTGCTTTTGCCTCAAATACTGTTTTGATGGCGCCTCAGGTCGTTTTGCCGAGCACTTTGCAGTGCGCGCGGGCGCTGTAAATCATTCTGTGCGACGAGCGGTTAGCTTCTATAGCAGCCCACCCTGGCAACGGTTCAGGCGTCCATGGCCTGGATTTACGCGTATAAAAGTACACGGCCTGTTGTTGCACTGGGGTCTTTCTGGTATAAAGCAGCGCTCTTTTCTAGGGGCCCGGTTCCTTCGCTAGTAGGTGTAGCCGGTAAGACCCTAAAGAAACGCGGCGCCTGGCGCCAAATGACTGAGAGATTAAGCGGCCAACCCATGCCGGGTTGGGCATGTGGTTTTAGAGGGCTGAGGCATGTCGAGAGTCTGTCAAGTTACCGGTAAGGGTCCGGTGACTGGGAATAACATTTCCCACGCAAACAACAAAACCCGTCGTCGTTTCCTGCCAAACCTGCAGCATCACCGCTTTTGGGTTGAAGAAGAGAAACGTTTTGTCCGTCTGCGCGTATCTGCCAAAGGCATGCGTGTTATCGACAAGCGCGGCATCACTGTCGTGCTGGCCGAACTGCGCCGCGACGGCAAAATCTAAGGAGCTAAATCATGCGTGAATTGATTCGAATGATCTCTAGCGCCGGTACTGGTCACTTCTACACTACCGACAAGAACAAGCGTACTACCCCGGACAAGCTCGAAAAGAAAATGTTCGACCCGCGCGTTCGCAAGCACGTGATCTACAAAGAAGGCAAAATCAAGTAATTGGTTTTCTTTCTTGTGAAAAAAAGCCCGTATCTCACGATGCGGGCTTTTTTTTGTGCCTGAAGAATTGATCAGGCCTTTTCTTCGAACA
Source organism: Pseudomonas sp. TH34 (assembly GCF_016650865.1). Lineage (NCBI taxonomy): Bacteria > Pseudomonadati > Pseudomonadota > Gammaproteobacteria > Pseudomonadales > Pseudomonadaceae > Pseudomonas > Pseudomonas sp. TH34. The sequence continues at coordinate 311,264 of NZ_JAEKFB010000018.1, forward strand.
CCACGTAGATCTTGCGGCAGGGTTCCAGCACTTCCCAAGTGCCGCTGAAGCCGGCCGGAATGACGAAGCGATCACCGGCCCGCAAGGTCTTGGCGTTGCCGTCGGCGTCGCGCAATACAGAGACGCCCTGCACGATCTCGCAGTACTCATGCTCTGTGTAATTGACCTTCCACTGCCCGACTTCACCTTCCCAGACCCCGGCGCTCATCTGGCCGCACGGACTGTTGTAGTGGTTGTAGACGGTTTGCTCAGGGTCGCCCTTGAGGATTTTCTCCGCGGCCGGACGGTAGCGGTCAGGCTCAGTCCTGGCCTGGCTGAAGTCGACGATATTCTGGATGTTCATGGGCGTGTCCCGTCTGGCCTGCGGTTGGAGAGCTCAAAGTCTATGTTTATTAAAATGAACATCGCAAGGGCGTTTGCTGCCGTTATGTCAAATATATTGAAACATCCATCGTCGCTGGTTTAGGGTGGCAGCTGCCTTGAGCCGAACAGCTGGCTGGCCGGGCAAGCATTCTTCGAAGGCGCTTGGGTACATCGCCCGGCCCTTGTATTCAATAAGAGGAGGACACTCGCATGACCACCCTGACCCGTGCCGACTGGGAACAACGCGCCAAGGATCTGAAGATCGAAGGCCGCGCCTACATCAATGGCGAATACACCGCCGCCGTTTCCGGCGACACGTTCGAATGCCTAAGCCCGGTCGATGGCCGTCTGCTGGCAACGGTTGCCAGCTGTGACGTCGCCGACGCCCAGCGCGCGGTTGAAAACGCCCGCGCCACCTTCAATTCCGGTGCCTGGTCGCGCCTGGCGCCAGCCAAGCGCAAAGCCACCATGATCCGTTTCGCCGGCTTGCTCAAGGCCAACGCCGAAGAGCTGGCACTCCTTGAAACCCTGGATATGGGCAAGCCGATCAGCGACTCCCTGAACATCGACGTCCCGGGCGCGGCGCAAGCCCTGAGCTGGAGCGGCGAGGCCATCGACAAGATCTACGATGAAGTCGCAGCCACTCCCCACGACCAGCTTGGCCTGGTGACCCGTGAGCCCGTCGGCGTTGTCGCGGCCATCGTGCCGTGGAACTTCCCGCTGATGATGGCCTGCTGGAAACTCGGGCCGGCGCTGTCCACCGGTAACTCGGTGATCCTCAAGCCGTCTGAAAAGTCGCCGCTGACCGCGATCCGCATCGCCGAGCTGGCGGTTGAAGCCGGTATCCCGAAAGGCGTGTTCAACGTGCTGCCGGGTTATGGCCACACCGTGGGTAACGCCCTGGCGCTGCACATGGACGTCGATACCCTGGTGTTCACCGGTTCCACCAAGATCGCCAAGCAACTGCTGATCCGGTCCGGCGAGTCGAACATGAAGCGCGTCTGGCTGGAAGCCGGCGGCAAGAGCCCGAACATCGTGTTTGCCGATGCCCCGGACCTGCAAGCCGCCGCCGAATCCGCGGCCGGCGCCATCGCCTTTAACCAGGGCGAAGTGTGCACCGCCGGTTCGCGCCTGCTGGTGGAGCGTTCGATCAAGGATAAATTCCTGCCGCTGGTGATCGAGGCCCTCAAGGCCTGGAAGCCGGGCAACCCGCTGGACCCGGCCACCACGGTTGGCGCGCTGGTGGATACCCAGCAGATGAACACCGTGCTGTCGTACATCGAAGCCGGGCATGCCGATGGCGCCAAGCTGGTGGCCGGCGGCAAGCGCACGCTGCAGGAAAGCGGTGGCACCTATGTCGAGCCAACGATTTTCGACGGCGTGACCAACGCCATGAAGATCGCCCAGGAAGAAATCTTCGGCCCGGTGCTGTCGGTGATTGCCTTCGACAGCGTGGAAGAAGCCATTGCGATCGCCAACGACACCCAATACGGCCTGGCCGCTGCGGTGTGGACGTCGAACATCTCCAAGGCGCACCTGACCGCCAAGGCACTGCGTGCCGGTAGCGTGTGGGTCAACCAGTACGATGGCGGCGACATGACTGCACCGTTCGGTGGTTTCAAGCAGTCGGGTAACGGCCGCGACAAGTCGCTGCACGCGTTCGACAAGTACACCGAGCTGAAGGCGACCTGGATCAAGTTGTAAGCTTCCAGAAACACCGCCGTAAAAAATGTGGGAGCGGGCTTGCTCGCGAATGAGGTAGCACAGTCGCCGATGTATTGACTGGTACACCGCATTCGCGAGCAAGCTCGCTCCCACACTGTTTTGTGTGATCTCCAAATCATCCACAGGAGCGTGGAAATGCGTTGGGCGACCTATTTCGCCGTGTTGGCGTCGGTCTTGAGCGTGGGCCTGGCCTTGGGCGTGAGCATGCCGCTGGTGTCCCTGCGCCTGGAAAGCTGGGGCTACGGCAGCTTCGCCATCGGCGTGATGGCGGCGATGCCGGCCTTTGGTGTGCTGTTGGGTGCCAAGGTCTCCAGCGGCCTGGCCTCGCGCCTGGGTACGGCGAACCTGATGCGCCTGTGCCTGTGGGCCGGGGCGATTTCCATCGGCTTGCTGGCGGTATTGCCCAGCTACCCGGTATGGCTGGTGCTGCGGCTGATGATCGGGGTGATCCTGACCATCGTGTTTATCCTCGGCGAAAGCTGGATCAACCAACTGGTGATCGAGCGCTGGCGCGGCCGTCTGGTGGCGCTGTACGGCTGTAGCTATGCCTTGAGCCAACTGTCAGGCCCATTGCTGCTGGGCGCGCTGGGTACGGATAACGACATTGGCTTCTGGGTGGGCGTTGGTCTGCTGACGTTCTCGCCGATCCTGCTGCTGGGCCGCACCGGTGCGCCGACTGCCGAGTCCTTCAGCGTGACCTTCGGCGACTTGCTGCGCTTCTGCCAGGGTTTGCCGGCGATTGCCTGGGCGGTGGCGTTATTCGCCGCGTTCGAGGCGATGATTCTGACGCTGTTGCCGGTGTATTGCCTGCAACAGGGCTTCACCGCCGAGATTGCCCTGGCGATGGTGAGTACGGTGGTGGTCGGTGATGCGTTGCTGCAACTGCCGATTGGCGCGCTGGCGGACTACCTGCCTCGACGCACACTGTTTCTCGGCTGCGCGCTGATGCTGCTGGCGACGAGCCTGGCAATTCCGCTGTTGCTGGATACGCTGCTGATCTGGCCGGTGTGGGTGCTGTTCGGGGCCAGCGCCGGTGGGTTGTTCACCTTGTCGCTGATCCTGATTGGCGAGCGCTACCGCGACGACGCACTGGTGCGCGCCAATGCGCATATCGCGCAGCTGTGGGGCATTGGCTGCCTGATCGGCCCACTGGTGGCTGGTGCCGGCAGCCAGTGGATCAGCGGGCATGCGTTGCCGCTGTTGATGGCAGCGGGGGCGCTGGGATTGGTGATTCTGCTGCTTCGCCAAGGTGCATTCGGCGGCGCCCAGCCGGCCTGAACTTGAAATGCGAACAACTGTGGGAGCTGGCTTGCCTGCGATAGCGGAGTGTCAGCTTGCGCATCCTGTGCCTGATACTCCGCAATCGCGGGCAAGCCCGGCTCCCACAGGGCTCTGCGCTGTTCTTAAAGCATGCGTTCCAGCCCGACGGATGTGGCAAACCAGGCATTGAACCGGCGCCACCAACTGCCCGGTTCGCGGGTCAGGGTGTGCAGTTGGCCGTTGTCTTCAGTCACCCACACCACCTGGCCATCCTGTAGTTTCGCCTGATAGCTCAACGGGGGCGCCATGCCCTCCAGTGCCAGGTTGCGCACGTGTTCCGCCAGTTCGGGACTGTCCACCAGCACCCCGACTTCGGTGTTCCACAGCACCGAGCGCGGGTCGAAGTTGAATGAGCCGATAAAGGATTTCTCCCGGTCAAAGATGATCGCCTTGCTGTGCAGGCTGGAATCCGAGCCGTGGAAAGTGCCTTTGCGGAACAGATGAGGGCCGCTGCCGCCGCCGTCTCCCGGCTGGCGGCGCAACTCGTACAGTTTCACTCCGTGCTCCAGCAATGCCTTGCGGTAGGGCGCATAGCCACCGTGGACGGCGGGCACGTCGGTAGCTTCCAGGGAATTGGTCAGCAGGCTCACCGAGACGCCGGCGTCCGCACGACCGGTCAGGTACACCAGGCCAGGCTGGCCCGGCACGAAGTAAGCCGAGATCATCATCAACTCGTGGCTCACCCCTTCCAGCTCAGGTGCCAGCTGGGTGGTCAGCAGCAGCCGTGGATCCGGATCGGCCTTGGCCAGCACCTTGCTCGGCGCATCCCACAGTGCCTGGTTCCAGGCCCAGATGAGTTCGCGGCGCCAGATGTCCATGCGCGGTTGGGTCTTGTAAGTGCGCAGGCGGTTGTACAGGGCATGGTTTTGCTGGCGAGACTCGGCAAGGGATTCTTCCAGGCGTACGCGGGCGCTGGCCAGGTCGCCTTTGGAGGCGCTGCTGACGAAATCGCCAATGGGCTTGCTCAACGCACTGTTCCAGTACTGATCGAAACTGTGGCCCAGTTGTTCGGCCACCGGGCCTACGCTGAGCATGTCGATATCGGTGAAGTTGAGGTTGGGCTCGGCGTCGAAATATTCATCCCCCAGGTTGCGGCCGCCGACGATGGCCACGCTGTTGTCCGCCAGCCACAGCTTGTTATGCATGCGACGGTGTTGCAGCGACAGGTCGAACAGCCGCGCCATGGCCCGGGTCACGCCGGTGCTGCGGCCCAGGTGCAGCGGGTTGAACAGGCGAATCTGGATCTGCGGGTGGGCGGCGAGGGTGGCGATGATCTGGTCCAGGCCGTCGCTGGTGGTGTCGTCCAGCAGGATACGCACGCGCACGCCACGGTCGGCGGCCTTGAGCAGTTCATCCACGAGCATGCGGGTGCTGATGCCGTCGTGGACGATGTAGTACTGCAAGTCGAGGCTGGTCTGGGCGTTGCGGATCAGTTCGGCGCGAGCCATGAAGGCCTCGCTGCTGTTGGGCAGCAGGCGGAAACCGGAGCGGCCTCTGTACGGCGCGGCCTGGGCCTGGATCGAGCGGCCGAAGGACGACTCGCTGGCCGGCAGCGCCTCGCTGGGCGTGCGCGGCTGGTCGATGGTTGCGCAGCCGCCCAGGGCCAGGATGCCCAGCAGGAAAAACGGTAATAGCCGTTGGGTCATCAATGACATGGGTTCCGAGTCAGGGCGATTGTCGGCATATGACGGCTATTTCCCGCAAAAGGTCAGTCCACCGCTTCGGCCAGCAACCTGATGGCGGTTGCGCCGACCTTGCGCACGGCCTCTTCAATCTGCGGCGTCGGTTTGGCAGCGTAGTTCATGCGCAAACAATTCCGGTACTTGCCGGAGGCGGAAAAGATACTTCCCACGGCAATCTGTACACCTTCATCCACTAGCAGCCGGTTGAGCTTCAGGGTGTCGAAGCCTTCCGGCAGCTCCACCCACAGCATGAAACTGCCCTGTGGACGACTGGCGCGGGTGCCGGCCGGGAAATAGCGGCTGACCCAATCGAGCATCAGGTCGCGATTACGCTGGTATTGCGTACGCATCCGCCGCAAATGCGGTTCGAAATGGCCATTTTTCAGAAACTCGGCAATCGCGATCTGCGGCTGGGTCGCGGTGGCGCCGGTGCTGATGTATTTCATGTGCAGGACGCGCTCGAGGTAACGACCGGGTGCTACCCAGCCAATCCGCAGGCCGGGCGCCAGGGTTTTCGAGAAGGAACTGCACAGTACGACGCGGCCATCTTCGTCGAAGGACTTGATAGTGCGTGGACGCGGGTAGCTGTAGGCCAGTTCGCCATACACATCGTCTTCGATGATTGCCACGTCGAAGCGCTGGGCCAGGGTCAGCAGCGCGCGTTTACGCGACTCCGGCATGATGTAGCCCAGTGGGTTGTTGCAGTTGGGGGTCAGCTGGATGACTTTGATCGGCCACTGCTCCAGCGCCAGTTCAAGCGCTTCCAGGCTGATACCCGTGAGTGGGTCGGTGGGGATTTCCAAGGCTTTCATGCCCAGGCCTTTCAGGGTCTGCATGGCGCCATGGAAGCTCGGCGAGTCGACGGCAACGATGTCGCCCGGCTCGCAGATGGCGTGGATGCTCGCGGACAGCGCTTCGTGGCAACCGGTGGTGATCACCAGATCCTGGGGCGTCAGTTGGCAGCCTGAATCGAGCATCAGGCGTGCGATCTGTTCGCGCAGCTCCAGGTTGCCGTGGATGGTGTCGTAATACAGCCCTGGCATGTCCTGGCGGCGGCTGATCCGGGCCAGGCTGCGCAACAGGGGTTTCATGGTCGGCGACAATACATCCGGCATGCCCCGACCCAACTGTATGGTGTCTTTGCGTGGCACTGCGCGGATCAGATCCAGCACCTGGTCCCACTGGGAAATCTCCACCGGGCGCTGGGCCGGGCGGCCGACGGCGGGCAGTGCGGGCAAGTCGCGGCCCACGGGTACGAAGTAGCCGGATTTGGGTTTTGGCATCGCCAGGCCGTTGTCTTCCAGCTTCCGATAGGCCTGCTGTACGGTGCTCAGGCTTACCCCGTGCTCCACACTCAAGGCCCGCACTGACGGCAATCGATCGCCCGGGCGATAGAAGCCCTGCTCAATGCGCGTGCCCAACAGTTCGGCGAGGTTGACGTATAGGGTCATGGCGATGCTTCCCGGCTACCAGTACAGATAGGCTGAAAATACAGGATTCAGCCGCCAATAGGCAGTATCTGTATGGATTTAATACTGGGTGGTTGAATCTGTCATGGTTTCGCGCACCGGCTCATCCTACGTACTCATGGCAATACGCAAATGAGGGGCAGGAAAAATGAGCGGGTTGAGCGATGTGCGGTTGGCGTTACACGGTCAGGAACTGGAAGCCGGGCAGGAGCGGCGCATGGCGGCGCGGACCACGGCCCCCGCACTCAGCTCATGGGCGTTGTTCTGGCACCGCATGCACACGCGCAAGACCTTGCTGGAGTTGACCCCTGAACAACTGCGTGACGTGGGCCTGAGTGTCGAACAGGCGCGCCAGGAAGGATTAAAACCCTTCTGGCGCGGTTGATTTAGACCAGTTCTTTCAACCGGTGCCAGAGCATTCCCAGCGCCAGCAGCGGCGAGCGCAAATGCTTGCCGCCCGGGAAGGTGATGTGTGGCACCTTCGCAAACAGATCGAACCGCCCGCTTTGCTGGCCGCTGATGGCTTCGCCCAGCAGTCTGCCTGCCAGGTGGGTGGCATTGAGGCCGTGGCCAGCATACGCCTGGGCGAAATACACATTGGGTTGGTCGGCCAGCCGGCCAATCTGCGGCAGGCGGTTGGCGCCGATGCCGATCATGCCGCCCCACTGGTAATCGATTTTCACGTTGGCCAGTTGTGGGAATACCTGCAGCATTTTCGGACGCATGTAGGCGCCGATGTCCTTCGGATCCCGTCCGGAATAATGGCAGGCACCCCCGAACAACAAGCGTCGGTCGGCGGACAGCCGGAAGTAGTCCACCGTCACCCGCTGGTCACACACCGCCATGTTCTGTGGCAGTAGCTCGGCCGCTTGGGCTTCGCTCAACGGCTCGGTGGCGATGATGTAGCTGCCGGCGGGCAGCACTTTGCCGCTCAGGTGCGGGTTGAGGCCGTTCAAATAAGCGTTGCAGCCCAGCACCAGGGTCTTGGCGCGTACATTGCCCTGAGCCGTGTGAACATTGACCTCCGGGCCGTAATCGATGCGCACCGCTTCGGAATGCTCGAACAGCTGGACGCCCAACTGTTGTGCAGCCGCTGCTTCACCGAGGGCCAGGTTCAGCGGGTGCAGGTGGCCGGAGCCCATGTCGATCATGCCGCCCACATAGCGGTTAGAGCCGATCACGCCGGGCATCTCGCTGGCTTGCAGCAGGCGTACTTCATGGCGATAACCGAGGCTTCGCAGTTCTTCGGCGTCGGCGGCCAGGTGTTCCAGGTCGCGGGGTTTGTTGGCCAGGTCGCAGTAGCCCCAGGTCAGGTCGCAGGCGATCTGCGAACGCTCGACCCGTTGGCGCACGATTTCCACGGCTTCCAGGCCCATCAGTTTCATCTGACGCACGCCCTCGGTGCCGATGACGTTGGTGAACTGATCCAGGCCGTGACCGACGCCGCGAATCAGTTGCCCGCCATTGCGCCCGCTGGCGCCCCAGGCGATCTTGCGGGCTTCCAGCAGGACCACGCTGAAACCCCGTTCTGCCAGTTCCAGGGCGGTGTTGAGCCCCGAAAAGCCGCCGCCGACCACGCACACATCGGCCACGATTTCACCTGTCAGCACCGGATAATCAGGCTGCGGGAAACTGCTGGCGGCGTAGTAGGAATTGGCGTGCCGGGCGCTGGCGGTCATGGGGAGCATCCCTGTTTGGAAAATTTGACGCAGGATACAGCGGTCGGGCGAAGCTGTCTCACCGGGGGCTTTTAGGGCAGAATCCACGCCTATTCGCCGTTCGGTCCCTGTGTCGATGAGTTGCAACAGTCAGAAAGTCAACGCGCTGCGCCGGCAGATTCCCTCGTTCGAGTGCGTCCCGGGTTGCCACGACTGCTGCGGGCCGGTGACCACGTCCCCCGAGGAAATGTCGCGCCTGCCGCGCAAGACCGCTGCCGAGCAGGAAGCGGCGATGGATGAACTCAACTGCGTGCACCTCGGCCCCAATGGCTGCACCGTGTACGACGAACGCCCGCTGATTTGCCGCCTGTTCGGCACCACGCCGACCTTGCCATGCCCCAACGACCGCCGCCCGGTGGAGTTGATCCACCCACGGGTGGAAAAGCAGATTCACGCGTACATGGCGTCGACGCGTCAGGTATTGGTCTAGCGGATGTCCCCGATCAACTAGTGTGGGAGCGGGCTTGCTCGCGAATGCGGTGGATCAGTGGATATAGGGTTGGCTGGCATGCCGACTTCGCGAGCAAGCCCGCTCCCACATTGGCCTGTGGTGCTGTCTTAATCCGGGATCGGCAGGTTCAGGCTCTCTTTCACCTCTTCCATCACGATGTAGCTCTTGGACTCCCTTACGTGGGGCAGCTTGAGCAGGATATCGCCGAGCAATTTGCGGTACGACGCCATCTCCGAGATTCGCGCCTTCACCAGGTAGTCGAAATCCCCCGACACCAGGTGGCACTCCAGCACGTGGGGTAGTTTCAGCACGGCGCGTCGGAATTCTTCAAAGGTGTCGCCGGACTTGTAGTCGAGGCTGATCTCGACAAACACCAGCAGGCTGCCCTTCAAATGCTGCGGATTGAGCCGGGCGTTGTAACCCATGATGATCCCTTCGCGCTCCAGGCGCCGGACCCGCTCGGTGCATGGCGTGGTCGACAGGCCGACCTTTTCCCCCAGCTCGGTAAACGAAATTCGCCCGTCTGCCTGCAGGATGCGCAGGATGTTGCGGTCGATCTTGTCCAGCTCCCGCTTGGTTTGAGTGTTGGTCCGCATAGGGGATGCTCCTCCGTGAAAAGGGTTTTTGCCGAGAATTGTCGCCAAATATAGGCAGTTATATAGTGAAATGCACTGGTGATTGCTTTTTATACTGCCCACATCTTTGTGCTGAACAACAAACGTCAGCGGTCAAGCCGTGATGAGGGAATAAAAATGCGCGTTCTGGTCTTGGGTAGCGGTGTCATTGGCGTGGCCAGTGCCTACTATTTGGCACGAGCTGGTTTTGAAGTGGTCGTGGTCGACCGTCAGCCGGCTGTAGCCATGGAGACCAGTTTCGCCAACGCCGGGCAGATCTCGCCGGGCTACGCCTCGCCATGGGCTGCGCCGGGTGTGCCGCTCAAGGCCATCAAATGGCTGCTGGAGCGCCACGCACCCCTGGCGATCAAGGCCACCGCCGATATCGATCAGTACCTGTGGATGGCGCAGATGCTGCGCAACTGCACCGCCAGCCGTTATGCGGTGAACAAGGAGCGCATGGTGCGCCTGTCCGAGTACAGCCGCGACTGCATCGATGAGCTGCGCGCCGAGACGGGCATTGCCTACGAAGGCCGCACCTTGGGGACCACGCAGTTGTTCCGTACCCAGGCCCAGCTGGACGGTGCCGCCAAGGACATCGCCGTGTTGAAAGAGTCTGGCGTGCCTTACGAGCTACTGGACCGCGCCGGCATTGCCCGGGTTGAACCAGCCCTGGCCAGCGTCACCGATATCCTCGCCGGTGCCCTGCGCCTGCCGAACGACCAGACCGGCGACTGTCAGATGTTTACTACCCGCCTTGCCGACATGTGCAAGCAACTGGGTGTCGAATTCCGCTTCGAGCAAGATATCCAGCGCCTGGACTACGCCGGTGACCGGATCAACGGTGTGTGGATCGACGGCAAGCTGGAAACCGCCGACCGCTACGTGCTGGCCCTCGGCAGCTACTCGCCGAAACTGCTCAAGCCACTGGGAATCAAGGCGCCGGTGTACCCGCTCAAGGGCTACTCGATGACCGTGCCGATCACCAACGCGGCGATGGCCCCGACTTCGACCATTCTCGATGAGACCTACAAGGTCGCGATCACCCGTTTCGACAACCGTATCCGCGTCGGTGGCATGGCTGAAATAGCCGGTTTTGACCTGTCGCTGAACCCGCGCCGGCGGGAAACCCTGGAGATGATCGTCAACGACCTTTATCCTCAGGGCGGCGATTTGAGCCAGGCCAGTTTCTGGACCGGCCTGCGCCCGACCACGCCAGACGGCACGCCGATTGTCGGTGCCACCCCGTTCAAGAACCTGTTCCTGAACACCGGCCACGGCACCCTCGGTTGGACCATGGCTTGTGGCTCTGGTCGCTTGCTGGCCGATTTGATGGCGAAGAAAACCCCGCAAATCAGTGCCGAAGGTCTTGATATTTCCCGTTATGGCAACCACCAGGAGTCCGCAAAACATGTCAATCCAGCGCCAGCTCACCAATGAGCGCATGAGCCAGATCGTTGTTCACAGCGGTACCGTGTATCTGGCAGGTCAGGTCGGCGACGACATGAGTGCCGGGATTGAACAGCAGACCCGCGAAACCCTCGTCAATATCGAGCGTTTGCTGGACCTGGCCGGTACCGACAAGACCAAGCTGCTGTCGGTGACCATCTACCTGAAAGACATCGACGCCGATTTCGCCGGGATGAACGCGGTATGGGACAAGTGGTTGCCAAAAGGCGTCGCGCCGGCCCGTGCCACGGTTGAAGCGAAACTCTGCGAACCGGAAATCCTGGTGGAGCTGTCGGTTGTGGCCGCTCTGCCTTAAGCAAAACTCCTCTCCCGGTTCCCGCGCAGTCAGTGGGTGCCGGTTTTTTCTTCTCACTGCCGCCTAGAAGCCTGCCGCCATGCGTCCTGCCCGTGCCCTGATCGACCTCCAAGCCCTGCGCCATAACTACCAACTGGCCCGTGAAGTCACGGGTGGGGCCAAGGCCCTCGCCGTGATCAAGGCCGATGCCTACGGCCATGGTGCCGTGCGCGTTGCCCAGGCGCTGGAAGCCGAGGCGGACGGGTTTGCCGTCGCCTGCATCGAGGAAGCGCTGGAACTGCGGGCCGCCGGGATTCGCGGGCCGGTGCTGTTGCTGGAAGGTTTTTTCGAAGCCGACGAGCTGCCGCTGATCATCGAGCATGATTTCTGGTGCGTGGTGCATTCGCTGTGGCAGCTGGATGCAATTGAACAGGCGCAGCTCAGCAAGCCGCTGACCGTTTGGCTCAAGCTTGATTCGGGCATGCACCGTGTCGGCTTGTACCCCAAGGATTATCACGACGCTTACCAGCGCCTGCTGGCCAGCGGCAAAGTCGCGAAGATCGTGCTGATGAGCCACTTCGCCCGTGCCGATGAGCTGGACAGCACCAGCAGCGAAGAGCAAGTCGCGGTGTTTGAAGCGGCGCGCCAGGGCTTGTCGGCCCAGGTCAGCCTGCGCAATTCGCCGTCGGTGCTGGGCTGGCCGAACGTGTCCAGTGACTGGGTACGCCCGGGTATCATGCTTTACGGCGCCACGCCGTTTGGCGAGGACCAGGCCATCGCCGCGCGCTTGCAGCCGGTGATGACCCTTGAGTCGAAAGTCATCTGCGTACGTGAACTGCCGGCCGGCGAGCCGGTGGGCTACGGCGCCAAGTTCATCACCCCGAAACCGATGCGCGTCGGCGTGGTTGCCATGGGTTATGCCGACGGCTACCCGCGCCACGCGCCCACCGGCACCCCAGTGCTGGTGGCCGGCCAGCGCAGTCAACTGCTGGGCCGTGTGTCGATGGACATGCTGTGTATCGACCTGACCGACGTACCTCAGGCCGGGCTCGGCTCCACCGTCGAGTTGTGGGGCAAAAACATCCTCGCCAGTGACGTTGCCACCGCCGCCGACACCATTCCCTACCAGATCTTCTGCAACCTGCGCCGGGTGCCACGGCTCTATTCCGGCGCTTGAGCGGCACCCACGAATGGCAGATCCCGGGATTTAGGCCAAAGTGTTGTAAATACTGAACGCTGTCGCCATGATAACGCTCAATTACAACAACGCCTGAATCCTAGGAGGCTCCTGCATTGGACGTCGGCGAACGACTGCAATCCATCCGTAAACTGAAAGGTCTTTCCCAGCGTGAGCTAGCCAAGCGCGCGGGCGTCACCAACAGCACCATTTCGATGATCGAAAAAAACAGTGTCAGCCCCTCCATCAGCTCCTTGCGCAAGGTGCTGGGCGGCATTCCCATGTCGATGGTGGAGTTCTTTTCCGAGGAGATCCTCCAGGAAAAACCGACCCAGATCGTCTATAAAGCCAATGAGCTGATCGATATCTCCGACGGCGCCGTCACCATGAAACTGGTGGGCCGCGCGCATCCGAGCCGGGCGATTGCGTTCCTCAACGAGATCTACCCGCCAGGTGCTGATACCGGCGAAGAGATGCTCACCCATGAGGGCGAGGAAACCGGGATTCTGGTGGAAGGCCGCCTGGAGCTGGTAGTCGGTCTTGAAACTTTTGTGCTCGAAGCCGGCGATAGCTACTACTTTGAAAGCACCAAGCCGCACCGTTTTCGTAATCCGTTCGAAGTGCCGGCGCGACTAATCAGCGCAGCCACACCCGCGAACTTTTAAGAAAAGAGGCGTCCTGCCTATGTCGCAGAGACTCCCATAGCAGCATTCCGCCCTGCTGAATCTCCCCTTGGCTAATAGGGTTGTTTCGGCGCGGCGGGCTAACCGTTATACTTTCGCCGCCTGCGAAACCGTGGCCGCAGGCGTGAATAGCCACCATTGAGGGTGAACGCGTGAACCTAATTATGAAAATGCTGGCTGCACCAGCAACCGTACTGGCCCTATGGGCTGTCAGCGCTCAAGCTGCGACCAATGATGAAATTGCCAAACGCCTTGAGCCTGTCGGCCAGGTGTGCGTCCAGGGGCAAGAGTGCAAGGGGATGGAAGTGGCAGTGGCTGCGGGCGGCGGCGGTGGCGCGAAATCGCCGGATGACGTGATCGCCAAGCACTGCAACGCTTGCCACGGTACCGGTCTGTTGGGCGCCCCGAAAATTGGTGACACCGCCGCCTGGAAAGACCGCGCGGACCACCAGGGTGGCCTCGACGGCCTGCTGGCCAAGGCCATCACCGGCCTGAATGCAATGCCACCCAAAGGCACCTGCGCCGACTGCTCGGATGCCGAGCTTAAAGGCGCGATCGAGAAGATGTCGGGTCTTAAATAAACCGATCTTCGCCAAAAAAGCCGCTGACCAGCGGCTTTTTTGTGCCCGCGATTTGCCTTTTTAGGCTGTTCTTTGCAGCAAAGACCCGGCAAGCTCGGTCCAACCCCAATTCATGGAATGTTCGGGAGAAGTCGGATGGTGCAGTTGTGTTCAATCGAGCAAGCGGTCGACGACGTACTGGCACGGCTGCCGGCGCATATTCACATGGGAATGCCCCTGGGCCTGGGCAAACCCAACCTGTTCGTCAACGCGCTGTACCGGCGTGTCGCCAAGCTGCCGGATCGGGCGCTGACCATTTACACCGCCCTGGTCCTGGGCCGCCCCACCTTGGGCGATGGCTTGCAGAAGCGCTTCCTCGAACCTTTTATCGAACGGGTTTTCGGCGACTATCCCGAGCTGGATTTCCTCGCCGCCCTGCACAAGGACAATCTGCCGGCCAACATTCACGTGCAGCAGTTCTTCATGCAGCCCGGCAGTTTGTTGCACAGCGCCTCGGCTCAGCAGGATTACGTCAGCAGCAACTACAGCCACGCCGCCCGTGATATCAACGCCGCCGGCCTGAACCTCGTTGCGCAGCTGGTGGCCAGCAGCGCCGAACACCCGGATCGCCTGAGCCTGAGCTGCAACCCCGACATCACACTCGACCTGTTGCCGATGATCGCCAAGCGCCGCGAGGCCGGTGAAACCATCCTGGTGGTGGGCCAGGTTCACAGTGATTTGCCCTACATGCCCGGCGACGCCGAACTGGGCATGGACGAATTCGACTTCCTGATCGACGAGAAGGACAGCACCACGCTGTTCTCCACGCCGAACATGCCTGTAGGTTTCCAGGACCACTTTATCGGTTTGCACGCCAGCACCCTGGTGCGCGACGGCGGCACCCTGCAGATCGGCATCGGCTCCATGGGCGACGCACTGACCGCCGCCTTGCTGGCGCGTCAGGCGGACAACGAGGCGTATCGCCTGTTGCTCACCGACCTGGATGTGTACCAATGGGCGCCGCTGATCAGCCATGAAGGCGGCGTCGCACCCTTCGCCTGTGGCCTGTACGGTTGCAGCGAAATGTTCGTCAACGGCCTGCTGGTGCTGGCCGACGCCGGGATTGTGCGGCGCAAGGTGTACCCGGACGTGGCGACTCAGGAGCGGGCTAACGCCGGCACCCTGGACGAAGCCGCACAGACCGACGGCATTTCGGTGCACGGCGGCTTCTTCCTCGGCCCGCAAAGTTTCTACGAGCGCCTGCGGGATTTGCCCCAGAGCAAGCGTCTGGAATTCAACATGACCCGCATCAGCTATATCAACGAGCTTTACGGGCAGGAAGAACTCAAGCGTTTGCAGCGCCTGGATGCGCGGTTTATCAACAGTGCATTTACGGTGACCCTGCTGGGCGCGGGCGTGGCCGACCAGTTGGAAGACGGCCGGGTGCTCAGCGGCGTTGGCGGGCAATACAACTTCGTCGCCCAGGGCCATGCGCTGGAAGGCGCGCGCTCGATCCTGATCCTGCGCAGCTGGCGCGAATCGGGGGGCGAGGTCAGTTCCAATATCGTCTGGGAATACGGCCACTGCACCATTCCCCGGCACCTGCGGGACATCGTCATCACCGAATACGGGATCGCGGATTTACGTGGGCAGACCGATGCCAAGGTAATCGAGGCGCTGCTGAATATCACCGACTCACGGTTCCAGGAAGACTTGATCGAACAGGCGCAGAAGGCCGGGAAGTTGCCGAAGGATTTCCAGCTGGATCCGCGGTTTACCGACAACACGCCGGAGCGTTTGCAGGCGATTCAGGCCCGGCATCCGAGGTTGTTCCCGGAGTACCCGTTGGGCTGTGATTTCACCGATGAAGAGCGGGATTTGCTGCGGGCGTTGAACTGGCTCAAGAGCAAATTCAAGCTGACGGAGATTCTGGAACTGGGCAAGGCGGCGCTGGATGCACCGGAGCCGGAGGCGTTTCCCGAGCATTTGGTGCGGATGGGGTTGGATAAGCCGGAGGGGTTGAAAGAGGACCTGTACCAGCGGCTGCTGCTAGCGGGCCTACAAGCCACCGCGCACTAACAAACACCACAAATCAAATGTGGGAGCTGGCTTGCCTGCGATGAGGGCCTGACAGTCGACATCTCTGTCGACTGACACTCCGCTATCGCAGGCAAGCCAGCTCCCACATTTTGAATTGTGTTCACTCGGGATTTGCAGTGCTGCAAATTACTCGATAAAGGTCACAACCCCACCCGCCAACGACTGCACCCGCGCCAGCGACTCAACCCGATAACCCTGTGCATCCAGCTCCGCACGGCCACCCTGGAACGACTTCTCGATCACAATCCCCAAACCTGCAACGGTCGCGCCGGCCTGTTTGATGATCGAAATCAGCGCCTGGGATGCCTTACCGTTAGCCAGGAAGTCATCAATGATCAGCACGCGGTCGCTGCTGGTCAGGTGGCGCGGCGAGATCGCCACGGTGCTTTCGGTTTTCTTGGTGAAGGAATACACCGTCGCCGACAGCAGGTTTTCAGTCAGGGTCAGGGACTGTTGCTTGCGCGCGAAAATCACCGGTACGCCGAGGTTCAGGCCGGTCATGATCGCCGGTGCAATGCCCGAGGCTTCGATGGTGACGATCTTGGTGATGCCCGAATCCTTGAACAACGCAGCGAATTCGTCACCGATCAGTTTCATCAGCGCCGGGTCGATCTGGTGGTTCAGAAAGGCGTCGACCTTGAGTACCTGATCGGAAAGCACGATGCCTTCTTCGCGAATTTTCTTGTGCAGTGCTTCCACGAAAGCTTCCTCTGTTGGCGCAACACGCGCCGAAAGTAGATTAAAAAGTAGTCGATTCTAGCGCTTTAACATCGCGCGTATATCCGCCAGGGCGGTATTGCCGCGAACGGCTTTGACTTCGGTTGGTGTGTCGTCGTTGCCTTCCCATGCCAGGTCATCCGGCGGCAGTTCGTCAAGGAATCGGCTGGGGGCACAATCAATGATCTCGCCGTACTGCTTGCGCTTGGCGGCAAAGGTGAAGGCCAGGGTCTGACGCGCGCGGGTAATGCCCACGTAGGCCAGGCGCCGTTCTTCTTCGATGGTGTCGGCTTCGATGCTGGAGCGGTGCGGGAGGATTTCCTCTTCCATTCCCATGATGAACACGTAGGGGAACTCCAGGCCCTTGGACGCATGTAAGGTCATCATCTGCACGCCTTCGGCGCCGTCTTCCTCTTCCTGCTGGCGTTCAAGCATGTCCCGCAGGACCAGCTTGCCGATGGCGTCCTCGACGGTCATCTCGCCTTCTTCGTCCTTCTCGAGGGTATTTTTCAACGCCTCGATCAGGAACCACACGTTGCCCATGCGGTAATCGGCGGCCTTGTCGCTGGAGCTGTTGGTGCGCAGCCAGTTCTCGTAGTCGATGTCCATGACCATACTGCGGAGGGCGCTGATCGGGTCTTCGCCGGCGCACTGCTCGCGCACCTTGTCCATGAAGCGCTTGAAGCGCGCCAGGCGATCGGTGAAGCGGGTATCGAGGTGTTCGCCCAGGCCGATTTCGTCGGTGGCGGCGTACATCGAGATCTTGCGTTCGGTGGCGTAGTTGCCGAGCTTTTCCAGGGTGGTCGAACCGATTTCCCGGCGCGGGACGTTGATTACCCGCAGGAACGCGTTGTCGTCGTCCGGGTTCACGATCAGCCGGAAGTAGGCCATCAGGTCTTTCACTTCCTGGCGTCCGAAAAAGCTGTTGCCGCCCGACAGACGATAAGGAATCTGGTGGTGCTGCAGCTTCAGCTCGATCAGCTTGGCCTGGTAGTTGCCGCGGTACAGGATCGCGAAATCGCTGTAGGGCCGGTCGGTACGCAGGTGCAGGGTGAGCAGTTCGACGGCCACGCGCTCGGCTTCGGCGTCTTCGTTGCGGCAGCGGATCACGCGGATCTCGTCGCCGTGGCCCATCTCGCTCCAGAGTTGTTTTTCAAACTCGTGGGGGTTGTTGGAGATCAGTACGTTGGCGCAACGCAGGATGCGGCTGGTGGAGCGGTAGTTCTGCTCCAGCATCACCACTTTCAGGGACGGGTAGTCGTCCTTGAGCAGCATCAGGTTTTCCGGGCGGGCACCGCGCCAGGCGTAGATCGACTGGTCGTCGTCGCCCACCACGGTGAACTGGTTGCGCTTGCCGATCAGCAGCTTCACCAGCAGGTATTGGCTGGCGTTGGTGTCCTGGTATTCGTCCACCAGCAGGTAGCGGACTTTGTTCTGCCACTTTTCGAGGATGTCGGCGTGTTCCTGGAACAGCTTCACCGGCAGCAGGATCAGGTCGTCGAAGTCCACCGCGTTGAACGCCTTGAGCGTGCGCTGGTAGTGGGTGTAGACGATGGCGGCGGTCTGTTCCTTGGGGTTGCGCGCGTTTTCCAGGGCTTCGGCGGGCAGGATCAGGTCGTTTTTCCACGAGCCGATCATGTTCTTGATCTCGTCGACGCCGTCGTCGCCCGCGTATTCCTTTTGCATGATGTCGGTCATCAGCGCCTTGACGTCAGTCTCGTCAAAGATCGAGAAGCCCGGCTTGTAGCCCAACCGCACATGCTCCTTGCGGATGATGTTCAGCCCCAGGTTGTGGAAGGTACACACGGTGAGGCCACGGCCTTCGCCACCCTTGAGCAGGGTGCCGACGCGCTCTTTCATTTCCCGCGCCGCCTTGTTGGTAAAGGTCATGGCGACGATGTACTGGGCGCGGATGCCGCAGCTCTGGATCAGGTGCGCGATCTTGCGGGTGATCACGCTGGTCTTGCCGGAACCGGCACCGGCGAGCACCAATAGAGGGCCGCCGACGTAGTTCACGGCTTCTTGCTGCCGGGGATTGAGTCGGGACATACAGAATTCAGGGAGTCATTGATCAAAAGGGCGGGCATTTTAACAGGCTGGCAAGATTCTGCTGCCTCTGAACGACAGTGTGACGTACCACTCGATCTAAATTTGCCGGTTTTGTTACTTTGCCGCAGGATGTGCAGGGCATTTAGGACTATTGTTCGGTCTAGCGCCGCACAGTGTGTATTTGATAACCCATATCATTGGTCATTATCAGGTCGCACGTCATAATGCCCGCCGCCAACGAAATTTTGCAGAGTCTAGGGAGCTAGCTTGTCTACGCCTGTCGAACCCTTGCGTTTGCTGCTACTGGCCGATGAGCCAGCGTGGGCAGCGTTATTGCGCGAGTGCCTGGCGCCGATGGGCGACGGAGCTGTGCTGATCAGCGCGCCAAACTGGGAGTCTGTGAGCAATCTGTTCGACGACGATCACAGTGCGGTGTTGTTGACCACGGCCAGTCTTCAGCCCGGCCCCGGTCGTTGCAGCTTGCCAACGGTATTGCTGTTGGAAGAGGAACCTCTGGTTTCGCCCCTTGGCGTCAGCGACTGGCTGATTCTGAATGCACTGGATGTCGATACATTGCGCCGGTGCCTGCGGCATGTGCGCGAGCGCGGTGTGCTGGAAAACACCCTGCAACGCCTGGCCGAGCAGGACCCGCTGACCGGCATCGCCAACCGCCAGGGCTTCCAGACCCTGTTGACCGCCCGCCTGGCGGAAAACGAAGGCCGTGGCGTCGCCCTCGGTCACCTCGACCTGGACAACTTCCGTCACGCCAACGATGCCCTCGGTCACCAGGCCGGTGACCGGCTGATCCTGCAAGTGGTCTCGCGGCTCAAGAGCCAATTGGAGGCCGGCGATCAACTGGCACGCCTGGGCAGCGATGAATTCGCCCTTCTGATCGACACCCGCCGTGCGCCCCAGCGCGCCGAATGGATGGCCGA
The DNA here is from genome assembly GCF_016650865.1 of Pseudomonas sp. TH34. Taxonomy (NCBI): domain Bacteria; kingdom Pseudomonadati; phylum Pseudomonadota; class Gammaproteobacteria; order Pseudomonadales; family Pseudomonadaceae; genus Pseudomonas; species Pseudomonas sp. TH34. The sequence continues at coordinate 330,571 of NZ_JAEKFB010000018.1, forward strand.
ACGCATCATCGAAGCTATGGCCGAACCGTATTGGGTCGATGGCGAAAGCCTGCTGATCGGCTGCAGTCTCGGCGTGGCACATGCCCGCGCCAGGGCCGGCGCCGACCCGCTGATGTGGCACGCCCATATCGCCATGCAGCAAGCCAAGAGCACCCAGGGCTGTACTTTTCATATCTTCAACGAACGCATCAACCGCAATGCCCGCAGCCTCGCCGACCTTGAAAGCGAACTGCGCCGGGCGTTGCGCCGTGACGAGCTGGAACTGCATTACCAACCCCGCCTGGACCTCGACGACGGGCATATCGTCGGCCTCGAAGCGCTGGTGCGCTGGCGCCACGGCGAGCGCGGTTTATTGCCGCCGAGCGAGTTCGTGCCCCTGGCCGAGCAGAGCGGCTTGATCGTGCCGCTGGGCTACTGGGTGATTTCCCGGGCGCTGCGCGACATGCAGGACCTGAGCGAACGCGGGATTGCGCCGTTGCACATGGCGGTCAACCTGTCGTTTCGCCAGTTCCAGGACAGCCAATTGCTCAGCACCCTCAGCCGGCTGATTGCCGAGCGTGGCGTGGAAGCCCAGTGGCTGGAATTTGAACTGACGGAAACCGCCGTGATGCGCCGCAGCGACCTGGTCAAGCAGACCATGGACGCCCTTGGCCGCCTGGGCGTGCGCTTTTCCCTGGATGACTTTGGCACCGGCTTCTCGTCGTTCGTGCACCTCAACAGCCTGCCGATTGCCTTGCTGAAGATCGACAAGAGCTTTGTCGGCGGCATGGAAGAGCGCGAAGAAAATCGCAAGTTGGTCCACGCGATGATCAACCTGGCCCACAACCTGAACCTGGAAGTAGTAGCCGAGGGCGTGGAAACCGCAGAGCAACTGGCGTTGCTGCGGTTGTTCGGCTGCGATCAGGCTCAGGGTTACCTGATCAGCAAGCCGTTGCCGCTGGCGGAACTGGTGGACTACCTGACGTTTGGTGACAGCCAGGAGTTGTTGGGCGGCGTGATCTGATGGTGTGAGCCCGATCTAAAAAATGTGGGAGCGGGTACAGCCGTTACTCAGGCTGCGCGGCTTGAAATCCGCGTTGGGTTTCAGGCTCCTGGCGAATCATCCGCTTCATCTTCCGTTCAAACGCCCAGGTCAGGCTGATTGCCGCGCACGCCAGGCCCAGCGCCAGGCCCCACCACACGCCAGTCGGCCCCCAGCCGAGGTTGAACGCCATCAACCACGCAGCCGGTGCGCCGATCAGCCAGTAGCATCCCAACCCGACCAGGAAGGTGGTCTTGGCGTCCTTGAGCCCGCGAATGCAGCCCATGGCGATGGTCTGCACACCGTCGAACAGCTCAAACCACGCGGCCACCGCCAGCAAGCTCACGGCGAGGTTGATCACGTCGCGAAACGCCGGGTCATGCTGGTCGAGGAACAAGCTGATCAACTGATGCGAGAACAACCACAGCACTGCTGCAAAGCCCAGCATCACCAATGCGCCAAAGCCGATGCCCACCCGCCCGGCCAGCCGTGCTTCCAGCAGGTTCCCGGCCCCGTAATGCTGGCCGATGCGCATAGTGATTGCGTAGGACATGCCCGCCGGGACCATGAACGCCACTGACACAATCTGCAGGGCAATCTGGTGCGCAGCCAATTGCGTACTGCCCATGGTGCCCATGCACAAAGCGGCGAACGCAAACAGCCCGACTTCCACCGCGTAGGTGCCCCCAATCGGCAGGCCCAGGCGCCACAGTTCCCGCAGGTAATGCAGGTTCGGCCGCAGCAGGCCCTTGCGCAGCGGGTAGGCGTCGTAAGCACGGTTGTATTTGATGTACCAGATCAGCGCCAGTGCCATGCAGTTGGCGACGATGGCCGTGACCAGGCCAATGCCTACCAGGCCGAGTTTCGGCAGGCCGAACATGCCTTCGATCAACGCGTGGTTGAGCAGGTAGTTGATCACTGTGCCGCAAAGGCTGATAACCATCACCGGTGTGGCCTTGCCGATGGCACTGGTGAAGCCGCGCAAGGCCATGAACGTCAGGTAGCCGGGCAGGGCGAACGGCAGGATGGTCAGGAACTGGCCGGCGGACGCGACGTTGGTTTCGGTCTGGCCGAACATCAGCAACACCGGCTTGAGGTTCCACAGCAACAAGCCGGCCACCAGCGCCATCAACCAGGCCAGCCACAACCCGGCCTGGGTCAGGCGGGTGGCGCCTTCAATATCGCCGGCGCCCTGGCGGATCGCGACCAGTGTGCCCACGGCGGCAATCACGCCGATGCAGAAAATCGACACGAACGAATAGCTCGCCGCACCCAGGCCGCCGCCGGCCAGGGCCTCGGGGCTCAGCCGCGCCATCATCAGGGTGTCGGTCAGCACCATCAGCATGTGGGCCAACTGTGAGGCAATCAACGGCCCTGACAGCCGCAGAATGGCCCAGAGTTCGGTACGTGCCGGATGCTGCATGATCATCACGCTCAAAAAGTCAGGGAAGGGTGGAAGGGTTGATTCTCGGCGCCCACAGCGCATTGCACAAAGGGATAAATCCGATGGCGCGCATGATTAAAACTCATGCCTGAGTGATTCTGGTAGGGTTTCGAGATTGCGCCGTCGGAGCTTTCGCCATGTCTCGTCGTCTTCCTCCTCTTTACGCCTTGCGGGCGTTTGAAGCGGCTTCCCGCTACAACTCGTTCACCCGGGCGGCGGAAGAGTTGTCGATTACCCAAAGTGCGGTAAGCCGGCACATTCGCACCCTGGAAGAGCACTTCGCCTGCCGCCTGTTCCAACGCAGCGGCCGCACCTTGCAGCTCACCGAGGCGGCGCGCCTGTTGCTGCCGGGCGTGCGCGAAGGCTTTGCGGCCCTGGAGCGCGCCTGCCATACATTGAATGCGGAGGACGACATCCTGCGCATGAAGGCGCCGTCCACCCTGACCATGCGTTGGCTGCTGGCACGGCTCAGTCGCTTCCGGCATTTGCAGCCGGGCAATGAAGTGCAACTGACCAGCGCCTGGATGAGTGTCGATGAGGTGGACTTCAATCAGGAGCCGTTCGATTGCGCGGTATTGCTAAGTAACGGTCATTTCCCGCCGGACTGGGAAGCCTGCTACCTGTTTCCTGAACTACTGATTCCAGTGGGCGCGCCGAACCTGTTGAGCGACGGGCCCTGGGACGTCACGCGGCTGGCCTCTGCCGAATTGCTGCACCCGACGCCGGACCGACGTGACTGGCGCTATTGGCTGGAGCGCATGGGGCTGTCATCCCAGGTATCGCTCAAGGGCGGGCAGGTGTTCGACACATTGGAGCTGGGCATGATTGCCGCCGCGCGGGGGTACGGCGTGTCCATGGGTGACTTGCTGATGGTGGCTGAAGACGTGGCCCAGGGCCGCCTGAGCCTGCCATGGCCCACCGCGGTGGCCAGTGGGGAAAATTACTATCTGGTGTGGCCAAAGACCCGGCCCGGCGGTGAGCGTTTGCGACGGCTGGGTGACTTTCTCCAGAGCGAGGTGCAGGCCATGGAATTGCCCCAGGTAGAGCGCCTCGCCTGAGCGGATTGCGCACCGGGCAGCAATCGTTTGCGTGATACCCCTGCGAATCGCTCAAGTATTCAGCCTGCCCGCCGAAGTAGGGTTGTTGGAACTACCGTTCTACAACGTTTCCCCTATTAGAATTTTGCCGAGCAGCGCTATGAGATCAGGATGATCCTGGCCTCGGCCAGGAGCCTTCATGTCTCAACCTCGCGCCCGGATCGCCTCTCAACTGGGGCTTGCCCTCGCCGTGATACTGGCTGTCGTCATCAGCGGCAGCACAGTGTTCGCCTTGCGTTCGCTGGACTCCGCCAACCTCGACACCCGCGAGGAGCATCTGGCCAGCGAGGCTCGCTTGCTGGCTGACCAACTCAATACCTTCCACAGCACCTTGCGCGAAAGTACCCAGCGTTTGAGCGGGCTGTTTGAAAAGCGCTTCAGCGCTGGCTTGAGTGTGCGGCCTGGGCAGCCGGTGACGGTAGCGGGTGTGCAGACGCCGGGCCTGTACCTGGGCGAGGAAGTGCTCAACAACAATTTCGCTGAAGTTGATGAGTTCAAGCAGATGTCGGGCGGCGTGGCGACCTTGTTCGTACGCAGCGGCGAAGACTTTGTCCGTGTCAGCACCTCCCTGACCAAGCAGGACGGCAGCCGCGCCATCGGTACGGCGCTGGATCACCAGCATCCGGCCTATCAACGTTTGCTGGGCGGGCAGGGCTACGTCGGCCGCGCGGTGCTGTTCGATCGCTCCTACATGACCCAATACAGCCCGGTGCGTGATGCCAGCGGCAAAGTGATTGCGGTGCTGTTTGTCGGCTTCGACTACACCGACGCGCAGAACGCCCAGTTCGACAACCTCAAGCGCTTCCGCATCGGCCAGACCGGCTCCCTTGCGCTGCTGGATGAGCAGAAGCATTGGCTGGTACCGCCCGCTGGCGTGCAGGCGCTGGATCAGTCGATTCCGGTCATGCTCGACCTGGCCGCCAAACCTGGAAAAGGCCGTTTCTGGAGCGACAAGAACGAAGATTTCTACAGCGTCGCGGTGCCGTTTGAAGGCGGCCCGTGGTCGGTGGTGGCGAGCATGCCGAAAGCCGAAATTCGCGCGGTGACCTGGTCGGTGGGGATTCGCCTGGCGATCGGCAGTTTGCTCGCGATGCTGCTGGCGGTGGGCGCAGCGGTCTGGCTGCTGCGCAGCAAGTTGCAGCCGTTGGGCGACCTGGTACGTCAGGCAGAAGCCCTGGGCGCCGGTGATTTGAGCGCGCGCTTGAACGTTTCCAGCCATGACGAAATCGGCCAGTTGGCCCGCAGTTTCAACCAGATGGGCGAAGCGCTGTCGACCATGGTGTCGCACATTCGCAAGGCGGCTGAAGACGTAAACAGCCGCGCCCAGGCGCTGTCGGGTTTGTCCGGCGGTGCGTACGAAGGCATGGAGCAGCAGTCCGGCGAAATCACCAGCATGGCCGGCGCGGTAGAAGAGTTCAGCGCCACCTCGCTGAACATTGCCGACAACATGGGCAACACCGAGCGCCTGGCCCAGGACAACGCCCAGCAAACCAAGATCGGCCGCACCTCGATGCAAGAAGCGTCGTCGTCCCTGGAACACATCGCCACCGCGCTGAACAGCACGGCCACGGTGATCAATACCTTGGGCCAGCGCTCCCAGGAAATTGGCGGGATCGTCGGTGTGATCACCGCGATTGCCGAACAGACCAACCTGCTGGCGCTCAACGCCGCCATCGAAGCGGCGCGGGCCGGTGAGCAAGGGCGCGGGTTTGCGGTGGTGGCGGATGAAGTACGCAACCTCGCGTCGCGTACTCGTCAGGCCACGGACGAAATTTCCGGGATGATACAGAGCATCCAGCAGGAAACCGGCAACGCCATCAGCACCATGGAACAAGGCAACGTGCTGATGCAGGAAGGCCTTGCGCGCAATGCTGACGTGGCTTCTGCGCTGGCGCGGATCGATGAGCAAAGCCGCTCGGCGGGCCAGCAGTTTGCGGCCATTACCACCGCAACCCAGGAACAGAGCAGCACCGCGACCTTGCTGAGCAGCAACTTGCAGAGCATTGCCCTGGCCAACAGCGAGCAGCGTGAAGTGGTGTCGAACCTGGCAATCACCGCCAAGGAACTGGAGACCCTGGCGGCGAGCTTGCGGCATGAGGTTGACCGGTTTCGTTGATTGACTGTTCGGGCGTCATCGCGGGCAAGCCCGCTCCCACCGTTGACCGTGCTCAATTGAAGAAACCGGTTCAATGTGGGAGCCGGGCTTGCCCGCGATAACGGACGATTCGACGCCTCAAACGTCGGATCGGTCGCCCAGCCCCGGGTCCACACGCTTGCCAATGTCCTTGAGTCGCGCCAGTTGGTCGACCATCCCTGGTGCTTCATCCAGGCTGCTGACAAAGGTCCACAGGTAAGTCATCACCGCATACACGTGGCCGGCCTTGACCGCCGGCGACAGCGCCAACTGGCTGATGGCGACCACAAACAACAGCGCGGCCAGCGTACCGATAAACAGGAACGCTGCAGCTTCGCGGTCCGACAGCCAGATCCGCAGGCGTGACAGCACCTGGTAGTGGCGCTGCAAGGTCTGCGCGCCGACCTTTTCCACCAGGCCGATTTCCTTTTCCAGGCGGTCATTCAAGCGCTCGTGCAGCTCCTGATTGCGCCGGGCGAAACGTGGCAACAAGGTTGTGCACAGCACCAGCGCCGTCAGGCAGGCCAGGCCGATCCACGGCTCGATTACCAACAGCATCACTGCTGCACCGACGATCGACACCAGCGCCGTCGCGATGATCGGCACATGTTTTTCGAAGAAATCCACAAAGTCCCGCGCCAACACCACCCGCGCCGCTGCCCTTGAGGTGCTGTGGTTTTGCAGGCGCTGGTTGAGAATCACCGGTACCGCCAGGTCCGCGTAGATACGGGTGAAGGTGCGCGTATCCAGCGCCCTTCGCGCTGCCCCGACCACCCAGAACGCCAGCACCACGGCGGCGTAGAACAGCGCGCTGCCGGCGTCGCCGCGGATAATTGAGTCCACTGCGAACCCGGCAAACAGCGGGTAGGCCAGCAGCAACGCGTTTTCCAGGGCCACCAGCGACAAGGTGCAGAACAGCTTGCCGGGGTAAGCCCTGGCGATCGCCTTGAGGGTTTGGCTGGCGGATTGTTGCCCGATCTTTTTGCTTTCTTCGATCAGGATTTGCGGTGTTACGGATGACATGGGGTGCACCAAGGGTGAGATAAGCGCTAGTATTGAGCGACTGCTCAAGTATCCTTGAGCGATCGCTCAAAAAGCAAGCGCCGTCGATCTGCCGGTGCCTGAAGGAAAAGCCTCATGTCGCGTATCGACCGTAAAGACCAGATCATCGCCGCCGCCCTGGAGCTGTTTCGCAGCAAAGGCTTCGCCGATGTCTCCACCCGCGACTTGGCGGAGCACGCCGGGCTGTCCCGCAGCCACGTCTATCATTACTTCAGCGACTGGAAAGATCTGCGCCGCGAAGCGTTTGTGCGGTTTGCCAACGAGCAACTGGACGAGGTGCGGGTGCCGCTGGAAGGTCTGTCTCCACTGAGAGCGCTCGAAGGTTTCCTGCGTGACTGCTTGCCCTCCACGGCAGATGCCGGTTGGGCGCTGTGGCTGGATGCCTGGGATGAAGCCATGCATGACGAGCCTTTGGCCCAGGCTTACCTGGTGATCAACGCCCAATGGCAAGCGATGCTCGCCGAGATCATCGAGCAAGGTGTGTCGGCCAAAGTTTTCCACTGTGAGTCGCCCAAACGCGCCGCGCGGCAGCTCTTCGCCGTCGCCATGGGCTATGCCGATGACTTGATGCTCAAACCCTCCGTTGAATCCGCTGAGGCGGTAATGGATGAGGTGATGGAAGTGGCGGGGCTGCTCCTGGCGTTGCCTAAGAAGCGCTAGCGGGCCGGTACTGCAAAGCTTCCGCCAGATGATGGCGGGCGATGGCTTCCACCTGTTCCAGGTCGGCCAGAGTGCGGGCGACCTTGAGCAAACGATGCGCCGCCCGCAGCGACAGCGTCAGCCGTTCGCACGCACTCTCCAGCCAGCCTTCATCGGCCTTCGCCAGCTTGCAGTGCTGGCGTAGCCCCGGCAGATCAAGAAAGGCATTGGCGCAGCCCTGGCGCCGTTGCTGACGCTCCCGGGCCTCGGCCACGAGGGCGGATGCACTGGCGGTATCGTCGCCTGACTGTTTGCCGGGGTTCAGCGCAGTGCTTTCCCGGGCGACGGTTACGTGCAGGTCAATCCGGTCCAACAGCGGACCCGAGAGCTTGTTGCGATAGCGCTGGATCTGCTCCGGCGTGCAGCGACAGCGCCCGCTGGGCTCGCCCACATAGCCGCAAGGGCAGGGGTTCATCGCCGCCACCAACTGAAAGCGCGCCGGGAAACTCACCCGGTCGCGGGCGCGGGCAATCACGATATGCCCGGACTCCAGCGGCTCACGCAGCACTTCCAAGACCTTGCGATCAAACTCCGGCAGTTCGTCGAGAAACAACACACCATGATGGGCGAGGGTGATTTCCCCCGGCTGCGGTTTCGAGCCGCCGCCCACCAGCGCCGGGCCTGATGCCGAATGGTGCGGCTGGCGAAACGGCCGGTGCGGCCAATGGCTCAGCGGCGCCAGGCTGACCACTGATTGAATCGCCGCCACCTCCAGCGCTTCCTGTTCACTCAAGGGCGGCAACAGCCCCGGCAGACGGCTGGCGAGCAAGGTTTTGCCCGTGCCCGGTGGCCCGCTGAGCAACAGGTTGTGGGCGCCCGCCGCAGCGATCAACAGCGCACGCTTGGCCGCCAGTTGGCCCTGTACTTCACTCAGGTCGGGATAGGGTTTATTCAGGTACATCAGGCCACTGGAAACGAAGGGCTCGATCGGGACGTGACCGTTCAGGTGCGCCACCACTTGCAGCAGATGATCCACCGCAATCACCTTCAATCCCGAGGCCAGACACGCCTCTTCGGCATTGGCCCGAGGCACTATCAAGGTGCGCCCGGCCTTGCGCGCCGCCAGCGCTGCCGGCAACACACCTTTCACCCCACGTACCTCACCGGACAGCGCCAGCTCACCGAGGCATTCCACGTTATCGAGGGTCAACGTCGGCACCTGCACACTGGCGGCGAGAATCCCCAACGCAATCGCCAAATCAAAACGCCCACCGTCCTTGGGCAGGTCGGCGGGCGCGAGGTTGAGGGTGATGCGGCGGGATGGATATTGCAGCGCGGAGTTGAGAATCGCGCTGCGTACGCGGTCTTTGCTTTCCTTGACGGCGGTCTCGGGCAGACCCACCAGCGTCAGCGACGGCAAGCCGTTGGCCATGTGCACCTCGACAGTGACGGCGGGGGCTTCAACGCCAATCTGGGCGCGGCTGTGGACGATGGCGAGGGACATGCTCGTTCCTTGAAATGAGTGGCCGCTTCCTGCGGTTTTTCAAGGGTAGTCCAGCGCTGGCGCAACGCAGCGGCGAGGTTTTACAGAACGTATCGGGCTACTGGCTGGGCGGTGGCACACACAAAAACTCCTTCGCCAACGTCAACCACGCCTGCGCCGCAAACGACAGCTTGCACTGCCGACGCCACGCCAGCATCAGCCGCCAGTTCAGGGCCGGCGACTGTATTTCCGCGATGCTGAATTGGTTGGCATCAAGGGTGTCGCAGAACGCCCGGGGCAGCAGGGTGATGCCCACACCCAGGCGTACCAGGGAGGCGATAAAGTCCCATTGGCTACTGCGCCCGCTGATACGCGGCTCAAAACCGGCCAGGGCGCAGGCGTCGAGTACGAATTGGTTCAGGGTGAAGGTGTCATCGTAAAAGATGAATTCGCAGGCTTGCAGTTCGCTCAGCTCCACCGAGCTGCGTCCCTGCCAGGGCGAATCATGGGGCGCGAGCAGGCACAGCGGCGATTCGAACAAGGGCATGGATTCGAATTCGGACCAGATATCCGCCACGCGCGGCGAGTCCAGGATGGTGCCGAACTCCAGGGTGCCTTGGCGCAGGTCCTGAATGGTGACGTTGCCGCCGCTTTCGAACAGTTTCAGTTCGATCTTCGGGTAGCGGGCGTGATATTCCGCAAAGATCGGTGCCAGTGCGAGGTGGGTAGAGGGCGACAGTCCCATGCGCAGGGCACCGCGTTCGACGTGCTGCAAGTCTTGCAGCTCCACGGTCATTTCATCGTGCAGTGCGATCATTTCCTTGGCGCGCTTGAGCACAATTTCACCGGCGTCCGTCAGGGTGAAGCGTTTTCCCATGCGGTCCAGCAGCCTCAAGCCAAGGCTCGTTTCAAGTTGCTGCACCATTTTGCTGACCGTTGGCTGGGTCAGGTGCAGCTTTACTGCGGCTTTGGTAAAGCTCTGCTGGTCCACGACTTCTACGAAATAACGAAGCGCCCTGATGTCCATTTTGCATTCCAATTTCGCATGGTTTTCATAAGATTAATTCATTATATCTTTAAAAAATGGCTGGATAAGATTTGTTACATCTGTTCCCAGCCAGCGTACCCGGTGATGCCTTGAGGGCCTTGCCAGACGCTTCCATGGCCAGATTTCTCGCAGTGTATGAATCAAAGGCAACGCTATTTCTGGAGAGCAATTGTGCTTAACAAAACGCGTCATTCTTTTTCCGGTTCTGATGAGATGTCTCAGGGAGCGCGCTTCGTTAAGGAGTTGCTGGCGCAGGCGCAGATTGAGGTAAACGGGCCGTCGGCTGCGGATATGCAACTGCACCACAGTGCTACGTTCGACCTGGCCCTGGCCAAAGGCAACCTTGGCCTTGGCGAGGACTACATGGATGGCGGTTGGGACGCCGAGGCGCTGGATGAGTTTTTCTACCGCCTCATGCGCTCTGGGGTGATCGACCAGGCCAACCCGGCCACCTTGTTGTTTCACGCGTTCAGCTCCCGCTGGCTGAATCTGCAAAACAAGAAGCGCGCCTGGCAAGTCGGCGAGGCGCACTACGACCTTGGCAATGACTTCTACGCGCGCATGCTCGACTCGCGCATGACGTACACCTGTGGCTACTGGAAAGATGCCACCACCCTGGAGCAGGCGCAGTTCGCCAAGCTGGACCTGATCTGTAAAAAGCTCGGTCTCAAGCCGGGCATGCGCGTGCTGGATATCGGCTGTGGCTGGGGCAGTTTCATGAGCCATGCGGCCGAGCACTATGGCGTGGAGTGCGTGGGTGTGACCATCTCCAAGGAGCAGGCGGAGTGGGGTCGGGCCAAGTATTCACATCTGCCGATCGAGTTTCGTCTGCAGGACTATCGGGATATCGACGAGCAATTCGACCATATCGCCAGCGTCGGCATGTTTGAGCATGTGGGGCGCAAGAACCATCGGGCGTATATGGAGGTGGCCAACCGCTGCCTGAAGGACGACGGCCTGTTCCTGTTGCACACCATCGGGAAGAACCAACGCAACAGCACGCCGGACCCGTGGATCGACAAATACATCTTTCCCAACGGTGATTTGCCCTCGATCGGGCAGATCGGCGACGCCATGGACGGGCTGTTTGTTGCCGAGGATTTGCACAACTTTGGCGCCGATTACGACAAGACACTGATGGCCTGGTGCGAAAACTTCGAACTGGCTTGGCCGGACTTCGCCGAAACCTTCGGGCGGCGTTTCTACCGGATGTGGCGCTATTACCTGCTGTCGTGTGCAGGGGCGTTTCGCGCGCGGGATATCCAGTTGTGGCAGTGGGTATTGTCGAAGAAGGGCGTTGTCGGCGGGTATCAGCGGGTGAGCTGAGGGTTACAACGGTTTAACGGGGACAGGCGAAACCTGCCCCGGTTGGGCCGCTTTATTCGGCGGCCGGCGTCAATCGCGCTTCCAGTTCCGCCACCTTGGCCTCAAGGCTTTCCAACCGCGCCCGAGTGCGCGCCAGCACCACCATCTGGCTATCAAACTCTTCCCGGCTTACCAGGTCCAGCTTGCTGAAACCGCTTTGCAGCAGCGCCTTGAACTGGCTTTCAATTTCATTGCGTGGCAGCGGCGTGTCGCTGCTGAACAGGCGGGAGGCGTGGCCGCTCAGGGCGTCGAGGAGGTCTTTGGGCGCGAGCATGGGAAATCGTCCGGAAAATCTGTTGGCCGGCAGTGTATCACGCAGCGTCTATAGTCTTTTCGCCGGCAGAGGCGCACGCTTTTCGCGCATGTGGTCGGGCGGTCACGCACCGTTTTCGTGCGTATCTTCGCGGCAACGGCGCCCGGGAGGTGGGCACAGGCGAACAAAGGACTGATTTCAGTGATTTTTACGGAGCTGGCAAGCTTTCTGCTTAGACGATCATGACCCATGCACTGATGCAGTCGCTGTGACGATGCAGTGCGCCGACGGACCAGCGGTACATGTTTCGTCACCAGTGGTTAGCGAGCGTCGCAATGGCAAATGCCAAGGCGACGAAGCGTTACAAAGCCAGGCACTGCGCTTAGACTTGAGACGGGTTTGTTTTCCTGGGGCAAGTCCACCAATTCGGGAGAGAGTTTTCATGAAGCTAGTCACTGCCATCATCAAGCCGTTCAAGTTGGACGATGTACGCGAGTCACTGTCCGAGATCGGCGTGCAGGGCATTACCGTTACTGAGGTCAAAGGCTTCGGTCGGCAGAAGGGTCACACCGAGCTGTATCGCGGCGCGGAATACGTGGTCGATTTCCTGCCAAAGGTGAAGATTGATGTCGCCATTGACGACAAGGATCTTGACCGGGTTATCGAGGCGATAACCAAGGCCGCCAACACCGGCAAGATCGGTGACGGCAAGATCTTCGTGGTCAATCTGGAACAGGCTATTCGCATCCGTACCGGCGAAACCGATACCGACGCAATCTAAGCCGCCAAACCCCAACGCCCCAGGAGAAAACAATATGACTCTGCGTAAATTCGCAGGGCTAGGAGCCCTGTTGTCCCTCGTAATGCCGGCCCTGGCCATGGCGGCGGACCCAGTACCTGCTCCAGTCCTCAATTCCGGCGACACCGCGTGGATGCTTACGTCCACCGCGCTGGTACTGTTCATGACCATTCCAGGCCTCGCGCTGTTCTACGGCGGCATGGTTCGCTCCAAAAACATTCTTTCCGTGATGATGCAGTGCTTCGCCATCACCGGCCTGATCACCATCCTGTGGTTCGTCTACGGCTACAGCATGGCGTTCGATACCACCGGTATGGAAGCAGGCGTCGTCAACCTCAACTCGTTTGTGGGTGGCTTGTCCAAACTGTTCCTTTCGGGTGTGACCCCGGCCAGCATCACCGGCCCGGCGGCGTTGTTCCCTGAAGCCGTGTTTGTGACCTTCCAGATGACCTTCGCGATCATCACCCCGGCGCTGATCGTCGGTGCGTTCGCCGAGCGTATGAAGTTCTCCGCGATGCTGATCTTCATGGGCGTCTGGTTCACCCTGGTCTACGCACCGATTGCCCACATGGTATGGGGCGGTCCGGGTTCGTTGCTGGGCGACTGGGGCGTACTGGACTTCGCTGGCGGCACCGTGGTGCACATCAACGCCGGTGTTGCCGGCCTGGTAGCGTGCCTGGTACTCGGCAAGCGTAAAGGCTTCCCAACCACCCCAATGGCACCGCACAACCTCGGTTACACCCTGGTGGGCGCGGCCATGCTGTGGGTTGGCTGGTTCGGCTTCAACGCCGGGTCCGCTGCTGCGGCCAACGGCACTGCCGGCATGGCGATGCTGGTGACCCAGATCGCTACCGCTGCGGCGGCGCTGGGCTGGATGTTCGCCGAGTGGGTCACCCACGGTAAGCCAAGCGCGCTGGGCATTGCCTCGGGTGTGGTTGCTGGCCTGGTGGCAATCACTCCAGCTGCGGGCACCGTGGGCCCGATGGGCGCCCTGGTGATCGGCCTGGCTGCCGGTGTGGTGTGCTTCTTCTGCGCCACTACCCTGAAACGCAAACTGGGCTACGACGACTCCCTGGACGCCTTCGGCGTGCACGGTATCGGCGGTATCCTCGGCGCGATCCTGACCGGCGTGTTCGCTGCACCGTCGATGGGTGGCTTCAACGCCGCTACCACTGACATCGCCGCTCAGGTCTGGATCCAGGCCAAAGGCGTCGGCTTCACCGTCATCTACACCGCCATCGTGACGTTCATCATCCTCAAGGTGCTGGACGCTGTGATGGGCCTGCGGGTGACCGAAGAAGAAGAGGCGGTTGGCCTCGACCTGGCGCAACACAACGAGCGCGGCTACAACTTGTAAGTACGCGAAAAAAAGATGCCCGGCTTGCCGGGCATTTTTTTGCCTGGGGTTTGTCTGTGGCTAAAGGTGTATGGGTTTTTTGGCGACTTTGTGATGGGATCCACACCGCACTTTTCAGCGTGCGAATGTCTTACAGGCATGTAGGCGTATTCGGCACTTTGTTTTTTCCCTGAGCGCGCTAGAATGCGCGCCGATAGGCGGAGAACTGTATGTGGCAACAGACCCTGATAACCCTGCGGGCCAAGCCCCGGGGCTTTCATCTGGTGACGGACGAGTTGCTCGCCGGCTTGCCTGAATTGAAGGCCTGTCGGGTGGGCCTGTTGCATTTGTGGCTGCAGCACACCTCGGCTTCGTTGACGGTCAACGAGAATGCCGACCCGGCGGTTCGCCGTGACTTCGAGCGTTTTTTCAATGCGCTGGTGCCGCAAGGCATGGCGGGATATGAACACAACGACGAAGGTCCGGATGATCTGCCGGCGCACTTCAAGGCCAGTCTGCTGGGCTGTCAGTTGAGTTTGCCGGTAAGGGCCGGCCGCTTGGCGATGGGGACCTGGCAAGGTGTTTATCTGGGCGAGCACCGTGATCATGGCGGTGCTCGTAAAGTCCTCGCCACCTTGCACGGTGATGGGGCATAAGCCACTGGTGATCCGGTGGATGTTGATTTTTTTCCGGCGGCCGTCGACAGGCGGCGAAGCTGGGCTATAACTAATCTGCTTTTCGCAAGTCATGAGGTAGAACATGAGCGACGATGATCTGGAAAACGACGACCTCGAAGTAGGCGACGACGACGAAACCGAAGAAGGTCTTGAGGCGGCTGCCGAAGACGTGGCTGACGACGACGGTGGCGACGATGCACCGGTCCCGGTAGCCAAGGGCAAAGCCAAGGCTGCGGTGTCGGTTGACGAACTGCCGAGCGTAGAAGCCAAGAACAAAGAGCGCGATGCGTTGGCCCGTGCGATGGAAGAGTTCCTCGCTAAAGGCGGCAAAGTGCAGGAAGTCGAGGCTAACGTGGTGGCAGATCCACCGAAGAAGCCTGATAACAAGTACGGCAGCCGGCCTATCTAAGGCTTGCTGTTTGCTTGCTGAAAAAGCCCGCCGTCGCTGCGGGCTTTTTCATGAGCGCTACAAAATGGGATTCCGTCCGTTCTCGTAGCAGCTGTCGAGCCTTGGCGAGGCTGCGTTGGCGGCCTGCCTGACACACCGCAAACGCAGCCTCGCCAAGGCTCGGCAGCTGCTACGGTAAGTTCGGGGTCACTTCCAGCGGGTCAGGAGTGCTGGCAACTCGGTCAGGCTGCGAATCTCGGCATCCGGCAACTTCTCGGCCTCCCAGGCCTTGCCCGCCGGGTTGAACCACACCGCCCGCAGCCCCGCCTGCTGCGCACCGGCTATGTCATCCCCTGGATGATCCCCGACATGCACCGCCGCGCCCGGCGCTACGCCACCGCGCTGCAAGGCCTCCTGGAACAACCGTGCATCTGGCTTGGCGATACCGATATCCTCGGCCCGCAGGGCAAAGTGAAAGTAATCCGCCAGCCCCACACGCTGCACATCGGCATTGCCGTTGGTAATCACCCCCAGCAGATAGTCGCGGCGCAGCGCTTGCAGCATCGGTTCCGCTTCGGGGAATACGGTGAGTTGATGCCGGGCGTGGATGAACGCTTCAAAGCACACGTCCGCCATCTGCGCCGCTTCCGGCAACGGGTATCCAGCTTCCTCGAAAGCATGTTGCAGCACCTTTTGACGCAACACGCTGATGCGGTATTTCAGCTCCGGATGTCGCTCCAGCACCTGTTGGCGCAGGCTGGCAAACTTCTCCAGGGGCAAGTCGCCTACCTTGGTGGCATGGGTCGCCAGCCACTCGCGCATCGACGCCTCGGCGCTGATGATGACCGGCACGTTATCCCAGAGCGTATCGTCCAGGTCGAAGGTGATCAGCTTGATGCTCATGAGTCACTGCCCTTAATGCGTTTGGCCCGTGGATGGGCGCTGTCGTACACCGTTGCCAGATGCTGGAAGTCCAGGTGGGTGTAGATCTGGGTGGTCTTGATGTCTGAGTGGCCAAGCAGTTCCTGCACTGCGCGCAGGTCCTGGGATGACTCCAGCAAGTGGCTGGCAAAGGAGTGCCTGAGCATGTGCGGGTGCAGGTTTTGCCCCAGCTCACGCTCGCCGGCGGCCTTGACCCGTACCTGAATGGCCCGGGGTCCGAGGCGGCGGCCTTGCTGGCTGATAAACACGGCGTCATCCGCCGGGTTGGCCAGGGCACGCAGGGGCAGCCACAGCAGCAGGGCTTCGCGGGCCTTCTTGCCCACCGGTAATACGCGGGTCTTGCTGCCTTTGCCGAGCACCTGCACCAGGCCATCCGCCAGGTCCAACTGATCGAGGTTGAGCCCGGTCAACTCCGACAGGCGCAGGCCCGAGGAGTAGAACAGTTCGAGGATCGCCTGGTCGCGATGAGCCAGGAAGTCGTCCTCCACGGCGCCGTCGAGCAATTGCAGGGCACGGTCGGTGTCGAGGGTCTTGGGCAGGCGGCGTTCACCCTTGGGCGGCGCCAGGCCGTTGGCCGGGTCGTGGTCGCACAGGCCTTCGCGGTTCAGGTAGTGATAGAGGCCGCGTACCGCCGACAGCAGGCGCGCCAGGCTGCGGGAGGATTGGCCTTGCTGGTGCAGGCGGGCGATCAGGCTGCGCAGACCCTGGATATCCAGGGCCTTCCAGCTGTCGATGTGTTGCTTCTCGCAGAACGCCAGGACCTTGTTCAAGTCCCGACGGTAGGCTTCCAGGGTATGCGGCGACACCTGGCGCTCGCTGCGCAGGTGAGCGCAGTAGGCGTCCAGTTGTCGTTCCATGGTTAGCGCACCGCGCGCAAGGCGGTGGTAAAGCGCGGCAGGACGCGGCCCAGCACTTCGGCGATGTAGCTCAGGAACAGCGTGCCCACCGAGCTTTTGTAGTGCTGTGGATCACGGCTGGCGATGGCCAGCACACCGTGCAAACCTTGATGACTCAGGGCGACCACGGCAGTGGAGCCGATCTGCTGGCGCTGTTCGGCGCCAAACAGGAAGTCCAGCTCATGTTCGCGCAGGGTGCCGCTGATGGTCTTGCCTTCGGACAGCAAGCCGCCAATGGCGGTCTGGGCATCGCTGCCGCTGACCCAGCGCCCTACCGGCATCGGGTTGTCGCTGAACAGGATCAGGCTGACAAAAGGCACCTGGAAGTCCTGGCGCAGGCTGTCTTCGACGGCAATAACCGCTTCTTCCAGGCTGGCGGCGTCCATCAGGGTCAAGACCAGGCGGCGGGTCTTGTCGAACAGGCGGTCGTTATCGCGGGCCACGTCCATCAGCTGCGAGAGCCGATGGCGCATCTCGATATTGCGCTCGCGCAGGATCTTCATCTGCCGCTCCACCAGCGACACGGTATCGCCGCGCTGGTGGGGAATGCGCAGGGCCGGCAGCAGCTCCTCGTGTTCTACGAAGAAGTCCGGATTAGCCTCCAGATACGCCGCAACGGCTGCGGCCTCCAGACTTTCGCTTGGGGATGCTTTCGCGGGTACTTGAGGCTTATCAGTCATTAGGTTTGCTCACTCATAGACGGACCTGTCCTTCGTAGACGCGGGTGGCCGGGCCGGTCATTTTCACCGGTTGGCCAGGGCCTGCCCATTCGATGGACAGACTTCCGCCGGGCAGGTCGATCAGCAGTGGCGAATCCATCCACCCCTGGCTGATCGCGGCAACGGCAGCGGCACAGGCGCCGGTACCGCAAGCCTGGGTTTCGCCGGCACCGCGTTCCCAGACGCGCAATAGCGCACGGGAACGGTCGATGACCTGCAGGAAACCCACGTTAACCCGCGCCGGAAAGCGCGGGTGGTTTTCGATCTTCGGCCCCAGTTCGTGAACCGGTGCGCTGTTGATGTCATCGACCCGCAGCACGGCATGGGGGTTGCCCATGGACACGGCGGCCAGGTTGACGGTCTTGCCGTCCACGTCCACGGCGTAGCTCAGCGCTTGTTCGGTGGCCTGGAACGGAATGTCCGCCGGCACCAGCCGTGGGGCGCCCATGTTGACGCCGATCTGGCCGTCGCTGCGAATATCCAGCTCGATAATGCCGCTTTTGGTCTCGACGCGAATCTGCCGCTTGGCGGTCAGGCGCTTGTCCAGCACAAAACGGGCGAAACAACGGGCACCGTTGCCGCACTGTTCCACTTCGGAGCCGTCGGAGTTGAAGATCCGGTAACGGAAATCCACTTCCGGGTTGCTCGGTGCTTCCACCAGCAACAATTGGTCGAAGCCGACACCGGTGTGCCGGTCGCCCCACAGCTTGGCGTGCTTGGGCAGGATGTGCGCGTGCTGGCTGACCAGGTCGAGAACCATGAAGTCATTGCCCAGCCCGTGCATCTTGGTAAAACGCAGCAACATGGCCTTACTCCGGCAGCAGGCTTTCGCCAGCAAACAACTCGGCTACCGTCTCGCGGCGACGCACTTCAAACGCTTGATCACCGTCCACCAGCACCTCGGCGGTACGCCCGCGGGTGTTGTAGTTGGAGCTCATGACAAACCCGTAGGCACCGGCCGAATGCACGGCCAGCAGGTCGCCTTCTTCCAGGGCCAGCTGACGTTCCTTGGCCAGGAAGTCGCCGGTCTCGCAGATCGGGCCGACCACGTCGTAGCTGCGGCCTTCGCCAGCACGTGGCTTGACGGCCGTCACATCCATCCAGGCCTGATACAGCGCCGGGCGGATCAGGTCGTTCATCGCCGCATCGACGATGGCGAAATCCTTGTGTTCGGTGTGCTTGAGGTACTCGACCTGGGTCAGCAGCACGCCAGCATTGGCGACGACGTAGCGGCCCGGCTCGAACATCAGCGTCAGGTCGCGGCCTTCGGTGCGCTCGCGCACGGCCTTGATGTAGTCGGAAACCAGCGGCGGCTCTTCATCGCGATAACGCACGCCCACGCCGCCACCGAGGTCGATGTGGTGCAGGTAGATGCCGCATTCGCCGAGGCGGTCGATCAGCGCCAGCAGGCGGTCGAGGGCGTCGAGGAACGGTGGCAGGCTGGTCAGTTGCGAGCCGATATGGCAGTCGACGCCCAATACTTCCAGGTTTGGCAGTTGGGCGGCACGGATGTACACGTCCTCGGCGTCGGCAATGGCGATGCCGAACTTGTTCTCTTTGAGACCGGTGGAAATGTACGGGTGAGTGCCGGCGTCTACGTCCGGGTTGACCCGCAGGGAGATCGGTGCGCGAACGCCCATCTCGGCGGCCACCACTTGCAGGCGCTCCAACTCGTCGGTGGACTCGACGTTGAAGCAGTGCACGCCAACTTCCAGGGCGCGGCGCATGTCTTCGCGGCTCTTGCCGACGCCGGAGAACACGATCTTGTCAGCTTTGCCGCCAGCGGCCAGCACACGCTCAAGCTCGCCCCGGGACACAATGTCGAAACCGGCGCCAAGGCGCGCCAGGACATTGAGTACACCCAGGTTGGAGTTGGCTTTTACCGCGTAGCACACCAGGCTTGGCGTGCCTTCCAGCGCGTCGGCAAAGGAGCGGTATTGCGCTTCGATGTGGGCACGGGAGTACACGTAGGTCGGGGTACCAAAGCGCTCGGCAATGGCGGACAGCGCGACACCTTCCGCGAACAGCTCGCCGTCCCGGTAGTTAAAAGCGTCCATGATGTTCCCTTAGTAGGTGTCGTGCTTGTGCGCTTTGGTTTGCGACGATTGCGCCTGTTCATTCGGGTCTTTGCTGTCATCGGGCAGATACAGCGGGCCTTTTTGACCACAGGCACTAACGAGGCAAGCGACCGCGACGAGCGCAGCAAGGGAAGAGATCAGGCGCTTCATGGCGAAATCCTTGAATATGCATTAATTGCGCCCGAGTATACCGACCACCCGCCGGATTGCCTATGCGCCGAAATACCCGTCCGGCGGGGCTTTGCCGAGTTTGTCGCGATTGCGCTTACACCAATCAGGGATAATTCACGCAGCTGCGGGTAATGAAATCGGTATCCTTTGCAATCATGATGGCGCGTCCGTATTGTGCGGCGCTTGAGCGAGACCAGACACTTTTCGAGGTTCCCACAATGAGTTTGACCGAAGCCCGTTTCCACGACCTGGTGGATTCGACCCAGCAAGCGCTGGAGGATATTTTCGACGACAGCGGCCTGGATGTGGACCTGGAGAACTCGGCCGGTGTGCTGACCGTCAAGTTTGAGAGTGGCCAGCAACTGATCTTCAGTCGCCAGGAACCGCTGCGTCAGCTGTGGCTGGCTGCGCGCTCCGGTGGCGTTCACTTCGACTACGACGAAGAAAGCGGCAAATGGCAGTGCGACAAGAGCGAAGAGTTGTTGGGCGAGATGCTCACGCGCCTGATTCATGAATATACCGGCGTCGAGCTGGACTTCGACGAGATCTGATCGTGACGCAGCCCGTACCCGTACGCCCGCCCAAGCCGCTGTTCAGCAATGTCAGCCCGGCGGTGCCGTCACCTTGTATCAGTTTATGTCGGCTGGATGAGCACAAAGTCTGCCTCGGCTGCTTTCGTCATGTAGAAGACATCCGTGAATGGCGCTCCGCCGATGATGCGCGGCGCCGCGTGATCGTCGCCCAGGCCGAGCAGCGCAAGGCCTCCGCCTGAGGCCGTCTTGTTTATTTATTGTGCTGTGGTAGTGTCCGGATACACCTCAACTCATCGAGGTCCGTGAGAACCCCGCCTTTTCCTGGCGGGGTTTTGCTTTTTTGTGCAGAAAAAAGGAGTCTGCCTGAATCATGACCGCACCTTCCATCATCCTCACCCGTCTTGACGTGCAGCGTCTTGAGCAACTGATCGACCGTGTAGGCGAGGCGTCGCCGGGCGTTGAAGCCCTGCAACACGAACTCGACCGCGCCGAAGAAGTGGTTGGCCACGATGAAGTGCCTGCAACTGTCGTGACCATGAACTCCAGCGTGCATTGCCGTGAACAAGGCAGTGGCAAGGACTATCACCTGACCCTGGTCTACCCCAAGGACGCGAACGCCGACGAAGGCAAAATCTCGATCCTGGCGCCGGTGGGCAGCGCTTTGTTGGGCCTGCAAGTCGGCCAGCACATCGACTGGCCAGCACCAGGCGGCAAAACCCTCAAGCTTGAATTGCTCGGCGTCGAAGGCCAGCCGAAAGACGGTGGTGCCTTTCCTCTCTAAACCTGGTTCAGCGCTTCATTGAGCGCCAGTTCCAGATCAGCCTTGTAGCGTAGGTACAGATTGCTCGGGCTTTGAACATCACCGAGCAGGCCGGACAGGTCCAGATCGGTGATGTAGCAGCGGTAGCGCTCGGCCTCCCGGCGTTGCCCGACGATTTGCTGGGCGACCACCGCAAACAGTTGGTCGCCAAATTCCAGCTCGGAAAACTCCCGTTGATTGCAGTACAAGGTGATCCCCACCTGGCCCGGTGCTGCCTTGCCGATAATCGCCTGCACGTCGTAGAACGGTTTATTGGCCGGGGTTTGCGGCGCTGGGCGCGGTTCGGCCCGGCGTGCGCGGCCGCTGCCTGACGGCAACAGCTGGTAATACAGGATTTGCACCGCGCAGAGTGGCTGTTGCGGGTCCAGCGGCAGCAGCGCGTCGCGCCGATAAATAATCGATTGCAGGAAGCGCTGCAGCGGCACCAGAAGGCTTTGCTCGTCGTGAAACGGCAGGCGCTGCTGCCAGAGCGCGTTGAATTCATCCAGCACGTACAGCTCGGCAACCCCTTCGTTGATCCGGTAGAACACCTGCACACAGTCGGGCAGGCCCATGGGCAGCAACAGCGCCAGGTCGTGGTCTTCGAGGGCCATGGTGTCCAGGTGCAGCGGGCTGTAGCTGGCCAGTTCTTCACTGAGGTAGGCGATCAGCGCGTCCTGGGTCGCCAGTGACACATGGTTGGCTTGGCCGGGTGTCAGTTCCATCACGTGGTAGTGCTGCTGCACCTGCACCAGGTAGCGGTGGTTTTCCTGGCTCAGCATCAGGTTTTGCGCGGTGTCGAAGATTTCTTCCACGCGCTGGGCAATGAATTGCGCACGGTTGTGGCAGAAGCAACGCACCCGCAATCGCGGCAGGTGATTGGCCGGCAGCTGGTTCAGGTAATCCCGCAGGCAGTCGAGCAGCGCGTGGGGGCCGTCGTAGCGGTTGACCATCACCTCGTTCCAGCTGTTGAGTGTGACCTGGTCCAGGGTTAGCACCAGGTTTTCCCGTACGCCGGCGTAACTCAGGGAGTCGGTGCGCTCGGTGGTCATCAGGATGTTCAGGTCGCGGTGGTGCTTGAGCGGGTCGACGCCGACGTTGATCAGCAGCAGCACTTCCTCGGGCACCGCCGAGCGCAACAGGCGTTCTTCATCGACGCTGGCCAAGGGCAGGGCGACGGTCTGTTGCAGGCTGCCCAGCAGGTTGAACAGCTCGAATTCGGTCATGTCGCTGCTGCCGGGGTGCAAGGCCAGGCGGGTGCTGCTGTCGATCACGCCGTTGCGGTGGCACCAGGTGAGCATTTCCAGCAGGTCGCGGCTGCGCTTGATCGGTGCGAAGTGCTCCCATTCCAGGGCGGTCAGGCTGCCGTTGTACAAGCCCCAATGGTGCTGACCCGGCTCTTTACGGTTGGGCGATTGCACCAGGGTCAGGGTGTCTTCGGCCAGGTCCGGGGCAATGCCGGGGTTGATGAACTCAACCTTGCCGGCCTTGCGCTCGAAGGCGGCATACAGGCGCCGGCCGAGCACATTGAGGTCGCGCTTGTTGATCAGGCTGACGGTCTGTTCGGTGCGGGCAAACTGGGTCAGGAAGCGATAGCTATAGTTCAGCTCGTTGACCAGTGCCCGGCGCTCGGAGGCCACTTGGCGGACTTTCCATTGGCTGCGGCTGTCCAGCAGGGCCAGTTGGCGCTGGTCCCAACCCCATTCATGGGCCAGGCGCTCCAGCAGCAAACGTTGCCAGCGGTCGGTGCGCTGGCCGGCCGTGAGCTTGCGGTTGACCTTCAGGTACAGGGCGCGCCGCACCAGTTCCAGGCGCTCCGGTTCGTTGCGGGCCTTGAGGTATTCCTCGATGCGGCGGTAGACCACGATGTACGGATCCAGCTCGTCGAGGTCCATCTGGTTGGCAAACACCGCCCGCTTGAAGCGCAGGCTCAGGCACTGCACCTTCGGGTGTTCGCTGGCGTAGACCTCGGTCAGTAGGAGCTTGAGTACCGACTTGTAGGGCGATTCGATGCCCTTGAACAACTGCCACAGGCCGGCGCCGATAAATTCACCCGGCGGGATGTGGGCCAGATGGCCCAGGTCGAGGGTTTCATCGGCGCGGATAAAGCGCTTGGAGATCAACGCGTGGGTGAATTCGGCGTAGCGGGTTTCTTCATACACCGGCACCAGCCACCAGATCGGCGTGCGCCCTGCCAGCCAGATGGCGGTGCGGTAGAACTCATCCAGCAGCAGGTAATGCTGGCTGGTGCCGCAGTCTTCCGAGCTCAGTTGGGTGTCGCGGTCACCCTGGATAAACCGTGTCGGCTCGATCAGGAAAAAATGCGCCTCGGCGCCCATGGTCAGAGCCCAGGTTTCCAGCAATTGGCATTTTTTTCGTAGCTCGGCCAGCTCATTCTCACTGAGATCGGCAGCGTGGCAGACCCACACGTCCATATCACTTTGATCGGCCTGGGCCAGGGTGCCCAGGCTACCCATCAGGAACAGGCCATGAATAGGGCGCGGTGGGTTGCCGTGCCGGGGCTTGTAGGAAAACGTGCGGGTCAGGCGCTGAGCTTCTGCCAACGCTTGCGCGTCGGGTTCAAAGTTCGACAGGCCGGCCGGTGTGCTGCCCGACACATAACCCGGCAGCAGCGGGTGATTGACGTGGAAAAACAGCGGCAGCAGCGTCAGTACGCTTTGCTGGCGCGGCGTCAGCCCTTCAACGGCCCGGGCCATGCGGCCCTCGTTCAGGGCCAGAAATCGCGCGCGCAACTGGGTCAGCACCTTGCGGTCGATGCCTTCGTCCAGGTCGGGGCGGATTTCGTGGGTGCGGGTCATGTCGAACTCGGTGGCTCGCAGGGCCCGACGTGGGCGGCCGTGTGGGAGTTTACAGCCAGTAGCGTAGGAGGTTTAGCGGGATTTTGTTTTTGGCGCCAGAATTTTATCCCGGGCGCAGGAATGCCCGCGGAATCCGTGAAAGAGGATCCCGTGGGCGATACGAGGTGTCAGGCGGCTTCTTTGCTGGTCGTCAGAATAGTCAGCAGGCTTTGTGCGTGTTCGGCAGCATCCCGGCCAAGGCTGGTGAGGTAGCCACCATCTGGCTGGTCGATCAGGTCTTTTTCAAACAGGCGCCGGGCAGCGGCAATGGCAGTGGGAGCGGCGGTCTGATGAACTTTCAGACCTTCCTGGGAGCTGCCCAGGTTGAAGAGTGCAAGGATTTCCAGTTCGGCAACCAACTCAGGGGTATACGACATAAGGACTCCAGACTTTCTAGGAATTTTTAGACGCTAGCAGCCATAAGGTGAACGCACTTGGGCGAGCTGTCCAGTCGGAACTCATGCAGTGTTGATGTGGGGCAGGATTGTGGCCAGCAAGCGCTTGCTGGCCAGTGCGGTGTCGGGCTTATTGCTTCTCGGGCGGCAGCTCTGGCAGGGCGCGCAAGGCAGTTTCATACCATTCGGTATTGAAGGCGCGGTCTTCTTCGAGCAGGGCGTCGATTTCGACGGCGAGCACGTGGGCCATCATTTGCAGGATGTCTTCGCGCTCGTAGCCCACCAGGGTCAGCTTGTTGAAGGTGGCCTTGGCGGCGGGCGGGTTGTCGCTTTCGATCTGGTTTTCGATCGCTTCAATCAAGGTGGTCTCGGCGAACTCTTCTTCGTCGTTGTCGATATCGGTTGGCTCGCTCATGGCAGGCTCCTGGAGGAAAGGGCGCCAGTCTACCCCCATTCACTCGGCTGATGCTGCTGGTCAGGCGTGGCATCCCGTTCTATAACCACTGCTGCCAACCCCGTACACGGCCTGGAGGCTTTGTGATGCTCAAGCTTTATGGATTTTCGGTCAGCAACTACTACAACATGGTCAAACTGGCGCTGCTGGAGAAAGGGCTGCCCTTCGAAGAGGTGCCGTTCTACGCAGGCCAGAGCCCTGAAGCCTTGGCCGTGAGCCCCCGGGGCAAGGTGCCGGTGCTGGGTGTCGAGCAAGGCTTTATCAACGAAACCAGCGTGATCCTCGAATACATCGAACAGACCCAGGGCGGGCGATCGCTGTTGCCGAGCGATCCGTTCCAGCGTGCCCAGGTGCTGGCGTTGTGCAGGGAAATCGAGTTGTACATCGAGTTGCCGGCCCGGGCGTGTTTTGCTGAGGCGTTCTTCGGGATGCCGGTACCGGAGGCGATCAAGGAGAAATCCAAGGCGGAGTTATTGCTGGGAATCGCATCGCTGGGGCGGCACGGGAAGTTCGCGCCGTATGTGGCGGGGGACAGTTTCACGATTGCGGATTTGTATTTTGTGTACAGCGTGGACCTGGCCTGTGGGGTGGCCGGGAAGCTGTTCGGGCTGGATCTGTTGGCTGAGTTGCCGGAGGCCAAGGCGTTGCTGGAACGCTTGCAGGCGTTGCCGAATGCCCAGCGGGTGGCGGCGGACAAGGAAGCGGCGATGCCGGCGTTTATGGCGATGGTTGCTGCCAAGAAATAAATCTTGGGTGTTTGTGATGACGCTTTCGCGAGCAAGCCCGCTCCCACATTTGAC
This sequence comes from Pseudomonas sp. TH34, assembly GCF_016650865.1. Taxonomy (NCBI): domain Bacteria; kingdom Pseudomonadati; phylum Pseudomonadota; class Gammaproteobacteria; order Pseudomonadales; family Pseudomonadaceae; genus Pseudomonas; species Pseudomonas sp. TH34. Next base: position 355,962 of record NZ_JAEKFB010000018.1, read on the forward strand.
CGAGTGCCACCTTTGGAATGCAGTCGAATGTGGGAGCGGGCTTGCTCGCGAAGCTTTTAGCGGCTGGCGAGCAATGCCTGGCCGCGAACCACGGCAGCCTTCACCTGCGTCGGCGCAGTCCCGCCGATATGGTTACGGGCATTCACCGACCCTTCCAGGGTCAGCACCGCAAACACATCCTGCTCGATCTGGTCGCTGAACTGGCGCAGTTCTTCCAGGCTCATTTCCGCCAGGTCCTTGCCGGTGTCCACGCCGTATTTCACGGCATGGCCGACGATTTCGTGGCAGTCACGGAACGGCAGGCCGCGGCGTACCAGGTAGTCGGCCAGGTCGGTTGCGGTGGAGAAGCCACGCAGGGCCGCTTCACGCATGATGGCGTGCTTGGGCTTGATCGCCGGGATCATGTCGGCAAAGGCCCGCAGCGAGTCACGCAGGGTGTCGGCGGCGTCGAACAGCGGTTCCTTGTCTTCCTGGTTGTCCTTGTTGTAGGCCAGCGGCTGGCCTTTCATCAGGGTCAACAGGCCCATCAGCGCGCCGAATACACGGCCGCTTTTGCCACGCACCAATTCCGGTACGTCGGGGTTTTTCTTTTGCGGCATGATCGAGCTGCCGGTGCAGAAGCGGTCCGGCAGGTCGATGAACTGGAATTGCGCACTGGTCCACAGCACCAGCTCTTCGGAGAAACGCGACAAGTGCATCATCGCGATGCTGGCCGCAGCGCAGAATTCGATGGCAAAGTCACGGTCCGACACGCCGTCCAGGGAGTTGCCGCCCACGGCGTCGAAGCCCAGCAGCTGCGCGGTGTATTCGCGGTCGATCGGGTAGGTGGTGCCGGCCAGTGCGGCGCTGCCCAGGGGCATGCGGTTGGCGCGCTTGCGGCAGTCCACCAGGCGCTCGTAGTCGCGGCTGAGCATTTCGAACCAGGCCAGCAGGTGGTGGCCGAAGGTCACAGGCTGTGCGGTTTGCAGGTGGGTGAAGCCGGGCATGATGGTGCCGGACTCACGCTCTGCCTGCTCCAGCAGGCCTTTTTGCAAGCGGGTGATTTCGGCCAGGATCAGGTCGATCTCGTCCCGCAGCCACAGGCGGATATCGGTGGCCACCTGGTCGTTACGGCTGCGACCGGTGTGCAGTTTCTTGCCGGTCACACCGATGCGGTCGGTGAGGCGGGCCTCGATGTTCATGTGCACGTCTTCCAGGTCGACGCGCCAGTCGAAGGTGCCGGCTTCGATCTCGCCACGGATGGTGGTCAGGCCGTCGATGATGCTGTCGCGCTCGGCATCGGTCAGTACGCCGACCTTGGCCAGCATCGTGGCGTGGGCGATCGAGCCCATGATGTCGTGTCGGTACAGGCGCTGGTCGAAGGTGACGGAGGCGGTGAAGCGCGCGACGAAGGCGTCGACGGGTTCACTGAAGCGGCCGCCCCAGGACTGGTTGGTCTTGTCGGTGCTCATGGATTCGCTCGTGATCTGCTGGAAAGAGGGCATGAAAGTGTGGCGCCGATAATAACAGGGTTGCCCCCGGAGGCGATGATACCGGGGCGGGGCATTTTTATTTGTTTCCAAGATGGCTAAGTGCCTTGCCGCCGGCCTCGCGCAGGACGAGACTGGAGCCAGGACCGAACGGGGGTTTGAAACTAACGGTCCTTGGATAAACAAAGCGTGTTTATTGAAACGATATTTGACGATTGAGCAATATCATCTTCGCGAGCGTCTACAGTTGCACAGATAGAGCGTCGCGCTGACAGACGGTGTACTGCACCAATGCCGGGCGATGAGGTCGAACTCCAGGCTATCCATTAGAAAGGGGGTGTTCATATTGTGTATCAGCAAACCCTACGACGATGCCCGAAGGCAGCAGGCTTTGGGCGCGATTGAACAGGTCCGGGTAAATATTGGTGCCACTCTCGGGGCACTTTTTGCCGCTCGCGCTAGTCTTAGCGTGGATCGCCGTGACGGAAGTCACCGCACCTGTCTACGCTATCCTTGTGCGAGACTCACGCAGGAATCCAGCGCAATATGAATGTCCTGATCGTTGATGACGAACCCCAAGCCCGCGAGCGACTGAGCCGTTTGGTCAGTGAACTCGAGGGTTACAGTGTCCTTGAGCCGAGCGCCACCAGTGGCGAGGAAGCCTTGGCCCTTATTGACAGCCTCAAGCCGGACGTCGTGTTGCTCGACATCCGCATGCCGGGCCTTGATGGTTTGCAGGTTGCTGCCCGCCTGAGCGAGCGAGAATCGCCGCCTGCGGTGGTGCTGTGCGCCTCCCAGGATGAGTTCTCTTCCGAGGCTCTGGATGCCAGCGGCGCCAGTTTCCTGGTCAAGCCGATCAATGCCGATGCGTTGCTACGCGCCTTGAAAAAGGCCGAGCGTCCCAATCGCGTCCAACTGGCCGCCTTGACCCAGCCCGCAGCCCAGGGCGGCAACGGGCCGCGCAGCCATATCAGCGCCCGCACCCGCAAGGGCATCGAACTGATTCCCCTGGATCAGGTGGTCTATTTCATCGCCGATCACAAGTACGTGACCTTGCGTCACGAGGCCGGTGAAGTGCTGCTCGATGAGCCACTCAAGGCGTTGGAAGATGAATTTGGCGACCGCTTTGTGCGCATCCACCGCAACGCGCTGGTGGCACGTGAGCGCATCGAACGTCTGCAGCGCACGCCGCTTGGGCACTTTCAACTGTTCCTGAAGGGCCTCAATGGCGACGCCTTGATCGTCAGCCGGCGCCATGTCGCCGGTGTGCGCAAGATGATGCAGCAGCTTTAGCCCAAGGGCTGATGCGAGCTTCACCGCCCATATCCCGGTGCGACGCGGCCAGGGAGGCCCTGCACTTGCTGATTCAAATCAAAGCGCATTTGCCTGAGCTGTTATTATCTGCCGTATCTATTCAGTACGGATTGATCCATGTCCTCTCGCGAAATCCGCATCGCCACCCGTAAAAGCGCCCTGGCCTTATGGCAGGCCGAATACGTCAAAGCACGCCTCGAGCAGGCTCATCCCGGCCTGAAGGTGTCCCTGGTACCCATGGTCAGTCGCGGCGACAAGCTGCTTGATTCGCCATTGTCGAAAATCGGCGGCAAGGGCCTGTTCGTCAAGGAACTGGAAACCGCTCTGCTGGAGAACGAAGCCGACATCGCCGTGCATTCGATGAAAGACGTGCCCATGGACTTCCCCGAAGGCCTGGGCCTGTTTTGCATCTGCGAGCGCGAAGACCCGCGCGATGCTTTCGTTTCCAATACCTATGCCTCTCTTGATGAACTGCCGCTGGGCAGTGTCGTCGGCACATCCAGCCTGCGTCGCCAGGCACAGTTGCTGACCCGTCGCCCAGACCTGCAAATTCGTTTCCTGCGGGGCAACGTCAATACCCGCCTGGCCAAGCTGGATGCCGGTGAATATGACGCGATCATCCTCGCGGCAGCCGGCCTGATCCGCCTGGGTTTTGAAGACCGCATCACCTCGGCCATCAGCGTTGAAGACAGCTTGCCGGCTGGCGGGCAGGGCGCCGTGGGTATCGAATGCCGCACCGCCGACAGCGAAATTCATGCGCTGCTCAAGCCGCTGGATCACCAAGACACTGAAATTCGCGTCACCGCCGAACGCGCTCTGAACAAGCACCTCAACGGTGGCTGCCAGGTGCCGATCGCCTGTTACGCCGTGCTTGAGGGCGAAAACCTCTGGCTGCGTGGCCTGGTGGGCGACCCGAGTGGTGGGCTGCTGCTCACTGCAGAGATTCGCGGGCCGCAAAGCGAGGCGACCAGCCTGGGTATCAAAGTCGCCGAAGAACTGCTGGAAAAAGGCGCCGGTGCCATCCTGCAGGCGGTGTACGGCGAGGCCGGCCCGCAGTGACGCAATGGCGTGTGCTGCTGACGCGGCCCGCCGAGGAGTCGGCGGCCCTGGCGGCGACGTTATCTGAGGAAGGTATTTTCAGCAGCAGCCTGCCGTTGCTGGAGATCGAAGCGCTGCCCGTCACGCTTGAGCAACACGCGATCTTTCACGAGCTGGACCGTTATTGTGCGGTGATCGTGGTGAGCAAGCCGGCGGCGCGCCTGAGCGTGCAGTTGTTGGCGCAACACTGGCCGCAATCTCCGGCGTTGCCATGGTTCAGCGTCGGCGCCGCTACGGCGAAGGTGTTGGCCGACCACGGCCTTGACGTCAGTTGTCCTAAGGAAGGTGACGACAGTGAGGCCTTGCTTGAATTGGCTGCCCTGCGCGAGGCTATTGCACAGCCCGGTGCCCGGGTGCTGATCCTGCGGGGCGAGGGCGGTAGAGAGCTGCTGGCTGAGCGTTTACGCGAGCAAGGTGCTAGTGTCGACTATCTGGAGTTGTACCGCCGTTTCCTGCCGGATTACGACAGTGCGACCCTGACCCAACGCATAAACGTGGAACGCTTGAACGGCGTGGTGGTCAGCAGTGGGCAGGGTTTTTTACACCTGCAAGCCCTGGCCGGCACAGATTGGCCCCTGGTGGCACAACTGCCGTTGTTTGTGCCTAGCCCGCGAGTCGCCGAAATGGCGCGTGCCGCTGGCGCGCAAAAAGTTGTGGATTGTCGTGGCGCCAGTGCCGCGGCTTTGTTAGTGGCGTTACGGAGTTTCTCCGTTCCCACTCTCTAATACGCAAAGGATGGATACGTGAGCGAAACAGCCTTGCCTAAAGATGAAGCTCAGCCCGCGCTTGATGCGCCTGTTGAGACACCGGTCACCACCGCCCCGCGCCGTGGCAACGGCCTGGCTATCGTGGCCTTGTTACTTGGCGCAGCCGGTGTTGCAGCCGGTGGCTGGGGGATCTGGCAGGTCCGCGCACTGCAGGCGAGCAGCCAGCAACAGCTGGGCCAAGTGCAAAATCTGGACGATCAATCCCAGAGCCTCAAGCAGAGCCAGCAGCAGTTGTCTGCGCGCCTGGGGCAACTGCCGGGTGCTGACGAACTCGAAGAGCGCCGTCGGCTGGTGGCGCAATTGCAGGGCGATCAGCAGCGCTTGAGCCAGCGCCTGGAAACCGTCCTGGGCGCCAGCCGCCAGGACTGGCGCCTGGCTGAGGCCGAGCACTTGATCCGCCTGGCCAGCCTGCGTCTTTCCGCCTTGCAGGACATCAACAGCGCCCAGGCGCTGGTCCAGGGCGCTGACGAAATCCTCCGCGAACAAAGTGACCCCGGCTCGTACGCCGCCCGTGAGCAGTTGGCCAAGAGCCTCGCCGCGTTGCGCAATATCGAACAGCCCGACCGTACCGGGTTGTACCTGCAACTGGCGGCATTGCGCGATCAGGTCGTGCAACTGGCAGCCATCGCTCCGGAATACCAACTCCCGGAAGCGGCCAACGAGGGGCGTCCGACGACTGATACGGACAACCGCTGGAGCCAGTGGTGGGAGCAGATCTCGCGGTATTTCCGCATCGACTTCAACCCCGATGACAACATTCGTCCGCTGCTGGCAGGGCAAGGCCTGAACCAGGTGCGCCTGGCCCTGAGCCTGGCGCTGGAGCAGGCGCAGTGGGCGGCGCTCAATGGCGAGCCGGCGGTGTACAGCCGCTCCCTGGGCGAGGCCCGCAGCGTGTTGCAGGACAACTTCAATCAAGACAACCCGCAAAGCAAAGCCATGCTGGCGCGTATTGCCGAGCTCGAGCCCAAGGCCGTCTCGGTGGTAACGCCGGACTTGGCCGCGAGCCTGGCTGCCGTGCAGGCTTACCTTGACCGTCGCCACCTGTCTGCCGAAGAAGCCAAGGCTTCCGCTGGCAAGCCGGCGACCCAGGAGTAAGGCCGATGAAGCGCTTCTATGTGATCCTGGTGCTGGCGATTGCGATCGCCCTGGCACTGGCCGTGGGCATTTCGAAACACACCGGTTATGTGCTGATTACCTATCCCCATGTGCTGCATTACGAGTCAGGGCTGTGGTCGACGCTGGTGGCGCTGTTTGCCATCGGCCTGGCGATCTATCTGGTCAGGGTGCTGCTTAGCCTGGTGCTGACTTCGGGGGGTGTGGTCAACCCGTGGTCGCGGCGCAATCGCAGCCGTCGGGTGCAGGTCGCCATTGAACAGGGCCAGATGGACCTCGCCGAAGGGCGTTGGGCCAGTGCCGAGCGTCACTTGCACCGAGCGGCCGAAGCGGAACGCCAGCCATTGCTCTACTACCTCGGCGCCGCCCGCGCGGCTAACGAGCAGGGGCGTTATGAGGAGGCGGACGGCCTGCTGGAGCGCGCGCTTGAGCGCCAGCCACAGGCCGAACTGGCGGTGGCCTTGAGTCATGCGCAGTTGCAGATGGACCGTGGCGACACTGATGGCGCCCTGGTCACCTTGCAGGCGATGCATGAACGTCATCCGCATAACGTCCAGGTATTGCGCCAGCTACAACGGCTTTATCAACAGCGTGGTGATTGGTCTTCGGTAATCCGGCTGTTGCCGGAGCTGCGCAAGGACAAGGTGTTGCCACCCGCCGAGCTGGCCGACCTGGAGCGTCGCGCCTGGGGCGAGAACCTTACCCTGGCGGCCCAGCGCGAAGAGCAGGGCGAGGCCGGTCAGCAATCCCTTGAGCGAGCCTGGCAACAACTCACTTCCGCCCAGCGCCAGGAACCGCAACTGGTGCTGGCGTACGCCGAACAACTGCGCCAATTGGGCGCGGATGGCAAGGCTGAAGAAGTGCTGCGCGGTGCGCTCAAGCGCGAGTATGACAGCCATCTGATCAGGCTCTACGGCCTGCTGCGTGGCAGCGATTCGGCGAAGCAACTGAAGTTTGCCGAAGGCTGGCTCAAGGATCATCCAGGCGATGCCAGCCTGTTGCTGACCCTGGGACGCCTGTGCTTGCAAAACAGCCTGTGGGGCAAGGCGCGGGACTACCTGGAAAGCAGCCTGCAGGTGCAGCGCAACCCCGAAGCCTGTGCCGAGCTGGCGCGCCTGCTGGCGCAGTTGGGTGACACCGAGCGCAGCAACCAGTTATTCCAGGAAGGCCTGGGCCTGCTGGACAAGCGTCTGCTGGCGTCACCGCTGCCGGTGCCGGCACGGGTTTGACGTAGGAAACAGTGTAAGGGTTGCCTCAGGATTTTCTGGTGGCCAACCCTTCAATAGCGCCCTATAGCTGTAGTCAATACGGCTTGTAGTAAACTCCTACGTAGACGCGCGTTTAATCGCTCATCTTCTGACGGGATATCCCTACGCTCTCGCGGAATCGTCTGCTCTGGCGCGTATTGAAAGGGGTAAGGCCTTTCCTCTACCGTAACTACCTATCTCTTGCGTTGCGGATAAACAATGTCTTTGGCCCCCTCACGCTCCCTGTTCCTTCTGGCGTTCCTGGCTGGTGCGCTGACGCTGGGCGCGTCCTTTTACCTGGAATATGCCGCGCTTTTGCGGCCTTGTTTCCTGTGTCAGGTGCAACGAATTCTTGTAGCTGCCTTCACGCTGATCAACCTGGTGGCGGCGATTCATGGGCCCAAGCGGTCCGGGATCTACCTGTATTGGGCATCCAGCATGGGCTGTGCAGTGTTGGGCGCCATCACCGCCGTACGCCAGGTGCTGCTGCAAAATACGCCGCCGGAACAGCTGCCTGCCTGTTGGCCAGGCCTTCAATCCATGATCGAAAACCTGTCGCTCCGGGAGGCGTTGGCGTTGATCTTCAAGGGCACCGTCGACTGCGTGGAAATCAACTGGACGCTATTCGACTTGAGTATTCCCGAGTGGAGCCTGCTGTTCTTCGTGGCCATGCTGATCCTTGGCGTAGCGCAGTTCTCGCGGTTGCTGCTGAGCCAGCGTTTTGGCCTTGCACGGCACTGAGAGGTGCCCGCAGGTTGTAGGAAGGGATTAAACACTTGTATGAACTTTCTCTCCTGCGTACCTTGATGCCATAGTCATGCGGGCATAATCTGGCCCGCACGCGTTATTGAAACAGACTGTTCGATGCACCGTTGCCCGGTTGCCGCTTTAACCTTGAAGTGTTGCGCGGGCAGTGTGCGGCGCCCCTATAGGGAAGAGAGATCATCATGCTGGAAAGTTGTCAGAATGCTCAGGAACGCTGGGGTGGGGTGCATAAACTGATCGATGGTTGGTTGAAAGCGCGTCACGAACTGGTTCGGGCCTTTGATGCTCTCGGTGCCAAACCCGAAGCGCTAAGCGAGAACCGCAAGCCGTTGCAGGAATTCTGTGGGGTATTGGTGGATTACGTCTCGGCGGGGCACTTCGGTGTCTACGAGCAGTTGACCAAAGAGGCCGAGGCTTTCGACGATCAACGTGGCCTGGACTTGGCAGAGACGATTTACCCGCGCATCGATGTCATCACCGAGAAGCTGCTGGCGTTCAACGACCTGTGTGATGCCGGCAAGTGCGTTGCAGAAAAATTCAAAGAGCTGGGCGGTTTGCTTCACGAGCGTTTCGAACTGGAAGATTGCCTGATCGAAGTGCTGCACAACGCTCACAAGGAAGAGTTGACGGCTAAAGCCTGACCCGCCGCAACACAAAAAAACGGTGCGCATTGCGCACCGTTTTTCGTTTGGGTTCAGGCACCCGCGCCAAGCAATTCGATCTCGAATACCAGCGGCGTATAAGGTGGGATCAACTCGCCCGCACCATCAGCGCCATAGGCTTGGTCGGATGGAATCACCAGCCGCCATTTCGCGCCTACCGGCATCTGCTGCAATGCGCTGCGCCAGCCGCTGATCACACTGTCCAGGCGAAACCACTGGGGTTGTGTGCTCTTGTCGAAGACCGTCCCGTCGGGTAACCGCCCAACATAATTCACTTGCACGCGATCATCGGCCGCCGGTTTTTTTCCGCTGCCAGGGGTCAGTTCTGTCAGCAGGATGCCGTCTGCCAATTCGCGCACACCACTTTTGGATTTCTCACTGGCTAAAAACTGTTGTTCGGCAGCGAGTGCCTTTTCACTTTGTGGGGCTCGATTGTCTGGTGCGTTTTGCGCTTCATGCTGGGCAAGGATCTGTTCGATGCGTGTGTCGTCCAGAGCCAGCGGCTTACCTTGATAGGCGTGTTTGAGTCCGTCGATCAGTGCCTCGATTTGCAGGCCCGGCATCTCCTGGCGCAGTCGCTCACCCAGGCTTGCGCCCAGGCTGTAGGCCAGGTCGTGGTCATCTTTGGACAGGGATTTCTCACTCGCATTGGCCACTGAAAGCGCCACGCTCAACACTAAAAAAAGGTAACGCGACATGGGCGTTCTCCAGCCGAAAGTGCGATGGATTATGCCAGTGTGAATGCTTAAAAAGTGGCGTGGATTTTCGTTATATCAATAAGAATTTTCGTGCGGTGCAACGCAAGCCAATCGATACTGTCAACATGCCCTAGCGGCGGTAAGAGCAGAGGGCTAGTATGAGCCGCACCCACGTCAGCCAGGAGGTAAACCATGTCGGCCAAACAGAAGCCTGTAAATACCCCGTTGCATTTGCTCCAACAACTTTCGGGCAGCCTGCTCGAACATTTGGAAAGCGCCTGTTCACAAGCCTTGGCTGATGCTGAGAAGTTGCTCGCCAAGCTTGAAAAACAACGCGGCAAAGCTCAGGAAAAACTGCACAAATCCCGCACCAAACTGCAAGGTGCAGCGACCGCTGGCAAAGCCAAGGCACAAGCCAAGGCCAAGGACGCCGTCAAAGAACTTGAGGACTTGCTCGACGCCCTCAAGGATCGTCAATCCGAAACCCGCACCTACATTTCCCAACTCAAGCGTGATGCTTCCGAGAGCCTGAAACTGGCTCAGGGTGTTGGTCGTGTGAAGGAAGCTGTAGGCAAAGTGCTGAGCACCCGTGCTCCGGCCAAAGCTGTTGCAGCCAGCGCAGCGAAGAAGCCAGCCAGCAAAGCAGTCGCCGCCAAGGCACCTGCAAAAGCTGCGGCCAAGCCTGCGGCAAAAGCACCGGCTAAATCAGCTGCCAAGAAGCCAGCTGCTAAAACCGCTGCTGCAAAACCAGCCGCCAAACCAGCGGCTAAAACCGCTGCTGCAAAACCAGCTGCCAAGCCAGCCGCTAAAACCGCTGATGCAAAACCAGCTGCCAAACCAGCCGCTAAAACCGCTGCTGCAAAACCAGCTGCCAAACCACCCGCTAAAACCGCTGCTGCCAAACCAGCCGCCAAGCCTGCTGCTAAAACCGCTGCTGCAAAACCAGCTGCCAAGCCTGCTGCTAAAACCGCTGCTGCAAAACCAGCCGCCAAGCCTGCTGCTAAAACCGCTGCTGCAAAACCAGCCGCCAAGCCAGCTGCTAAAACTGCTGTTGCAAAACCAGCCGCCAAGCCTGCTGCTAAAACTGCTGCTGCAAAACCAGCCGCCAAGCCAGCTGCTAAAACTGCTGCTGCGAAACCAGCTGCCAAGCCAGCCGCTAAACCTGCTGCTGCGAAACCAGCTGCCAAGCCAGCCGCTAAACCTGCTGCTGCGAAACCAGCTGCCAAGCCAGCCGCTAAACCTGCTGCTGCAAAACCCGCTGCCAAGCCAGCCGCTAAACCTGCTGCTGCAAAACCCGCTGCCAAACCGGCCGCTAAGCCTGCTGCTGCGAAACCAGCCGCGAAGCCAGCTGCTAAACCAGCAGTCGCCAAGCCTGCACCGGCCAAACCAGCTACCCCAGCTGCAAAGCCTGCAACACCGGCCGCACCGGCTGCCAGCACCGCAGCGCCAACCGCTCCGGCCAGCAGCACGCCTGCACCGGCAGCGCCAAGCGTCACCCCAACCAGCGTTTCCTAAGTGCTGGTGACTGCGGCGCGCAGCTGATGCAGCGCGTCGTGGTCAAGGTTGGCGGCTCCGGCCGCCAGTCCTTCAAGCCATGTTTGATCTTTCACCTCGGCCATCGGCCACCCTTGCGCCACACCTTCCAGACGCGATAACAGCAGCCGTTCGGCTTCCAGCTCCAGGGCCTTGACCCGCTCCCTTAACGCTCCCAGCTCAGCATCCTGCTGCGCCAGGGCCCGCCATTGCGTGCGTACTTGTCGCAGCGGTTCAACCACCTCGGCCTGCCACGGCCCGGCGATCTGCCGCAGTGCTTGCAAACGCGCCAGTTCCGGCGCCACACCACGTTGCTCCAACCACAACCCGCATAACATCAGGCACACGTCGGCCCCTTGCGTCTGCAAGTGCAGGCACGCGTTCTCGACGCCGGGGCGGGCGTAAGTCGAAAGGGCAAAGCTCCACAGGTCAGCGCACATATTCACACCCAAGCCAGCGGCCAACGAAGCTGGTAGACTCCGCCGCCATTATGATCCGACTTCAAAGCCTAACATTACAGCGTGGCCCGCAACGTCTTCTCGAAGACGCCGAGCTGACCCTGCACGCCGGTCACAAAGCCGGCCTGATCGGTGCCAACGGCGCCGGCAAATCCACGTTGTTCGCCTTGCTGCTGGGTGAGCTGACGCCTGATTCCGGGGACTGTCTGCTGCCGGCCGACTGGCGCATTGCCCATATGCGCCAGGAGATCGACACCCTCGATCGTATTGCGATCGACTACGTGCTCGATGGCGACCTGCGCCTGCGCCAGGTGCAACACGACCTCGCCGAGGCCGAGAAAGCCCAGGACGGTGCCGCACAGGCCCGCCTGCACTCGGAACTGGACAGCGCCGACGGCTATACCGCCGACGCCCGCGCCCGCAAGATGCTGGCCGGCCTTGGCTTTACCAACGAACAGATGGACCGCCCGGTCGCCGACTTCTCCGGCGGCTGGCGCATGCGCTTGAACCTGGCCCAGGCACTGATGTGCCCCTCGGACCTGTTGCTGCTCGATGAACCGACCAACCACTTGGACCTCGATGCGATCCTGTGGCTGGAAGACTTCCTGAAAAGCTACCCGGGCACCTTGCTGCTGATTTCCCACGACCGGGACTTCCTCGACGCCGTGGTCGACAACATCGCTCACGTCGACCAGAAGAAAATCACCCTGTACCGCGGTGGCTACAGCGCCTTCGAACGCGCCCGCGCCGAACGCCTGGCCCAGCAACAGCAGGCGTACGAGAAGCAGCAGGCGCAACGCGCGCACATGGAAAGCTACATCGCCCGGTTCAAGGCCCAGGCCACCAAGGCCCGTCAGGCCCAGAGCCGGATCAAGGCCCTGGAGCGCATGGAAGAACTGTCGGCGGCCCACGTCGATTCACCGTTCGACTTTGTGTTTCGCGAGTCGGTGAAAATCTCCAGCCCGCTGCTCGACCTGTCCGACGCCCGCCTGGGTTATGGCGACAAGACCATCCTCGAGAAGGTCAAGTTGCAGCTCACCCCCGGCGCGCGGATCGGCCTGCTCGGCCCCAACGGTGCGGGCAAGTCGACCCTGATCAAAAACCTCTCGGGCGAATTGCAGCCTTTGGCCGGTCGCCTGGTACGCGGTGAGAACCTGGTGGTGGGCTATTTCGCCCAGCACCAGTTGGACTCCCTCGACGCCAAGGCCAGCCCGCTGCTGCACTTGCAGCGCCTGGCGCCGACTGAGCGCGAACAGACCCTGCGGGACTTCCTCGGTGGTTTCGACTTCCGTGGTGCGCGCATCGACGAGCCAGTACTGAATTTCTCCGGCGGCGAAAAGGCCCGCCTGGCCCTGGCGTTGATTGCCTGGGACCGGCCAAACCTGCTGCTGCTCGACGAACCGACCAACCACCTGGACCTGGAAATGCGCCTGGCGCTGACCATGGCGCTGCAGGAATTCAGCGGCGCGGTATTGGTGGTGTCTCACGATCGGCACCTGCTCAAGAGCACTACGGATAACTTCCTGCTGGTGGCTGACGGCAAGGTCGAGGAGTTCGACGGCGACCTGGAAGACTACGCCCGTTGGCTGTCGGACTACCGCCTGCGCAACGCGCCGGTCAGCAACACCCCGGTCAACCCGGACAAGACCGACAAGAAGGCCCAGCGCCAGGCCGCTGCTGCCCTGCGACAGCAGTTGGCACCGCACAAGCGTGAAGCCGACAAGCTGGAAGCCGAGTTGGGCAAGATCCACGAGAAGCTGGCGAAGATCGAAGCCAGCCTCGGTGACAGCGCCGTGTACGAGCCGGCCCGCAAGGATGAATTGCGCGACCTGCTGGCCGAACAGGCCAAGCTCAAGGTACGTGAAGCACAGTTGGAGGAGACCTGGATGGAAGCCCTCGAACTGTTGGAATCCTTGCAAGCGGAGTTGGAGGCGTTGTCCTGATGGAGGCGCTGCAACTGCCACTGCCGGCCCAATGGATCGCGCCGATCTGGGTGGCCGTACAGATTTTGCTGATCCTGCTGGCCGGCTATCTCGCTCAGCGTTTCGTCGCCAAATGCCTGAACCGCCTGGGGGAACGTTATCCGTTCCCGCCGCAGTTGCTGATGCCCCTGCGCGGCGGCCTGCGCTGGCTGATCATGGGCAGTGCGCTGATCTTTGTGCTGGAGCGCTTGGGCGTGTCCGCCACGGTGCTGTGGACGGCGTTGTCGGGCTTTGTGGCGGTGGCCGCGGTGGCGTTCTTCGCCATGTGGTCGGTGTTGTCGAACCTGCTGTGCGCCATTCTGATCTTCACCGTCGGGCCGTTCCGCTTGGGCGACGTGGTCGAGTTGGTGGACACCGTCGACAAGCCCGGCGTCAAAGGCCGGGTGGTGGCGATCAATCTGCTCTACACCACGCTGATCGAAGTGGAAGAGGCCGGTACCGGCAGTGTCATGGTGCAAGTGCCCAACAGCCTGTTCTTCCAGCGCTCGGTGCGCCGTTGGCGCGGCAGCGACGTACTGCCTTAACCTGTAGCAAGCTCCCTCGCCACAAAGGCGCACCCCAAAATTTTTGTAGCCATTTCTCGGCCAGCAGCGTTAGTTTAGAAACATTCAGCAAACTCAGCTCTGAGGTGTGTAATGGCGCTCGACACATGGCTGGCCTTTTTTCTGGCCAGTTGGATCATCAGTCTTTCTCCTGGCGCTGGCGCCATTGCCTCGATGTCCAGCGGCCTGCAATACGGTTTTCTGCGCGGTTACTGGAATGCCTTGGGCCTGCAACTGGGCCTGGCGATGCAAATCGCCGTGGTTGCTGGCGGCCTGGGTGCGATTCTCGCGGCATCTTCCACCGCGTTCTATGCGATCAAGTGGTTCGGTGTGGCGTACCTGGTGTACCTGGCCATCAAGCAATGGCGCGCACTGCCAACCGACCTGAGCGATGACGCGGCGATTCGCCCGATCGGCAAGCCGATGGCGATGATGTTCCGTGGGTTCCTGGTCAACGCCAGCAACCCCAAGGCCCTGGTGTTCATGCTGGCGGTGTTGCCACAGTTCGTGAACCCGCAGGCGCCGTTGCTGAACCAGTACCTGATCCTGGGCGCGACGATGATCTGCGTGGACATGATCGTGATGGCTGGCTACACCGGGCTGGCGTCGAAAGTGTTGCGTTTGTTGCGCACACCGAAGCAGCAGAAACGCATGAACCGTACGTTTGCTGGCTTGTTCGTTGGGGCGGCGGGGTTCCTGGCCAGCTTGCATCGCGCAACGGCGTAATTGACGAAACCGGATCAAAAATGTGGGAGCGGGCTTGCCTGCGATAGCATCACCCTGGTGTAACTGATACACCGAGGTGTCTGCATCGCAGGCAAGCCAGCTCCCACATTGGTTTTATGTCGGTAGCGTGATTTTCGTTCAGCGCAGGATCTTCGGCGCTTCATCCCGTGGCAGGTTATTGCGCAATGCAGGCTGCCCGGGTGCTTCCTGATAACCACCGCCAAGCTGCTCGGCCAACTGCCGCGCAACATCCTCGCCCAACGCCTTCGACACTTCCCGCACCACGCGAGGCCGGTTCAGGCTCACGCGCACGTCACGGTTGTTCACCAGCTTGGTGTCCTGGCCTTCGCCCATGGCGGTAAACGCCGAGGTGATCTCAAAGGTGCGGGTGTTGATCAGGCTGAAATCCGCCACCAGCGTCAGGCCCAGCACCGCCGAATAACTGTTGGTGTGGTCCAGGGCGTTGACGTCCTGGGTGAAGTCGATGTCCGACAAGGTGCCGAACAACACGTAGTCCGCGCCCTTGAAGTTACCGGCCTTGATCCGCTTGATCACGTCATACACATCGCCCTTGGCGTCAGCGGTGTAAGGCGTGCCCTGCACCAGTTGGAACTGCCGCGACTTGAGGATTTCACCCTTGATGTCGCCGCTGAACTTGCGCAGTTCGGTCTGCTCGATGTAGCTGTTGCGGCTCTCGTACTCGCTGTAGCTCGAGCCGCCGCTGGCGTTGTAGGCGCTGGCCTGGAAGTTGTTGCTGGCCGCGACCTGGTGGATGTACTCCTCCACCCGGGCCTCGTAGGCCAGGTCGGTCACCGCGATCTTCGGTGCGGCCGAGGCGCCAAAGGCGCACAGCAGGCCGATCATGCCGATCCATGCACGCATTGTTTAGCGCTCCGTGGTCTTGCGGATTTCTTTTTCGTCCATCCATTCGGCCAGGCCGCTTTCAACGTTAATCAGTTGCAGGCTGAACTTGTAGAACACGTCCTTGTAGTCCGAGCTGCGCTTGACGATGGAGCTGATTGAGCCTTCCAGACGGTATTTGGCGGCGACCATGTTGCCGGTCTTGCTGACGGTCGACTTCTTGTACAGGCCGCTCTGGTTCTGCAGCTTCAGCTGGTCGACCTGGCTTTGCATGTCGGTGTTGTCGCTGGCGAAGCGGGCGGTCCCGGTCTTCATCAGCTGGGTCTTGATCGAGGTGGTGATCTCGCGGGTATCGATGTACTCGCTGGTCTTGTTCTTCACGTCATACACCTGCACCACCGGGCGGCCCTGGAGGATGCCGGACTGGGCCAGGGAGCGGGTCATGCTTTCTGCGATCATCTGCAGGTCGGTGGAACCGAACTCGTTGGTCACCAGTTCCACGGCTTTGGTGTCGCCGTAGCTGATGTTTTTACCGCCCAGTACCGGCGAGGTGTTGGCGCAGCCGCTGGCCAGAACGGCGACCACGGCGAGGAACGAGAAGCGTGCAAACATGGGGATGTCTCTCTGAAACTGAATGAGTGGGCGGATCAAGGCGTTTTAACTTCCAGGCGGAAGTCGGCGGCCTGGGGCAGATTGGCGATGGCCGGCAGGAAGGTCGCCTGGTTGGCGTAGAGGTTCAGCACTTTCCAGGTCTCTTCGTCGCCCACCGGGAAGCCGTCGGCACCCAGCCAGGCGAAGCGGTAATACATCATCTGGTTGCTGCTGGTGATATTGCTCAACTGCACCTTGGCGGTCAGGAAACCGTTTTCCCGGGCGACGCGGATGGCGCCCACTGCGATGCCCTTGAACTTGCCCATCACCACGATTTTGTTCGCGGCGCTGCCGGGTTCCGGCGGTGGCGGGGTGGCGCAACCGGCCAGCAGGATCAGCGCCAGGGCGCCGAGGATGAAATGACGCATAGCGTGCTCCTTAAGGTTGTTTGAGAGTGGCGACGGCCTGGGGCGGATTGCTCTGCACCACATGGGCCGCAAGACCGCCGGCGAAGACCTGGTTGCCGACCACCCGCAGGGTGATCACCTGGTAGCGCTGATCGGCCTTGACCGTCACCAGCGTGCCGCCCAGGGCGTTGGGCAGGCTGACCTGGTGTTCGCCGTGCTTGAGGCGCAGGCGAGTCACCTGGGTCATGTCCGGCAGGGTGCGCCAGGTGCGGGTGTCGGCGCCTTCGGTGACGGCCGAGGCGATGCCGAGTACCAGGCCCGCCATGGGGTTGGTCTTGTTCAGGTTGTTCTGGGTGATGCCGCGGGTGACGGCGCGCACGGTGGTGCGCAGGATGATGCCCGGCATGTCATCCCGCAGGGCGCGGCGGGACATGACGGTGGTGCTGTTGAGGGCCGTGAGGTTCTGCTGCTGACCGTCGACACCGATCTGGGCGAAGGTCGCGGTGGAGGTGTCGGGCTTGATCACCGGGAACGACAGCGGGGTGATCACCAGGTGGCCGTCGATGGGGATCGGCAACGGCAGGCGAATCGAGTCGCGAGCCGGTGCCAGGCCGCTTTGCACCACGATCAGCACGTCGGTCTCGTCGGCGCCGACTTTGGACTTGTCCAGGTTGAGCAGGGCCTGTTCCAGCAGTGGGGTGTTGGGGCGCAGCTCGGCAGCCTTGCGATAACCCGGTGCGGCCAGGTCTTTTTCGCCCAGGGCTTCGTAGACGAAGCCGGCGAGGTAATGGCTGAACGCGCTCTGGTAGCTGTTTTTCAGGCCGACCACTTCCGGGGCGTCGAGGCTTTCCACCGGGTAGCCGCGCAGGTCCTTAAACTGGGTGCTGATGCCCTGGCGCTCGGCTTCGTTCTCGCTCTTGAGGTATTCCTTGTCCCGCAGGTCGGCGATCACTGCCTCGCGTTCGTGGGTTTTCTTGATCTCGGTACGGGCACCGTCGAAGTCGTTCAGCGCCAGCAGGTTCAGGGCCATCTGGGTGGTGAGCATGACTTTTTCGTAGTCGTAGCCTTCGTAGCGGCGGACCTTGTCATTGACCAGGAAGGCACCGAACTGCGCGAGGTACTTGTCGGTGTCGAACTTGACCGACTCTTCCCACTTGTAGACTTGCAGGTCGGCACTGCGCCAGGCGGTCTGGCTGCCGGTCAGGTCGCCCTTGGCCCGCAACAACTCGCCCTTTTCGAAGTAGTAGAGAAGGTCCTTGTCGTCGCCGGTGTTGTTCTTTTCAAGCAGGGTCAGCGCGCCGTCGACATTGCCGGTGGCCAACTGCTGATTGGTGGCTTGCAGCTCAGTGTCGTAGCTGCGAAACATCGAACAACCGGACAGCAAGGTGACTGCTGCGAGCGCGAGCGAGGTAAAGGCGCGAGATACCATTGAGGAGCTTCTTCCCTGAACGTAATCGGCCGAATGTGCTGGTCGGGCCGAATCACCAATGGCAGGAAGGTGTCGCAATCCTGCCAATTCCTCATAAAAAGAGGAGCCAAAATGCCATTTCGCAATAACGAAGGCGCGGCATTATAAGCTGCATTGCTGGCAAAACAATGGCCTTTTGGATCCTATTTCCAGAGAGGATGCCAGCATCCGCCCCTTGGTAATCCCAACCCAGATCACTAACACCTTGAGTCAAAACCCGTAAGGTTTGACAATGTGTTACTTCGTATTTCCATTTGAGATTCATTCATGATTGCCCCCTTCCGTTTTCTTGCCTGGCTGGTGCTGCCGGCGTTGATGTCGTGCAGTTTCAACCTGCTGGCCGCAACGGCCGAGGGCGCCCCCCAAGCCCTGCATTTACTGGACTACATCGGTGCGGACTATCCCCCGACGGTGGAGGCGGGCAAGGTTATCGATGATTCGGAATACCGCGAGCAGGTGGAGTTTCTCGGGGTCCTGCAAGGCTTGGTGGCTGAACTGCCGGAAAAGCCCGAGCGCGCCGAGTTGATAAAAGGCGTGGATGAACTGCTGGCCGCCGTAACGGCTCATCAGGACGGCGCGGTGGTTGCGCACCAAGCCCGGCAGTTGGTCGCCAAGCTGGCGGTGGCCTATGAAGTCAGCCAGGCACCAGCCATTACGCCCGACCCAACACGTGGTGCGCCGCTGTACGCCCAGAACTGTTCGGTCTGCCACGGCGCCACGGGTGCCGGCGATGGCCCCGCAGGCGTTGGCATGACCCCACCGCCCGCCAACCTTCGGGATGCTGCACGCCTCGACCGCTTGAGCCTCTACGCGATCTACAACACCCTTGGGCTGGGCGTGGAAGGCACCGACATGCCGTCGTTTGCCGATCAGCTGGACGACCGCCAGCGCTGGGACCTGGCCACCTATATTGCGGGCTTCACCGCCGACCCGGCTGCAGCGAAAAGCGAAAAGTCCTTCAACCTCGCCGACCTTGCGCGCCAGACCCCCAACGAAGTGCTGGCCGCCGAAGGCCCGGACGCAGTCGCGACGTTCCGTGCCCAGCGCGCCCAGCCGCCGCAGGTCAAGCGTGGCCCGGCGCAGTTGCTCGATTACACCGCCGCCACCCTCGACAAAAGCCTCGCCGCCTTCCGCAATGGCGAACATGAGCAGGCCTACGACCTGTCGGTAGCGGCGTACCTGGAAGGTTTCGAGCTGGTTGAAAGCTCCCTCGATAACGTCGACGCCAGCGTGCGCAAGGACACCGAAAAAGCCCTGATGGCCTACCGGCAGTCCTTGCAGGACGGGTTGCCGATCGAGCAGGTGCAGCAACGCCTGGACGTGGCCAAAGGCAAGCTCACCGAGTCGGCCGGCCTGTTGGGCAGCGATGGCTTGAGCTGGTCCCTGAGTTACATCTCCGGTTTGCTGATCCTGCTGCGCGAGGGCCTGGAGGCGATCCTGGTGTTGGCGGCGATCCTCGCGTTCCTGCGTAACACCGGCCAGCAATCGGCGGTGCGCAGCGTCAACGTCGGCTGGGGCCTGGCGCTATTGGCCGGCTTGGCCACCTGGGCGTTGGCGGCTTATGTGATTGACGTCAGCGGCGCCCAGCGCGAGTTGCTGGAAGGCTGCACGGCGCTGTTTGCCAGTGTGATGGTGCTGTGGCTCGGGGTCTGGATGCACGACCGCCGCCACGCGGCCGCCTGGCAGGACTACATCAAGAGCAGCCTGGTGGGCGGTGGCGGGCGTTTTGGCTTTGCGATGCTGGCGTTCTTCTCGGTGTACCGCGAACTGTTCGAAGTGATCCTGTTCTACGAAACCCTGTGGTTGCAGGCAGGCCCCGCCGGGCACAACGCGGTATTGGCCGGTGGTGCCACGGCGCTGGTGCTGTTGGTGGGCCTGGCCTGGGTGATTCTGCGGGGCTCGGCGAAACTGCCGCTGGCGCTGTTCTTCGGCATCAACGCGGCGTTGCTGTGTGCGCTGTCGGTGGTGTTTGCCGGGCATGGCGTCAAGGCGTTGCAGGAAGCCGGGATCTTCGGCACCCGGCCGGTGGCGTTCTTTGACTTCGACTGGCTGGGCATTCACGCCGACGCTTATTCCCTGAGTGCCCAGGCCGTGGCCATCCTGGCAATTGTGGTGCTGTACGGCCGCAGCCGGCTGGCTGAAAAGCGCCGGGTGGTGGCGTAACCATGCGCGTGTGGATCGATGCAGACGCCTGCCCGCGGGCGGCCAAGGACCAGGTGGTGAAGTTCGCCCTCAAACGCCAGTTCGAAGTGGTGCTGGTGGCCGGGCAGAGCCAGATCAAACCGAGCTTCTCGTGTGTGAAGCTGATTGTGGTGCCCAGCGGCCCGGACGCGGCCGATGACTACCTGGTGGAACACGCGGTGCCTGGCGAGCTGGTGATCTGCAGCGATGTGCCGCTGGCCGACCGCTTGGTAAAAAACGGCGTGGCGGCGCTGGACCCGCGAGGCAAGGAGTTCAGCCCGCAGAACATGAGCGAGCGGCTGGCGGTGCGTAACCTCTTCACCGATCTGCGGGAGCAGGGGCAGATGGGCGGTGGCCCGCCACCCCATGGGGACAAGGACAAACAGACGTTTGCCAACTCACTGGATCGGATCCTGACCCGATTGATGAAGGCTTAATCGTTCTGGTGGGTCAGTTCCAGCACTCGGTCCACCAGCTTGTTGATGCCTGAAGCCACTTCACTGATGCGCTTGCCCAGCATGTAGGCCGGGGTGCTCACCAGCTTGCGCGCCTTGTCTTCGACGATGTCGTCTACCGCGCATTCCTGGTGAGTGGCGCCCATCTTGTCCATGGCGGCTGCGGTGTCGGCATCGTTACCGATGGTGCACGTCACGCCGGGGCCATAGATCTTTGCCGCCAGGGCCGGCGAGATGCAGATCAGGCCGACGGGCTTGCCTGCTTCGGCAAACGCCTCGGCCAGTTCCAGCACCTGCGGGTTGACGCTGCACCCGGCGCCTTCCACGGCAAAGTTCGACAGGTTCTTCGCCGCGCCAAACCCGCCGGGCACGATCAGTGCGTCGAAATCCTCGGCGTTGGCCTCACGAATGTCCTTCACCTCGCCACGGGCAATACGCGCCGACTCCACCAGCACATTGCGCGACTCAGGCATTTCCTCGCCCGTGAGGTGATTGATCACGTGCAGTTGGGCAATGTTCGGCGCAAAACACTGCACCTCGGCGCCGCGCTGGTCCAGGCGCAGCAGGGTGATCACGCTCTCATGAACCTCAGCCCCGTCGTACACGCCACAGCCGGAAAGGATCACTGCAATCTTTTTGCTCATGGGCATTTCTCCTGATTCATGGCGTTAAATGTCTACTCATTTGTCACTCATTGCCAATGGGATATCCAGCCGCTACACCTACTCTAGATGTAACAATAATTGACCGGACTTGCCCATGGACTTCGTCCCTTACGCGGTACCGTTTTTCATTGCCTTGATCGTGGTGGAGCTGCTGGCCGACTACCGGCGCGGCCAACGCAACTACCGGGTGGCCGATGCCATCAACAGCCTCAGCACCGGCGTGTTGTCCACCACCACCGGGCTTTTGACCAAAGGCGTGGGCGTCCTCACCTATGCCTTCGCCCTCAAGCACCTGGCGATCATCGAGCTGTCGGCCCAGAGCGTCTGGACCTGGGTGTTCGCCTTTGTCTTCTACGATTTCTGCTATTACTGGCTGCACCGCATGGGCCATGAGCGCAACATCCTCTGGGCGGCCCACTCGGTGCATCACCAGAGCGAGGACTACAACCTCAGCACCGCCTTGCGCCAGACCAGCACCGGCTTTCTGCTGAGCTGGATTTTCTACTTGCCGCTGGCCGTACTCGGCGTGCCGCTGGTGGTGTTTATCAGCGTGGCATCCCTCAACCTGCTGTATCAATTCTGGGTGCACACGCGCCATGTGCCGAAGCTCGGCTGGTACGAGTGGTTCTTCGTCACGCCGTCCAATCATCGGGCCCACCATGCACAGAACGCTCTCTACATGGATCGCAACTACGGCGGCGTGTTCATTATTTGGGACCGCCTGTTTGGCTCCTTCCAGGAAGAAGACGATAACGAACCGGTGATCTTTGGCGTGACCACACCCTTGGCCAGTTGGAACCCGCTGTGGGCCAACCTGCAGTTTTATGCACAGTTGTGGAGTGATGCACGGCGTACCGAAAGTGGGTGGGACAAGCTGCGGATCTGGTTCATGCGCACCGGCTGGCGCCCGGCGGACGTGGCGGCGAAGTACCCGGTGGCCAAGCCGGACTTGAGCCAGTTCCGCAAATTCGAGGTGCCGTTGGATGGGCGCCAACAAATTTACATCGCCCTGCAGTTTGCCGTGTACGTGGGTTTTGGCAGCTATTTGATGAATTTCGGCGAGGGCTTGCCGACCGCCGCCCTGGTATTGGGCTGGAGCGCGATGGCATTGGGGTTGTTCACCCTGGGGGTGGCGCTGGAGAATCGCCCGTGGGCGTTGAAGGCTGAGCTGGTGCGCCTGGCACTGAATGTGCCTTTGGTATGGCTGGCGCCGCTGGTGGGGCTGTGGCCGGCCAGCTCGTTGGGCTGGCTGGGCCTGGTCAGTTACAGCTTGCTCAGCGGCATCGGCCTCTACTGTTGCAGAAACCGGCTTACTCGACTGGCGTCGTAGGCTTTTCGGCTTTTTCAGGTTCGCCGGCCGCCAGGCGAACCTTCTCGGCGGCACAG
This sequence comes from Pseudomonas sp. TH34, assembly GCF_016650865.1. Taxonomy (NCBI): domain Bacteria; kingdom Pseudomonadati; phylum Pseudomonadota; class Gammaproteobacteria; order Pseudomonadales; family Pseudomonadaceae; genus Pseudomonas; species Pseudomonas sp. TH34. The sequence continues at coordinate 378,350 of NZ_JAEKFB010000018.1, forward strand.
GCTTCGCGGGTCAGGCGGGCGTTCTTGACGCGCCGGCGGATCCACAAGCCCAGGCCCAGCACCAGCAGTGCGCCCAGTACCCACAGCTCATATTTCTTGACGCTGCCCAGCATGCCTTCCAGTACCGCGCCGAAATGGTAAGCCGCAGCCCCCAGCGCCGCGGCCCACACGGCGGCGCCGATCCCGTTCAGCAACAGGTAGCGGCCCGGCGGGTAGCCCGACAAACCAATGGCCACCGGCATCACCGTGCGCAAACCGTAGACAAAGCGGAAGCTCAGCACCCAGATGTCCGGGTGCTTGCGGATATGCTCCAGGGCCTTGTCGCCCAGCAGTTGCCAGCGCGGCTTGCGCGCCAGCAGTTTGCGGCCGTGCTTGCGCCCCAGGAAGTACCACAGCTGGTCGCCGGCGTAGCTGCCGAAAAAGGCAACGACCACCACCAGGTTGATATCCATGTATCCACGGAACGCCAGGAAGCCTGCGAGAACCAAGATGGTTTCGCCTTCGAAGAAGGTGCCGAGGAACAGCGCAAAGTAGCCGAAGTCATGCAGAAATTGTTGAAGCATGGTCTGGGTGCTGGCGAAATGAACGCGCAGCCTACGCCTTCGTGAACATTCATGAAAGTATCGAGATGTGTCACGAAGTGAGCAATTCCTACATAAACGACGAATGCGACTACAGGTCACATGCCGGTTGGCTTACGGTGCATGAGGTAACCACAACTGTAATTCCTTCGTCATAATGGCCGCTTATAACTGTCACGCTCGCCCGTCAACCCGGGCTCAGGAGTCTGCCGTGAGCTTTACCCCCGCCAACCGCCTGTTTCCCGCCACCCGTTTGCGTCGCAACCGTCGCGATGATTTTTCCCGTCGCCTGGTGCGTGAAAACGTCCTGACGGTGAATGATCTGATCCTGCCGGTGTTTGTGCTGGACGGTGAAAATCGTCGGGAAGCGGTGGCGTCGATGCCGGGTGTGGAGCGCTTGACCCTTGATTTGCTGCTCGAAGAGGCGGCGAACTGGGTTGAACTGGGGATTCCGGCGCTGGCGCTGTTCCCGGTCACGCCGTCTGAACTCAAGTCCCTGGACGCCGCCGAAGCCTGGAACCCGGACGGTATTGCCCAGCGCGCCACCCGTGCCTTGCGTGAGCGTTTTCCGGAACTGGGAGTGATCACCGACGTGGCGCTGGACCCGTTCACCACCCACGGGCAGGATGGCATTCTCGACGACGAAGGCTATGTTCAGAACGACATCACCGTTGATGCACTGGTCAAGCAGGCCTTGTCCCACGCCGCAGCGGGTGCCCAGGTGGTGGCGCCGTCAGACATGATGGACGGTCGCATCCAGGCGATTCGCGAAGCCCTCGAGCTGGCCGGCCACGTCAACGTGCGCATCATGGCTTACTCGGCCAAGTACGCCAGCGCCTATTACGGGCCGTTCCGCGATGCGGTGGGCTCGGCGCTGAACCTGGGCAAGGCCAACAAGGCCTCGTACCAGATGGACCCGGCCAACAGCCACGAAGCCCTGCACGAAGTGGCGGCGGACCTGGCTGAAGGTGCCGACATGGTCATGGTCAAGCCCGGGATGCCGTACCTCGACATCCTTTATCGGGTCAAAGATGAATTCAAGGTGCCGACTTTTGTCTATCAGGTCAGCGGTGAATACGCCATGCACATGGCCGCGATCCAGAATGGTTGGTTGAGTGAAGGGGTGATCCTTGAATCCCTGACTGCCTTTAAACGCGCGGGTGCTGATGGCATCCTGACTTACTTCGCCGCCCGCGCCGCCCAATTGCTTAGAGAGCAACACTAGCCCTCACAGGAACACTCGATGAATACCGAAGGACTCACAGAAGTTGCCGTAAAAGACGCTCACCCGGTGGTCGAACAAGTCACCGAGACCCCGCCGGAGCTGGAGCCGGCACCGCCTGCCGTGGTGGTCGAAACGCCCGCTGCCGCACCGGCGCCGGTGGTCGCGATTACCAACCTGGATGACAGCAGCCTGTACATCCATCGCGAGCTGTCACAACTGCAATTCAACATCCGCGTGCTGGAACAGGCACTGGATGAGTCCTACCCGTTGCTGGAGCGGCTGAAGTTCCTGCTGATCTTCTCCAGCAACCTGGACGAGTTCTTCGAGATTCGCGTCGCCGGCCTAAAGAAGCAGATCACCTTTGCCCGTGAACAAGCCGGCGCCGACGGCCTGCAACCGCACCAGGCCCTGGCCCGTATCAGCGAGCTGGTGCACGGCCATGTGGACCGCCAATACGCGATCCTCAACGACATCCTGCTGCCGGAACTGGAAAAGCATCAGGTCCGCTTCATCCGGCGCCGTCACTGGACCGCCAAGATCAAGACCTGGGTACGCCGCTACTTCCGCGACGAAATCTCGCCGATCATCACCCCTATCGGCCTCGACCCGACGCACCCGTTCCCGTTGCTGGTGAACAAGAGCCTGAACTTCATCGTCGAGCTGGAAGGTATCGACGCCTTCGGTCGCGATTCCGGCCTTGCGATCATCCCGGCACCGCGCTTGCTGCCACGGATCATCAAGGTACCGGAAGAGGTGGGGGGCGCTGGCGATAACTATGTATTCCTTTCGTCGATGATCCACGCCCATGCCGATGACTTGTTCCAGGGCATGAAGGTCAAGGGCTGCTACCAGTTCCGCCTGACCCGTAACGCTGACCTGGCGCTGGACTCCGAAGACGTCGAAGACTTGGCCCGCGCCCTGCGCGGCGAGCTGTTCTCCCGTCGCTACGGTGATGCGGTACGTCTGGAAGTGGCAGACACCTGCCCGAAACACCTGTCCGACTACCTGCTCAAGCAGTTCAACCTGAGCGAGACCGAGCTGTACCAGGTCAATGGCCCGGTGAACCTGACGCGCCTGTTCAGCATCACCGGCCTGGACAGCCACCCGGAGCTGCAATACACGCCGTTTACCCCGCAGATCCCGAAACTCCTGCAAAACAGCGAGAACATTTTCAGCGTGGTGAGCAAGCAGGACATCTTGCTGCTGCACCCGTTCGAGTCCTTCACGCCGGTGGTCGACCTGCTGCGTCAGGCCGCCAAGGACCCGCATGTATTGGCTGTACGTCAAACCCTGTACCGCTCCGGCGCCAACTCCGAAATCGTCGATGCGCTGGTAGATGCCGCGCGTAACGGCAAGGAAGTGACGGCGGTGATCGAACTGCGGGCGCGGTTCGACGAAGAATCCAACCTGCAACTGGCCAGCCGCCTGCAAGCGGCCGGTGCGGTGGTGATCTATGGCGTGGTCGGCTTCAAGACCCACGCCAAGATGATGCTGATCCTGCGCCGTGAAGCCGGCGAGATCGTGCGTTACGCCCACTTGGGCACCGGCAACTACCACGCCGGCAACGCCAAGCTCTACACCGACTACAGCCTGCTGACCTCCGATGACGCTTTGTGTGAAGACGTCGGCAAGCTGTTCAGCCAGTTGATCGGCATGGGCAAAACCTTGCGCATGAAGAAGCTGCTGCACGCGCCGTTCACCCTGAAGAAGGGCATGCTCGACATGATTGCCCGCGAGACCCAGTTCGCCCTCGAAGGCAAGCCGGCGCACATCATCGCCAAGTTCAACTCGCTGACCGATCCGAAGATCATCCGTGCGTTGTACAAGGCCAGCCAGTCGGGCGTACGTATCGACCTGGTGGTGCGTGGCATGTGCTGCCTGCGTCCGGGCATCGCAGGGGTCTCCCATAACATCCACGTGCGTTCGATCATCGGGCGCTTCCTGGAGCACACGCGGGTGTTCTACTTCCTCAATGGCGGCGAGGAGCAGATGTTCCTCTCCAGTGCCGACTGGATGGAGCGCAACCTCGACAAGCGTGTGGAGACTTGCTTCCCGGTGGAAGGCAAGAAACTGATCATGCGGGTGAAGAAGGAGCTGGAGAGTTACCTCACCGACAACACCCACAGCTGGAGCCTGCAGTCGGACGGGCGCTATGTGCGCAATACTCCGACCGGCAACCAGAACCCGCGCAGCGCCCAGGCGACGTTGCTGGAGAAGCTGGGCAGCCCGATTCTGACGGTGAACTAAAAGCCGACGCGGTCAAAAATGTGGGAGCGGGCTTGCTCGCGAAGGCGGTGGACCAGTCGATGAATCTGTTGACTGACACTCCGCCTTCGCGAGCAAGCCCGCTCCCACATTTGTTTTGTGGCGTTAGATTGTTCCCACGCTCTGCGTGGGAATACATCCTGTGACGCTCCGCGTCACTCACCCCTATCAGCGCACGTTCAGCGTGAACCCAACCCGCGTCAGCCACTCGGCTTCCTGGGCGAAATCCGCCTGGGTCAGCTGGTTTTCATCCAGCCAGTTTTTCGGGAATACCACGTCCAGGCTGTCGGCATTGGCCCGCAGCACCACTTGTGGCATTTCCTGGGTACCACGGATGTGGTGGAACAGGATCGCAAAACGCAGCAGCGCGCACAGGCGAATCAGCTTGATGCCTTCGTCACCGAACTCGGCAAACTTGTCCTTCGGAATGTTGCGCCGGTGGCCGCGTACCAGCAACGCGAGCATCTGTTGGTCTTCCCGGGAGAAACCCGCCAGGTCCGAGTGCTCGATCAAGTAGGCGCCGTGCTTGTGGTAATGGTAGTGGGCGATGTCCAGCCCCACTTCATGGACCTTGGCCGCCCAGCCCAGCAGTTCACGCCAGACGCCGTCTTCCAGGTCCCAATCCGCGGCGACCTGATCGAAAGCATGCAGCGCCTTGCGTTCAACCCGAGCGGCTTGCTCCAGGTCGACGTGGTAACGCTCCATCAGCGAGCTGAGGGTGCGTTCACGCACGTCTTCGTGGTGATGGCGGCCCAGCAGGTCGTACAGCACGCCTTCACGCAGGGCACCGTCGCAGTGGTCCATGCGTTGCAGTTCCAGGGCATCGAAAATCGCTTCGAGGATTGCCAAACCCGCCGGGAAAATCGTGCGGCGGTCAGGCTTGATGCCATCGAAGTCGATCTTCTCGGCATCCCCCAGCTTGAACAGCTTGCGCTTGAGCCAGGCCAGGCCTTCGGCATTGACTTCGCCAGTGCCGTGGCCGCCGGCCTTGAGGGCCAGGCCGATGGCGCGGATGGTGCCGGACGAGCCGATCGCCTCATCCCACGTCAGGCGGTGCAGGGCGTGCTCGATACTCATGATCTCCAGCCGCGCCGCCGTATACGCCTGGGCGTAGCGGGCCGGGGTGATCTTGCCGTCCTTGAAATAGCGTTGGGTGTAGCTGACGCAACCCATCTGCAGGCTTTCGCGCAGCAGCGGTTCGAAGCGCTGGCCAATGATGAATTCGGTACTGCCACCGCCGATGTCGGCCACCAGGCGCTTGCCCGGGGTGTCGGCCAGGGTGTGCGACACGCCGAGGTAGATCAGGCGCGCTTCCTCACGGCCGGAGATGACCTCTACGGGGTGGCCGAGAATCTCCTCGGCACGGCGGATGAATTCGCCGCGGTTGCGGGCTTCGCGCAGGGCGTTGGTGCCGACGATCCGCACGGCGCCAGGGGGCATGCCGTTGATCAGTTGGGCAAAGCGCTTCAGGCAATCGAGCCCGCGCTGCATGGATTCTTCATTGAGCTGACGCTCGTCGTCGATCCCGGCAGCCAGTTGCACTTTCTCGCCGAGCCGCTCAAGGATGCGGATTTCGCCGTTCTGGGCCTTGGCCACGACCATGTGAAAGCTGTTGGAGCCCAGGTCGATGGCGGCGATCAGGGACAGATTCTTGGCTTGGGATTGCGGCATGGTTAAGGGGTCTCGGTCGATAACCTCGCCATCGTGCCACGATCAACCGCTGACGCCAACGCGTAGTGCCAGAGTAATTTTTCCAGCACCGCCATGGGACCGTTGACTTGCCGTTGTAGGAAATGTTCGCTCGTCTCGTATTGCCAAGTTAATAGTTAATGTAATCCATATTTATGCAACCCAGCACTTACTGGGGTAACTGATAGGTCCTACACGTTTTCGTATTCATCCTGAACGATTTTGTACTCACTCGCACGGCGGCGCCGGAAGCTTCAAGGCAATAGCGTTGGTGGTTCATACGAGGATTGCAATTTTTTCCGGCTTTATTGTGGACTCGATATGCCGATACTTCGGTTCGGCATTTGTGCCGTGGCGGTATTTATTTATGGATCAGAACGTCATGTGGCATGAACTTGTCCGCGCGGACGGGGCAATGATCGTTTCTGTCCATCTGTAATTAGCCGTATCTCTCATTGAAAGGTAACTATCTGATGAAGAAAAATATTGCTGTATGGGTGGGCATGTTTCTAGCTGTTGCAGGTCTGAGCGCGCAAGCCGCCGATCTTCGTGTCAAGGGCACCATTGCGCCCAGCAGCTGCAGTTTCACAATCACCAACTCTGTTATTGATTACGGCGCTATCAATCCGAGTACCTTGAGCCCCACCAACTATACCAAGTTGGCCGCCAAGACCACGCCTTACGCAATCAGGTGTGCCAGCAGTGTAAAGACCAAGGTGGGTATCAAGGCCGTGGATAACCGGGCCAGCAGCCGTATCCCGAACCTGATGGTCAGCCAGTTCGGTGCGCCTTACACCGATACCTATAACTACGGTTTGGGCACTACCGCGAGAGCGCAGAAAATAGGCGGTTACGTTGTGCATCTGCGTAATTCTGTCGCTGATGGCCGGGCGGTAAACGTTCTTACCAGTAGCAACAATGGCACCAGTTGGGTGCAGGGCGGGCCGGCTTTGGGGCAAGGCGCGAATATTGCGGCATGGCACATTGGAACCAATACGCCACTCCAACTGAATACACTGGCCGGGAATCTGGAAGTTCAGGCAGTTATCAATAGAACTTCTGAGCTTGATATGACGAGTCAAATCGCTCTTGATGGTCAGGCGACTTTGGAACTGCGTTACCTCTAAGAACCATTTGAATTGGGTCGATGCAGGTTAGGGCTGGAAGTTAATTGCCAAAACCTGCGTCGACTGGTTTGTAATCTTGAGGTAATGGGAAGGTTGGTCAATGACTAAGTTGAGATTCAAAGTTCTTGCGCCTTTGTATGTTTGTTTGAGTCTGGTGTTTGCTGCTGATGTATGGGCAGATGGTATGCGTCCTGAAACAACTGTTATTGTGCTGAACGAGTCGGAGGGTGAAGTAAGCATCAACGTAACCAATACCGATAAAGGACCCGCCTTACTTCATTCGACGATCGAAGATATTCCTGAAGACCTTGAGCCGCTGGTGCTTATAACGCCGCCTGTTGCGCGAGTCGATGCAGGGGAGCAGCAGATGGTCAGGTTCCTGGCAATTGGCAAGGAGCCGCTCAAGACTCAGCGTTTGAAGCGTGTGTCTTTCGAGGGCGTTCCTCAGACGCGACCCGGTTCGGGTGCGACGATCGGTATCAGCCTTCGGCAGAATTTGCCCCTGATCCTGCACCCCAAAGGCTTGCCTCGAAATGAAGCACCCTGGGAGCTACTGACCTGGCAACTGCAGGCCAGCACGCTGATCGTGCGCAACGACAGTCCGTATGTGGTCCGACTGGGCACTGAAGTGAAGGTCAACCCGCAAAACATTCAAGCCAACCTTCCTCGCGCCTACATCTTGCCGGGCGAAGTGTTGAGGGTTGACCTGAAGAAGGCCGTACCGGACGCCACTTCAGTGACCCTCGAGCCGGCCACCATCTATGGATTTACCGTCGACAGCTACGACGCATTACTCCTAGCTAATGCGCCTTGACCGGTCATGAGAAAAGTCAAAAGAGTTCCCGGTGCAGTCAGTAAAAAGCTATCTAAAACCAAGCGTGACGATGAGCGATTCAGGCGTAATGGCCTGGTGTGTGTGGCGATCCTGTCGGGGATGACTGAGCAGGCTTACGCTGCCCAGCCCGGCACCCAGTTGCTGGGGTTCGACCTGGCGACCTTACAGGCTCGCGGCATTGACCCCGGCGTCGCTCGTTATTTCCGTAGCGCTGCGCGTTTCACCGAAGGCGTGCGGGTTGTCGGGCTGACGGTGAATGGTGACCGGGTAGGGCTGGCGGATGTGCGTTTCAATCATGAAGGCGAGTTGTGTTTCACCCGTGGTTTGCTCGACCGAGCGGGCTTGCAGGTGCCTTCCCGGGTACTGAACAAAGACGCAGCGGGTGACCAGGCTTGCCATGACTTCCTCTCTGAGTATCCCAATACGGTCGCAACGTTACGCCCGGGAAGCGAGGAAGTATTCCTGGTGGTGCCTACCCAGGCATTGCGCGAACTGCAACGCGGGTCTGGCCACTATTCCCGGGGCGGTACCGCAGGGATGCTCAACTATGACCTGCAGGGCAGTAATAGCCATTCGCGAGAGGACACCAGCCGTTATTTCTCCGCTTCGACAGAAGCAGGGTTCAACTTCGGAGACTGGATTGCGCGTAGTCGCCAGCTGTACGTCTCCAGCGACGGGCGCTCCACCACCGAGCATCTGTTTGCCTATGCGCAACGTGATTTAGTGCCGTTGGCTTCTACGTTCCAATTGGGGCAGATATCCGGCATCAGCCCGGTATTTGGCGGTGTGCAACTGTTGGGCGCACAGTTGTTTCCCGACGGGATCGCGAGCAGTTCGAGCGGCGGTGGCGTGGTGGTCGAGGGCGTAGCCGTCAGCCAATCACGGGTTGAAGTGCGTCAATCAGGCGCCCTGATTTACACCACGGTGGTGCCCGAAGGCCCCTTTTCATTGAGCAATTTACCGTTGCTCAATGGCACAAGTGACCTTCAGGTCAGCGTCATCGATACACGAGGGGCACAACGTAGCTTCGTGGTACCGGCGGCGTCTTTTCGCGCGGCGGTACCGGTAAGGGCGGGTTATACGGCTGGGCTGGGCAAGGTGCGTGATGTGGACCGCAGTGGCGCCAAAGAGCCTGTGCTCGGAATGGCCAGCGGAACCTGGGCGTTTGGCAAGAGCAGCGCCTTCAGCTCCGGGGTGCAGGGCACCGACAACTACAATTCGGTGGGCTTTGCGCTGGACACCGGCTTTGGCGAACGTTTTTCCCTGGGGCTGCGTAACAACCTTGCGCGGGACCGTAAAAAAAAGCGCCAGGGCGCGCGCAATAGCGTTTCCGTGGGAAGCACGTTGCCTGGCAACGTACAGGTTTCGCTGAGCGCCACTACTCAAACCCCAGGCTATCGTGAGGTGCTCGAAACCCTGCGTACTGCCGCCGGCGAGGCTCGGGACGCACGGTTTAAAAGTCAGTACACCGCGGGCTTCAGTTGGGCTGCACGGGAGTTTGGCGAGTTTTCGCTGGGCTATTCCCGAGCGGCTCATTTCAATAGCAGGACCACCCAAAACATCTACGGCTCTTGGAGCAAGGACTTCAGGTACGCGAACGTGGGTGTGACGGTGGACTCGCAGGTGGGTACGTCGGGTGCTACCCGCGGCGATAAGGATGGCGTCGGGTTTCGCTTGCAGGTCGCCGTTCCGCTGGGCCGCGAGCGGTCCCTCACCTCTGTTGCACGACACCAAGGTCGTCGATCCAGTATTGGTACCACGTATACCGAACGTGTGGATGAGACCCTGAACTATGAGCTTCGTGGCGAGAGAGACTTGAGGGGCGATCATGAGCAGGCTGTGGGCGGTTGGGTTAATACGTTGTCGCGTTATACCCAGGTCGGTGCGGGCATTGACCGGGATGGATCGAGTACACGCTACAGCGGGCAATTGCAGGGCGCCGTGGTGGCCCATGATCGAGGCGTGACCTTTACGCCGTACCGGGTCGAAGATACGTTCGGCGTTGCCTCGGCCGGGGATATTACGGGGGCTCGTATCAGTACTCCCCAAGGGCCTGTGTGGACCGATCGCTGGGGCATGGCGGTGCTTCCCGGGCTGCCCGCCTATCAAGTCAGCCAGCTTGAAATCGAAGGCAAGTCCTTGCCGCGGCAGGTGGATATCAAGAACGGTACGAAAGTGCTGGAGGCCGGGCGAGGTTCATTCAGCAAGGTCGACTTCGAGGTGGTTAAAGTTCGACGCGTGCTACTGAGGGCCACGGATACGACGGGCGAGCCTCTGCCTCAGGGGGCATCGGTGCTTGGCGCAGGTAATGCGTTCCTGACCAACGTGGTGGCAGACGGCATGATTTTCCTGAGCAATATCGATAGCGCGCAAACCCTCACGGTGTCATCGCCGAGCGGGGCCTCGTGCACACTCCAACTCGACCTGGCGGAGCAATCCTATGATGAGCGACCCTATGAAACCGCTTCCGCGACCTGCCGTTAAGGTAGGCGCTGCGGGCGCGCTGTTATCCGGCCTGTTGATGGTGGGGGAGGTCCATGCCGCAGAATGTCGTCTCTCGTTGAGCCGGCCAGAAGTTGATCTTGGCGCGTTACGCCAAGGTGGGCAGGTTGCTGCCCAAGGCGTACTTTTTGGTAAGCGCACGGTGCATTTGAATGTGGTGTGCCAACAAGACACGGTCATCGCCGTGCGTTTTCGAGGCGTGCCCGCTGTGGGCCAAGGCTTCAGGTTTGGCCACCAGGGGTATTTCACCCTGAGCCTCCAGCAGCCAGTGCTGAACGGCAGGCCTGTCGAGTTGGCCCCTTTGCGTCATCGGGCCGAGCGGAACAGCCAATTGTTGCCGGACCAGGCCATGGTGGTGCTGGCTGCCGGGCTGCCCGCCGTGGGTCGCGTGTTTTCAGCTCAGGTGCAGGTCGACACTTATCTCTTCAACACGGCCACCGCCGTTCGCGATAAGACCGTGTTGGAGGGCAGAGGGCGTTTTGAGCTGGTGCCTGCTGGTTGACGACTCAGTCCGGGGCCTCTGTCGAGCCAATAAAGTTGGCCAGCTCGGCGGTCTGCGGGTTGGCAAACAGCACTTTTGGATCACCCACTTCATGCACCTTGCCCTGATGCATGAACACCAGCTTGTCGCCCACTTCCCGGGCAAAACGCATCTCATGGGTGACCATGATCAGCGTCATGCCATCCTTGGCCAGTTGGCGCACCACGCTGAGCACTTCGTTGACCAGTTCCGGGTCCAGGGCCGAGGTGATTTCATCGCACAGCAACACCTTGGGTGACATGGCCAGCGCCCGGGCGATGGCCACGCGCTGCTGCTGGCCGCCGGATAACCGATCGGGGAAAGCGTCGAACTTCTCCCCCAGCCCGACCCGTTCCAGCATCTGCCGCGCCAGTTGCGCAGCCTTGGCCTTCGGCACTTTCTGCACCACTTGTGGCGCGAGCATGACGTTTTCGCCCACCGTCAGATGCGGGAACAGGTTGAACTGCTGGAACACCATGCCGACTTTCTGCCGCAAGGTGCGTAGGTCGGCACGGGCGGCGTCGAGGTATTCACCGTCGACTTCAATCACCCCGTCATTGATCGACTCCAGGCCATTGAGGGTGCGCAGCAAGGTGGATTTACCCGAGCCGCTGCGGCCGATGATCGCCACCACCTGGCCTTCTTCGACCGTCAGGTCGATGCCCTTGAGTACATGGTGATCGCCGTAATACTTATGCAGGGCAGAAATTCTAAGCAGAGGCATGCAGTCTCCTTTCCAGGTAGCGCGCACTGAGGGACAAGGGGTAGCAAAGCAGGAAGTAACCGAGCGCCACCAGGCCGTAGACCATGAAGGGCTCGAAGGTTGCGTTGGCGAGCATGCCGCCGGTCTTGGTCAGCTCGGTGAAGCCGATGATCGAGGTCACGGCAGTGCCTTTGACCACTTGCACCGAGAAGCCCACGGTCGGCGCCACGGCAATGCGAAGGGCTTGGGGCAGGATCACGTAGCGCAATTGCTCAAGCGGGTTGAGGGCCAGGCTCGCGGACGCCTCCCATTGCCCGTGGGCAATGGAGTCGACGCAGCCACGCCAGATTTCGGCCAGATAGGCGCTTGTGAACAGGGTCAAGGCAATCGCCGCCGCCAGCCAGGGCGAGATGTCCACGCCGAGCAAGGCAATGCCGAAGAACACCAGGAACAGCTGCATCAACAGCGGCGTGCCCTGGAACAGCTCGATATAGGTACGGGCGACGTTGCGCGGGAAAGCCTTGGTGCTGATGCGCATGGTCATCACCAGCAAGCCGATCACGCCGCCGCCGATAAACGCCACCAGCGATAGCAGCAAGGTCCATTGCAAGCCGGTGAGCAGGTTGCGCACGATGTCCCAGAAGGAAAAATCACTCATCGGGCGTTCCTCATGACATAGCGACGGCCGATCCAGTTCAGCAACTGGCGGATCATCAGCGCCATGCACAGGTAGACCAAGGTGGTCAGTGCATAGGTTTCAAACGCACGGAAGTTGCGTGACTGGATAAAATTGGCGGCGAAGCTCAGCTCTTCTGTGGCGATTTGCGAACAGACCGCCGAACCGAGCATCACGATGATGATCTGGCTGCTCAGGGCCGGCCAGACCTTGCCCAGTGCGGGCAATAACACCACGTGGCGGAACGCTTCGAAACGCGTCATGGCCAGCGCGGCCGCGGCCTCCAGTTGCCCCCGCGGGATCGCCTGGATCCCGGCGCGGATGATCTCCGTGGAGTACGCCCCCAGGTTGATCACCATCGCCAGCACCGCCGCCTGCCATTCGGTGATTTTCAAACCGAGGGACGGCAGGCCGAAGAAGATGAAAAACAGCTGCACCAGGAACGGCGTGTTGCGGATCAACTCGACGTACACCCCGAAGATCCAGCTGAACGGCTGGATCTTCCACGCCCGCACCACGGCGCCGACGACTCCCAGCGCCACGCCCAGTACTGCACCGATGGCGGTCAGCTCAAGGGTGAACAGCGCGCCGCGCAGCAACAGATCGGTATTGGCCAGAACCGGCACAAAGTCGAATTGATAGGCCATAGCTAACCCTCGTTACCGCGATCAGAGATCAGCCGGCAGCGGCTCTTTGAGCCACTGCATTGCGTTCTTTTCCAGGCTGCCGTCGGCTTTGGCCGCGACCAGGATCTGGTTGACCTTGTCCAGCAGCGCCGGCTCGTTCTTGTTTACGCCCACGTACACCGGCGAGTCCTTGAGCTTCACTTTCAGTGTCGGCACGCGCTTGGGATTGCGTTCGCTGATGGCCACCATCACCACGTTGCCGCTGGCGATCAGGTCCACTTGGCCCGCGAGGTAGGCGGCGATGGTCGAGTTGTTGTCTTCAAAGCGCTTGATCGTCGCCTCTTTAGGCGCAACGGCGGTCAGCTCGATGTCTTCGATGGCGCCGCGGGTCACGCTGATGGTTTTGCCCTTGAGGTCGTCAACGGTACTGATTGGCGCATCTGGCGGGCCGAACACGGCGAGGTAGAACGGCGCGTAGGCCTTGGAGAAGTCGATGACCTTCTCGCGCTCGGGGTTCTTGCCCAGGCTGGAAATCACCAGGTCGACCTTGCCGGTGGTGAGGAACGGGATGCGGTTGGTGCTGTTGACCGGGGTCAGTTCAAGCTTGACCTTGAGCTGGTCGGCCAGCAGTTTTGCGGTGTCGATGTCCAACCCGCGGGGCTTCATGTCCGGGCCGACCGAGCCGAACGGCGGGAAATCCTGAGGCACGGCCACCTTGAGGGTGCCACGGGCGACGATATCGTCCAGACCGTTGGCCTGGGCGGGCGCCTGGCTCAGCATCAGGCTGGCAAACAGGGCAGTGAGCAGGGCGCTGCAACGCTTGGTCATGGCAACTCTCCGAAAAGGACGAAAGGATTTTCTGAGTTTTGCCAGTGCACAGCCCATGCCAGTAGCGCATTAATCAGCTGGGAGGCCGGTGGCCGTTGAGTTCTGGCGGTCTTACTGGTCTGAACAGTTAAAGGGCTTTTTGCACCTTTTTCGAGCGCCTCCAAAACCTTGCGAGCCCCTTTGGGGCGTGGCTTGCCGGGCGTCACGAATAGCTTTACAACTAGCCGTTCAGTTGACTGGAAACTTGAGTTTTTATGAATTCCATCGCCCAAGGTGTACCGGAAGTGGCGCTACAGGCCATCCGCAAACTGATCGCTGACGGGGGCTTCGGGCCGGGCGATGCGTTGCCCTCCCAGCGCGATTTGGCGCTGCAATTGGGCGTGAGCCGGGCCTCATTGCGCGAAGCCTTGTCGTCCCTCAGTGCGTTGGGCGTGGTGAGTGTGCAGCCGGGCAAGGGCGTGTTCGTGCAAGCGGCGGAAGAACTCCCTGGGTTGGCCTGGCCGTTTACGGCGCAGGCGACGCCGCTGGATATCTTTCAGCTGCGCTACGCCCTGGAAGGCTTTGCGGCGGGGCTGGCGGCGGTGACGTTGACCACCGATGAGCTGGACCTTCTGGAAGATAACGTCGAGGCGATGCGCAAGGAGCTCAAGGCCGGTGACTTTGAGGCAGCGGCCCGGCTGGACTTCGAATTCCACCAGCGCATCCTGCTGGCCAGCGGTAATCAGGCGATGGTGAGCATCCTCAGTGCCAGTGCCGAGGTGTTTCTGGAGAGTCAGAAGCTACCGTTCATCCGGCCGGAGCGGGCCATGGAGACCTGGCAGGAGCACCGCAAGATCCTCCGTGCACTGGCCCGGCGCGCCAGCGGGGCTGCGCAGAAAAGCATGCAGGAACATGTGCGTAACGCGGCGTTGCGTACAGGCATCGCCTTCATCACTCCGGTAACGCCATGAGTTGGGCTATACCCAAACTCATGCGGCGCCATAGCAAGAGTCAATCAGCTGCGGCTTCCTGAACGCGGGAAGGGCGGCTATGATGGGCAACGTTTTTTTTGCTTACAACCCGGAGACATCCATGAGCAACGATCTTATCAAGCACGTCACCGACGCGACCTTTGAGGCCGAAGTACTGAAGGCCCAGGGCCCGGTGCTGGTTGACTACTGGGCTGAGTGGTGCGGTCCTTGCAAAATGATCGCTCCGGTCCTGGACGACATTGCCACCACTTACGAAGGCAAGTTGACCATTGCCAAGCTGAACATCGACGACAACCAGGAAACCCCGGCCAAGCACGGCGTGCGTGGTATTCCTACGCTGATGCTGTTCAAGAACGGCAATGTCGAGGCCACCAAGGTCGGCGCGCTGTCGAAGTCCCAGCTGCAAGCTTTCCTCGACGCCAACATCTAAGCGTCCTTAAAAAGCCCCGCAAATTGCGGGGCTTTTTCGTGAAACAGGGCTAGACGCTCTGAAATTCAGGTGGTACATTCGGCCCCGCACTGGTTTCTCCACTGCCCCCTGCAAGCCGTCGCCGACGCTCTCCTTTTCGATTAGTACGCGATCCTGTCGCCTTCTCTGCGGCGCGGCCTCATTAAGCCAAAAGCTTAATTTCCCCCCCTCCATAAATGATTACGTCATTCCTATATGAATCTGACTGAACTCAAGCAAAAGCCGATTACCGAACTGCTCGAATTGGCCGAACAGATGGGCATAGAAAATATGGCCCGTTCGCGCAAGCAGGACGTGATTTTCTCCCTGCTGAAAAAGCACGCGAAAAGCGGCGAGGAAATCTCCGGTGATGGCGTGCTGGAGATTCTCCAGGACGGCTTCGGCTTCCTCCGCTCTGCAGACGCTTCCTATCTCGCCGGCCCAGACGATATCTACGTCTCTCCGAGCCAGATCCGTCGCTTCAACTTGCGCACCGGTGACACCATCGTTGGCAAGATCCGCCCTCCAAAGGAAGGCGAGCGTTATTTCGCCCTGCTCAAGGTCGACACGATCAACTACGATCGTCCCGAGAACGCGAAAAACAAGATTCTCTTCGAGAACCTGACCCCGCTGTTCCCGACCGTGCGCATGAAGATGGAAGCCGGTAACGGTTCCACCGAAGACTTGACCGGTCGTGTCATCGACCTGTGCGCCCCGATCGGCAAAGGCCAGCGCGGCCTGATCGTGGCCCCGCCGAAAGCCGGTAAGACCATCATGCTGCAGAACATCGCAGCGAACATCGCCCGTAACAATCCTGAAGTTCACCTGATCGTGTTGCTGATCGATGAGCGTCCGGAAGAAGTAACCGAAATGCAGCGCACCGTGCGCGGCGAAGTGGTTGCCTCGACGTTCGATGAGCCACCAACCCGCCACGTGCAGGTTGCCGAAATGGTGATCGAGAAGGCCAAGCGCCTGGTCGAACACAAGAAAGACGTGGTGATCCTGCTCGACTCCATCACCCGTCTGGCCCGTGCCTACAACACCGTGATCCCAAGCTCCGGCAAGGTGCTCACCGGTGGTGTCGATGCCCACGCCCTGGAGAAACCGAAACGTTTCTTCGGCGCCGCGCGGAACATCGAAGAAGGCGGCTCGCTGACCATCATCGCCACCGCGCTGGTTGAAACCGGTTCGAAGATGGATGAAGTGATCTACGAAGAGTTCAAGGGTACCGGCAACATGGAACTGCCTTTGGACCGCCGTATCGCTGAAAAACGTGTGTTCCCGGCTATCAACATCAACCGTTCCGGCACACGTCGCGAAGAGTTGCTGACCGCCGATGACGAACTGCAGCGCATGTGGATCCTGCGCAAGCTGCTGCACCCGATGGACGAAGTGGCTGCCATCGAGTTCCTGATTGACAAGCTGAAAACCACCAAGACCAACGACGAGTTCTTCCTGTCGATGAAGCGCAAGTAACACGACGCTTCGGTCAAAAAGGATGGCGCCCCATGGGGCGCCATTTTTTTTTGTTTCTGGAAAAGGAGGTTTGGCTTTAGTGTGTGTCTGTTTAGAAACAAATTCGCGTGTGTGACTACACTCGCTGTCCATCCGATCAGGCAAATTACAAGATTTTATGACCATTCTCGCTTATCGCAGGGACATTGACGGCCTGCGTGCCATAGCTGTGCTCGCTGTTGTGCTGTTTCATTTTGGTGTACCGGGCTTTACCGGCGGCTTTGTCGGCGTCGACGTGTTTTTCGTGATCTCCGGCTACTTGATCACCTCGATCATCTGGCGCGAGCGTGAGGCCGGACGTTTCAGTTTTGTCAGCTTCTGGGCCCGTCGAGCGCGGCGCATCCTGCCGGCACTGTTCGTGATGATGCTCGGCACGCTGGTGGTGGGCTGGTTTCTGCTGGCGCCCAAGGATTACAGCGAGTTGGGGCGCTCGATACATAACCAGGTGGTGTTTATCTCCAACCTGTTTTTCATGCGCCAGGACGGTTACTTTGATGTGGCTTCCGATATCAAGCCGTTGCTGCATACCTGGTCATTATCGGTTGAAGAACAGTTCTACATCCTCTTCCCACTGCTGCTGACACTGCTGTCGAGCCGGCTCAAATATTGGCGTACGGCGCTGTTCGTGTTGCTACTGGTGTCGTTCGGCATGAGTACATGGGCGGTGGCCCACTCTCCGGAAAGAGCCTTTTTCCTGCTGCAGATGCGTGCCTGGGAGCTGTTGGCGGGCGCAATGCTGGCCGTGATACCGGTACGCGAGTACCGCGCGAGCCCGGCCTTGGCGCAGGCCGTCAGCCTTGCCGGCCTCGGCCTGATCCTGCTGGCGGTCTTCGCGTATGACCCGAGCACGCCGTTTCCCGGCGCCGCAGCGCTGTTGCCAGTGGTGGGCGTGGTCTGCCTGATTTGGGCCAACGGCCAGCAAACTACTCTGACGAGCAAGCTGCTGGGTAGCCGCTTGCTGGTGGGGATTGGCCTGATCTCCTACTCCTGGTACCTGTGGCACTGGCCGGTGTACGTGTTTGGCAAGTACGCCAGTGTCGACGGGCTGGGCACGTGGGAGCTTGGTGCACTGTTTGTATTGAGCCTGGTGCTGGGTTATGCGTCCTGGCGGTTTGTCGAGGCCCCGTTCCGTGAGCGTCGGCTGTTGGCAGGACGCAAGCAAATCCTGGTGGCGGCGGGTATCGCGTTGCTTGGGGTGGGACTGCTCGGCAAAGGCCTGGTCTTGACGAAGGGCTTGCCTTGGCGCCTGTCGCCCGAGGCGCTGCAATTTGCCCAGGCGCGCGAGTGGAGCCCGGACCTTATGGCCTGCCTGGTGGATGGTGGGAAAAATCGCCATCATGGATTTTGTCATTTCGGACCTCAGTCCGCGCCGACACGCGCGCTGGTCTGGGGCGATAGCCATGCCACGGCGCTGGTTCCGGCATTGCAAGACGGCGCGAGCAAATACGGTGTCAGCGTCACTCAGGCAGGGTATGCCGGCTGCCTGCCGTTTAATCGCAAGGAAAGCGTTCCAGGTTGCTTGAGCTTTAACCAGCGAGTCACCCAACTGCTGGGTCAGGAAACCTTTAGCGACGTAGTGCTGGCAGCGCGCTGGAGTCTTTATGTCTATGGGCAGCTCGATGGCGACACCGAGGCTTCACTGCTCAACCCGGCGACCGGTACTTATGATCGTGCTATCGCCGAGCAGCGTTTCGCCGAAAGCGTGCGCGCCCTTGTGCAGCAATTGCGCGCCAGCGGCCATCGTGTGTGGCTGGTCAAGGAAGTCCCGCTGCAGGAATTCAGTCCGCCTTACCGCCTCAGCCGGTTGGCGATGCTCGGTCGGCCCACCGACAAAGAAGGCATGCCCCTGGCTGAACACCTTCAGCGTCAGGCCTATATCAGTCAGGTATTCGAGCAAATCGCGGCGGCGGATCCCGGGGTAAAGATAATGGATCCGGCGCCCAAGCTATGCAGTGCGAATGACTGGTGTCGCGTGGAACTGGACGGTCAGTCGCTGTACACCGACGACAATCACCTCTCGGCGGTCGGTTCGCGGTATGTCGAGGCGTTCCTTGAACCGTTGTTCAAGGCCTTGCGCAATGAAACCCAGGCCTCGGCTCTTTGAGTCATTGTCGTCGGCAATGCTGCTCAATAAGCTGCCAGCGACCGTAAGAGCAGGTAGGATGTACGCCTATTTTACGGGTGGCATGGTTAATGAAATTCAAGGATCTTCGGGATTTCGTGCAGCAACTTGAGCAGCGCGGAGAGTTGAAACGTATCCAGGTGCCGATTTCCCCGGTCCTGGAGATGACTGAGATTTGCGACCGCACCTTGCGTAACAAGGGCCCGGCGCTGCTGTTCGAAAACCCGGTGGGCTTTGATATTCCGGTGCTCGGCAACCTGTTCGGCACCCCCGACCGCGTTGCGTTCGGCATGGGCGCCGAGTCCGTCAGCGAACTGCGGGAGATCGGCAAGCTGCTGGCCTTCCTCAAGGAGCCCGAGCCACCCAAGGGTCTGAAGGACGCCTGGTCGAAGCTGCCCATCTTCCGCAAGATCATCGCCATGGCCCCCAAGGTCGTAAAGGACGCGGTCTGCCAGGAAGTGGTCATCGAAGGCGATGACGTCGACCTCGGCATGCTCCCCGTGCAGACCTGTTGGCCTGGGGACGTCGGCCCGCTGATCACCTGGGGCCTGACCGTCACCAAAGGTCCGAACAAAGACCGCCAGAACCTCGGCATCTACCGTCAGCAAGTGATCGGCCGTAACAAGGTCATCATGCGCTGGCTGAGCCACCGTGGCGGCGCGCTGGATTTCCGTGAATGGTGCGAAAAACATCCCGGCAAGCCATTCCCTGTTTCGGTGGCCCTGGGCGCCGACCCGGCGACCATCCTCGGCGCCGTCACGCCAGTGCCCGACAGCCTTTCCGAGTACGCTTTCGCGGGCTTGTTGCGCGGTAACCGCACCGAGTTGGTGAAATGCCGTGGTAATGACCTGCAAGTGCCGGCCACCGCCGAAATCATCCTCGAAGGCGTGATTCACCCCGGCGAGATGGCCGATGAAGGCCCCTACGGCGACCATACCGGCTACTACAACGAAGTCGACAGTTTCCCGGTGTTCACCGTCGAGCGCATCACCCACCGGATCAAGCCGATCTACCACAGCACCTACACCGGCCGCCCGCCGGATGAGCCGGCGATCCTCGGCGTGGCGTTGAACGAAGTGTTTGTACCGATCCTGCAAAAGCAGTTTCCGGAAATCACCGACTTCTACCTGCCGCCCGAAGGCTGCTCGTACCGCATGGCCATCGTGACGATGAAGAAGTCGTACCCCGGCCACGCCAAGCGGGTAATGCTGGGTGTGTGGTCGTTTTTGCGACAGTTCATGTACACCAAGTTCGTTATTGTCACCGACGACGACATCAACGCCCGCGACTGGAACGACGTGATCTGGGCCATCACCACGCGCATGGACCCCAAGCGCGACACGGTGATGATCGATAACACGCCGATCGACTACCTCGACTTTGCCTCGCCGGTATCGGGCCTCGGCTCGAAAATGGGCCTGGATGCCACCCATAAATGGCCGGGTGAAACCACCCGCGAATGGGGCCGTGTGATCGTCAAGGACGAAGCGGTAACTGCCCGTGTGGATGCGCTCTGGAAAGAATTAGGAATAGATTGATGCGTGTAACCCTGCAGCCTTCCGGTGCGGTACTTGAACTGACGCCTGGCGAGCGGATTCTCGAAGGCGCGCGCCGCCTGGGCTACGATTGCCCTCAGGCGTGCCGCAATGGTGTGTGCCACGTATGTGCAGCGCTGCTGGTAGAGGGCCGGGTGCAACAAGCCGGTGAGGTGCGTGACCATGGCGAGTTCTATACCTGCATTGCCGAACCGCTGGAAGATTGCATTGTGTTGTGGGATGGCGTGCTGGCGCCGGGAGAGTTGCCGGTGCGCAAATTGTCTTGCCAACTGAGTGAATGTGTTGAAGTGGGCGGTGACGTGTGGCGCGTGCGCCTGCGGGCTCCCGCCGGCAAGGCTGTGCGTTACCACGCCGGGCAATACCTGATGATCGAACGGGAAAACGGCGAGAAGTCGGCGTTCTCCCTGGCCTCCGCACCCCACGCCGGGCGCGAGCTGGAACTGCACGTACTGGCCCGGGAAGACAGTGCTCGCAGCCTGCTTGAGCAGTTGCAGCGTAACCAGATGGCTCGCATCGAGATGCCGTTTGGCGACACCCACTTGGCCGAACTGCCCGACGGGCCGCTGGTGCTGATCGCCGCCGGTACCGGTATGGCGCAGATGCACAGCTTGATCGAACACTGCCGCGCCAGTGGTTTCAAGCACCCGGTGCACCTGTATTGGGGTGTACGTCGACCGGAAGACTTCTACGACATCGAGCACTGGGACCAGTGGCTGCAACTGCCCAACCTGTTCCTGCACAAAGTGGTCAGCGACCTGTGCGGGTGGGAAGGGCGCTGCGGGTTATTGCATGAAGCCGTGTGCGAAGACATCAGCGACCTCAAGGCCGTGCACGTCTACGCCAGCGGTTCACCGGCGATGATCTACGGCACCCTGGATGCGCTGGTCGAAGCCGGCATGGATGCACACCAGATGCGTGCTGACGTATTTGCCTACGCGCCCCGCCCGTAACGTGTGGCGAGGGAGCTTGGTCCCGCTGGGCTGCGCAGCAGCCCCAAAGCAGTCGCTGTGTTCTATCTGAAAGACCGCATGAACTTCAGGGGCCGCTTCGCGACCCAGCGGGAGCAAGCTCTCTCGCCACAGAAGCCCTTCAGCGGCTCAATCAGAAACGAACGCCCGTCGTCACCATCGCCGCATTGAACCCCAGCAACACCAACTCGGCGGCGACCGGCCCATAGTGAGTGCCCACCGAGGGTATGATCACTGGCGCCACCCCGAGCCCATTCAGTGGAATCTTGTCGCGGTACTTGCCGCGATAGCCCTGGATCACGCCGCCCGTCAGCTTCAAGTACACCGGGTAAGCGGTCATGTCGTAGCGTTTGCCGGCATAGGCGTAGTACGAACGCTGGCTGAACGAGTTGCGAAACGTCGCCCCGCCATACACCAGGCCTGACGCTTCATTGCGCTCCAGGCCGATCAGGTCCTGATTGTTGTTGTGGTCCTTGTCCGGCGAAAAATGCCGGGTGTAGACGCTCGTCTGGGCGTACCAGAAGCCTTTTTCGTCCTGGGGCGGCGCTTCCACCGCCAGGGCGGTGGTGGCCTGTGCCAGGAACAACAGGCTGGGAAGTCGGTATTTCATGGTGTGACCTCGATAGTCGGTTCGGTTGGCGGCTAAGTGGGTCGTGACAGGCGCCTATTTTGAAGGCTCGGCGTGCCTCCAGGCTGAACCTGCGCTGAAACTACAGGGATTGAGGCGGCCAATCCTGATGAGCGGAGCGGACCGGGCTTATGCATTCGCTTATTCTTTAAAGGTATTTAATTTGTTACATAAATATCATTAAGCTATATAACAACGGACTACCGACTTTCTGCCAATAACCAATAAATGACCGCCACCGTCCGCCACACGGATCGATCGTATGAGCTCAGAGCATTGACGTTCTGGCTTTTGATTCCAAGGGGAGCGGTATGGGGAGCAACAAGCAGCACCTGCTGTACACGGCGATTTTGTCGGCTAATTTGCTGACCGCTGTGGGATTCAGTCCAGTGGTAGCCGCTGAAACGGCCACTGGCGATGTACCCAAACTCGATACAGTCATCGTGACCGGCACTCGCGCCCAAGAGCGCACCGCCAGTGCTTCACTGTCACCCATCGATGTGATTTCCGGCGACACCTTGCGCAGCACCGGCTCAGATGAATTGGGCGCGGTACTTGCTCGTTTGATCCCGTCCATCAACTTTCCACGTCCGAGCCTGGTAGACGGCGCCGAACTGGTACGCCCGGCCCAGCTGCGCGGCCTTTCGCCGGACCAGGTATTGGTGCTGGTCAATGGCAAGCGCCGCCACACCAGCGCCTTCGTCAACCTCGGCGGCGCAGTGGGGCGCGGCTCGGCACCGGCGGATTTGAATGCCATCCCGTTGTCGGCGGTGGATCACATCGAAGTGCTGCGTGATGGCGCATCGGCCCGTTACGGCTCCGATGCGATTGCCGGGGTGATCAACGTGATCCTCAAGCATGACGACCACGGCGGCTCGATCACCAGCAAGTTTGGTGAGTACAAGAAGGGCGACGGTATCCAGCGCAATCTCAGCGGCAACACCGGTGTTGCGCTGGGCGATAACGGGTTTATCAACATCTCTGCCGAAGGCGCCGACAACGATTACACCAACCGCGCCGGCAAGGACCTGCGTCCGGGCAGCGTTGGTTCGACGACCTACGGCCAGCGGGTGTTCCGCCAGGGCGAGCCGGCCACCGACCAGGGCAAGCTGTTTCTCAACTCGGAATATTCCTTCAGCGATGCGGCCGAGTTCTATGCGTTTGGCGGCTACAGCAAGACCCGCGGCGAGACGGCGGCGTTCTACCGGGCCAGCAACGCGAGTAACAACATTCCAGCGCTCAACCCCAACGGCTACTTGCCGCTGATTCGCGGCGACGTGGAAGACACGTCCCTGGCGGTCGGTCTGCGCGGCCTGTTGGCCTATGACTGGCACTACGACGTGTCGGTGAACTACGGCAAGAACCAGTACCAGATCGGCACCGAAACCATCAACACTTCGCTGGGCCTGGCGACGCCGCGCAAGTTCGACAACGGCACCCTGGTCAATGACCAGAAGCAACTCAGCCTGGACCTGTCGCGGGAATTCAGCCTGGGCTGGTTGCCGTATCCGGTGTCGGTAGCGTTTGGTGGCGAATACCTGGACCAGGGTTATCAGATCAAGGCGGGTGACCCGGCGTCCTACTACCAGACCGGCAGTTCGGGCCTGGGCGGCTTCCGTGATTCCGACGCAGGCACCAGCACGCGCCATAACTGGGCGCAGTACCTGGACCTGGAAACCAACTTCACCGAAAAACTCAGCGCCTCGGCTGCCGTGCGTCATGAGGACTACAGTGATTTTGGTTCCAACGTCAGCGGCTCGCTCTCGGCGCGCTACGACTTCACCCCGCAAGTGGCGTTGCGCGGCAGTGTTTCCAACGGCTTCCGCGCGCCGTCCCTGGCGCAGCAGAACTTCGCCTACACCTCGTCGCAGCTGATCGGCAACACCATCCAGGAAGCCGGTACGTTCCCGGCCAACAGCCAGGTGGCGCGCCTGCTCGGTGCGGAGGACCTGAAAGCCGAGAAGTCCCGCAACTACAGCCTCGGCCTGGTGCTGGAGCCGACCGACAACCTGACCGTGACCGCCGACGTCTACCGTATCGACATCAGCGACCGCATCAGCCTGTCCTCCAACCTGGACCTGAGCAAAAACCCGGCTGCGCTGGCGTACCTGCAGGCCAACGGCGTCGGCAACATCAACTACACCACCGTGCGTTACTTCACCAACGCCACCGACACCACCACCAATGGCGTCGACCTGGTGGCCAACTATCGCTACCAGCTGGATAACGGTGTGCGCTGGAACAGCACCGTGGGCTACAACTACAACCACACCAAGGTCACCGACGTAAAAGCCAACCCGTCTGTACTGGATAGCCTGGGTGCGAGCCTGGTCCGGGTGGATCGTCGCGAACGCATCGGCCTGTTGGGCGACACCACACCCCAGCACAAGTTGAGCCTGGGTAACGACCTGAGCTTCGGCAATTGGGCGCTGCACAGTAATTTGGTGCGCTATGGTTCATTTACCAGCTACCAGGCGGACCCGGCCAACGACCAGAGCTTCAAGGCCGCTTGGTTGTTGGACCTGTCAGCCGACTACAAGCTGAAAAACTGGACCTTCACCGTTGGCGGCGACAACGTCACCGACAAGTACCCGGAAAAACTCAATGCCTACGCCAGCAGTGGTGGCAATTTGGCCTATAGCACTTTTTCGCCGTACGGTTACAGCGGCGCGTTCTATTACGGTAAAGTTGCTTACAACTGGTAACAGCTTCTCGTAACAACAAAGGAGACCTAAGCGATTTGCCATGACCGCCATTGAATCTGATCTTTTGCAATTGGCTTACCCTCCGCGGCTCGATCTGGGGCCGCAACTCACTCACGAACAGTTGATGAGCTCGATGCAAGCCACCATGGCTTTGCATAAGGGTGGGCCGGTCTGGCTATTCGCTTATGGTTCGCTGATCTGGCGGCCTGAATGTTCGTCGACACAACGCATGCGGGCGCGGGTCCATGGTTATCACCGCGGCTTGTACCTGTGGTCCCATGAGCACCGGGGCACGCCGGAAACACCGGGGTTGGTGTTTGGCCTGGATCGCGGTGGCTCGTGCAGCGGGTTTGCCTACCGCTTGCCGGAAGATCAGCTGGAGGCCTCGCTTTATGCCCTGTGGCAGCGCGAGATGCCTTACCCGTCCTACCGGCCACACTGGCTCACCTGCCGTCTTGAAGATGGCAGCCAGGTGCAGGCGTTGGGATTTGTTCTGGAACGGCACCTGCCCAGCTATGCCGGTAACTTGCCCGACATCGTGCTGAATCACGTGTTGCAAAGCGCTTGCGGGCGTTACGGGACCACTCGCGATTATGTCGAGCAGACCGTTAACGCCCTGCGTAGCCACGCCATGCCAGACAAGAATCTGGAGGCGCGGCTCAAGCGGTGTTCCAAAGGCACTGCTGGCGATTAACGCGCAGCACTGACGCTATTGGTGTGCCACAAGGTGGGGATCAGGAACGCGATTGCCAGCAGGCACGCGCCGATCAGCAGCACGAAACCACCGTCCCAACCGAAATGGTCAACGGTGTAGCCCATGGCCGCACTCGCTGCCACCGAACCACCCAGGTAACCGAACAGGCCCGTGAAGCCCGCTGCAGTACCGGCGGCTTTCTTCGGTGCCAGCTCCAGCGCCTGCAGGCCGATCAGCATCACCGGGCCGTAGATCAGGAAGCCGATGGAGAACAGCGCGATCATGTCGACCATCGGGTTGCCCGGCGGGTTGAGCCAGTAAACCAGGGTCGCGACGGTCACCAAGCCCATGAACACAATGCCCGTCAGGCCACGGTTGCCACGGAAGATCTTGTCCGACATCCAGCCGCACAGCAGTGTGCCCGGAATGCCTGCCCATTCGTAGAAGAAGTACGCCCACGAGGTTTTATCCACGTCGAAGTGCTTGGCTTCCTTGAGGTACGTCGGGGCCCAGTCCAGTACGCCGTAGCGCAGCAGGTAGACGAAGACGTTGGCGAAGGCGATGTACCACAGCATTTTGTTGCGCAGCACGTACTTGACGAAGATTTCCTTGGCGCTGAATTCGTCTTCGTGGCTGGCGTCGTAGCCTTCCGGGTAATCGTTCTTGTATTGCTCGATCGGTGGCAGGCCCACCGATTGCGGGGTGTCGCGCATGGTGATGAAGGCAAATGCCGCCACCAGCAGGGCCACGGTGGCCGGGACGTAGAACGCCGCGTGCCAGTCGTTGAACCACGCCATGCCCAGCAGGAACAGCGGGCCGATCAAGCCGCCGCCGACGTTATGCGCCACGTTCCATACGGAAACCACGCCGCCGCGTTCCTTCTGCGACCACCAGTGCACCATGGTCCGCCCACTTGGCGGCCAGCCCATGCCCTGGGCCCAACCGTTGATGAACAGCAAAATGAACATCATGGTCACGCTGGACGTTGCCCAAGGCGCGAAACCGAAAATGAACATCACCCCGGCGGACACCAGGAGGCCGAAGGGCAGGAAGTAGCGCGGGTTGGAGCGGTCGGACACCAGGCCCATGAGGAACTTGGACAGGCCGTAGGCAATTGCAATCGCCGACATCGCCAGGCCCAACTGGCCACGGGTGTAACCCTCGTCGATCAGGTACGGCATGGCCAGGGAGAAGTTCTTGCGCAGCAGGTAGTACCCGGCGTAACCGAAGAAAATACCGGCGAAGATCTGCCAGCGCAGGCGTCGGTACGTGCTGTCTATTTTTTCTTCAGGCAGGGGCGCCTGGTGTGCGGCAGGGCGGAAGAAAGCAAACATTCAAGAGCTCCAAATTTCTTGTTTTGACTGCGGATGCGAATGTTACAGTTTCGTTACCGAAAATAGCACCGCCTCTTATCTGCGGGCATAGGAATTGAGTGCAATTGCATGTTCTTTTACGAACATGTCGCTTGCAGGCAAGTGAGGGGCGCTTTCAGGTTTGGATGTGTCTGGATGTAACTAGATTGGCCAATGATCAGGGGCCGATGGCCGCCACGTCGCCCGGAAGCAGGTGTTCCTGGACTTTCTGGCTGCGGGACTCCACCAGTTGGCCCTGTTCGTCGAAGCGCAACACGATCAGCCAGTCATATACATTTTCCGGCCATTTCTTCATGCCGGTGAGCGCCGGGCCGTCACCGCCAAAGGCTTCGATCAACTTGTCGATATGCCCGTGGTGCCAGGCGATCAATACGGTCTGGGCTTGGTTGGACTTGCGCAGGGACTTCACCAGCTTGCCGACTTGGTCGTCGGAGTAGGGTGTTTCAAGCGGGAGCTGCAGGCGCTGGGCCAGCGGTGTCAGGGTCAGGCGAGGGCGGGAGCTTTCCTTGCTGTCGCTGGTAGCGATCAGCCGCTGGGGCACTACGGAGATGCCGTTCAACAGCAGCGGGTCGAAATAGCTGGCATAGGCTGCCGCCCTTTGTTCGCCTTTGGGGCTTAGCAACGGGCCTTCATCGGGTTTTTCCGCGTGGCGCACGATCAGCACCGTCACATTGCTCAGCCCACGTACATCCTGGTCTTCTTTATGGGCAAGGGCTTGGGCCGACACCACCATCAAGACCCCCAGAAACAGTGCGCGCAGCCGTGTGACCATTTTTCTTCCTGCCAATGAATAGTGCCTCGGCCGATCATGGGCCCAGGCACCCCGTGGACAAAATGAAACAATCGTCAGCGTAGCTGTACCACGACCTTGCCGACGGCCTTTCGCTGGCCGAGGTCATTAATCGCCTGCGCGGCCTGCTCCAACGGGTACACCTGGGACACCAACGGCTTCAGCTTGCCTTCCGCAAACCAGCCGAACAGTTGCTGGAAGTTGGCAGCATTGTCCTGCGGCTGGCGCTGGGCAAACGAGCCCCAGAACACACCGACCACTGCCGCGCCCTTGAGCAGCGCCAGGTTCACCGGCAACTCCGGAATGCGCCCGCTGGCAAAGCCCACCACCAGCAGCCGGCCATTCCAGGCGATGCCGCGAACGGCCTGGTCAAACAGGTCGCCGCCCACCGGGTCGTAAATCACATCCACGCCGTTGCCGCCGGTCAGGCGTTTGATTTCGTCCTTGAGGCTGGCTTCGCTGTAGTTGATCAACTCATCGGCTCCGGCCGCCTTGGCCACCGCCAGTTTGTCGGCGCTGCTGGCAGCGGCGATCACCCGGGCGCCCATGGCCTTGCCGATCTCCACTGCGGCCAGGCCGACACCGCCGGAAGCACCGAGCACCAACAAGGTTTCCCCAGGTTGCAGGTTGGCCCGCTGCTTCAATGCGTGCATCGACGTGCCGTAGGTCATGCTGAACGCGGCGGCAGTGTTGAATTCCATGCTCGGCGGGATCGGCAGCACGTTGTAGCCCGGCACGGCGACCTGCTCGGCGAAGCTGCCCCAGCCGGTCAACGCCATCACCCGGTCACCGACCTTCAGGTGGCTGACGTTCTCACCGACCTGGCTGACCACGCCCGCCGCTTCACCGCCCGGCGAAAACGGGAAGGGCGGCTTGAACTGGTATTTACCCTCGATGATCAGGGTGTCCGGGAAATTGACCCCGGCGGCATGCACGTCCAACAGGATTTCGTTCTTCTTGATCGCCGGGCTTTCGACGTCTTCCAGCACCAGGGTTTCGGCGGGGCCGAAGGCTTTGCACAGCACAGCTTTCATCGGACTATTCCTTTTGGCGTGTTGGCCGATAAGTGTAGGTGGGCAGGGCGACGGGTCAACGAGCATGCCCCGGCCTGATAAGTCGCCATAAGCTTGTGCTCAGGGCTGCTAGCGTTATGCTACTGGGCAACCGAATTGAGGAATGAATTGTGAAAGCGTGGATCCTGTTGATGCTGGCCCTGACACTGCCGACGGCAGCCCTGGCCGAAGAAGCCAAAGAAGGCGACGCGCCGAAGGTCAGCTATATCAGCCTGAGCCCGCCGTTTGTCGGTAACTACGGCCTGGATGGCACCGCGAAGCTGAAGGTATTCAAGGCGGATATCGCCCTGCGTGTCACCGGCCCTGAGGCGGCGGCCGCCGTCAAAGCCAACGATGCGTTGATTCGCAACCAGTTGGTGGCGCTGTTTACTCAGCAAACCAGCGACGCTATGAGCAGCGTTGATGGGAAGGAAAAACTGCGCCAGGAAGCCCTGAAGCAGACCCAGCAAGTAATGAACGACGAGACCGGCAAGCCGCAGGTTGAGGATTTGTTGTTCAACAACCTGATCATCCAGTAAGCCGGTCTCTTCGCGCCCTTCGCGAGCAAGCCCGCTCCCACACTTGACCGAGTTCTAACATGAGAATGCGGTTGAATGTGGGAGCGGGCTTGCTCGCGAAGAGGCCCTGACAGGCAACTCAGGAAGCCAGGCTCTTCCTGAACCGCGCCAACGCCACCGCAAAGAACAACAACCCAATCCCCGCCAGCGCCAGCAAGTCCGGCCACACCACGCTCAAGCCGGCATCGCGGAACAGAATCGCCGCACTCAAACTCACGAAGTGTGTCGACGGCGAGCCCTGCATCACCCATTGCAACCACTGCGGCATGCTGTCCAGCGGCGTGCTGCCGCCGGACAACAACAGCATCGGAATAATCACCGGGATCGCCAGCAGTCCGAACTGCGGCGTCGAGCGGGCGAGGGTGGCGAGGAAGATGCCCAAGGCGGTGCTGGCAAACAGGTACAACGCCGTCACCAGCAAAAACAACGTCAGCGACCCGGCCAGCGGCACACCGAGCAAACCTTTCACCACCACCTCCAGCGACAGCCATGTGCACAGCACCACCACCAGCATGTTGCTCCAGATTTTCGCCAGCATGATTTCCAGCGCCGTCAGTGGCAGCACCAGCAGATGGTCGAGGGTGCCGTGTTCCCGCTCACGCAGCAGCGCGGTGCCGGTCAGCACGATGGCGAGAATGGTGATGTTGTTGACGATCTGGATTACGGCGAGAAACCAGCCACCTTCCAGATTGGTATTGAACAGCGCCCGGGTGGTCAGCAGCGCAGGGCTCTTTTGGGCTGCATCAGCCTGGCCGCCATAGGTCAGCAATTCCCGCTGGAAAATCCGCCCGATATACCCGGCGCCCATGAATGCCTGGCTCATGGCCGTGGCATCGACGTTGACCTGTACCCCCGGCTGGCGCCCGGCCAACAGGTCGGCCTGGAAGTTCGCCGGCACGTTGATCACGAAGGTGTACTGGCCGCTGTCCATCACCTTGTCCAACTGGTCGTAGGGCAATGGTACCGCGGCCTGGAACTCCGGCGGTTGCAGGGCTTCGGCCAGTTGCCGGGACAGCGCGCTGTGATCCTCATCCACAAAGGCCACGCTCGCGTTGTGCACGCCGATCACCGAACCGGCGGCGGGCATATAGATGGCGACGGTGAAGGCGTAGAACAGGAACAGCAGCAACACGCTGTCGTGGCGCAGGCTGGTCAGTTCCTTGATGCCGAGGCGCAGGATATGGGCGAACTTGTGCATCTCAGGCCTCCTGCTTCTTGAGCATGATCAGGCTAAGCCCGGTGAACCCCAGGAAGAACCCGAACAGCGCCAGGCACTGCGGCCACAACTGGCGCAGGTCGAGGGCCTTGGTAAAGGTGCCCACGGCAATGTCGAGGAAGTAGCCCGCCGGGAACAGCATGCCCATCAACGCGGCGGCGCCTTCCAGGGACGAGCGCGGCACGATCAGCCCGGAGAACTGAATGGTCGGCAGACTGGTGATGATCATGGTGCCGAGGATCGCCGCGATCTGGGTGCGGGTGAACGCGGAAATCAGCAGGCCCATGCTGGTGGTGGCCAGCACATACAGCAGGCCGCCGAAGGCCAGGGTCACGCCGCTGCCTTTGAACGGCACGCCGAACAGCCAGCGGTTCATCGCCACCAGCAGCCCCAGGTTGATCAGGCTCACGGCCAGGTACGGCGCCTGCTTACCCAGCAGAAACTCCAGGCGGGTCAGCGGCGTGGCGTAGAAGTTGGTGATCGAGCCCAGTTCCTTTTCGCGCACGATCCCCAGGGCCGTAAGCATCGCCGGGATGAAGGCGAGGATCAGCGCCATCACGCCCGGGCCGATGGCGTTCACGCTGACCACGTCCTGGTTGTAGCGAAAGCGGGTTTCCAGTTTGGCGGCGGCCTGTTGGTTGAGAGGTGTGCTGTTCAGTTCGGCCAGTTGTTGGAGATTGGCTTGGTGCACGGCCTCGACATAATTGCGGCTGGTTTCCGCGCGAAACGGCATGCCGCCATCGAGCCAGGCGGCCACGGCGGGTTGGCGGCCGGCGTAGAGGTCACGGCCGAAACCCGGTGGGATTTCCAGCGCCAGTTTGATTTCCGAGCGTTGCAGGCGTTTGTGCAGCTCGTTGGAATCGGTGATCGGCGGCTGTTCGGCGAAGTAACGGGAACTGCGAAAGGATTCCAGGTAGGCGCGGCTTTGCGGCGTTTGATCCTGGTCGTAGACAGCGAAGGCGAGCTTTTCCACGTCCAGGGAAATGCCGTAGCCGAAGATCACCATCATGAAAATCGCGCCCAGCAGGGCGAAGGCCATGCGCACTTTGTCCCGTAGCAGTTCCTTGCCTTCGCGGCTGGCCACGGCCAACAGGCGGGCGAGGCTGAACCCGCGTTTGCTGACGGGCGGCGTCATGGGTTCGCTGACGGTTTCGGTGGGCGCGGTTGCCGCTTCGGGCGCACCTTGGGCCTGTTCCAGGCAGGTGACGAACGCCGCTTCCAGGGTCTCGCCGTGGAATAGCTGTTGCAGCGCGTCCGGTGTGTCGCAGGCCAGTACCTTACCCGCGTGCATCAGCGAGATCCGGTCGCAGCGCTGGGCCTCGTTCATGAAGTGCGTGGACAGGAAGATCGTCACGACCTGCTCCCGGGACAGCTCGATCAGCAATCGCCAGAAATCATCCCGCGCGGCCGGGTCGACACCCGAGGTCGGCTCATCGAGGATCAGCACTTCCGGGCGATGCAGCACCGCCACCGCCAGGGACAAACGCTGACGCAAACCCAATGGCAACTCGCCGGAAGGCTGTTCGGCAACATCGCCCAGGTCAAAACGCTCGATCAACTCATCAATGCGCTGGCCGCTTTCAGCCTTCGGCAGGTCGAACAACTGCGCATGCAACACCAGGTTCTGGCGCACGCTGAGCTCGCCGTACAGCGAGAAGCTTTGCGACATGAAACCCACGCGCTTGCGGGTCGCCAGGTCCTTGGCGTTGACCGGGTTGCCCAGCAGCGTGGCGGTACCCTCGGTGGCGGGCATCAGGCCGGTGAGGACTTTCATGGTGGTGGTCTTGCCGCAGCCGTTGGAGCCGAGGAAGCCGAAGATCTCGCCCCGGCCAATGGCGAAGCTGACCTTGTCCACCGCCGTGAAATCGCCGAAGCGCAAGGTCAGGTCGTGGGCTTCAATGGCGATGTCGGTGTTGTCGCTTTGCCGTGGCGGAATCACCAGCGGTTCGTTGTTATGGGTACTGTCGC
Source organism: Pseudomonas sp. TH34 (assembly GCF_016650865.1). Classification (NCBI taxonomy): domain Bacteria; kingdom Pseudomonadati; phylum Pseudomonadota; class Gammaproteobacteria; order Pseudomonadales; family Pseudomonadaceae; genus Pseudomonas; species Pseudomonas sp. TH34. The sequence continues at coordinate 410,511 of NZ_JAEKFB010000018.1, forward strand.
CCTGGAAATGGGTGAAGGCTTCGTCCAGTTTGCCGCTGGGTGTCGCAGCGGCCAGTTCACTGCTCAGTCCGTCGGCGATCAGCTTGCCGCGGTCGAGCATCAGGCAGTGTTCGAACTGCTCGGCTTCCTCCATGTAGGCCGTGGCCACCAGCAGTGTCAGTTGCGGGCGTTCGCTGCGTACGGTTTCCACCAGCTCCCAGAAGCGCCGACGGGACAGCGGGTCGACGCCGGTGGTGGGTTCGTCGAGGATCAACAAATCCGGGTCGTGGATCAGTGCGCAGCACAGGCCGAGTTTCTGTTTCATGCCGCCGGAGAGTTTGCCGGCGGGGCGCTCGGCGAAGCGCGCGAGGTCGGTGGCCAGCAGCAGGTTGTGCATGCGCTGGTCGCAATCGGCTTTCGACAGGCCGAACAGCGTGGCGAAGAAGCGGATGTTCTCGCTGATGGACAGCTCGGGGTACAGGTTACCGCCCAGGCCTTGGGGCATGAAGGCGATGCGCGGGTACAGGCTGTTGCGATGGCGGCGGTCTTCGATGGAGCCGCCGAGCACGTCCAGTTGACCTTCCTGAAGCTTTTTAACCCCGGCAATCAATCCCAGCAAACTCGACTTGCCGGCGCCGTCCGGGCCGATCAGGCCGCAGCGGGTGCCCGCGGGCAGGCTGAAGGCGATGTCGATCAGCGCCTGTTGCTTGCCGTAGCGATGGTTGATCCCCGTGGCGTGCAGCGCCAGGCCGCTCATTGCAGGTTGGCCGGCCAGTCCAGGTCAGCGGTGCGCACGTAACCGGCGCCGGGCATGCCCGGTTTGGCTTGGGGCACGGCGCTCGGTTGGGTCAGGCGCAGTTTGACCCGGAACACCAGCTTCTGGCGCTCGTCGCGGGTTTCCACTTCCTTGGGGGTGAACTGCGACTTGGCCGCGACAAAGCTGATTTTCGCCGGCAGCGGTTGCTTCGGCAGGGCGTCGAGGACGATCCGCGCTTCACTGCCGACGGTCAGGGCGCCGGTTACCGAAGCGGGCAGATACAGGTTCATGTATTGGTCGTCGGGGTCTATCAGCAGCAACACTCGGCCACCGGCACCGAGCACTTCGCCGGGTTCGGCCAGGCGTAGCTGGATGATGCCGTCGATGGGCGCCCGCAGGCTGCTGTCTTCGATTTCGCTGGTGAGCTGGGCGACTTGGGCCTGGGCGGCGCCGATGGCGGCCTTCACCGAATTGACCTGGGCTTGGGCGGCGACCACGGCGGCGTTGCCGGTGTTCTGTCGGGCTTGCTGCTGGTCGATCAACTGTCCGCTGGCGAAGCCGCGTTTGTACAGTTCCTGGGTGCGCTTGAGTTCCTGGCTGGCCAGCAGTTGTTCGCTCTGGCGCAGTTGCACATTGGCTTGGGCGGCAGCGAAATTCTCTTTGGCCCGCAACACTTCGGCTTCGGCCTGGGCGCGCTGGGCTTCCAGGGTGCGGGTGTCCATGCGCGCCAGCAGTTGGCCCTTGAGCACCTTGTCGCCTTCGTCCACCCGTACCTCGGCGAGGCGCCCAGGGATCTTGGCGGCGATCTGCACTTCAGTCGATTCCAGCCGGCCATTGCCCATGCTCAAGCCTTCGGGCAGGCGGTCCTGGGTGGATTGCCAATAGCCAAAGCCGCCGGCGGCCAGGAGCAAGACAATCAATGGAATGGCGAAAAGATGGGAGGTGCGGTGGTTCGTCGACATGGGTGCATCCTGCGGCGTTAGCGTCCTAGTTTGACCGATCCTGCCCGAAGGCCCTTGATGCGGGTCAAATGAAGCGCCAGCCTAACCCGGTTGGCGCACAGATGCATGCGCCATGGGCGTGACCGCAGGGTTCTGCTGTTCAGCGCAGGCCGAGTACGGCGGCCCACTGCTCCGCGGTGACAGGCATCACCGAAAGGCGGCTGCCTTTTTGCACCAGGGGCAACTCGGCGAGGGCGGTTTGCTGTTTCAGATAGCCCAGCCCCAGGACTTTCGGGAAGGTCTCGACGTGGGCGACATTGATCGCGCTCCACGGGTTTTTTTCAGGGCTGGCCTTGGCGTCAAAGTAATGGCTGTCAGGCTCCAGCGCGGTCGGGTCCGGGTACGCCGCCTCGATGATTTTACCGATGCCGGCAATCCCTGGCTCCGGGCAGCTGGAGTGATAAAAGAAGAACTGGTCACCCACCGCCATCGCGCGCAGGAAGTTACGCGCCTGATAGTTGCGCACCCCATCCCAACGGGCTTCGCCGAGCTTTTCCAGGCCCTTGATGGACAGTTCATCGGGCTCGGATTTCATCAGCCAATAGGCCATGTTTTCGCTCCTCAAAAGTCGATTGGGAAAGTTGTCCGGCAATTTTATGACAAACCGACGGTCGGTTGACGTCAAGGTTTGCGTGTTGGTTCACGTTAACGCAGAATGCCGGGGTTTTGAGCTTGACGCAGCTGGCACGGACTACTTATGGAACGTTGCTGTCATCGTGTGCAAGATGCCTGAAGGGGGGCAATCGATGAAACGCAAACCGGATTTACTATGGATATTGGTCATTTTGTTTGGTCTTGGTGTCGTGACCACCGGCTATGCGCAGAGCTTGTGGTCGAACAAGACTGACGCACCGATTGAACTCGCACAGCAACAGCCGCAACCGTTCAAGCGCTGACCCGTCTTCAAGGCGCTGCTGATTCCAGTAGCGTCTCTGCTATATACCAATCCTTATCGGTGACTGTGCCCTCAAGCGGTACATCCCAGCTTGCCTGCGCCAATCGTTCAACCTTCTGGCATTCATGGGCCAGGCCCAATAGCGTCGGCTTGCGCCAGGATTTCCGGCGGGCCATGTAGGCCAGGCTGCGGTCATAGAAACCGCCGCCCATGCCCAGCCGTCCGCCCACGTCATCGAAGCCCACCAGCGGCAACAGCACCAGGTCCAGCGCCCAGACCTTGCGTTGCCGGCTGACATTCACCTGTGGCTCAAGGATGCGAAAACGGTTAGGGCTCAGCTTTTCGCCGGGCCGTACGCGCTGGAACACCATCTTGGTTCGCGGCCACGCGCTGAGCACCGGCAGGTACGTCGCCTTGCCGCGGCGCTGTGCAGCGCGCAGCAGCAGGCGCGGATCGATTTCACCGTCCGTCGGTAGATACAAGGAGATGTGTTTGGCCCGGCGAAACAGCGGGTGCTGGGCCAGTTGCCGATACAGGCCCAGGGCGGCCTGGCGTTGCTCGCTGGGCGTCAGGGCGCGGCGGGCTTTGCGCAGCATGCGTCGAAGTTGCGGGCGGGAAAGCGGCGCAGGTTCGGTCATGGTTTTCGGCTCATAAAACAATGCCAGTCCTAGGACTGGCATTGGATTTGGGAATCAGGCTCCCCGACAGAACCGCTGTCGACTTAGCCCTTGAACCCGAAAGTTCAAGGTGGAAGAAACAGTAGGCTTTAAGGCTTTCCGTCTAGCGGACATGCACACCAGCCCAACGTGTAACTTCCAGGGTAGTGCGAATCGGCTCAGGGACATCGCCGACTGGCAAGCACGCCAGGGAGTGGGGCGAGTATACCCGAAACCGACGCCGCAATCAGCCCTTGGGTGGCTCTGGATCGGTAGAAAGTACCAGATCAACCCGCTCCAGCAGGTCGCGCACCTGCTCGCGCGTCGAGCCGCTGGCCTGCACGTCAGGCCGTTCCTGCTTATGCAGTAAATCGTGAGTAATGTTCAGGGCGGCCATCACCGCGATGCGATCGGCGCCGATGACTTTGCCGCTGCTGCGGATTTCACGCATCTTGCCGTCCAGGTAGCGGGCAGCGCTCACCAGGTTGCTGCGTTCTTCCTGTGGGCAGATGATCGAATATTCTTTGTCGAGAATCTGCACGGTGACGCTATTGCTTGAACTCATGAGTCTTGCTCCAGGGCCTTCAGGCGCGAAATCATCGATTCGACCTTACGCCGGGCGATTTCGTTTTTTTCAATGAGGTGAGCGCGTTCCTCGCGCCAGGTCTTTTCCTGAGCTAATAGGAGTCCGTTTTGGCTCTTAAGTTGCTCGACCCGGTTAATTAGCAGCTCGAGTCTGGCCATCAGCGCTTGCAGGTCGGTGTCTTCCATTGGGTTCCACTGGATTTGTCTGATGAATGGCAACTGCTGGATAAACGATCTGACGCCCTCGATAGTCTTGGTACGTCTGCCGATGCTAGGATACAGCGCTTCATTCTAGACATTGCGCCGCCTGGCGCCTAGCTCACCATGCCTATTCAGAATTCCCCGTACGATGCTTTTTCCAAACTGCTGAGCTCCAGCGGTCATCCTTGCTCGCCTGCCGAGTTGCACGGCGTGCTGCTGGGTCGCAGTTGCACCGGTGTCGGCTTTGATGCCGACAACTGGCTGGCCGACGTCGCCGAGCTGCTGGAAACCGAGCCCACCGAGAACGTGCGCAACGCCCTCATCGGCTTGCAAGAGATGGTCAAAGGCGAGCTGACCGGTGATGACGTCACCGTCGTGTTGCTGCTGCCGACCGATGACGCGCCGCTCACCGAGCGCGCCGCAGCGCTGGGCCAATGGTGCCAAGGCTTCCTCCATGGTTTCGGCGTGAACGCCGGCGGCCTGGACCTGAGCACCGATGCCCAGGAAGTGCTGCAAGACCTGGCCGCCATCTCCCAGGTGCAAGACGCCCTGGAAGAGTCCGAAGACGGCGAAAGCGACTACATGGAAGTCATGGAATACCTGCGCGTCGCGCCGCTGCTGCTGTTCACCGAGACCCGTAAATCGGCTGAGCCCGCTGCACCCAAGCCGTCGCTGCACTAAGAAAGGAAGCCCATCTGCCCATGATCCATATCCCCAAAGCGGAATACACCCGGCGCCGCAAGGCGCTCATGGCGCAGATGGAACCCAACAGCATCGCCATCCTGCCGGCGGCTGCGGTGGCCATCCGCAACCGTGACGTCGAGCACGTCTACCGCCAGGACAGCGACTTCCAGTACCTGAGCGGCTTCCCCGAACCGGAAGCGGTCATTGTGCTGATGCCCGGCCGCCAGCACGGCGAGTACGTGCTGTTCTGCCGCGAACGCAATGCCGAGCGCGAACTGTGGGACGGCCTGCGAGCGGGCACCGAAGGCGCGATCCGCGATTTTGGCGCCGATGACGCATTCCCGATTACCGATATCGACGACATCCTGCCCGGCCTGATCGAAGGCCGCGACCGGGTGTATTCAGCCATGGGCAGCAATGCCGAATTCGACCGGCACCTGATGGAGTGGATCAACGTGATCCGCTCTAAAGCGCACCTCGGCGCCCAGCCGCCGAATGAATTTGTTGCCCTGGATCATCTGCTTCACGACATGCGCCTGTATAAATCGGCGGCAGAAGTGAAGGTGATGCGCGAGGCGGCGCGGATTTCCTGTGCGGCCCATGTGCGGGCAATGCAAGCCAGTCGCGCCGGGTTGTATGAGTTCAGCCTTGAGGCGGAGCTCGACTACGAGTTTCGCAAAGGCGGGGCGAAGATGCCGGCCTATGGCTCCATCGTCGCCTCGGGGCGCAACAGCTGCATCCTGCATTACCAGCAGAATGACGCGGTGCTCAAGGATGGCGATCTGGTACTGATTGACGCCGGTTGCGAGATCGACTGCTACGCCAGCGACATCACCCGTACCTGGCCGGTGAGCGGAAAGTTCTCTGCTGAACAAAAGGCGATTTACGAAATCGTGCTGGCTTCCCAGGAAGCCGCCTTTGCCGAAATCGCCCCGAACAAGCATTGGAACCAGGCCCATGAGGCGACGGTGCAAGTGATCACTGCCGGGCTGGTGAAGCTGGGATTGTTGCAGGGTGACGTCGACGAGCTGATCGCCAGCGAAGCCTATAAAGCCTTCTACATGCACCGCGCTGGCCACTGGCTGGGGATGGATGTGCACGATGTGGGCGAATACAAGGTAGGCGGTGAGTGGCGGGTGCTGGAAGTCGGCATGGCGCTGACCGTGGAGCCGGGGATTTACGTGTCGCCGGACAACCAGAACGTGGCGAAGAAATGGCGTGGCATTGGCGTACGCATCGAGGACGACGTGGTGGTGACCAAGCAAGGCTGTGAAATTCTGACCGGTGGCGTGCCCAAGTCCGTCGCCGAGATCGAAGCGCTGATGGCGGGTGCCCGATGAGCCGGGTCAATCTGGCGATTATCGGCGGCGGCCTGGTGGGCGCCAGCCTCGCGTTGGCGTTGCAGGCCGGGGCCAAGGCCCGTGGCTGGAAGATCGTGCTGATCGAGCCGTTTGCCCCCGGCGACAGTTACCAGCCGAGCTATGACGCGCGTTCTTCGGCACTGTCTTTTGGCGCGCGGCAGATTTATCAACGGTTGGGCGTCTGGCAGGAAATCTCCCGTCGCGCCGAGCCGATCAAGCAGATTCATGTGTCGGACCGTGGCCGCTTCTCCACTGCGCGCCTGTCGGCGATGGAAGAAGGCGTGCCCGCCCTCGGCTACGTGGTGGAAAACGCCTGGCTGGGCCAATGCCTGTGGCAAGGCCTGGACAAGGAGGTGGTCAGTTGGCGCTGCCCGGCGGAAGTCACCCGCATGGAGCCGCTTGCCGATGGCTACCGCCTGACCCTCAATGACGAAACCGTGCTGGAGTGCGACCTCGCGGTGCTGGCCGATGGCGGCCGTTCCGGCTTGCGCGAACAACTGGGCATCGGCGTTAAAAAGCGGCCGTACAACCAGAGTGCGCTGATCGCCAACATCACCCCAAGCGAAGCCCACAACGGCGAGGCGTTCGAGCGGTTCACCGAAGAAGGGCCGATGGCCTTGCTGCCGTTGCCGGACAACCGTTGCGCGCTGGTCTGGACCCGCATCGGCATGGACGCCAAGCGCCTGGCCGAGCTGGACGAGCGCAGCTTCCTGAGTGAGTTGCAGGGCGTGTTCGGTTACCGCCTGGGTACCCTCAAGCAGGTCGGCGCACGTCACTTGTACCCGCTGACCCTTGTGGAAGCCGAAGAGCAAGTGCGCTCCCATCTGGCGGTGCTCGGTAATGCCGCCCACAGCCTGCACCCGATTGCCGGTCAGGGCTTCAACCTGTCCCTGCGGGATGCCTACGCGCTCGCCGAGGCGCTGCTGGCCGGGCCTGCGATCCCTGGCGACCTGGCGACACTGCAGGCGTACCGCGAGCGTCAGCGCATGGACCAGAAACTCACCGTCGGCTTCTCCGACCAAGTCACCCGTCTGTTTGGCAGTGCGCAACCGTTGGTAGCGCTGGGCCGCAACATGGGGTTGTTGGGTCTGGACCTGCTGCCGCCGGCCAAGCGCTGGTTCGCGCGTCAGGCCATGGGCCTGGGCACTCGTCCCGATGCGTGAGTGGCTGACCCAACGCCTGGGCAAGGCGCGGCTGTTGCGCTGGATCATGACCTTGTACCCGCCGTACCTCGGGGCCGGAGTCCGGGTGTTGCACATCGGCAGCGATTTTCGCGAGGTCAAGGTGCGCATGGGCCTGGGCTGGTACAACCGCAATTACGTCGGCACGCAGTTTGGCGGCAGCCTGTATTCGATGGTCGACCCGTTCTACATGCTGATGCTGATGGAGAATCTGGGGCGCGATTACATTGTCTGGGACAAGGCTGCGGCCATCGATTTCATCTCGCCGGGCAAAGGCCCGGTGTTTGCCGAATTTTCCATCGACCAAGGGTTGCTGGACGAGATTCGCCAGCACACCGCCGGCGGCGAGAAATACTTGCCGCAGCTCAAGGTGCAGATTCATGACGGCTCCGGCACCCTGGTGGCGCGGGTCGACAAAACCCTTTACGTGCGGCGCAAGCCGCAAGCGAGACAGGCTTAAAGCATGGACATGCGCGCAGATGTGCTGATTGTCGGGGCCGGAATGGTCGGAAGCGCCCTGGCGCTGGCGTTGCAGGGCAGTGGCCTGCAGGTGCTGCTGCTGGACGGCAGCCCGCTGAGCGTCAAACCGTTCGACCCTCATGTTGCGTTCGAGCCGCGGGTCAGCGCTTTGTCGGCCGCCAGCCAGCGTATCCTCGAGCGCCTTGGCGTGTGGGACGGCATCGTCGAGCGGCGTGCCAGCCCTTACAGCGAGATGCAGGTATGGGACGGCAGCGGCACCGGGCAGATCCACTTCTCGGCAGCCAGTGTGCATGCCGAGGTGCTGGGGCATATCGTCGAAAACCGTGTGGTTCAGGATGCGTTGCTCGATCGGCTGCACGACTGCGACCTCGGCCTGCTGGCGAATGCGCGCCTGGAGCAGATGCGCCGCTCCGGCGATGACTGGCTGCTGACCCTGGCCGATGGCCGCACCTTGCGCGCGCCGCTGGTGGTCGCGGCGGACGGTGCCAACTCTGCCGTGCGCCGCCTGACCGGCACCACCACCCGTGAGTGGGATTATTTGCACAACGCCATCGTCACCAGTGTGCGCAGCAGTCAGTCGCATCAGCGCACGGCGTGGCAGCGTTTTACCGACAACGGCCCGCTGGCGTTCCTGCCGCTGGTGCGGGACGGGCAGGAAGACTGGTGCTCGATCGTCTGGTCGACCACCCCGAGTGAGTCCGAGCGCTTGATGGCACTGGACGATGAAAGCTTCTGCCGTGAACTGGAACTCGCCTTCGAAGGGCGCTTGGGCACAGTATTAAGCGCTGATCCACGGGTGTGCGTGCCGTTGCGTCAGCGCCATGCCAAACGTTACGTGGCAGAAGGCCTGGCATTGATTGGCGACGCAGCCCACGTCATTCACCCGTTGGCGGGGCAGGGCGTGAACCTGGGCTTCCTCGATGCGGCGGTGCTGGCCGAAGTACTGCTGGCGGCCAACGAGCGTGGCGAGCGCCTGGCGGATGCGAAGGTGCTCAGCCGTTACGAGCGCCGGCGCATGCCGCACAACCTGGCGTTGATGGCGGCGATGGAAGGCTTTGAGCGGTTGTTCCAGGCCGATCAGCTGCCGTTGCGTTGGCTGCGTAATGCCGGACTGAAGGTGGTTGAGCAGATGCCGGAGGCCAAAGCGTTGTTTGTGCGTCAGGCCTTGGGCTTGTCCGGGGATTTGCCGGAACTGGCCAAGGCCTGAGAGGGGCTGCGCAACATTTGGTAACGGCTCCGTCGAGCGTTACCAAATGTGAGTCCTTATCATTTGCGCTCTTTTCGCAAATGAGAGACCGCACCCATGTTGGCACCCAAGCGCCTCCTGACTGCCCTGGCACTCACACTGATCGGCAGCACCACCGTGCAGGCGGCCGACGAAGTCGTGGTCTACTCCTCGCGCATCGACGAACTGATCAAACCGGTGTTCGATGCCTACACCAAGAAGACCGGCGTGCAGGTGAAGTTCATCACCGACAAGGAAGCGCCGCTGATGCAGCGCATCAAGGCCGAAGGTGAAAACGCCACCGCCGACCTGCTGCTCACCGTCGATGCCGGCAACCTCTGGCAGGCCGAGCAGATGGGCATCCTGCAACCGTTCACCTCCGCGGTGATCGACAAGAACATCCCCCTTCAATACCGCTCTTCGGCCCATGCCTGGACCGGCTTGAGCCTGCGTGCGCGGACCATCGCCTATTCCACCGATCGCGTAAAGCCGGGCGACCTGACCACCTACGAGGCGCTGGCCGACAAACAATGGGAAGGCCGCCTGTGCCTGCGCACTGCGAAGAAGGTCTACAACCAGTCGCTGACCGCCACCCTGATCGAAACCCACGGCGCGGCCAAGACCGAAGAAATCGTCAAGGGCTGGGTCAACAACCTGTCCACCGACGTGTTCTCCGATGACATCGCCGTGCTCGAGGCCATCAACGCCGGGCAGTGCGACGTTGGCATCGTGAACACCTACTACTACGGCCGCCTGCATAAGCAGAAGCCGGACCTGGCAGTGAAGCTGTTCTGGCCGAACCAGGGCGACCGTGGGGTTCACGTCAACCTGTCGGGCATCGGCCTGACCAAACACGCACCACACCCGGAAGCGGCCAAGGCGCTGGTGGAGTGGATGACCACGCCGGAAGCGCAGAAAATCTTTGCGGATGTGAACCAGGAGTTCCCGGCCAACCCGGCCGTGCCGCCGTCGGCTGAAGTCGCGACCTGGGGCAAGTTTGTGGCCGATACGTTGCCGGTGGAAGTGGCGGGCAAGCGTCAGGCTGAAGCTATTCGCTTGATGGATCGGGCTGGCTGGAACTAAGTACACGCTTAAAAACACCGCAAGACAGTGAGGGAGCTGGCTTGCCTGCGATAGCATCACTGCGGTGTGACTGACACACCGAGGTGCCTGCATCCCGGGCAAGCCCGGCTCCCACACTGTTTTGTGGCGAGTTAAAAATATTATCCCCAGAGATCTGTTCCTTGGCCCATCCCGCCCAACGCCGCTGGTACCTGCCGGTCTTCACCGTCGCCGCCTTGGTGCTGCTGCCGCTGAGCGTGCTGTTGCTGTCGTGGCAGACCATTGACCATCAAATCTGGTCCCACCTGTGGGAAACCCAGATGCCGCGCCTGCTGGGCAATACCTTGACCCTCGTGCTGGGCGTCGGTGTGGGCGTCACGCTGCTGGGCGTCAGCCTGGCCTGGCTGACCAGCCTCTGCGAATTCCCCGGCCGGCGTTGGCTGGACTGGGCGTTGATGCTGCCTTTCGCGATTCCCGCCTATGTGCTCGCCTTCGTCTTCGTTGGCTTGCTGGACTTCTCCGGTCCGGTGCAAACCCTGCTGCGTGACTGGTTCGGCATGGGGCTGCGCCTGCCTCGCGTACGGTCCACCAGCGGCGTGATCATCGTGCTGGTGCTGGTGTTCTACCCCTACGTTTACCTGCTGGCGCGCACCGCGTTTCTCGCCCAAGGCAAGGGCCTGATGGAGGCGGCGCGGGTATTGGGGCAGTCGCCGTGGCAAGCGTTCTGGCGTGTGGCCTTGCCCATGGCGCGCCCGGCCATCGGTGCGGGTGTGGCCCTGGCGCTGATGGAGACGTTGGCTGATTTTGGCGCCGTCTCGGTGTTCAACTTCGACACCTTTACCACCGCCATCTACAAGACCTGGTATGGCTTTTTCAGCCTCTCCAGTGCGGCGCAACTGGCCAGCCTGTTGCTCCTGGTGGTGATGCTGGTGCTGTACGGCGAGCGCCGTGCCCGAGGCGCCAGCCGACCGAGCAATGAGCGGCCTCGCGGCAAGGCGCTGTACCACCTGCGAGGGTTCAAGGCAGCGGCGGCCAGCGGTTGGTGCGGATTGGTGTTTGCCTGCGCGTTTGTGATTCCGATGCTGCAACTGGTGGCCTGGTTCTGGCAGCGTGGCCGCTTCGATCTGGACGAGCGCTACGCCGGCTTGATCGTCCATACCCTCTATCTGGGTGGCATGGCGGCCCTGATCACCGTCAGCGTGGCCCTGGTGCTGGCGTTCGCCCATCGTTTGGCGCCCACCCGGGCCATCCGCTCCGGCATCAGCCTGGCCAACGTGGGTTACGCGCTGCCGGGCTCGGTGCTGGCGGTGTCGATCATGTTGGCGTTCAGCTACCTGGATCGGGAACTGGTGATCCCGGTATCAGGCTGGCTGGGGGGCGCCGGCAAACCGCTGTTACTGGGCAGTTTGTCGGCCTTGCTGCTGGCGTATCTGGTGCGCTTCATTGCGGTGGCCTACGGGCCGCTGGAAAACAGCCTGGCGCGAATCCGACCGTCCTTGCCGGAAGCCGCCCGCAGCCTGGGCGTCAGCGGGCCGCGACTGTTTTGCAAAGTGTATCTGCCGCTTTTGCTGCCGGGCACCCTGAGCGCGGCGCTGCTGGTGTTTGTCGATGTGCTCAAGGAAATGCCTGCGACCCTGCTGATGCGCCCGTTCGGCTGGGACACACTGGCGGTGCGGATTTTCGAGATGACCAGCGAAGGGGAGTGGGCGCGGGCTTCGCTGCCTGCCTTGACGCTGGTGTTGGTGGGCCTGTTACCGGTCATCGGGTTGATCCGACGTTCGGCGAGACGAATCGGTTAGGTGCCAGTCCTACGGCTTGAGGCTACAATGCGCGGCATTCGGTGCGGTCGATCTTTCAGATCGGGTTGCTGAACGCGGCTACAGGCCTTGTATTTCAAGGCGTGCGGCCCGAAGGCGACCGTCCGCACCTTCGCCACGCCCGGAAGGAGAAACCCATGGGACAGCGCACGCCTCTGTATGACCTGCATCTCGCCCTTGGCGCGAAAATGGTCGATTTTGGCGGTTGGGATATGCCGTTGCACTACGGCTCGCAGGTTGAAGAGCACCATCAGGTGCGACGCGACTGCGGGGTGTTTGATGTATCCCATATGACCGTGATCGATATCACAGGCCCCCAGGCCAAGGAATGGCTCCAGCATTTGCTGGCCAATGATGTTGACCGATTGCACGGCTGCGGCCGTGCGTTGTACAGCGCCATGCTCAACGAGCAGGGCGGCGTGGTGGACGACATGATCGTGTACCGCACCGAGAGCGGTTACCGGCTGGTGGTCAACGCCGCCACCCGTGACCAGGACATGGCCTGGATGCAGGCTCGGCTTGGCAGCTTTCAGGCCCAGATCCACGAGCGGCCAGAATTGGCCATGCTCGCTATTCAGGGCCCCCATGCCCGGCAGAAGATCGCCGAGCTGGTCAGCCAATCACGCGCCACCTTGATTCACCAGCTCAAGCCCTTTGAAGGCCTGGCCGACGGCGACTGGTTTATTGCGCGCACCGGTTACACCGGCGAAGACGGCCTGGAAATTGTCCTGCCGGCCAACCAGGCCCCGGCGTTTTTCAACGATCTGGTGGGCGCAGGTATTTCACCCATCGGCCTCGGCGCCCGCGACACGCTGCGCCTTGAGGCCGGCATGAACCTCTACGGTCAGGATATTCATCAGGACGTTTCGCCCCTGGCAGCCAACATGGCCTGGAGCATCGCCTGGGAACCGGCCGAGCGCAATTTCATCGGCCGCGCCGCCCTGGAGGCCGAAAAGGCTGCCGGTGTGAAGTCCAAGCTGGTCGGCCTGGTACTGGAGGAACGTGGGGTTTTACGTGCTCATCAGGTGGTTCGCATCGCCAATGTTGGCGAAGGAGAGATCACCAGTGGTAGTTTCTCTCCTACGCTAAGCAAATCCATTGCCCTGGCGCGTGTGCCGTCGGCGACTGCTGACCGGGCCGAGGTGGAAATCCGCGGCAAGTGGTACCCGGTTCGGGTGGTCAAACCGACCTTCGTGCGTCATGGCAAAACATTGATTTAACGTTTCCGGCGGGCCAATGGCCGCTGACATTTTTTCTTGAGGACACAGACTATGAGCGATATCCCTGCCGACCTGCGTTTTGCCGAAAGTCACGAATGGGCCCGTCTGGAAGCTGACGGCACCGTGACCGTCGGGATCTCGGACCATGCCCAGGAAGCATTGGGGGATGTGGTGTTTGTCGAGTTGACTGAAGTCGGCAACGTCTTTGAAGCGACTCAGCAGGCGGGTGTGGTTGAGTCGGTAAAGGCCGCTTCGGATATCTACTCGCCAATTGCTGGCGAAGTGATCGCGGTGAACGACGCCTTGAGCGGCGAGCCAGAGCTGTTGAACTCCGACCCTTACGGCGCCTGGATCTTCAAGCTCAAGCCAAGCAACCCGGCTGAGCTGGACAAGCTGCTGGACGCTGCCGGTTACAAGGCAGCCATCGGCGAGTGATCCCGCTGCGGGAGCCGGCAACCGGCTCCCGCAAAGGTTTTATCCGCGCTTCAATACCGCTTTGACCGCCGCCACAGAACGCTCTACATCTGCCTTCGTCATCGCCGTGAACATCGGCAACGACACAATCAAACGACCCACTTTTTCCGCTACCGGGAACATGCCTTCCTTGAATCCCTGCGCCTTGTACAAGCTCAGCAGGTGGATCGGCGGGTAGTGATAGCCAATGCCGACGCCATGGGCCTGCATCTGCTCCATGAACGTGGCACGTGCCGGCAAACCGTCCTGGCGTTCCGGCAGTACCAGTTGGAACAGGTGCCAGTTGCTGTTTTCGAAGTCTGCTGGCGGCAATTGCGCACCGTACTGCTCTTCGAAATCACTGCCGAAACATTCGAAATAGTGCCGCGCCAGTTCCTGGCGATGAGCGGTGATCTTCTCGATATGGGCAAATTGGCCCAAGCCGATGGCCGCTGCGATGTCGGTCATGTTGAACTTGCCACCGAGTACATCCACGTCCAGGCCGTCGAAGCCGGTACGGGTAACGCCTTGCAGGCGATATTTTTCCGCCAGGCGCGCTTCTTCAGCGTTGTTCAATACCAGGCAGCCGCCTTCGGATGACGTGATGTTCTTGTTCGCCTGGAAGCTGAACGACACGAAATCGCCGGTAGCACCAATGCGCTGACCATCCCAACTGGAACCCAGGGCCTGGGCCGCATCTTCGACGATGCGCAGGTTGTACTTGTTGGCCAGCGCGTAGAGCAAAGGCATGTCCAGCGGCAGACCGGCCAGGTATACCGGGATGATTGCCTTGGTGCGCGGCGTGATCGCGGCTTCCACCTGGGCCAGGTCGATATTGCGGGTTACCGGGTCGATATCGGCGAACACCGGTGTGGCGCCGACTTCCAGAATCACGTTGGCTGTGGCTACCCACGAAATCGGGGTGGTGATGACTTCGTCCCCAGGCCCGATACCGGCGATGCGCAAGGCGATCTCCATGGTGCAGGTGCCGGAGTTGAAGGTGCGTACCGGGCGGCCGCCAAAGTATTCCGACAGCTGCGCTTCGAACGCCTGCACTTTGGGCCCGCTGGTGATCCAGCCGGAGCGCAGTACGTCGCCCACCGCCGAGATGGTGGCTTCATCAATGGTGGGCTTGGAGAACGGCAGAAAGGGCAGTTGGCTCATGACGTTGAAGGCATCCGTTTCAGAAGGCGATGAGAAAAAAGCATATCAATGCCGGGCATGGTTGCACGGCTCGACTGAATATAGCCTGTCATCTGTGAATGAATCGTCCCCCCCTTAAACAAAAATGCCGCCTTGGGAGCGGCATTTTCAGCATCGGTGTCAGAAGGCGACGCGTGCCTCAAGAAACACATTCTGTTCCTTGAGCTTGCCTTTGAGCTGTTCGTCCAGGGCATTTATCCGGTTGGCGAAGGTGTTGTAGCCGGTTTCGATCCGGCCCATGTCCACGTAACGCCAGCCGGTGCCCAGGGTCAGGGTTTCGCTGACCTTGGCATCCAGCCCCAGGCCCACGCTGTAGGCGAAGTTGTGTTGGCGATGGCTGGCGAAGCGACGGGTTTCGTTGGTCTGATAACCCTTGGCGTCAATTTGGGCCAGGCCCACCCCCGCCATACCGTAGAACGACAGCCATTCATTGATCGGGATATTTTTATAACCGTTTAGCATCAAGCGCTGGCTGTCGGTCTGCAGGCTGTTGACGTTGACATTGAACGGTGCCCAATGGGATTTGAAGTTCGAGTGGCTGGGCGTGGTGTATTCACCTTCAAGGCGCCAGCCATCAGCCAAGGCATAACCGACGGCAAATGAACCGGTGAATGTCTTGCTGCTGTCAGGCGCCTCTACCCGGTGGGTTACCCGCGGGCTGGTCAACAGGGAACTTGAGAGATTCTGGCGGGCGCTGTTGAGCTTTGCCGACCCGTACCAGCCTTCTGCCTGGGCATACGGGGCGGCAATGGCGGCGAGTATCAGGGCGTAAGAGAGTTTTTGCATGGTCATCGATTCACTCGGTCTAAAGGGAATCGATAGCTTGTTGCCGGGCGCGCAGGCAGCTCGACAGGACTTTTCCTGTTCGAATGTTGAATCGCCAATGTCGGGTGTAGGAAGTCTGGGCAAAAAAATGCCGCTCTCGAAGAGCGGCATTTTTTACGCGACGGTATTACTCGGAAGCAATGGCGTTTTTCGCCAGGATCGCGTTGGCCAGGTCCATGTCCGTGGCCTTGAGGCCAGGGTTGTCGGCGCGGACCTTCTGCATCGCAGCTTCCAGGTAAGGGCCACGGATGCTGCCGTCGCTGGCAACGAAGCTACCGGCGTCGTCTTGAGCGGCGACTACCATTTTGTGGTCCTTGAAGGTCAGGTACGTCGAGCCGGTCGTGGCACCCGATGAGATGACATTACGCCAGAAGCTGTCGGCCATGGCTGAACCGACAGGAAGGGAAAGCACAGCGAGGGTTGCGACAGCATATTTTAGACGCATGATGGGTGACTCCGACTGGGTTATCTGAACAGTTTGATTGTAGATAGCCCAGCCGAGTTCCATGGATGACTAAACAGTTTCAACCTGCAAAATCACGCCTTCCTGACCAATGACACGTACGTGTGCCCCAACTGGCGCGTCAGGCCCGGAAGCCATCCACACGCCGTCGCCAACCTTGATCTTGCCCCGGCCCTCGATAATGGCCTGATGCACCACAAAGGTGCGGCCGATCAGCTCAGAACCGCGCATGTTCAGCCCCGGCTGGTCGCTGACCTTGGCGCTGCTGCGCTGGCGTCGCCACCAGTACACCGCCGTCAGGATCGACAACACCGCGAACAACAGCAGTTGCCATTCAAGGCCCAGGTTCGGGATCAGGAACTTGATCACGCCTACAGCTGCTGCAGCAATGCCCATCCACAGCAGATAACCACCGGCACCGAACACTTCAAGGATCAACAGCACCGTGCCCAGTGCCAGCCAGTCCCAAAACGACAGGTGCTGCAGGAATTCCCACATGGTGCGTGCCTCAGGCTTTCTTGTTGTCGAAGGTTGCCTTGACGATCTCGCCGATGCCCCCGACCGCACCAATCACCTGGCTGGCTTCCAGCGGCATCAGGATCACCTTGCTGTTGTTGGCCGATGCCAGCTTGCCCAGTGCGTCGATGTATTTCTGGGCGACAAAGTAGTTGATGGCTTGCACGTTACCGGTGGCGATCGCTTCGGATACCACTTGAGTGGCGCGGGCTTCAGCTTCAGCCTGACGTTCGCGGGCTTCGGATTCCAGGAAGGCGGCCTGACGACCACCTTCAGCTTCCAGGATCTGCGCCTGCTTCTTGCCTTCGGCGGTCAGGATTGCGGAGGCTCGCAGGCCTTCGGCTTCCAGGATCTGTGCACGCTTGATCCGCTCGGCCTTCATCTGGCCGGACATGGCAGCCATCAGGTCGGCAGGCGGGCTGATGTCCTTGATCTCGATCCGGGTGATCTTGATGCCCCACGGTGCGGTAGCTTCGTCGACGGTGCGCAGCAGTTTTTCGTTGATGCCGTCACGCTGGCTGAGCATCGCATCCAGCTCCATGGAGCCGAGCACGGTACGGATGTTGGTTTGCAGCAGGTTGCGGATGGCGTGTTCGAGGTTGTTCACCTCGTAGGCGGCCTGGGCGGTATTGACCACCTGGAAGAAGCACACGGCGTCGATCTGCACCGTGGCGTTGTCGGCGGTGATGACTTCCTGGGGTGGAATATCCAGCACGCTTTCCATCACGTTGATTTTGCGACCGATGCGGTCCATGACCGGAATAATGATGTTGAGGCCCGGCTTGAGGGTGTTGGTGTAGCGGCCGAAGCGCTCGACCGTCCACTGGTAACCCTGGGGGACCACTTTGAAACCCATGAAGAGGATGGCGACGGCCAAGCCTACGAAAAGAAGCAGTACGGTTCCGATCTGCATAACGATTCCCTATCTGGTGTTGGCGGTAACGCGAGGTTTAACCGATTGTAACGGTGTTGTCAGGGATAAGGACGGTTTACCGGCCCATCAATCAAAGGATTTGTTTCTGAATCCCCAGGCGTCACTCGCAGTACTTCTTCCAGGGTCGTCAGCCCTGCCATTACCTTGCGCGTGCCGGCAGACCGCAAGCTGCACATTCCTTGGTCAAGGGCCGCGTGACGCAGGACCTGAAGGTCGGTGCCCGGGGTGACCAGCGCCTTGAGGCGGTCGTTCATCAGCATGATCTCGTAGATCCCGGCTCGCCCTCGGTAACCACTTTCCCGACAGTCCCCGCAACCCACTGCCTGATAGACCTGCCCGCTGGGTCGCTTGCAGTGCGGGCACAACAGCCGCACCAGGCGCTGGGCCATCACCCCCAGCAACGTCGCATTGATCAGGTAATGGGGAATACCCAGTTCCTGCAGGCGGCTGATGGCGCCGGGTGCGTCGTTGGTGTGGAGTGTCGACAGCACCAGGTGCCCGGTCAGGGCGGCCTGGATCGCCATTTCTGCGGTCTCCAGGTCGCGAATCTCGCCGATCATGATGATGTCCGGATCCTGGCGCATCAGGGCGCGGATGCCGCTGGCGAAGGTCAGGTCGATGTTGTGCTGGACCTGCATCTGGTTGAAGGCCGGCTCGACCATCTCGATCGGGTCTTCGACGGGGCACAGGTTGACCTCGCGGGTGGCCAGTTGCTTGAGCGTGGTGTACAGGGTACTGGTCTTGCCCGAGCCCGTGGGGCCCGTGACCAGAATGATGCCGTTGGCCTGGCCGGTCATGGACTGCCAGCGTTGCAGGTCGTCGTCGGAGAGCCCCAGTTGCTGGAAGTCCTTGTGTAGCACCTGTGGGTCAAAAATGCGCATCACCAGTTTTTCACCGAAGGCTGTGGGCAAGGTCGAAAGACGCAGTTCCACTTCGCCGCCCGCCGGGCTTTTGGTCTTCACCCGGCCGTCCTGGGGTTTGCGTTTTTCCGCCACGTTCATCCGGCCGAGACTTTTCAGGCGGCTGACCACCGCCATCATGACCTGGGATGGGAACTGATAGACGTCGTGCAGCAGCCCATCAATACGGAAACGCACATGGCCCTGATCGCGTCCGGGTTCGATATGGATATCACTGGCCCGTTGGCCGAAGGCGTATTGCAGCAGCCAGTCGACGATGTTGACGATGTGCGCGTCGTTGGCGTCGGGTTCCTGGTCGCTGGCGCCGAGGTTGAGCAGTTGCTCGATGTTGGGAGCGCCGGATGTTTTTTGATCAACCGCACCGCTGACCGATTTTGCCAGCCGGTAAAACTCCACGGTGCAGCGCTGGATATCCTGGGGGTTGGCCACCACCCGCCTGATGGAACGCTTCAACACTTGAGCCAGGCCCGCTTCCCAACTGCTCACGTAAGGCTGGGCACTGGCGACGGTAACGCTGTGGGCGTCGACCGCAACCGCCAGGATTTTGTGGCGCTGGGCAAAGGCGTATGACATCAGCGGCACCACTGCGGCGACATCGATTTTCAACGGGTCGATACGCAGGTAAGGCTGCCCGCAGTGACGGGCCAGCCATTCGGTCAGGATTTCCAGCGGCGGCCCCGAGCCGGCAATGCATTCCAGGGGATGCAGCCCGCTGTTTGCCGGTACGGTCAGGTCGGCGGGCACCAGGCCCTGGTCGATCAAGGCAGGTAGCAGCTGGTGGATTTCCAGCCAGCGATCCTGGGTATTTGGCGCAACGGGCATGGTGACGTTCCTGGGCAACGATTAGGCGTAGTCCTCAGGCTAGTCACCCTTTGCGCGTCGGCCTCCAGGGTTTATTACAGGCTTTTACTGACTGGCCGCCTGCACCGCCAGAGACCGCACAGCATCAGCCGGGTGCAGTTCCAGCGAGCACACATTGATCAGGTTACGAAGTTTTTCGCCGATCACCTGGGCCCGGTGCCAGCTCAGACCATCCATCACGATATCGATCGCCAGCAGGTCGTCTTCGCGCTGCACGTTCACCTGGCGAGGAACCAGGAACTGCAGGGCAAAATAGTTGAGCACCCGGCACAACACATCGGGTTCAGCCTCGGCGAGGATTTGATAGTGCGCCTGGCAGTGAGCGTTGCTGGCGGCCCAGGCATCGACACGTGGGGCGGGGTTGGCGGATTCGACGACGTGCATGATGATTCTCCGGATTCGACTGGAGAAATTTTTACATTCGGTGCGGGAGATTTCTTATCTAAAAAAGCCCGTATTGGCTTATAAGGGAATCATCTTATTCCAGAAAGTACGATTAACGGGTATTTCTATGCACAGTGAGTTGGACCTGTACGACCGGCGCATCCTGGCGCTGTTGCAGGAGGACGCTTCGCTTTCCAGCGCGCAGATTGCCGAACAGGTCGGCCTGTCGCAATCGCCCTGCTGGCGCAGGATTCAGCGGCTGAAAGAGGAGGGCGTGATTCGCGGCCAGGTTACCTTGCTGGATCGTAAGAAAATCGGCCTCAACACGCAGATTTTCGCCGAGGTGAAACTCAACGCCCACGGCCGTTCCAACTTCACTGAGTTCACCGAGGCGATTCGCGGTTTTCCGGAAGTGTTGGAATGCTATGTGCTGATGGGGGCGGTGGACTTTTTACTGCGGATCGTCACGTCGGACATTGAAGCGTATGAGCGGTTTTTCTTCGAAAAACTCTCGATGGTGCCGGGGATTCAGGAGGTCAACTCGATAGTGGCCTTGTCGGAGATCAAGTCCACCACGAGTTTGCCGGTGTTGCGCTGATAGTTGTCATGGCCTGACTTTAGTGGCGAGGGAGCAAGCTCCCTCACCACAAGGGGTTTACAGGCGCAGCAGGGTTTTCCAGGCGCGATTCTGATACACCGCGATTGCCTGATGCATCCGCGCATCCAGCGACTCATCGGTGATCGGCTGGTTGGCAAGGTGCGCCAGCTTGTTCAACTCGCCATACAGACGGTCCAGCTCGGCGATATCCAGCACCTGGCGTGCATGGTGCAGCCAGGCCAGGATGCGTTCGATACGCGGCAGTTGCTCGGCCAGGTCTTCCGGCTGTTGCTGGTAGCGCGGCAGTTGCAGGGCGACGGCGTCGTCGGCCAACAGGCGAGGTAGCCAGTTGGCGAGCTGTGCCGCGCCTTGGCGATTGCCACGCACGTTGCGATCCGCCGCCCAGGTACGAGCCAGCAGCCAGCGGGAAGTGGTCAGCGAGAACAGGCCCCAGCGCACGTCTTCCAGTTCTTCGGCGAACTGTTCCGGCGCGGCCTTGCGGATGTCTTCATCGTCGTCACCGGCCTGAACCAGCGGACGCCAGTCTTCCAGCAAGGCGTCCAGTGCGGCGCGCAGTTCGCTGGTGGATTGGCGTGGCGCGGCCTGGCCGAGACTGCCGAGCAGGGCACGCAGTTCGCCGAGGTTTTCCACCCAGTCCTGCAGCAGACGCCAGTGGCCATTGAAACGGTATTGCTCGGCCAGGCGCTGGCTGCTGCCCAACAGGTGCCACATCACGGCGGCAAACGCGTCGTCCAGCGGCATTTCGGCGTGTAGTACTGGTGCCGGCAGGCTCAGGGAATAGCTGTTGGCGTCGAACAGGCGATAGCCACGCTCGGCCTTGCTGATATCACATGGCATCAGCGCCAGAGTCGCGGCCAGTTCAGCGGCCAGTTCCAGCAGGGCGGCCGGGTCGCCTTCGCGCAGTTCCAGTTCCAGCTCGCAGATTTCTTCTTTCTGCTTGCCGGCGACCACGTGGCCCAGGTCCAGGGCGGCTTCGATCACGACCTTGGCCTTGCCGCGGCCCCAGGCGATTTCGGCGCGTTCGCGAACGAAATCGGTGGTGAAGATGGGTTTGAGGGTCTTTTTGTCCAGCTCGGCCAGTTGCTCGGGCCAGCATTCGCCGTCGAGTTTCTTCACGTCGAGCTTGGCTTTGGCCAAGTCCCAGTTGTACTCATTGCGTTCCGACAAGCCGGCGACGCTCTGGCCACGGGTCTTGAGGGTCTGGATCACTTCGTCGCCGTCTTTGCGCAGGCGCAGGGCCACTTTGGCCTGGGCCAGGTCGCGTTCCGGGGTGTCGAAGTACTGGTTCATCAACTCACGGCGTTCCCAGCCACTTTTGTTGCGTTTTTTCAGTAACGGATGCTCACGCAGCGCGGCGAGGGTTTCGCGGCTGACGCGGAGCTTGATTTCGGTTTCTTTCTGCATGGCCGGAAAATCCAGGATCGGGAGCGCAGCCGGGGAAAAGAGTGGCTGCCAAGGTCGTGCAGTGTACAGGACTGAGCCCGGCAACGCGCCGCAACGGTTTATTGTGTCACTCAGATAGCTCTATGATGGGCTTCGTCCGGGAAGTTGAGAGACAGCGCATGCCTTTACCGTCCATGAAAGAACAATTCGCCGCGCTGATTGCCGCGCCTTCGGTCAGTTGTACCCAGGCCTCTCTCGACCAATCCAACCGCCCGGTCATCGATTTGCTCGCCACCTGGCTGGGGGACCTGGGATTTGCCTGCGACATCCAGCAGGTCAGCCCCGGCAAATTCAACTTGCTGGCCAGTTTCGGCAGCGGCCCTGGCGGCCTGGTGTTGGCGGGACACAGTGACACCGTGCCCTACGACGGCGCGTTATGGCAGACCGATCCGCTCAAGCTGACGGAAGTCGACGGCCGCTGGGTAGGACTGGGCAGCTGTGACATGAAGGGCTTTTTCGCCCTGGTGATCGAAGCCGTCCAGCCGTTGCTCGACCAGCCTTTCAAGCAACCGCTGCTGATTCTTGCCACCTGCGATGAAGAAAGCTCCATGGCCGGCGCCCGGGCGCTGGCCGAGGCGGGCCGTCCTTTAGGCCGCGCGGCGGTGATCGGCGAGCCGACTGGCCTCAAACCGATCCGCCTGCACAAGGGCGTGATGATGGAGCGCATCGATATCCTCGGGCGCAGCGGCCATTCGTCCGATCCAAGCCTGGGCCACAGCGCGCTCGAAGCCATGCACGACGCCATTGGCGAACTGCGTGGCCTGCGCCTGGCCTGGCAGCGCGAATACCGCAATCCGCAATTCAGTGTGCCGCAGCCGACCATGAACTTCGGCTGCATCCACGGTGGCGACAACCCCAACCGCATCTGCGGCCAATGCTCCCTGGAATTCGACCTGCGGCCCTTGCCGGGCATGGATCCCCAGGTGCTGCGCGCCGCCATCCGGCAGAAGCTTGAACCCTTGGCCGAGCGCCATCAGGTGAAGATCGACTACGCGCCGCTGTTCCCCGAAGTGCCGCCGTTCGAGCAGGCCGAGGACGCGGAGTTGGTGCGGGTAGCTGAACGACTTACCGGTCATCGCGCCGAAGCAGTGGCGTTCGGCACCGAAGCGCCTTATCTTCAGCGCCTTGGTTGCGAGACCCTGGTGCTTGGCCCTGGCGATATCGCCTGCGCCCATCAGCCCGGCGAGTACCTTGAAATGTCACGCTTGACGCCTACAGTGCGTCTATTGCGGGAACTGATTCAACATTACTGCCTGACATCTGCATAAATTAACCCCTGCCTATCCGTACATAGAAGGAGAGCGAGCGTGTCGCCAAGCCTGTTCCGACGATAACCAACAGCCCGCTGTGCGTTTCCACGATTCATCCTTTATTTGGCTGCTTTTTATTACAGGCCCAGGTTTTATGCCCGAATACGTCAATTGGCTTCGTCACGCTTCGCCTTACATCAATGCCCACCGGGATTGCACCTTTGTCGTCATGCTGCCGGGCGACGGTGTGGAGCACCCGAACTTCGGCAATATCGTCCACGACCTGGTGCTGCTCCACAGCCTGGGCGTGCGGCTGGTGCTGGTCCATGGGTCGCGCCCACAAATTGAAACCCGCCTCGCTGCCCGTGGCTTGACTCCGGCTTACCACGAAGGCTTGCGCATCACCGATGCCGCGACCCTGGAGTGTGTGATCGACGCAGTCGGCCATCTGCGCATCGCCATCGAAGCGCGCTTGTCCATGGACATGGCGTCCTCGCCGATGCAGGGCTCGCGCCTGCGGGTGGCCAGCGGCAACCTGGTGACGGCGCGCCCGATCGGTGTACTTGAAGGTGTCGACTATCACCATACCGGCGAAGTGCGCCGGGTCGACCGCAAGGGCATCAACCGCCTGCTGGACGAGCGTTCCATCGTATTGCTGTCGCCGCTGGGTTATTCGCCTACCGGTGAAATCTTCAACCTCGCCTGCGAAGACGTCGCCACTCGCGCCGCCATTGACCTGGGCGCGGACAAATTGCTGCTGTTTGGCGCCGATCTTGGTTTGATCGATGAACATGGCCGGCTGGTGCGTGAACTGCGGCCGCAACAGGTGCCTGCGCACCTGCAACGCCTGGGCAGTAATTACCAGGCCGAGCTGCTGGACGCGGCGGCTGAAGCTTGCCGTGGCGGCGTGGGCCGCAGCCATATTGTCAGTTATGCCGAAGATGGTGCCTTGCTGACCGAACTGTTCACCCGGGACGGCGGCGGTACGCTGGTGGCCCAGGAGCAGTTCGAACTGGTGCGCGAAGCGGCGATTGAAGACGTCGGCGGTTTGCTGGACCTGATCAGCCCGCTGGAAGAACAGGGGATTCTGGTGCGTCGTTCCCGTGAGGTGCTGGAGCGGGAAATCGAGCAGTTCAGCGTGGTGGAGCGTGAGGGCATGATCATCGCCTGCGCGGCGTTGTATCAGATCGCCGACTCGGACGCAGGGGAGCTGGCGTGCCTGGCAGTGAACCCGGAGTACCGTCATGGCGGTCGCGGTGATGAACTGCTGGAACGCATCGAGACCCGTGCCCGGGCCCAGGGTTTGAAAACGTTGTTCGTGCTGACGACCCGCACCGCCCACTGGTTCCGCGAGCGTGGGTTTGTGCCGAGTACGGTGGATCGCCTGCCGTCGGCGCGGGCGTCGCTGTACAACTATCAGCGTAACTCGAAGATTTTCGAAAAGGCGTTGTAAGCGTGACTGGACGAGAGGGCAAACCTCTCGTCTGTCAGTTCTGCGTGTTTTTCAATCGCGACTATGCTGACCGGTCTTCCAGCCGGATTGTCGATTTGTCGATACGATCGACATTAAAGTGACATCATTTCTGCCGATACTCTGAAACATGCCGATACGGTAACCGTCATGATCGCCCGTTAGGGTGAGGTGGTTCGGTGAAATGACAAAAGAAAGTTTCATCGATACAAAAACTGTAACAAATTGACGAGACGATAGGCATTTGGCCATGATGGCGTCGCGTTTTTGATCGCGCATGACGTATGACCCGTCTGGGGAATACAAAACGATCTAAAAAAGCGTGGAGAAATACTCTTCAGGAATACCCCAATGGAGTTTTACCGCCTCTTCGGCTTGATAGCCCATGGACAGTCTTATTCCTGAATCGTATGAAAAAGGATGAAACAATTCTTTTTGGGTGTATGAAAAACT
This sequence comes from Pseudomonas sp. TH34, assembly GCF_016650865.1. NCBI lineage: Bacteria > Pseudomonadati > Pseudomonadota > Gammaproteobacteria > Pseudomonadales > Pseudomonadaceae > Pseudomonas > Pseudomonas sp. TH34. The sequence goes on from NZ_JAEKFB010000018.1 coordinate 435,410, forward strand.
CATTACCCTGCAAGGACCAAATCAACTGCGGTTAGACGAAGGTAGTAGACACACAAGGTTACGATTGACTTGTCAGTCACTATCTGGCGCTAATCGCGCATCTGTGGATCGAGGGCGTCAGACCCGAGACCTAAGAAATACAAAAATTAGAAATGAGAGGAGCGGTACATGAAGAAGTCGACATTGGCGTTGGCTGTGACCCTGGGTGCAATCGCCCAGCAAGCAGGCGCCGCAGGTTTCATCGAAGACAGCAAGGCAACACTGGGTCTGCGTAACTTCTACATCAACACGGATAACCGTGATGGTGCTCCAACAGCCAGCAGCCGCAGCAAAAACGCCGAATGGGGCCAAGGCTTCGATCTGCGTTTCATCTCGGGTTTCACCCAAGGTACTGTTCAGTTCGGTGTTGACGCTATTGGCCTGTACGGCCTGCGTCTGGACTCCAGCCGCGCGGATCACGGTAACTACAGCGGCACCGCTTCGGGCGGCACGGTGTTCCCGAGCGACGGCAATAAGGCAGTCAATGATTTCGCCAGCCTGGGTGTGACCGGCAAGGTCAAAATCTCCCAGACCGTGGCAAAATTGGGCACCCTGCAGCCAAACAACCCGGTGATCAAGACCAACGACGGTCGCCTGTTGCCTCAGACCTTCCAGGGCGGCGAGATCGTTTCTAACGAAATCAAAGACTTGACTCTGACTGCTGGTCAAATCGAGTCCGCCAAGGGCCGTAACTCCAGCAACAACGAAAACCTGTCGATTGCTGGCGCGAACAAAAGCTCCAACTATGACACCGGCAAATTCAGCAACAAGTTCTACTACGCCGGTGCTGACTACAAGATCACCAAGGATCTGACCGCTTCGTACTACTTTGGCGAGCTGAAAGACTTCTACTCCCAGAACTTCCTGGGTCTGGTACACAACTGGGCAATCGGCCCGGGCGTGCTGAAAAGCGACCTGCGTTACTACCGCAGCCGCGATAACGGCGCGAATGCCAATACCACTGGCTACTACACCTCGGGTTACTACACCGACGGTGCCCGCCCTGCGACCAGCGGCAAGGTTGACAACGATCTGTACAGCTACCTGGCGCTGTACTCGGTTAACGGCCACACCTTCGGTGGCGGTTACCAGTACACCAAGGGCGACAGTGACTTCCCTTGGCTGAACCAAGGTGACGGTTCGTCGAATAGCACCACCACCGACATGCAGATCCAGAAGTTTGCCCGTGCTGGCGAACGTACCTGGCAAGCTCGTTACGCGTATGACTTCGCCAAAGTCGGCCTGCCAGGCCTGACCGCTGGTGTTGTCTACCTCAAGGGCAGCAACATCCAAACTACCGCCGGTGACAAAACCGAGTGGGAGCGCGACTTGACTCTGGCTTACGTTGTTCCAGAAGGCCCGCTGAAAAACCTCGGCGTTGCGTGGAAAAACGCAATGTGGCGTACCGATGTTGCGACTCGCGACCAGGACGAAAACCGCCTGATCGTCAGCTACTCGATCCCGCTGTTGTAAGAGCGTAAAACCTTGCCCGGCGCAACGCCGGGCAGGGTGCTTTACTTTTCAAGTCGGGCTCAACCCCCGCAAGCCCGTCCTGAACCCCTCTTTGTACAGCGTCTCAAGGCCTTCTCGAACCTTGAAGCCGATGTTGATCCACGCCTGTCGCCAAGTCCAATGAACAGATTTTTAATATTCCTTTATCGTCTAGATAAATCGATATTTATTCTTTTTAAATAATCCGCGACGCAGGCACAGTGGGCTCCATAAGCACTCATCAGGAGCCACACCATGAGCCTCAGACTGGGCGACATCGCCCCCGACTTTGAACAGGATTCCAGCGCCGGCAAGATTCGCTTCCACGAGTGGCTGGGCGATAGCTGGGGCGTGCTGTTTTCCCACCCGGCGGACTTCACCCCGGTGTGCACCACCGAGCTGGGTTTCACCGCCAAGCTCAAAGATGAATTCGCCAAGCGCGGCGTCAAGGCCATTGCCCTGTCGGTGGACCCGGTGGACTCCCACCACAAGTGGATCGAAGACATCAACGAAACCCAGAACACCATCGTCAACTTCCCGATCCTGGCCGACGCAGACCGCAAGGTCTCCGATCTGTACGACCTGATCCACCCGAATGCCAGTGACACCCTCACCGTGCGTTCGCTGTTCGTGATCGATCCGAACAAAAAGATTCGCCTGACCATCACCTACCCGGCCAGCACCGGGCGCAACTTCCACGAAATACTGCGGGTAATCGACTCGCTGCAACTGACCGATAACCACAAAGTCGCGACCCCGGCCAACTGGCAGGATGGTGATGAGGTGGTGATCGTGCCGTCGCTGAAGGACGAGGAAGAGATCAAGAAACGCTTTCCGAAGGGTTACCGGGCGGTGAAGCCGTACCTGCGACTCACCCCCCAACCGAATCGTTAAGGCTGATATCGCCATCGCGGGCAAGCCCGCTCCCACAGTTGACCGCATTCCCCTGTGGGAGCGGGCTTGCCCGCGATAGCGGCCTGACAGCAACAGAGAGTTCAAGTTGTAAACCGTCTCACACAGCAGGGGTTTTAAGGCCGTTTCGACGGCCTTTTTTTATGCCTGGAATTGAGTCGACGACATATGCATTTAAAGAATAAACAAATGAAAAAATAAGATTTATAGATATATAAATTGGCTGATATGGTCTGTCCCATCTTGGCGCCATCGCCACATAGCGAACCGCCGACACTTTCCAAAGGAATTGCCTACATGCTGGTCGTAACACTTGGTGGTAGCCCCAGCCAACGTTCCCGGTCCGGGGTCTTGCTGGATCACACCCGCAACTGGTTGCAGCAACAAGGCGTGGAAGTGGTGAGTTATCAGATACGGGACTTCCCGGCCGAAGACTTGCTGCACGCGCGGTTCGACAGCCCGAAAATCATCGACCTGCTGCAGCAAGTGGCAAACGCCGACGGCCTGGTGATCGCCACGCCGGTGTACAAGGCTTCGTTTTCCGGTGCGTTGAAAACCATTCTCGACCTGCTGCCCGAACGCGCCCTGGCCCACAAAGTGGTATTGCCGATGGCCACCGGCGGCAGCATCGCCCACATGCTCGCGGTGGACTACGCCTTGAAGCCGGTGCTGTCGGCCCTGAAAGCCCAGGAATTGCTCCACGGGATTTTCGCCGAAGACAGCCAGATCGCGTACGGCGAAGGCAGTGCCCAGGCGCAACTGGTGCCGGTGCTGGAACAACGTTTGAGCGAGGCCCTGGAAACCTTCTACAGCGCCATGGCCCGCCGCCCGAAACCCCTTGATCCCAATGTGTTGAATGAACGTTTGTTGAGTGCTCGCTGGAGCATTTAAGCCTCACCCAGCTTTACCTGGATTCAACAAGTACTACTCACCTTACTCAGCCGCCAACGGCCAAGCAGGTGCAGCCAACCCCCTCATCGTATTTTGGAGAGAGCGCCATGCGCACTGTCATCTTGCGTCGTGGTCTGGTCGCACTGTTTGCTGCGGCTGTGTCCTTCGGCGCCATTGTTCAAGCCCAGGCCGCCGAGACCCTGCGGATCGGCTATCAGAAATACGGCACCCTGGTGCTGCTCAAGGCCAAGGGCTCGCTGGAAAAGCGCCTGGCCGAGCAGGGCGTGCAAGTGCAGTGGACGGAGTTTCCCGGCGGCCCGCAGCTGCTGGAAGGACTGAACGTCGGTTCCATCGACTTCGGCGTGACGGGTGAAACGCCACCGGTGTTCGCCCAGGCCGCCGGTGCCGATCTGGTCTACGTCGCCTACGAACCACCAGCGCCGACCAGCGAAGCGATCCTCGTACCGAAAGACTCGCCGATCAAATCGGTGCAAGACCTCAAGGGCAAGAAAGTCGTCCTCAATAAAGGCTCCAACGTGCACTACCTGCTGGTACGTGCCCTGGAAGATGCCGGCCTGAAATACACCGACGTGCAGACCGTATTCCTGCCGCCCGCCGATGCCCGCGCCGCGTTCGAGCGTGGCAGCGTCGATGCCTGGGTGATCTGGGACCCGTACCAGGCAGCCGCCGAAAAACAACTGCAAGCCCGCACCCTGCGTGACGGCACCGGCATCGCCGACAACCATCAGTTTTACCTGGCCACCAAGCCCTACGCTGAAAAACACCCTGAAGTGATCAAGGCATTGGTGGAAGAAGTGCGCGCTGTGGGCGAATGGTCCAAGGCCAACCCGGAGCAAGTCACCGAACAAGTTGCACCGCTGCTGGGCCTGCCGGCCGACATCACCCTGACCTCGGTAAAACGCCAGGGCTACGGCGCGCTGTTCCTGACCCCGGAAGTGGTCGCCGCGCAGCAGAAAATCGCCGACAGCTTCTACCAACTTAAATTGATCCCCAAACCCTTGAGCATCAAGGACGTGATCTGGACGCCACCCGCCGCCGTTGCCAAAGCGCCGTAATCCGACTTCTTCAGGAGACAACTCCATGAGCCTCAATATTTTCTGGTTCCTGCCTACCCACGGCGACGGCCATTACCTTGGCACCGCCGAAGGCGCTCGCGCCGTTGATCACGGTTACCTGCAGCAAGTGGCCCAGGCGGCCGACCGCCTTGGCTTCGGCGGGGTGCTGATCCCCACCGGCCGCTCCTGCGAAGACTCGTGGCTGGTGGCAGCGTCGCTGATCCCGGTGACCCAACGTTTGAAATTTCTTGTCGCGCTGCGCCCCGGGATCATTTCCCCGACGGTGGCGGCGCGTCAGGCCGCGACCCTGGATCGTCTGTCCGGCGGCCGGGCGTTGTTCAACCTGGTGACCGGTGGCGACCCGGATGAATTGGCCGGCGACGGCTTGTTCCTGAGCCATGAAGAGCGTTACCAGGCGTCGGTGGAATTCACCCGCATCTGGCGCCGCGTACTGGAAGGCGAAACCGTCGATTACGACGGCCAGCACATCAGCGTCAAAGGCGCCAAGTTGCTCTATCCGCCGATCCAGCAACCGCGTCCGCCGCTGTATTTCGGGGGCTCCTCCGAAGCGGCCCAGGACCTGGCAGCCGAACAGGTGGAAATGGTCCTGACCTGGGGCGAGCCGCCGGCTGCGGTGGCGGAAAAGATCGCCCAGGTTCGCGCCAAGGCCGCCAAGCTCGGGCGTACCGTGCGCTTCGGCATTCGCCTGCATGTGATCGTGCGTGAAACCAACGCCGAAGCCTGGCAGGCCGCCGACAAACTGATCTCCCACGTGGACGATGAAACCATTGCCCGCGCCCAGGCCTCGTTGTCACGCTTCGATTCCGTAGGCCAGCAACGCATGGCCGCCTTGCACGGCGGTAGTCGCGACAACCTGGAAGTCAGCCCCAACCTGTGGGCCGGTGTAGGCCTGGTACGTGGCGGAGCCGGCACTGCCTTGGTGGGCGACGGCCCGACCGTGGCTGCACGGGTGAAGGAATACGCTGACCTTGGCATCGACACCTTTATCTTCTCCGGTTATCCACACCTGGAAGAGTCGTATCGCGTGGCCGAGTTGCTGTTCCCGCATCTGGACATCGAGCGTCCCGAGCTGCCGAAAGGCGCCGGCTACGTCAGCCCGTTCGGCGAAATGGTCGCCAACGACATTCTTCCCAAAGCTGCGTCCCAGAGCTGAGGCGCCGCCATGAACCTTGAAAAATTAAGTCATCGATTGGCGCCCTGGGCGCTGCCGATCCTGTTGCTGGCGGTATGGCAGTTGTCCGTGTCGGCCGGCTGGTTGTCGACGCGTATTCTGCCGGCGCCCAGCGCGGTGATCGAAGCGGGTATCAGCCTGGTGCGCAGCGGCGAAATCTGGACGCACCTGGCCATCAGTGGCTGGCGTGCAGGCCTGGGTTTTGTGATCGGCGGCAGTATCGGCCTGGCCCTGGGCTTTATCACCGGTCTGTCGACCTGGGGTGAACGTCTGCTGGACAGCTCTGTGCAGATGATCCGCAACGTGCCGCACCTGGCGCTGATCCCGCTGGTGATCCTGTGGTTCGGCATCGACGAGACCGCGAAGATATTCCTGGTCGCCCTCGGCACGCTGTTCCCGATCTACCTCAACACTTACCACGGCATCCGCAACGTCGACCCGGCGCTGGTGGAAATGGCCCGCAGTTATGGCCTGTCCGGTTTCAGCCTGTTTCGCCAAGTGATTTTGCCGGGCGCCTTGCCTTCGATTCTGGTGGGCGTGCGCTTTGCGCTGGGTTTTATGTGGCTGACGTTGATCGTCGCGGAAACCATCTCCGCCAGTTCCGGCATCGGCTACCTGGCGATGAACGCCCGGGAATTCCTGCAGACCGATGTGGTGGTACTGGCGATCGTGCTGTACGCGGTCCTCGGCAAGCTGGCAGACCTGGCGGCGCGCGGCCTGGAGCGTGTCTGGCTGCGCTGGCACCCGGCTTATCAAGTGAATAAAGGAGGTGCGGCATGACCGCTCAACAACCTCCACGCCTGCTGCGGGGCATTCCCCTGGCCGTACGCAAGTTGCGCAAGGCTTTCGGCGCGCGGGAAGTGCTGAAGGAAATCGACCTGCATATTCCCGCCGGTCAATTCGTTGCGGTCGTGGGCCGCAGCGGCTGCGGCAAAAGTACCTTGCTGCGCCTGCTGGCCGGCCTGGACAAAGCCAGCGGCGGCGAACTGCTCGCCGGCTCCGCGCCGCTGAGCGAAGCGATTGAAGACACGCGGTTGATGTTCCAGGAAGCGCGCCTGCTGCCGTGGAAAAAGATCATCGACAACGTGGGCCTTGGCCTCAAGGGCAACTGGCGCCCGCAGGCACTGGAAGCGCTGGAAGCGGTCGGCCTGGCCGAGCGCGCCAATGAGTGGCCGGCGGCGTTGTCCGGTGGCCAGAAGCAGCGCGTGGCCCTGGCCCGCGCCCTGATCCACCAACCGCGTCTGTTGCTGCTGGACGAACCGCTAGGGGCGCTGGATGCCCTGACCCGGATCGAGATGCAGCAACTGATCGAGAACCTCTGGCAGAAGCACGGCTTCACCGTGTTGTTGGTGACCCACGACGTCAGCGAAGCCGTGGCCATTGCCGACCGGGTGATCCTGATCGAAGACGGCGAAATCGGCCTCGACCTGCACGTGGAACTCCCCGCCCGCGGGTGCGTGGCTCCCACCGCCTGGCGGCGCTGGAAACCGAAGTGCTTAACCGTGTGTTGTCGCTGCCCGGCACCCCGCCGGAACCCGAACCTGTTTCACCGCTGCCTACGCAATTGCGTTGGGCTCAATAACTCACTTGTCTTACACAGGAAGAACGACCATGACTATTAAAGCCATCAACGTGCGTAACCAGTTCAAAGGCACCATCAAGGAAATCGTCGAAGGCGACGTGCTGTCGGAAATCGACGTGCAGACCGCGTCCGGCATCGTCACTTCCGTGATCACCACGCGTTCGGTGAAAGAGCTGGAGCTGGTGATTGGCAGCGAAGTGATTGCCTTCGTTAAATCCACCGAGGTGTCGATCGCCAAGCTGTGATCGTTCCCACGCTCCGCGTGGGAATGCATCCCGTGACGCTCCGCGTCACTCATGCGCAGGGCTCAAGTCTTGTGCTGGCTGGCGGGACGCGGAGCGTCCCCTGAGACATTCCCACGCAGAGCGTGGGAATGATCAAAATCAGAGCGCAGCCACCCGCTTGGGCAAGAACGCCGGCAGATAAAGCCCCACATACGCATCAAACACCCGCATGCCTTCCTCGGCCATGCGCGGGGTGATTTGCCCATGCTGATGCACCGAGCGCGCGTAGACGCGGTCGCTCAGTTCCAGGGCCAGGGCAAACACGTCCACATCGGCGGGCAGGCTCGGCACCTCGAAGTGCCGGTTGAACACCTCATACATCAGGTTTCCCAACTCCAGATCGTGCTGGCGGTCGGCCTGTGTCACTTCGGTCAACCCGTGCTGGGCCAGGATCAATTGCCGGGCGGCGGCGTCGTTGCTGTAGATGCTGAGCATGCGCTGCTCCACCACGCTGGACAGGTCGCGCCAGTGCTTGAGTGAATCATGATCGATGGGCGCCTGAATGGCTGCGCGGAAGGCTGCATGGACATCAGCGGTCAGCGCCTCCAGCAGGGCAGGCACGCTGGCGAAGAAGTGATACACCGATGACGGCGGAATCTGTGCCCGCTCGGCCACGCTGTAGATCGACAGGCTGGCCACGCCTTCGGCCGCCAGCAAGGTGCGGGCGGCGTCGAGGATCGCGTCGATCCGAGCCTGGCTGCGGGCGCGGGGTTTGCGAGGGGTGGCAGGGCGATTCATTGAAGTCTCCTACAGGGCAGCGGGCATTGTACGCAGAGCCACTGGATGATCCATACCTTGTGGCGAGGGAGCTTGCTCCCGCGGGACTGCGCAGCAGGCCCAAGACCTGCGCCTCGGTTCTGCCTGAGAGAACCCGGTGTTCTTATTGGGGCCGCTTCGCAGCCCGGCGGGAGCAAGCTCCCTCGCCACAACAGCCATAAAAAAACGCCGCAAGCCAAAAGCCTGCGGCGTTCTTTTTAACCCGGCAACCGCTTACACGGTATGCAGGTACCAGTTGTACTCAAGGTCGGAGATGGAGTGTTCAAACTCTTCCAGCTCACTTTCCTTACAGGCGACGAAGATATCGATGTATTTAGGATCGATGTACTTGGCCATCACCTCGCTGTCGTCCAACTCACGCAGGGCATCACGCAGGTTGTTCGGCAGGCTCTGTTCGTTCTGCTCGTAGCTGTTGCCTTCCACGGGTGCGCCAGGCTCGATCTTGTTGGTCAGGCCGTGATGCACGCCCGCCAATACCGAAGCCATCAGCAGGTAAGGGTTGGCATCAGCCCCGGCCACACGGTGTTCGATACGTACGGCGTCGGACGCGCCGGTCGGTACGCGAATCGCCACGGTGCGGTTATCCAGGCCCCAGCACGGCGAGTTCGGCACGTAGAACTGTGCGCCGAAACGACGGTAGGAGTTGACGTTAGGGCACAGGAACGCCATTTGGGCGGGTAGGGTCTCCAGCACACCGCCGATCGCGTGACGCAATGCGGCGTTCTGCTCGGGATCCTCGCTGGCAAAGATGTTCTTGCCGTCCTTGTCCAGGATCGAAATGTGTACGTGTAAGCCGTTGCCTGCCTGGCCTGGGTAAGGCTTGGCCATGAAGGTGGTGTCCATCTCATGGTCGTAGGCGATGTTCTTGATCAAGCGCTTGAGCAGTACCGCATAGTCGCAGGCCTTTATAGGGTCGGCAACGTGGTGCAGGTTCACTTCGAACTGCGCCGGGGCACTTTCCTTGACGATAGCGTCGGCAGGGATGCCTTGCTCTTTTGCACCTTCCAGAATGTCCTGGAGGCAGTCGACATATTCGTCGAGGTCGTCGATCAGGTAGACCTGTGTCGAATGCGGGCGTTTGCCGGAGATCGGCGAGCGGGGCGGTTGTGGCCGGCCATTCACGTTCTCCTGGTCAATCAGGTAGAACTCCAGCTCGAATGCGGCGCAGATGGTCAGACCGAGGTCGTCAAATTTGCTTACAACTTGGCGGAGTACTTCGCGAGGATCGGCGAAGAAAGGTTCACCTTCGAGTTCGTGCATGGTCATCAGCAGTTGCGCGGTTGGGCGCTTTTGCCAGGGTTCATTGCACAGGGTGTCGGGGATTGGATAACAGATTCGGTCAGCATCACCGATGTCCAGACCCAGGCCGGTGCTTTCCACCGTTGAGCCATTGATATCCAGGGCAAATAGAGAGGCAGGCAGATTAATGCCCTTCTCGTAAACCTTGTGGAGGCTGGTGCGTTCGATGCGCTTGCCGCGCACCACACCATTCATATCCGCAATTAGAAGGTCTACGTACAGAACCTCAGGATGATCCTTAAGGAACGCGTTCGCTTCGTTAAGCTGAACGGCACGCGGGGGTACCGACATGATGCAACACCTTTGTTGTTAAAAATATCAATCATTGATCTCTTCGGGTTTCAGTCAACCCGAACGGCATGCCGAAGTCAAGCGAGGCCTTTTTTGCCCTAAAAAAGCGCCTTGAGGGCTTTTTTGGGGCTTTTTGGGGCGATTTTTTGGGATTGGTGCTCTTGGAACCAGCACGTTTGAGCGGGCCGTGTTGTATTTTTTACGGGGGTGTTGTGTAAAAAAATGAACAAGGCTAAGCTCGATTCAAACCCATAACAGCAATAATACCGGGGTGCTTCATGTCTCGCCTGCCGTTAATCGGCGTCACCGCCTGCTCCAAACAGGTCGGTCTGCATGCTTATCACATCAGTGGCGACAAATACGTCCGTGCAGTGGCCACCGCTGCCAAGGGCTTGCCGTTGATTATTCCGTCCCTGGCGGATGTGCTCGACCCGGCCAATATTCTTGACGGTCTGGACGGCATTCTTTTTACCGGCTCACCTTCCAATATCGAACCCTTTCACTACGACGGTCCGGGCAGCGCGCCCGGGACTGATCACGATTCTGCACGGGACCAAACCACGCTACCGCTGCTGCGTGCCGCGATTGCGGCAGGCGTTCCGGTGCTGGGGATTTGCCGTGGCTTCCAGGAAATGAACGTGGCGTTTGGCGGCAGCCTGCACCAGAAGGTTCACGAAGTGCCGGGCATGATGGATCACCGCGAAGACGACACCCAGCCGCTGGATATCCAGTATGGCCCGGCGCACGCAGTGGCCATCTCCCCGAATGGGGTATTGGCAAGCCTGGGCTTGCCGTCGACGATCCAGGTCAACTCGATTCATTCACAGGGCATCGATCGCCTGGCGCCAGGTTTTCAGGTCGAGGCCACCGCGCCGGACGGCCTGATCGAAGGCTTTTCGGTTCCCGCGGGCAAGGCTTTTGCTTTAGGAGTGCAATGGCACCCCGAATGGCAGGTAAGCTCTAACCCGCACTACCTCGCAATCTTCCAGGCATTTGGCAATGCTTGTCGAAAGCGGGTGATGCAACGCGACGCGGATGCTGCGTCAACTTACGCCTGACCTTTAATGGATGTCAGGAAACACAGCCCAGAGGCATTTATGAGTAACAACCTCGACCAGCTCACCGATTGGTTGAAAGACCACAAGATCACAGAAGTCGAATGCATGATTGGCGACCTCACCGGCATCACCCGGGGCAAGATCTCGCCGACCAACAAGTTCATCGCCGAAAAAGGCATGCGCCTGCCCGAAAGCGTTCTGTTGCAGACCGTGACCGGCGACTATGTCGAAGACGACATCTATTACGAATTGCTCGACCCGGCCGACATCGACATGATCTGCCGCCCGGACGAGAACGCGGTGTACCTCGTGCCCTGGGCCATAGAGCCTACGGCCCAGGTGATTCACGACACCTACGACAAGCAAGGCAACCCGATCGAACTGTCGCCGCGCAACGTGCTCAAGAAAGTCCTCAAGCTCTACGCCGATAAAGGCTGGCAGCCCATCGTGGCGCCGGAGATGGAGTTCTACCTGACCAAGCGCTGCGAAGACCCGGACTTCCCGCTGCAACCGCCGATTGGCCGTTCCGGTCGCCCGGAAACCGGCCGCCAGTCCTTCTCTATAGAAGCAGCCAACGAATTCGACCCATTGTTCGAAGACGTCTACGACTGGTGCGAGCTGCAGGAGCTGGACCTCGACACGCTGATCCACGAAGACGGCACGGCGCAGATGGAAATCAACTTCCGTCACGGCGATGCCCTGTCCCTGGCCGACCAGATCCTGGTGTTCAAGCGGACCATGCGTGAAGCGGCGCTCAAGCACAACGTGGCGGCCACCTTTATGGCCAAGCCCATGACCGGCGAGCCCGGCAGCGCGATGCACCTGCACCAGAGCATCATCGACATCGCCACCGGCAAGAACGTGTTCTCCAATGAAGACGGGACCAAGAGCGAGCTGTTCCTGCACCACATCGGTGGCCTGCAGAAATTCATCCCTGAGCTGTTGCCGCTGTTCGCGCCTAACGTCAACTCGTTCCGCCGCTTCCTGCCCGACACCTCGGCGCCGGTCAACGTGGAGTGGGGCGAAGAAAACCGCACCGTAGGCCTGCGGGTACCGGACGCCGGCCCACAAAACCGTCGGGTGGAAAACCGCCTGCCGGGTGCCGACGCCAACCCGTACCTGGCGATCGCCGCCAGCCTGCTGTGTGGCTACATCGGCATGGTCGAAGGCATCAGCCCAAGCGCACCGGTGGTGGGTCGTGGTTACGAGCGCCGCAACCTGCGCCTGCCGCTGACCATCGAAGACGCCCTGGAACGTATGGAAAACAGCAAGACCATCGAGAAATACCTGGGTCACAAATTCATCACAGGCTACGTCGCGGTCAAGC
>NZ_JAEKFB010000019.1:0-134264 GCF_016650865.1 Pseudomonas sp. TH34
TAATGCTGTTCACTTAAGCATTTGAGCCCACGCCGGGCTTCCTAGAAAATCCGATACCAGACCTCTGGCATCGGATTTTTTATGTCTGTTCAACAGGACCTGCTTGACCTCGGCGACCTTTTCAACTTCTGCGACCTGAGCACCTTTACCCAAAATATTCCCATTGAGTGGGTAGCGTCTGCGCTGGATCTTTCCAGTCAGGCCACCATTCGCCGGCGTCGCCTGCCCGCTGATCAAGTGCTTTGGTTGGTACTGGGGATGGCGCTATTTCGAGATGAGCCGGTTCACGAAGTGGCCAGACGTTTGAACATCTGCGCCCAAGGCCTGGCTTCTGACCACTTGTTGGCCCGCAGCGGTGTGACCGAGGCGCGAAAGCGGCTCGGTGCCGATCCTGTTGAGTGGCTGTTTCGCAAGACCGGTACTCAATGGGGGGCGGAGCGCTACGACGATGATGCCTGGCACGACCTGCAGGTATTCGCGGTGGACGGTGCACTTTTACGCACTCCGGATACGCCCGAGCTGCGAGATCACTTTGGATCGGGAAACACCCCGAGTGAGCGCCAGACACCGTTTCCCATGCTGCGCCTGGTGGCGCTGATGAATGTGCGTTCGCATGTGATCCTGGATGCTCAATTGAGCCCTTACCGACGCAGTGAAATGCGCTTGGCCGACGAGTTTTTGCAGCAGATTCCCGACCACTCAGTGACGCTGTTCGACAAAGGGTTCTGGGGCGCCGAGCTACTGTCGAGTTTGAGCCGTTCGGGCACCCACCGTCATTGGTTGATCCCGGCAAAAAAGGACTGGTCTGTGAGGAAGTGGCCCGTTACAGCATGCATGACCGTTTGGTGCGCATGAAAGTCTCACCGCAGGCCAGAAAGCGAAATCCGGTCCTTCCATCGCACTGGGAGGTACGTGAAGTCAGCTATGAAATGCAAGGCAAAGTGAAGACCGTCATGACGTCCTTGCCGGCCGAGACCTACAACACCAAGGCCGTTGCCAAGCTTTATCAGGAACGCTGGGAGATCGAGCTGGGCTTCAGGGACATCAAGAGTTCGATGCAACAGAACGCTATGACCTTGCGCAGCAAAAAAGTCGAGCTGATTTATCAGGAGGTGTGGGGACTTTTGCTGGCTTACAACGTAATTCGTCGGGAAGCCAGTCAGGCAGCGGTGGCGTTTGGCCGAGCGCCCTCGGACATCCGTTTCAAACCGGCTTGTCAGTACATCGCGGTGCAATTGATTGTGATGGCTGCGGCCAACCCGATTTCAGCGACAGGGAGACGATTGGCAGAGTTAAGGGCAGGTATCGGAGGATTGTTTCTGGATCACCGTCCAAGGCCTTCGAGGCCAAGGACGGTGAAGATCTCAAAAACCCGATTTCCAGTAGACCGTAAGGCTGCTCCGCTTAAGTGAACAGCATTAGGCCTTTGAGCCGGGCTTTTTTTTGGCCGATTTCAAATTGAAATAAGGTCAAATGTGGGAGCTGGCTTGCCTGCGATAGCGGTGTGCCAGTTGAGATACCTGTAACTGACACACCGCTATCGCAGGCAAGCCAGCTCCCACATATTGAGTGCATTTCAAGTCAGGGTTTGGTGGACCCGGGCAAAGCCTTCGCGAATCTTCTCTTCCGGCAACTCGTCAGCAATAAACACAATCACACTTTCCCGCGTCTCGCCTTCGGCCCATTCGGTATCCCAATCAAACCCGTAGAGCTTCAGCACGCCCTGGAACACCATGCGCCGGTCTTCCCCGGCAATGTTCAGCACGCCCTTGTAGCGCAGCAATTGCTTGCCGTGGTCTTCCAGCAGCTCGTTCATGAACTCGCTGAGTTTGTCGATATCCAGCGGCTGGTCAGTGCGCAGCACCAGGCTGGAAATGCGATCGATGGACGGCGCCTGGCTCACCGGGCGCAGACTCATGCCGGCGTTGAGGTTGAAGCCGCGCACATCCAGCAGTTCGGCGAGGTCGATCTTGCCGTGTTCCACCACGCGAATCGGTGCCCGACGGTTAATGCGGGTCAGGCGCTCGCTGAGGGCGTCAAAAGTGGCGTCGTCCACCAGATCACGCTTGCTCACCAGTAGGCGGTCGGCAAAACCGATCTGCGCCTGGGCGATGGTCTGGGTCAGGTGGTGCTCGGCGTGGGCCGCGTCCACCAGGGTAATGATGCCGTCGAGGATGTAGCGCTCGCGCAGCTCTTCATCGATGAAAAAGGTCTGGGCCACCGGGGCCGGGTCGGCCAGGCCGGTGCATTCAATCACCAGGCGATCGAAGGCGATTTCGCCACTGTCCAGGCGCTCCAGCAGCAGGTACAGGGCCTTGGTCAGATCGGTATGGATGGTGCAGCACACGCAGCCATTGGACAGGGTCATGACTTGCACCGGCTCGGTGCCCAGCAGTTGGGTGTCGATACCGGCGTCGCTGAATTCGTTTTCGATCACGGCGATTTTCAAGCCGTGCTCGGCCTTGAGCAGGTGGCGCAACAAGGTGGTCTTGCCAGCGCCGAGAAAGCCGCTGAGGACGGTGACGGGAATGGGAGAGGACAAAGACAGTTCTCCTTAATAACTGAAGGAACACAAAACAAATGTGGGAGCGGGCTTGCTCGCGAAGGCGGCGTGTCAGTCAGCACATACCTCACTGAAAGACCGCCTTCGCGAGCAAGCCCGCTCCCACAAGGGATCACCGCAACCCGTACTTACCGGGCTAGCAGCACTTGGGCCCACCCTTGCCGCCGTAACGGGCTTCCTGGCGTTCCCTGAAGAACGCCTTGTAGTCCATCATCGGCTTGTCCGGGTGTTTGGTTTGCATATGCTCGACGTAAGTGTCGTAGTCGGGCATGCCGACCATCAGGCGTGCGGCCTGACCGAGGTATTTACCGAGGCGACTGATGTCATTGAACATGATTGCAATCCTCTATCAAGCGTCCGGGATGGCCTGGAATGGCGCTTCTTTATCCGTACGTTCCTTTTTGCCCCAGGCGGCGATGCCGACCTTGAGCGCATAGAACAGGATGCTGAAGACCACAAACAGGAACAGCGCCGTCAGCGTTGCGTTGGTGTAGGCGTTCCAGATCACGTGTTGCATCTGGTCGATGCTCTTGGCCGGTGCGAGGATCTGGCCGGCGGCCAGGGCATCGCTGTACTTCTTGGCCAGGGACAGGAAGCCGATCGCCGGGTTGGCGTCGAACAACTTGATGAAGCCTGCGGTCACGGTGCAGATCAGCAGCCAGACAGCCGGCAGCATGGTCACCCAGATGTAGCGCTGGCGTTTCATTTTGATCAGCACAACGGTGGCGAGCATCAGCGCGATACCGGCCAGCATCTGGTTGGAGATACCGAACAGCGGCCACAAGGTGTTGATGCCGCCCAGTGGGTCGATCACGCCTTGGTACAGCAGGTAACCCCACATCGCCACACAACCTGCGGTAGCGATCAGGTTGGCGGTCCAAGACTCGGTACGCTTGAGGGCCGGTACGAAGGAGCCAAGCAGATCCTGAAGCATGAAGCGACCGGCACGGGTACCGGCGTCGACTGCGGTCAGGATGAAGAGCGCTTCAAACAGGATCGCAAAGTGGTACCAGAACGCCATGGTGTTTTCACCCGGCAGGACACTGTGCAGGATCTGCGCGATACCGACCGCCAGGGTCGGCGCACCACCGGCACGGGCCAGGATGGTGGACTCACCAATGTCATGCGCCACCGCCTGCAACGCTTCCGGCGTAATTGCAAAACCCCAGCTGCTGACAGTTTGCGCAACGGTCACCACGTCAGCACCGACAATGGCGGCCGGACTGTTCATGGCAAAGTACACCCCTGGCTCGATCACCGAAGCAGCAACCATCGCCATGATGGCCACGAACGACTCCATCAACATGCCGCCGTAGCCGATGTAACGGGCGTGCCCTTCACTGGCCAGCAACTTGGGCGTGGTGCCCGAGGAGATCAGTGCGTGGAAACCCGAGACCGCGCCACAGGCGATGGTGATGAACAGGAACGGGAACAGGCCGCCCTTCCACACCGGGCCAGTGCCATCGATGAACTGGGTCAGCGCCGGCATTTTCAGGTCGGGCATGGTCACCAGGATGCCAATCGCCAGGGCGATGATGGTGCCGATTTTCAGGAAAGTAGACAGGTAGTCCCGTGGTGCGAGGATCAGCCACACTGGCAACACGGCAGCCACAAAGCCATAACCCACCAGCATCCAGGTGATCTGGATGCCGGTGAAGCTGAAGGCCTTGGCCCATACCGGGTCCGCGGCAATCTGCCCGCCCAGCCAGATCGAACCCAGCAGCAACAGCACGCCGACAATCGAGATTTCACCGATGCGGCCCGGGCGGATGTAGCGCATGTAGATGCCCATGAACATCGCGATCGGGATGGTTGCCATCACCGTGAAGATGCCCCACGGGCTTTCGGCCAGGGCCTTGACCACGATCAGCGCCAGCACCGCGAGGATGATGATCATGATCAGGAAGCAGCCAAACAGCGCGATGGTCCCGGGCACACGGCCCATTTCTTCGCGGACCATGTCCCCCAGGGAACGGCCGTTGCGCCGGGTGGACAGGAACAGGACCATGAAGTCCTGCACCGCCCCCGCCAGCACCACGCCGGCGATCAGCCACAAGGTGCCGGGCAGGTAACCCATCTGCGCGGCCAGTACCGGGCCGACCAACGGCCCTGCGCCAGCGATTGCCGCAAAGTGGTGACCGAAAAGGATGTGTTTGTTGGTCGGCACATAGTCCAGACCGTCGTTGTTGAGCACAGCGGGGGTCGCCCGCAGTGGATCAAGCTGCATCACATGATTAGCGATGAACAGACTGTAGTAACGGTAAGCAACCAGATAAATGGCCACTGCTGCGACCACAATCCACAAGGCGTTGATCGCCTCGCCGCGGCGCAAGGCCACTACGCCCAGGGCGCACGCTCCTACGATTGCCAGCAGCAGCCAGGGTAGATGGCGTAGCAGGCTATTATTATTTTTCATTTTTATATTCCAGCCAGGGTGGACAGAAAGACAGCCATCCCGAGTTTAGCGCTACTGGCCTTAAAGGCCACCCCCCTACGTTGGTCTAGAGCCTTGCCGGGGCGAAAAAAGCAGAAAAAACTGCCCAATGATGGCGCACGGCTACAATTCTTTTATCCACAGAGGGTTTCACCATGAGCGAACAGCCTTCCGACCGACGCCGTTTCCGACGCATCGCCTTCGATGCCAGGACCGAGCTCACGCAAGACGGCCATGTCTGGTCGGTGCAATTGGTAGATTTGTCGCTCAAGGGCTTGCTGGTGCAACGGCCGCGAGACTGGCACGGCCATCGCTACGAATCATTCGATGTGGACATTCATCTGGACGCGGAGACCGACGTAAAGATGCAGGTGCGGCTGACCCATGATGATCATGGGCAGCTCGGCTTTGTATGCGAGCACATCGACCTCGACTCCATCAGCCACCTGCGGCGGATAATCGAGCTGAACCTCGGCGATCAGGAGGAGCTGGAGCGGGAATTCGCGGCCTTGCTGGAGATCTGAAAATGGGGGAGCTGGCTTGCCTGCGATGGCGGTGTGTCAGTTTGCATGTCAATCAGCTGATACACCGCCATCGCGGGCAAGCCCGGCTCCCACAGGGGGTGATGTGTGGCTGGCGACTATTCGAACAGGGCATCCAGCGCCTGCTCCAGGCGCGTCACCCCGATCACTTGCAGCCCCGGTGGCATTTCTTTCGGCGCATTGCCCTTGGGCACGATGGCGCGCTTGAAGCCGTGCTTGGCCGCTTCCTTCAGGCGCTCCTGGCCGCTGGGCACCGGGCGCACTTCACCCGACAGGCCCACTTCGCCGAACACCAGCAAGTCGTGGGGCAACGGCCGGTTGCGCAGGCTGGACATCACTGCCGCCATTAATGCCAAGTCAGACGCGGTTTCCAATACCTTGACCCCGCCCACCACGTTGAGGAAAACGTCCTGGTCATGGGTGGGAATGCCGCCGTGGCGGTGCAGCACCGCCAGCAACATCGCCAGGCGGTTCTGATCCAGGCCCAGGGTGACGCGGCGCGGGTTGGCCAGGTGGCTGTCATCCACCAGCGCCTGCACTTCCACCAGCATCGGGCGGGTGCCTTCCCACGTTGCCATCACCACACTGCCCGGGACTTCTTCCTGGGCACGGGTAAGAAAAATCGCCGACGGGTTGGAGACTTCTTTCAAGCCCCGGTCAGTCATGGCGAACACTCCGAGCTCGTTGACCGCGCCAAAACGGTTCTTCACCGCCCGCAACAAACGCAACCGCCCATCGGACTCGCCTTCGAAATACAGCACGGTGTCGACCATGTGTTCCAACACCCGCGGGCCGGCCAGCGCGCCTTCCTTGGTCACGTGGCCCACCAGGAAAATCGCCGTACCGCTCTGTTTTGCATAGCGCACCAGCAGCGCGGCACTTTCCCGCACCTGGGACACGCCACCCGGTGCCGATTGCAGTTGTTCGGTGAAAATCGTCTGGATCGAGTCGATCACCATCACCTTGGGCTTTTCCAGGCGCGCGGTGGCGATGATGCTTTCGATGCAGGTTTCGGTCATCACCCGCAGTTGGTCCTGAGGCAGGCCCAGGCGGCGCGCACGCATGGCCACTTGCTGCTGGGATTCTTCACCGGTGACATACAGCGCCGGCATGCGGCTGGCGATGCTGCACAGGGTTTGCAGCAGGATCGTGGATTTACCGATGCCCGGGTCACCGCCGATCAGCACCACCGAGCCGTCCACCAGGCCGCCGCCCAGCACCCGGTCCAGCTCACCGGAGGCCGTGGAGAAACGCGGAATTTCTTCAACACTGACTTCCGCCAGGGTCTTGATCTGGGTTTGCTGCCCAGTCCAGCCGGAACGGCCGCTGGGGACCACGGCACCACCACTTTCGATCATGGTTTCGGTCAAGGTGTTCCAGGCACCACATTCAGTGCACTGGCCGGCCCACTTGGGAAAGGTCGCGCCGCACTCCGTGCAGCCATACATGCGCTTGGCCTTTGCCATTTGAGAACCTCCAACCGAAAAACCGCGATGATAGCTCAGCGCGGCGCCGGGGTACGGATTTCACCGCTGGCCAAACGTGAAGCGCTGTTACCAATCGGGTCTTCGGCGTTGAGATCCGCGCCCTTGGCTTTCAGCTCATCCAGCAATTCCACACGTTTGAACAGTCCGGCATACATGGCCGCCGTTTGTCCGGCGCCGTTGCGCTGGTCGGGGTTGCAGTCGGTGGCCAGCAGGCGCTGGGCGATTTTCAGCTCCCCCTTGAAGATCGCACCCATCAAGGCGGTGTTGCCGCGCTTGTCTTGTACACAGGCGTCGGCACCGGCGGCGAGCAATCGGTCCACGTAGGCACTTTCGCCGTGATAGGCGGCGAGAATCAGCGCCGTGTAGCCTTTTTCATCCTGGGTGTTCAGCGAATAGCCGGAGTCGATGAACGTGTTGAGCATGTCCACATCGCCACGGCGGGCGGCATCGAAGTAATAATCCTGTAGCTGTGCCTGGACCGCCTGGGGGTCAGGCGACTCGGCATGGGCGGTGAGGGCCAGCAAAGCGGTGAATAACGCGATGTAGATACGCATGGGGTTTCTCCTGCCAGGGTGTCGGCGCCCGCTCGGGCGCCGACGGGGCCAATCAGTCAGTCAGCTTTTCAGCCAGCGCCTTGACGCGGGCCAGGTCACCCTTGGCGACTTTGGTCACACCGGTGCCGTACTCCGGATCCGCCTTGTAGAGGAACGACAGGATGATGTGCTTGCTTTCGTCATCGGTGGTGGCCAGGGAGCCGCCGAAGTTGTCGATCAAGTCCTGACGCTCTTTCTTGTTGAACGAGCGGTACAGGTCGCCGGCCTGCTTGAAGTTCTGCTCACGCTGAATCTTCGCTTGCTGGGTACTGCCCGACAGGGCCGACTGGCTGTAGCGCGCGGTTTGCGGCTCTTCCCGTGGCAGCAGGCGGCTTGGCTGGTAGTTCACGCCAGTGGTGGTCTTGCCGAAGTTCATCGCGCCGTCCTGGTTACCGTTGTTGACGGTCACCCGGGGTGCGTTGATCGGCAGTTGCAGGGCGTTTGGCCCCAGGCGGTACATTTGCGTATCGGCATAGGAGAACACCCGGCCTTGCAGCAGGCGGTCTTCCGACGGCTCGATGCCCGGCACCAGGTTGGCCGGCGCCATGGCCACTTGCTCGGTTTCCTGGAAGACGTTGGCCGGGTTCCGGTTCAGCACCATTTGCCCGACTTTGCGCTCTGGCACGTTGGGCCAGATCTTGGTGGCGTCCAGCGGGTCAAAATCAAACTTGGCCAAGTCTTCAGGTTTAAGTACTTGCACATACAAGTCCCACTTGGGGAAGTCGCCCTTGTTAATGTGTGTGACCAAGTCATTGGTCATATGGCTGTAATCACGCCCTTGAACTTCAGTGACCTGTTTTGGATCAAGGTTCTTGATGCCTTGCAGGCTCTTCCAGTGGAACTTGACGTAGTGCACTTCGCCCTTGGCGTTAATCAACTTGTAGGCGTGTACACCGTTACCGTCCATTTCCCGGTAACTGGCTGGAGTACCGGAGTCCGAGTACAACTCGGTCAACGTACGAGTGGACTCCGGAACATGGGAGAAGAAGTCAAAGCGACGGGAATCGTCATCCAGGTTAGTGCGCGGGTCTGGTTTAAAGGCGTGAACCATGTCCGGGAACTTGATCGCATCGCGAATAAAGAACGTCGGGAAGTTATTACCGACCAAGTCCCAGTTACCTTCGGCGGTGTAGAACTTGGTGGCGAAGCCGCGTGGATCACGCAAGGTTTCCGGCGAATGGTTACCGTGAACGACCGCAGAAAACCGCACAAATACCGGCGTGGCTTCACCGGCGGCAAATACCTTGGCCTTGGTCAGGTCGCTGAGGTTGTCGGTGACGGTGAACGTACCGTGGGCGCCGGTGCCTCGGGCATGTACAACACGCTCCGGAATACGCTCACGATCAAAGCGCTGCAATTTCTGGATCAGTTGCACGTCTTGCAACAGGACCGGGCCATTGGCCCCGGCGGTTTGCGAATTCTGATTGTCGCCAACCGCTGCGCCATTATCGCGGGTGAGGTTGGCGGCGTGTACGGACAGCGAAAGAAGACTGGCGCTCACTACAAACAGCACCTGTCGCGCAGAAATAGGCCCGCGGCTAATAGGGTTTTTCATCGAGGTATCCTCTGGTTTTTTTAGTGCACATTGAGTTGTGCTTGCCAGAGGCTAGTGACCCGGGAGTCAGAAGATAAATAGAAAAGCCGTACCAGCCCGATTAAGAAAATAGTGTGGTAACCCCCTGAAATAGCGGGTATTCCGCGCGCGATTGATGGCACTTTGCAAACTATTTGCGATTTAATGTGTCGATAAAAACGGACACTGTAAGCAGTTGTGTCGCGCAAGCCGCGCCACACTGTCTTACACTGGCTTCTACCTCCTCATCTGTAACAAGGAATAACCTATGGGCGTGTTAAGTGAGTTCAAGGCCTTCGCGGTCAAAGGTAATGTGGTCGACATGGCCGTCGGTATTATCATCGGCGCCGCCTTCGGCAAAATCGTTTCCTCCTTTGTAGGCGACGTGGTGATGCCCCCCATCGGCCTGTTGATCGGGGGAGTCGATTTTGGCGACTTGGCCGTGACGCTCAAGGCCGCCCAGGGCGATGCCCCTGCCGTGGTGCTGGCGTACGGCAAGTTCATCCAGAGCGTGATCGACTTTGTGATCGTTGCGTTTGCGATCTTCATGGGTGTGAAGGCCATCAACCGCCTGAAGCGCGAAGAGGCCGTGGCGCCCACCTTGCCGCCGGTTCCGACCAAGGAAGAAGAGCTGCTGGGGGAGATCCGCGATCTGCTCAAGGCACAGAACAGCAAGCCCGAGTAAGCTCGGCAAACAAAACAAAGGCGCCTGCAGGGCGCCTTTGTTTTACCAGTAGTTTTCTACCGCGACCTGGCCCGGGCGACGGGTCAGGCTCAGTTGCATGTCACGCTGTTTCAGCAACTGGCGCGTGTCGTCGATCATCTGCGGGTTGCCGCAAATCATCACTCTGGAATGCTCAGGGGTCAGCTCGATGCCTGCGGCGCGTTCCAATTCGCCGTTCTCGATCAGGGTGGTAATCCGCCCATTCAGCGCGCCCGGATGTTGCTCACGGGTCACGATAGGAATGTAGGTGAGCTTGTGGGCGTGCTCCGCCAGGTACTCTCGTTCGCCCAGCTCATGGATCAACGACTGGTAAGCCAACTCCCTTGCTTCGCGGGCGCTATAGACGAGGATGATCCGCTCGAATTTTTCCCACACCTCGAAGTCCTGCAGGATCGACAGAAACGGCGCAATTCCGGTCCCGGTGCCCAGCAGCAACAGATCGCGACCATCCACAAACCGGTCCAGAGTCAAAAAGCCCGTGGCCTGGCGTTCCACCAGCAGGGTATCGCCCTCGCGCAGGCGGCTGAGTTCACTGGTGAACTCGCCACCCGGCACGACGATAGAGAAGAAATCCAGGTGCTCGTCAAAGGGCGAGGACACCACTGAATAAGCACGCCACACAATGCTGCCATCGGCCTTGGTCACCCCCAGGCGCACGAATTGCCCGGCGCGAAAGCGAAAGCCCGGGTCTCGGGTAGTGCGCAGGGTAAACAGGCTGGGGGTCAGCGATTGCACGTCGAGCAAGGTCTGGCGGGTGTATTTTTCAGCACTGGCCGTCATGGGAAACTCCATTTGCAGAGGCCCCTAGTGTCCCTCAAAGCGCCTCCTGGAAACACCGATGGTTTGTGCTGGCATTGCCGCTGCGCCCATGGGCAACCGCTGGGCAGTACTAAATATTTGGCTATTAGCCTCCTTTCAACAAGCCATTAGATGATGGAACGCAATTAAATATTAACAAGCGGCATTCACAGCAAGTCGTTAAAAAAAATAGAAAAATCTTATCGAACACCTGCACCTTGTACACCGTAGTTAGTTTGTACAAATACTCCTCATCCACCACTCAGCCGAACATAACCAAATTTTCATTTCGAGCTATAGCCGTTGTCCTACACTATTTTTTCATGCCGTAAACGGGGGCCTTGGAAGTACCCCATGTAAAAAACATGCACATGGAGAGTTACCGATGGTCAACTGGCACAACACTCGCCTGCCCAAACTCGAAGGGGAAAGCGAAATAACCAGCATGTACGAAGCTGCCCTCAACCTTACCTACGAGCTTGGCTTCCAATACTGCGCATTCACCCTTAGTTCTCATCTACCCAACAACCAAACGAAAACCGTCAACCTAAACAACTATTCAAATGAGTGGAATACGCTGTACAGACAAGAGCACTACTTTGATTTCGACCCTGTGGTTGCGCATTGCAAACGCTCGGTTCTACCGATCGTATGGGACGAGAAAACCTTTTCCTCGGTACCGGACTTATGGGCTCATGCCCAGTCCAACGGATTGAATTTCGGATGGACCCAATCGGTTCATGACTTCCAGGGTGTTTTCAGCATGTTGAGCCTGGGGCGCACCATCGGCCCAGTGGGCCCTGAAGAACTCTATGAAAAAGCCGGACAAGTCCTCTGGATTTGCCACGCCATGCACGCGGTGGTGGCCAAAAAATATGCAGACAAGCCCAGTCCGCAAGCGCCCAGCAAATTGACCCCGCGTGAAACCGAAATCCTGCAATGGTCGGCCATGGGCAAGACCGCCTCGGACATCGCCACCATCCTGTGCCTGTCCGAACGCACGGTCGGCTTCCATATCAGCAGTGCGATGAAGAAGCTAGGAGTCAGTAACAAGATTGCCGCGGTGATCACGGCAGTAAAATGCGGGTTGTTTTAAACACCGCATGTAATCCAGGGGAAAAAAAAGTAACATTTGCGGTCAGTTCCGGGTGATGACGCGAGCCCCTGATGCGCCTCGCGTCGCCGCTCACCCCGATGGTTCGCTTACCCAGAGTCTCCCCCGCCATGCCCCTGCTCGACAGCCCCTTCGCCCAACTCGACCTGATCCGTCAGCCAGAACAGCACAACGACCCGCTGCAAGCGTTTGATGCAGCCGATGAGTATTTGCTCAGCTACCTGGCGGAACAACAGCCGACGCCTGCGACCCGCGTATTGGTGCTCAACGACAGTTTCGGCGCGCTGGCGGCCAGCCTCGAAGGACATGTGCAGGTCACCTCCAGCGGTGACTCGTTCCTCGGCGCCCTGGGCCTGGAGAAAAACCTCGCGCGCAACGGCAAGGCTTTCGACGCGGTAACGCTCCTGCCCGCCAGCCAGACACCGACCGGGCCGTTCGACCGCGTACTGATCCGCGTGCCGAAAACCCTGGCCCTGCTCGAAGAACAACTGATTCGCCTGCAAGGCCAACTGGCACCCGGCGCCGAGGTGATTGCCGGGGCGATGGTCAAGCACTTGCCACGGGCCGCCGGCGAATTGCTGGAGCGCTATGTCGGCCCGATGCACGCCTCACTGGCGGTAAAAAAGGCCCGCTTGCTGATCGCCACCCAGGCCGATCGGCCACACGCCGTATCGCCCTACCCTACGCGCTACAGCCTGGAAACTCCGGCCATCGAACTGCTCAACCACGCCAACGTGTTCTGCCGCGAAGGCCTGGACATCGGCACCCGGGCCTTCCTGCCGCACCTTCCGGCAAACCTGGGGGACGCCCGCGTGGCGGACCTTGGCTGCGGCAACGGCGTGTTGGCGATTGTCAGCGCACTGCAGAATCCGCAGGCGCAGTACACGCTGGTGGATGAGTCCTATATGGCTGTGCAATCGGCCGCCGAGAACTGGCGCGCGGCATTGGGTGAGCGCGAGGTGCTGGTTCGCCCCGGCGACGGCCTGGCCGATCAAGAACCGCAATCACTGGAGGTGGTGCTGTGCAACCCGCCGTTCCACCAGCAGCAAGTGGTGGGTGATTTCCTCGCCTGGCGCATGTTCCAGCAGGCGCGGGAAGCGTTGGTAGTGGGCGGCGCCCTGTATATCGTCGGCAACCGTCACTTGGGTTATCACACCAAGTTGGCGCGGTTGTTCCGCGGCGTCGAGCAAGTGGCGACCACACCGAAGTTCGTGATTCTCAAGGCGCGCAAATAAAAAAGCCCTCCATAAAGGAGGGCAATAGTTACAACGGGATGTCAGTGGGTGGTCAGACCCGCGGCATTCATGAACATGCGCATCAGGCTGGCCACCACGAACAGGGCCAGGACGCTGCCGGTCCAGATCATCGCCAGCCAGCCCAAGCGCTGCCAGAGCGGCTTTTTCTCAGCCTGTTCAATGTCGTGCAACGAAGGTTTGCCGGACATGAGTCAATCCTCCTAGTGATAACCGTCTTCGTGGGTGACCTTGCCGCGGAACACGTAGTAGCTCCAGAAGGTGTAGCCCAGGATGAACGGGATGATGAACAGGGTGCCCACCAGCATGAAGCCCTGGCTTTGCGGCGGCGCGGCGGCGTCCCAGATCGATACCGATGGCGGGATGATATTCGGCCACAGGCTGATCCCCAGACCGCTGTAGCCGAGGAAGATCAGCACCAGCGTCAGCAGGAACGGCGTGTAGTGCGCATTGCGGGCCACGGCGCGAATCAGTCCGTACATGGTCACCAGTACCAGGATCGGCACCGGCAGGAACCAGAACAGGTTAGGCAGGGTGAACCAACGCGACGCGATTTCCGGGTGGGCCAGCGGCGTCCAGAGGCTGACGATACCGATCACCGCCAGCACCACGAAGGCCAGGGGCCGCGCCAGGTTATGCATCTTCTCCTGCAAACTGCCTTCGGTCTTCATGATCAGCCAGGTGCAACCCAGCAGCGCATACGCCACGATCAGGGCCACGCCGCAGAACATCGTGAACGGCGTCAGCCAATCCAGTGAGCCACCGGCAAACTGGCGGTCGACCACCGGGATGCCATCGATGAACGCCCCCAGCGCTACGCCCTGGAAGAACGTCGCCGCCAGCGAGCCGCCGATGAAGGCCTTGTCCCACAAGTGACGCTTGTCGTCCTTGGCCTTGAAGCGGAATTCAAACGCCACGCCTCGAAAGATCAGCCCGATCAGCATCAGCATCAGTGGCAGGTACAGCGCCGAGAGCACCACCGAATAGGCCAGCGGGAACGCGCCAAACAACGCCGCGCCGCCGAGTACCAGCCAGGTTTCGTTGCCGTCCCACACGGGGGCGACGGTGTTCATCATCACGTCACGGTCGGTCTTGCCCGGGATGAACGGGAAGAGAATGCCGATCCCCAGGTCAAAGCCGTCCATGACCACGTACATCATGATGCCGAAGATGATGATCACGGCCCAGATCAGCGGAAGATCAATACCCATGGCTCAGTTCCCCTTGTTCAAGGTGTCGCCGTGATCGGCATCGGCACTGTCATCAGCCGCCGACAACGGACGGGCCGGTGTGCGTTTCTGCCCAGGGCCACCGTGAGTAGGCTCGGTGCTTTCGTGGGTCACAGGCCCTTTGCGCACCAGGCGCATCATGTAGCCCAGGCCCGCGCCGAACAGCGCGAAATACACCACCACAAACAACACCAACGTAATGCTCATCTGCGCAAAGCTGTGGTTGGACGAAGCGTCCGCGGTGCGCATCAGCCCGTAGACCACCCACGGCTGTCGGCCGATTTCGGTGGTGAACCAACCGGCGAGAATCGCGATCAGGCCGGACGGGCCCATCCACAGCGCCAGGTACAGGAACGGCTTGGACGTGTACATCTTGTCGCCACGGCGCAGCCAGAGGCTGAACAGGCCGGTGAAAATCATCAGGAAGCCCAGGCCCACCATGACCCGGAAGGACCAGAACACGATGGTCGAGTTGGGACGATCCTCAGGCGGGAACTCCTTGAGGGCCGGCACCTGCTTGTCCAGGGAGTGGGTCAGGATCAGGCTGCCCAGGTACGGGATTTCCACCGCGAACTTGGTTTTTTCAGCCTTCATGTCCGGCCAGCCGAACAGGATCAGCGGCGTGGGCTCGTTGCCGATATTTTCCCAGTGGCCTTCAATCGCGGCGATCTTCGCCGGCTGATGCTTGAGGGTATTCAGGCCGTGGAAGTCACCGATGACCGCCTGGATCGGCGCGACAATCAGCGCCATCCACATCGCCATCGACAGCATGGTGCGGATCGCGGGATTGTCCTTGCCGCGCAGCAAGTGCCAGGCTGCCGAAGAACCGACGAAGAACGCGGTCGCGACGAAGGCTGCCGTGGCCATGTGCATCAGGCGGTAAGGGAACGACGGGTTGAAAATCACGGCCAGCCAGTCGGTAGGAATCACCCGGCCATCAATGATTTCAAAACCCTGTGGTGTCTGCATCCAGCTGTTGGAGGCGAGAATCCAGAAGGTCGAGATCAGCGTGCCGACGGCCACCATCACCGTGGCAAAGAAGTGCAGCTTGCGCCCGACCTTGTTCCAGCCGAACAGCATGACCCCAAGGAAGCCGGCTTCGAGGAAGAACGCCGTGAGCACTTCATAGGTCAGCAACGGCCCGGTGACGGCACCGGCGAAGTCCGAGAAGCGGCTCCAGTTGGTGCCGAACTGATAGGCCATCACCAGACCGGAGACCACGCCCATGCCGAAGTTGACGGCAAAGATCTTCGACCAGAAATGGTAGAGGTCACGGTAGGTGTCGTTGTGGGTCTTGAGCCACAGGCCTTCCAGCACCGCAAGGTAACTGGCCAGGCCAATGGTGATGGCCGGGAACAGGATATGGAATGAGATGGTGAACGCGAATTGAATTCGGGCGAGATCTAGCGCCTCCAAACCGAACATAAGTCTTCCTCTGTCAGGTAATACCGAATGCTGGCTGGAGGCCTGCACCCACTGCCCCCACGGATATGGAGTGTGGCGAATTCAAATTCGTTTCTTTTTATAACCAACCACGCAGGGATTCTGGCCTTGCGGCCGCCAGAGCAATCCCGGCGAAGGTTTTGATCTGGATCAAGCATTGCTGAAAGAGTAGTCCCATTTTCGCGAGAGCAAGGCGTGGTCTTTTGCCGCGTGACAGGTTGCCTCAGTGGTCACTGGGCGTTGCCTCTGGTGAGATTGGGCGTGCTTTGGGTGTATATCCGTTATCTGGGTAACGGCCGCCTATGGTTCCGCTCTTACAGCGGCTCACTTTTGAAGAGCGCAAAAGTAAGCAAAACGCTCTTGCCCCACCACTCGGCACCTCGCCCAGGCTCGGTGTGCCCTCACTCCGGCTTTGGACCGTGGGCCGCCGCGATGGGCCATCCTTGGCCCAGCGCGGCTAACCCGGCGTCCTGCCGGGTTACCCACGCTCCAAAGCCTGCGTTCGGCCAGCGTGGTTTAACGGGGCGCCTAAGATCAAGATCAAAAGCAGATCAAAAGCACAGCGGCCTACCGGCCGGCTTGAGTGTTTTAGAGCAAAAACCAAATCAAAATCTAAAGCGAGCACGGTCAACTGTGGGAGCTGGCTTGCCTGCGATGGCATCAACTGGGTGTACCTGATGCACCGAGGTGTCTGCATCGCAGGCAAGCCAGCTCCCACAGAAAAGCAGAGCTGCATCAGCTTCAGATTTGGCTTTCGCTCTGGCTTTTGATCTGGCTTTTAACACTCAAGCCGGCCGGTAGGCCGCTGTGCTCTTGATCTGCTTTTGATTTTGATCTGACTGCCCCAATAAGCCCGAGGCCGAACGCAGGTATTGCGGAGCGGGTAAACCGGCAGGACGCCGGTTTACCCGCGCCGGGCCATGGATGGCCCGTCGCGGCGGCCCGCGGAGCAATGCCGGAGTGAGGGAACACCGAGCCTCGGCGAGGTGCCGACAGGCGGGGCAGAGCCCTTTGCTTACTTTGGGGCTTTTCCAAAGTGAGCCGCTGTAAGAGCGGACCATAAGCCGCCGTTACCGAAGAAACGGATATGTACTCAGTCAGGGGCGCCCATATCTCATCCCCCCAACCCACCTACGCAACTATTGGTTACAAGTTGGTGATAACCTCACCCTTCCCCCACCCAGACCCGTCTCCCCGATGCCCAGTGAACCCGCGCTGCTACTACGTCACCACCGCCCTTTCATCGCGTTCTGGCTGGCGCGGATCTTCACCGCCAGCGGCTTCCAGATGCTCACCGTGGCCATCGGCTGGAACCTCTACCAACTGACCGGCAACGTGCTGGACCTGGGCTTGGTCGGCCTGGTGGAATTCGTGCCACGGGTGCTGTTCATGCTGCACACCGGCCATGTGGCCGACCGCTATGAACGGCGCAAGGTTGCGGCCATCTGCCAGACCGTTCAAGCCTTGATCGCGCTGTCCCTGGCGATTGGCGGGCTGACCGGCAACGTCACCCGCGAAATGATTTTTATCTTGGCGTTCCTGCTAGGCGCGGCGCGTTCGTTTGAAATGCCCACCACCCAGGCCCTGCTGCCGAGCATCGTGCCCACTGCGCTGTTTCCCCGCGCCGTGGCGTCGTCGCAATCGGCACAGCAATTGGCCACCATCGTGGCGCCGGCACTGGGCGGTTTGTTATACGCCTTCGGCAGTGTCTGGGTGTACGGCCCTACGGTGGTGCTGTACCTGATTGCCTGCGTGCTGACCCTGAACCTGCCCGCACGCCAGACGCCCTTGAACAAGGCCAAGGCGACCATGGATTCGCTGCTGGCCGGGATTCGTTTTATCCGCAGCCGGCCGGACATCCTCGGGGCGATTTCCCTGGACCTGTTTGCCGTACTGCTGGGCGGCGCCACGGCGTTGCTGCCGGTGTTTGCCAAGGACATCCTGCTGACCGGGCCGTGGGGGCTCGGGCTGCTGCGGTCGGCGCCGGCAGTCGGGGCGTTGCTGATGTCGTTGTGGCTGGCGCGGTTTGCCGTAGACCGGCACGTCGGGCGGATCATGTTTACGGCGGTTGGGGTGTTTGGCGTGGCCACCATCGCGTTCGGCCTGTCGACGTCGTTCTGGTTCTCCTTGGCCGTGCTGGTGGTGCTGGGCGCCGCGGACATGATCAGCATGGTGATCCGCGCCTCGTTCGTACAGCTGGAAACCCCGGATGAAATGCGCGGCCGGGTCAGCGCGGTCAACGGGCTGTTTATCGGCGCGTCGAATCAGTTGGGCGAATTTGAGTCCGGAATCACCGCCCACTGGTTCGGCACCGTCCCCGCCGTGGTCATGGGCGGCATCGGCACGCTGGTGGTGACCGGGGTCTGGATCAAACTGTTCCCGACCCTGGCCAACCGCGACCGCATGCATGTGCCGGTGGAAGAACCCGCCAAGGTTTAGAAGACCTTATCGAGGGTGACGGGAAAGTCCCGCACCCGCTTGCCGGTGGCGTGATACACCGCGTTGGCCACCGCCGCCGCGACCCCGACGATCCCGATCTCGCCGACGCCCTTGGAACCCAGCGCGTTGACGATCTCGTCGTGTTCTTCGACAAACAGCACGTCAATCTCGCCGATATCCGCGTTTACCGGGATGTGGTACTCGGCCAGGCTGTGGTTCATGTAGCGACCCAATGCATGATCAATCTGGGTCTCTTCATGCAACGCCATGCCAATACCCCAGACCACACCGCCGAGAATCTGGCTGCGGGCCATCTTCGGATTAACCACCCGCCCGGCCGCAATCGCACTGACCACCCGACTGACCTTGATGGTGCCCAGGTCTTCATCCACCCGCACTTCGACAAACACTGCCGAATGCGTGGCTGAGGCGTAGCCTTCGCGCTGTTTGCCCGGTTCACAATCCACCTGAACCTCCAGCGCCTGCTCACCGCTGTCCTGTACCAGTTGCGCCAGGGAGATGCGCTGGTCACCAGCATGCAGCTGGCCATTTTCGAACCGCGCCGACTCTGCATCTTTAAAAGCCGGATAAGTCTTGCGCGCAATCTCCAGCAGCTTGGCATTCAACGCCTCACACGCCTGCTGCACCGCACTGCCCACCGACGACACGGTAAACGAGCCACCCTGCAGCGGCGCCGTCGGCAGTGAGGAGTCCCCCAACAGGAACGTCACGTCACTCACCGGAACGCCACTGGCCTGGGCCGCAATCTGGGCCATGACCGTGTAAGTGCCGGTGCCGATATCGGTGGTGGCACTGCTGACCGTGAGCTTGCCCAGGTGATCGATCCGCGCCTTTGCGCTGGCCTTCATTTGCAAGGCCTCCCACACACCGCCGGCCATGCCCCAGCCGATCAGTTGGCGGCCATCACGCATGCTTCGCGGTTCCGGGTTGCGCTGGCTCCAGCCGAAACGCTCGGCACCTTCGCTGTAACACTCGCGCAAGGCTTTGCTGGACCAGGGCTTGTCTTCGTTCTGATTGCGCTCGGCGTAGTTGATCAGCCGCAGTTGCACCGGGTCGATGCCCAGGGCGCAGGCCAGTTCGTCCATCGCGCACTCCAGGCCGATCACCCCGAGCGCCGCTCCAGGCGCGCGCATGTCCAACGGCGTGAACACATCAAGTGGCACCAGTTTGTAGGTCAGCAGCACGTTATCGCAGTGATAGAGCATGCCGCTCCATTCCACCACGTGCTCGCTGAAGTCCTCGAAGCGCGAGGTCTGGCCGATCGCGGTGTGGCCCAGGGCGAGCAAGCGACCATTGGCGGCCGCGCCCAGTTGCAGACGCTGCAAAGTGCGCGGGCGATAGCCGAAGGTGAACATCTGCTGACGCGTGAGGGTGACGCGCACCGAACGCTTCAAGGCCAGCGATGCCATCACCGCCAGCGGCAACTGGTACTGCGGCCGCAAGCCTGAACCAAAGGCACCACCGACAAATGCAGCGAAGATTCGCACCTGGCTTTTATCCAAGCCGAAGACTTTCTGCACGTAGGCCTGGCAGTTCTGCGGGCCCTGGGTCTTGTCGTGGATATGCAGGGTGCCGTCCGGCTGGTACAGCACGGTGCTGGCGTGGGGCTCCATCGGGTTGTGGTGTTCGATGGGCGTGCTGTAGTGCAGATCCAGGCTCGTGGCGGCGCCGGTCCATTCGGCCTGGAAGTTGCCGCGCGGCTTGGGCGGTGTTTGTGGCGAAGGGTGCGCCTGGTCCTGCAAGGCCAGCAGGTCGGTCTCGGAAGGTTCGGCTGTGTATTCGATCTCAACCAAAGAGCCGGCATGACGCGCCAGCTCCAGGTTATCGGCAATCACCAATGCCAACGGCTGGCCGCTGTACAGCACGCGGTCGTTGTACAGCGGGCGAAATGGCGAGCCGTCGGCGGCATCGGCATCGGCGTAGCTGTCGTCGTAGCTGGCCAGTTTCGGGCGGTTGAGGTGATCGAGCACCATCACCACGCCCGGCAGCGCCAGGGCTTTGGAAGCGTCAATGCGGATGACCCGGCCCTTGGCGATGTTGCTCGACACCACACTGCCGTGCAGCAGGCCATCTTCGGGAAATTCCCCGGCATATCGCGCTTGCCCGGTTACCTTGAGCAGACCGTCGACCCGGTCCAACGGTTTGCCGATCGCGCTCATGATGTGGCTCCCGCAACAGCGGCATCGCTCAGGGCGCGAACGATCGCGCGGCGTGCCAGTTTGATCTTGAAGCCGTTGTGTTCCAAAGGCTCGGCGTCCTGCAGCAAGGCTTCGGCGGCGCTGCTAAAGGTTTCGCGGCTGACGGACTGGCCGATCAGCGCGGCTTCCACCGCGCGATCACGCCAGGGTTTGTGGGCGACGCCGCCCAGAGCCAGACGGGCGTCGACGATCACATCGCCGTCCAGCTCCAGCGCCGCCGCGACGGATACCAGCGCAAACGCATAGGAGGCCCGATCACGGATCTTCAGGTAGTGGCTGTGGGCTGCCAGGTGGTCGGCGGGTAACTCGATGGCGGTGATCAACTCATCATCGGCCAACTGGTTATCCCGCTGGGGCGCATCTCCCGGCAACCGATGGAAGTCGGCAAACTCGATCACCCGCGCACCGCCCCGGCCCTGCACGTGCACCCGGGCATCCAGCGCGGCCAGGGCCACGCACATATCCGAAGGATGGGTGGCCACGCACTGATCGCTGGCGCCGAGAATCGCGTGAATGCGATTCAAGCCGACCCGCGCCGGGCAACCGCTGCCGGGCTCGCGCTTGTTACAGGGCACAGCGGCGTCATAAAAGTAATAGCAACGGGTGCGTTGCAACAGGTTGCCGCCAGTGCTGGCCATGTTGCGCAATTGCGGCGAGGCGCCGGCGAGAATGGCTTGGGACAGCAACGGGTAGCGTTGCTCGATCAGTGGGTGCCACGCGAGGTCGGCGTTGCTCACCAGGGCGCCGATCATCAGGCCGCCTTCGGTGGTTTCTTCGACATCGCGAAGCGGCAGGCCGGTGATATCGATCAGGTGCTCGGGGCGGCTGATGTTTTCTTTCATCAGGTCCAACAGGTTGGTACCACCGGCAATAAACCGCGATGCCGGGCTGACCAGGTGCACCGCCTCCTGCACGTCCACCGGCTTGCTGTAATGGAAGGGATTCATTGCTCACCTCCCTGGGTACGGCACGCCGGCAAGGCTTCTTCGATGGCATCGCGGATGTTGTTGTAGGCGCCGCAGCGGCACAGGTTGCCGCTCATCAGTTCCTGGATTTGCGCGGTGTCGTGGGCACGGCCTTCCCGGGCCAGGCCCACCGCCGAGCAAATCTGCCCCGGCGTGCAATAGCCGCACTGGAAGGCGTCGTGTTTGATAAACGCCTGCTGCATCGGGTGCAGGTCTTCCCCCGAGGCCAGGCCTTCGATGGTGGTCAATTCGGCACCGTCGCACATCACCGCCAGGGTCAGGCAGGCGTTCACCCGTTTACCGTTGAGCAACACGGTGCAGGCGCCGCACTGGCCGTGGTCGCACCCCTTCTTGGTGCCGGTCAGGTCCAGTTGCTCGCGCAGCAGGTCCAGCAGGGTGGTCCAGGGCAATACATCCAGTTGGATGTCTCGACGATTGAGAGTCAGGCGTATCGGATGGCTGACGAACGGCTTGGCCGCCGCGCCGGTGTGGGTCGCGCTCATAAACACCTCACGGATTGGTGTGCAATCGCGGCGTTCAGGAAAGTCGCCGTCTTAGCGGTCCGACTTCCGCAGGTTATGAGCGTTCAAGACAATTGATGGGTGGCGATCAACGAATGCTGAGGGTGGTGACCAACTGGTTGCGCGGCGGGTTGATCGAGGTGTTGCTGTACTGAAACGTGCCGCCGGCTTCGACATCCAGCTGGAACGTATAGATGTAGCCCATCAACGTGCCAGCGCCGCTGCATGCCTGGCTGATGGAACCCACCTGGCAGATGGCAGTGCTGGTGCCGGACACCGGTGCGCCGTCGAAAAACGCCTGGGAGCTGTTGCCCAGGCCGACTTCCATCACGTACACCAGCGTCTGCCCACGGTGCGTGCACATCTGGGTGCTGGCCGCCCGTTCAGGGATGGTTTCCGTGCAATTGGCCGACTGCACCTTGAACACCCGCACCTCGCTCAACGCCGGTGCAGGCGCGCCCCACGCCGGTGCTGCACCGAGCCACAGGCCGATACAACCGAACAGAGCTAGACTCCAGGCGCTGGCTTTTTTCATGCTGTCGATGACCCTGTAATAAACGTCGGCGCAGTATGCCTCAAGGCCATGATCAAGCCTATGCGCCACTGGCCCTCGGCTGCTGGTATGATGCGCCGCTTTTTCCGATCCTCTCTGGAACCACAGCCGCTTGGCGCAGTTTGTGCTTTGACTTAGAGGTCAACAAATAACGACGCAAAATAGCGTCACAGGGAGCAGGCATGCTGGAAAAGCTGTTTCAACTCAAGGCACACAACACGAATGTGCGCACCGAGATTCTCGCGGGCGTCACCACCTTCCTGGCCATGGCCTACATCCTGTTCGTCAACCCGAGCATCCTCGGCGAGACCGGCATGGACAAGGGCGCGGTCTTTGTCGCGACCTGCCTGGCGGCGGCCATCGGTTCCACCGTGATGGGCCTGATCGCCAACTACCCGATTGCCCTGGCACCGGGCATGGGCCTCAACGCGTTCTTCACCTACACCGTCGTCCTGCACATGGGCCATACCTGGCAAGTGGCGCTGGGTGCCGTGTTCATCTCGGCGGTGCTGTTCTTCCTGCTGTCGATCTTCCGTATCCGTGAATGGATCATCAACAGCATCCCGCTGCCGCTGCGCTCGGCGATTGCGGCGGGTATCGGCCTGTTCCTGGCGTTGATCGCCCTGCACAACGCCGGCATCGTGGTCAGCAACCCGGCCACCATGGTGGGCCTGGGCGACCTGAAACAACCGGCACCGATCCTCGCCACCCTCGGCTTCGCGCTGATCGTTGCGCTGGAAGCCCTGAAAGTACGCGGCGCGGTGTTGATCGGCATCCTGGTGGTGACCATCGCCTCCATCGTGCTGGGCTTTACGCCGTTCGGCGGCGTGATGTCGATGCCACCTTCGCTGGCCCCGACCTTCCTGCAACTGGACATCAAAGGCGCCCTGGACATCGGCCTGGTGAGCGTGATCTTCGCGTTCCTGTTCGTCGACCTGTTCGACAACTCCGGCACCCTGATCGGCGTCGCCAAGCGCGCGGGTCTCATGGGCAAGGACGGCCACATGCCGAAAATGGGCCGTGCGCTGATCGCTGACAGTACGGCGGCCATGGCCGGCTCGCTGCTGGGCACCTCGACCACCACCAGCTACATCGAATCGGCTGCAGGCGTGAGCGCCGGTGGCCGTACCGGTTTGACCGCCGTTGTGGTCGCGATCCTGTTCCTGCTGGCGCTGTTCTTCTCGCCACTGGCGGCCAGCGTTCCGGCCTTCGCCACCGCGCCGGCGCTGCTGTTTGTTGCCGTACTGATGACCTCGGGCCTGGCCGAAATCGACTGGGACGACATCACCGTCGCCGCGCCGGTGGTGATCACCGCCCTGGCGATGCCATTCACTTATTCCATCGCCAACGGCATTGCCTTCGGTTTCATCGCCTGGACCGCCATCAAGCTGCTTTCGGGCCGCTACCGTGAGCTGAACCCGGCGCTGGTGATCCTGTCGATTCTGTTTGTGATCAAGCTGGGCTGGTTCAACGCATGACTTTTGACGCCGCAAGCTACACCGTTCAACTGGAAGAAAAGGTCACGCGCTTGCGTGACCTGCTGGCGCCGTTCGACGCGCCAGAGCCTCAGGTTTTCGACTCGCCGTTGCAGAACTTCCGCCTGCGGGCGGAGTTCCGCCTGTGGCGCGAAGAGGGTCAGCGCCACTACGCAATGTTCTCCCAGGACGACAAGCGCACGCCGATCCTCATCGAAGAGTTCCCGATTGCCAGCCTGCGCATCAACCAGTTGATGCCGCAACTCAAGGCCGCCTGGCAAGCCAGCGCCGCCCTGAGCCACAAGCTGTTCCAGGTGGAGTTCCTCACCACTTTGGCCGGCGACGCGATGATCACCCTGTGCTATCACCGTCCGCTGGACGAGCATTGGCATACGGCGGCGAACAAGCTGGCGGCGGACCTGAACGTCAGCATCATCGGCCGCTCCAAGGGCAAGCGCGATGTGATCGGCCGCGATTACGTGGTCGAGAAACTCGACGTCGGCGGTCGCATATTCAGCTATCGCCAGCCCGAAGGCGCATTCACCCAGCCCAACGGCACCGTGAACCAGAAGATGCTCAACTGGGCGTACGAAGCCCTGGGCGATCGCAGTGATGACTTACTGGAACTGTATTGCGGCAACGGCAACTTCACCCTGCCCCTGGCCACCCGCGTGCGCAAGGTGCTGGCCACCGAAATCAGCAAGACCTCGGTGAATGCGGCCCTGAGCAACCTCGATGAAAACGCGGTGGATAACGTCACCCTGGTGCGCTTGTCTGCCGAAGAACTGACCGAAGCCCTGAACGAAGTGCGGCCGTTCCGACGCCTGCACGGCATCGACCTCAAGAGCTACGAATTTGGCAGCGTGTTCGTCGACCCGCCGCGTGCCGGGATGGACCCGGACACCTGCGAACTGACCCGGCGCTTCGAGAACATCCTCTACATTTCCTGCAACCCGGAAACCTTGGCGGCAAACATTGCGCAATTGCATGACACGCACCGGATTACCCAGTGTGCGTTGTTTGACCAGTTCCCGTGGACGCACCATATGGAATCGGGTGTGTTACTGACCCGGCGTTAAATCCCCAGCACTGCACAGATCAAAATGTGGGAGCCGTCGAGCCTTAGCGAGGCCGCGATGGCGGTAGGTCAGACAGAAAAATGTCATCAGTCCCGCCGCCATCGCAGCCTCGCCAAGGCTCGACAGCTCCCACAATCGACCGGTGTGTTGGCAAATATCGCCATCATGCCGACGGCTGGAAATACCTCGCCAACGCCCGCAGGTCCTGCTCGTTCAGCAACCCCGCAAAATACTTCAGCTGTATCCGCGCCAGCAGATACGCATGCCTCGCATCCGCCAGGTCGCGGCGTGCCGTGAACAGTTGCTGCTCGGCATCCAGCACAAGGGCGCGCTGTTTGACCAGTTCCCCTGAACGCACCACATGGAATCGGGTGTGTTACTGACCCGGCGTTAAATCCCCAGCACTGCACAGATCAAAATGTGGGAGCCGTCGAGCCTTAGCGAGGCCGCGATGGCGGTGGGTCAGGCAAAAAAATGTCATCAGTCCCGCCGCCATCGCAGCCTCGCCAAGGCTCGACAGCTCCTACAATGGATCGGTCTGTTGGCAAATATCGCCATCATGCCGACGGCTGGAAATACCCCGCCAACGCCCGCAGATCCTGCTCGTTCAGCAACCCCGCAAAATACTTCAGCTGTATCCGCGCCAGCAGATACGCATGCCTCGCATCCGCCAGGTCGCGGCGTGCCGTGAACAGTTGCTGCTCGGCATCCAGCACAAGGGCGCGCTGTTTGACCAGTTCCCCTGAACGCACCACATGGAATCGGGTGTGTTACTGACCCGGCGTTAAATCCCCAGCACTGCACAGATCAAAATGTGGGAGCCGTCGAGCCTTAGCGAGGCCGCGATGGCGGTAGGTCAGACAGAAAAATGTCATCAGTCCCGCCGCCATCGCAGCCTCGCCAAGGCTCGACAGCTCCTACAATGGATCGGTCTGTTGGCAAATATCGCCATCATGCTGACGGCTGGAAATACCCCGCCAACGCCCGCAGGTCCTGCTCGTTCAGCAACCCCGCAAAATACTTCAGCTGTATCCGCGCCAGCAGGTACGCATGCCGCGCATCCGCCAGGTCGCGGCGTGCCGTGAACAGTTGCTGCTCGGCATCCAGCACATCGAGGTTGACGCGCTCGCCACCGGTCACGCTTTTCTTCGTCGCCGTCACCAGGGCGGTGGCCGAGCTGACTGCCATTTCATACGCCCGAACTTTGGCCGCGCCGCTGGTGTTGAGGTTGAATTGCTTGCGCAGTTCGATCAGCGTCCTGGCGGTCTGCGCGTCCAGTTCATATTGCGCCTGGGACAGTTGATTGGCGGCCTGACGGGTTGACGCCGACACCGAGCCACCGGCAAACAGCGGCAAGCTCACCTGGATGCCAACGCTGTTGGTATCGTACTTCTGGTTGTAGCTGCTTTCCGAGTCGGAGCTGGTCTGGCGGCTGCTCGCATACAGGCTGACCTTGGGCATGTGCCCGGCGCGCTTGCGCTCCACTTCGTACTCGGCGACGTCCAGCGCGTGGTGCTGGGATTTGAGTTCCGGGTTGTTGGCCATCGCCATATCCCGCCAGGTTTCGAAGCGATTGGGTTCCAGCGGCGGGATGGCGAACTGTCGGGTCAGAGGCGCCAGCTCTTCTATCTGTAACGGCTCACCGACTATCGCTTCGAGTTCGCGCAAGGCAGCGTCCTGGGTGTCCAACGATTCGATCTCTTCGGCCTGGGCCAGGCTCAGGCGCGCCTGGGTTTCCAGCAGATCGGTGCGGGTGCCCTCGCCGCCTTTGAGCAGCCGTTCATTGAGTTGCAGGCGCTCGGCATACGCGCGTTTCTGGGCGCGGCTCAGTTCGATCCGCTCCTGGGCCAGCAACGCCTGGCTGTAGGCGCTCAACACCCGTACCGCCAGCTCCTGGCTCTTGCCGCGAAAGCGTTCATCGGCAAACAGCGCCTGCGCTGCGCCCTGGCGATAGCGCGCATAGGCTTCGTAATCGAGCAGCGGTTGCTGCAAGGTCAGGGTCGACGCATAGCTGCGGTAATCACGGTCGCTGGTGACATTGCCCACCGCCGTCGACTGGGTGACTTCGGATTCGTTGCGCGAGTTGTTGTAGCTCCAGGACAGGTTCGGCAGCAGTCCGGCGCGACCGATGATGCGGTTTTCCTCGCCAGCCTCGCGTTCCTGGATCGCTGCCTGGAACGTCGGATCATTGCGCAGCGCCAGGTCATAGGCATCGAGTAATCCCAGCGCCTGGACCGAACCGCTACAGGCACAGCACAGGCTGAATACCAGCGCCTTCATTCTTCCACCAACGCCATGTGAGTCCGATCCAGCAAAGGTTTGAACAGGTAGTTGAGCATCGAGCGCTCACCGGTTTTGACGAAGGCTTCCACCGGCATCCCCGGGCGAATCTGCAAGCCATCGAGCTGGCGCATGCCGGCGGCGCTGACCTGGGCGCGTACGGTGTAATACGGTTCATCGGTGCGCTCGTCGACCTGGCGGTCGGCCGACACCAGCGTCACTTCCCCGGCGATGCGCGGCGTGGTGCTCTGGTTGAAGGCCGAGAACAGCAGTTCCACCGGCAAGCCCGGGTGCACCTTGTCGACCATCTGCACCGGCACCCGCGCTTCCACCAGCAACGGTTCGCCCTGGGGCACGATGTCCATCAACGCCTGGCCGGGCTTGATCACACCGCCCTCTGTGTACACATCCAGCCCAACCACCACGCCGGCCGCCGGGGCGCGCACCAGGCTGTTGGCCAGTTCGAACTCAGCCGAGGCCAGGCGGTTGCGCAGGTCGTCGCTGCGGGTACGGGTTTCCGCCAGTTGGCCACGCAGGTCTTTCTGGAAGTCTTCGCCGAGCTGGCGGATGCGCAAGCGCAGTTCGAGGACTTGCCGTTGCAACTGGCCGATGCGGCCGAAATCCTCCGCTATCGCGCCGTCGAGCTGGGCGTAAAGGCGTTCACTTTCCAGCAGCCGATTGCGCGGGATATAGCCGTCCCGCGCCAGCTCCCGCAGGCCCTGCAGTTGTTCATTCATCGCGGTGCGTTGCAGCACTTTGCTGGCCTGGGAATCCCGCGTGCCGCGCAGTTGCGCCTCGGCCCCGGCGATGGTTTCCCGCAGGCCTTGCTGCTCCGTGGCCAGGGCCTGGGCGCGACTGCTGAACAGTTGCCGTTGCAGGCTCAAGGTGGCGGCAGCCTCCGGATCGCTCAGCAGCTCGGGGCCAAAGACGATGGCCGACAAGCCTTCACTCTCGGCACTCAAGCGCGCTTCGCTGGCCTGTGACGCGATGAACTGGCTGCGCAACGACTGCATCTGCCCGCGCAACGGCGTTTCCTTCAAGCGGATCAAAACCTGGCCGGCGCTCACCACCTCGCCATCGCGCACTTCGATCCGTTCGACGATCCCGCCCGCCGGATGCTGCACCGTCTTGCGGTGCCCCGAGACCATGACCTTGCCGGACACCGCCACGCCTTTGTCCAACGGTGCCAGCGCAGCCCAGCCGAGAAACCCGGCAAACCCGCCGAGCACCAACAACCAGCCCAGACGCGCGTACTTTTTATCGTCCAGCGCCAGTACGTTATTCACGGGCGGCACGCTGTTGTCCGCCACAAGCACAGGTCGGTTCATGCTTTTTTCCTTCGCCGAGGCGGTAGCTCATGCTCATCGTCGACACCGGTTTGGGCGGTGCTGCCGTAGGTTTCTGCGTAGCCTCCAACACCCGAACCGTCGGCCCGAACGCTTGCAGCTGTCCGTCCCGCAGAATCAACAATTGATCGGTCAGGGTCAGCACGTTGGTCTTGTGGGTGATCAACACCAGCGTGCGGCGCTGCGCCTTGAGCGAGGTGATGGCCTGCAGCAAGGCCTGCTCGCCGGCTTCGTCGAGATTGGCGTTGGGCTCGTCCAGCACGATCAGCGCGGGCAAGCCGTACAGCGCCCGCGCCAGTGCGACACGTTGCTTCTGCCCGCCGGACAATCCGGCACCGCCCTCACCCAGTTGGGTGTCGTAGCCTTGGGGCAGTTGCAGGATCAGTTGATGCACGCCGGCCATTTGCGCGGCAGCCAGGACCTTGTCCGAATCCACCGCGCCGAAACGCGCGATGTTGTCGGCGATGCTGCCGGCGAACAGCTGGATGTCCTGTGGCAGATAACCAATGTGCGGGCCGAGTTGCTGCTTGTCCCATTGCGCCAGGTCCGCGCCGTCCAGGCGCACCTTGCCGGCCATTGGTGCCCAAGCCCCCACCAGCAGGCGCGCCAGCGTCGACTTGCCACAACCGGACGGCCCGATCACGCCCAGCACTTCACCGGCGGGAAGACTGAAGCCGAGGTTGGCCAGCGCAGGTCGACGACTGCCCGGCGCACATGCGCTCACCTGCTCGACCATCAACTGGCCGCTGGGCGCCGGCAAGCTCATGCGCTCCGTACGCGCCGGGTTGGCCGCCAGCATCACTGACAACCGCTCATAGGCCAGGCGTGCCGAACTCCACTGTTTCCACACGCCGATCAACTGGTCGATGGGGCTCAATACCCGGCCCATCAGGATCGAACCGGCGATCATCATCCCCGGCGTAATCTCCCCCTTCACCGCGAGCAACGCGCCCAAACCGAGGACCAATGACTGCAACGCCAGGCGCACGCCCTTGGACCAGGCACTGATGGCCGCAGTCTTTTCACTGGCCAGGTTCTGCGCCGCCAGAAACGCCTGGTGCTGGGCAAACCAGCGTGCGCGCAAGGTCGCCAGCATGCCCATGGCTTCGATGGTTTCGGCGTTGCGCAGGTTGGCCGTGGCCTGCTGACTGGCGCTGATGGACAGTTGCGTGGCCTGGGCCAACGGCGCCTGGCAGATGTGCTGGTTAACCCAGGCGAAGGCCACCAGGATCACTGCGCCGGCCAGGGCCAGCAGGCCGAGCCAGGGGTGGAACAGGAAGACCACCAGCAGGTACACCGGGAACCACGGCGCATCAAAAAACGCGAACAGCGCCTGGCCGGTGGCGAACTGGCGCAAGGCCGTCAAGTCGCTGAGCGCCTGCCCCGCCGCCTGGGTGCCGCCTTTCAGTTGCGCCTCGAACGCGGCGTCGTACACCCGCTGGTTCAGGCGCATGTCCATCTGCGTACCGAGGCGAATCACCACCTGGCTGCGCACCCACTCCAGCGCGCCCATCAAGCCGAACAAGCCGAGGATCATCAGCGTCAGCATCAACAGGGTCATCTCGTTGCCGGAGGCCAGCACTCGGTCGTAGACCTGCAACATGTAGAGCGCCGGGGCCAGCATCAGCAGGTTGATCACCGCCGAGAACAGGCCAATGTTAAGGAAGCCGCTTTTATAGGCGGTGAGGGCGGCCAGGGTTTCGTTGCCGGCATGGCGCATCGGGGAATTCTCATGGGGGAAATCGGGAAACACCGAAAGCCGATGAAGGCGTGATCCTTCATCGGCTTGTTTCATGCAGCCAAGGCGTCAGGCGGCCAGGGCAAAGTCCTGAGGCACGTCCTGCACGCCTACCAGGGCCACATCGGCCGCCGCGAACGACGTCGAATCCACATGCGCCACACCCGCTGCAGCCAGCTGGTCGAAGGTGGAGTTGACCGACAGGCTTGGGTCGATGTCCTTGAGCAGGGAATCGATTGCCGAGGCGAGTGCCGAACTGTCGCCGCTCATCAGGCCGTAGACGATCTGGTGCACCTGGCCCGCACGGCCTTCCGACTGCAGGCTCTCAAGGCCCAGGTTGGTAAAGCTGACTTCCTGGTTGGCGAGGCTGTAGCTACCGCCGGCAGCGCCGCCCGTCAGGACAGTGCCCAGGTTGAGGGCGTCGAGCGAACCCCACAACGTGTGCGACGGCGGGTTGAACAGGGTGTAGTGCAGGTCGCCGTCAGCGACCACCGCCGCATTGCTGACCGTGCTGGACACGCCATATTGGGTACCGTCGAACGGCCCAGGATTGAAACCACCAGTGTTCGAACCCTCTTTGACCGAGCCTTCACGGTGGTTCAGGTCGCCAAAGTAAGCCGACCAGTCGCTCAGGTACTCGGCAACGGTATTAGCGGCATAGGCCGTGCTGTATGAAATAGAAATGCTCATGCAAAACTCCAAGTCATGGGGTGGTAACTCCGCAGCAAGCCAGTGCCTGCTGTGGCTTTGCCCGTCACAGGGCAAAATCGGTCAGAACTGATATTCAACGGTGCCCTGCAGGGTGCGCCCACGGCCGAGGGTGAAGGCCAGCACGTCGCCCAGCGGCACCAGGTACGCGCGGTCGGTGACGTTTTCCATGGCCAGGCGCAGCGTCAACTGATCAGTAGCGCGGTAGCTGCTGTAAAGGTCGTAGACGGTGTAGGGCTTCCAGTCAGCGGGGTAAACGCCGGTTTGCGAGGTGGTCACGCCGACGCCGCCTTTTACGTAGTAACCGGCGCTGTAGCGGGCGCGGACACCCACATCCAGCTTGCGCTCGAAGAAACGCGCGCCCAGCGTCGCGGTGCCACGGTCCATCGGCATGTGCTCAGAGGAACCGAGGATGGCGTTGCAACCCACGGCGGCATTGGCCACGTTGTCCGGCACCATGGCGTCCACCGGCCTACGGTTACCTGGCCGGCTCTGGATCTTGGTCACGCCGCCGAGCCAGGCGGTGTTGCTGCAGAACTTGTTGCTGCCGAGCATGCGGGTGTAGTTGACCTGGCCGTAGGCAAACCCGGCGTCATAATCCAGTTGGTATTCGAGGCCGCGAAAACGGGTGGTCTCCAGGTTGTTCACATATGCCGCATTGCCAATGTTGGCGATGCCATAACCGGGCGGCTGCACCCCCAAGGCCATATAGGAGAAGTCATCGACGCGGGTGTTGAAGTAGGACACTTTCACGCCCACACGGTCGTCTGCGAACAGCAGGTCTTCCTTAAGCACGTTGAATCCGACCTCCCACGCCGTGGACTTCTCGGGCTTCAAGTAAGGG
The DNA here is from genome assembly GCF_016650865.1 of Pseudomonas sp. TH34. Taxonomy (NCBI): domain Bacteria; kingdom Pseudomonadati; phylum Pseudomonadota; class Gammaproteobacteria; order Pseudomonadales; family Pseudomonadaceae; genus Pseudomonas; species Pseudomonas sp. TH34. Next base: position 31,921 of record NZ_JAEKFB010000019.1, read on the forward strand.
TTGGGCAGGATCGATTCCGAACCGCCGCCATGGGGCCGGCCGCTGACCAGGGTTTCGGTCACCGCCGGAGGGCGCCAGCCCTTGCCGTACGTGGCGAACAGCTGCAGCCAGTCGACACCCGGCTTGATCGACAGGCCGAAGGTCGGCGAGAAATGCCCCTCCTCCCGGTCAACGTCATAGGCCACGGGTACGCCGATCTGGCGGGTAGTGCCGATGATGAAGGTGCGGGTGTTCAACCCGGTTTCGCCCCGCAACCGATAGCGGTCGTAACGCAGCCCGGCATTCAGGTTCAGCCAGTCGTCGTAGTCGTAATCCAGGCGACCGAACAGGCTGCCCATCGCCCGGTCACCTTTGGGGGTGATGCTTTCCAGCGCGGAAGCCTCAACCGCAGAGCCAGCCTCCAACGGTTGATTGGAGTCCGGCCGGACCTTGTCGTAGAAAAACTCCAGCCCATAGTTAGCCTTGAGCACGGACAGCTCGCTCAAGGCAAAGGTCGAGGTGTTCTGCGCCTGAACACCATAGGTGTCGGTTTGATAGGTCACGTCATAGCCGGGTGTGCGGCCGCGGGCCAGCGTGGACTGGTCATTGCGGGTGTCGACGGCGTAGAGCTTGGCCTTGAAGTCGATCAGCGGATTGTCCGGCGTGTAGCTGTAGTCCAGCGCGAGGTTCTGTGCCTTGACGTTGCTGATGCCGAGCTTTTCCCATAATTGAGGTTTTTCGGCGGTCATCATGTTGACGTCGTCGTAATCGACTTCGGTCAACAGGTAACTCAGTTGCAAACGTTGATCAGCCGGCAAGTTGAGACCGAGCTTGAGCAGACGCGAACGCATCACCGAGCCCGAATAGGCGACCTGGGTATTCTTGATGCGATCCTGGCTGGCCGGTATGAACGCCGTGCCGGTACGCAGGTCGCCGATGCTGCCCTGGGTGCCGGGGTCGTAATCCCCCAGATGCCGCTCACTGGCCGCCACCAGCATGTCCCACACATCGGTGCCGACGGCAAACGCCGAACTGCCGATGAAGTGCGTACCGTTGCTGAGCCCGCCGAGGCCCGTGGTGACACGAATGCGCCCGCCGATTTGCTTGCCGTCCTTGAGCAGGTCAGCCGCCTCCACGGTACGAAAGTTGGCAACCCCGCCAATCACTCCCGCACCGCCCATGGTGGAGGTCGCGCCCTTTTCGATCACCACCTCGGACAGCAACTCCGGGTCGACATACAGCGTGCCGTTACGTTGCTGGTGACCGCTCTGCTGATAATTCTGGCGCATGCCGTCGACCGACATGTTGACCCGGCCATAGTCCTGGATCCCGCGGATATTCACTGACAGGCCTGGGTCCTGCTGACTGACCGCCGAGTAGACCCCAGGGGCCTCTTCCAGCATCTCGGCGGCATGGCGCGGCGGGTTGCGATCCAACTGTTCGCGCCCCACCACACTGACCGAGCGCGGCGATGAGTACACCCAGTCATTCCTGTGCTGGCCGGTGATCGTGGTGGTCGCCAATGCCAGCGCAGCGTTGGCCGGCTGTTCAACCCGGGTCAGGGTGACCTGGCGGGCGCCGGTAAAGCGGTATTCCACCGGGGCGGCACCGAGCAAACGGCCCAGGCCTTCGTGCACACTGAAGCTGCCCTTGAGCGCGGTGCTGCTCAACCCTTGCAGGCGCTGGCTGTCGAACAGCACCTGCAAGCCTGCCTGGTCGGCGAAGCTCAGCACGGCGCTGCCCAAGGGTTGCGCGGCGATGTCGAACATCAAGGTAGCGGGCTGCGACGCACCAGCCGGCGCCTCGGCGGCCTGCACCTGGCAGGCAGAGGCGAACAGCCCCAAGTGAATGGCAAGGGCCAACCGGCTGCCGGTGATACGCCCCTTGGTGATTGCAGACATCTACGTTATCCCTTCGCTGACCATTCTTGTTTATGCGAATACTTCTCACTTAACAGGACGTGTCAGGCGTCGGAACTCAGTAAGGTTTTTTTGAAAGTTTTTTCGAAGGGCGTAAATGGGGCCCGGCGACCCCATCAATAGATCAGGCTCAGCCCCGCCAGATCGAAGCGCTGCACCTGCAATTCTTCGGTCAGGGTACCGAGGGCGGTGTCGAGCATGTCGAGACGGAACACGCCGCTGACTTCACGGGTGCCCAGGTCGGCGTCGGTCAGCACCACCTTGCCAGGCCGGTAGCGGTTGAGTTGCTCGATGACCTTGGCCAGTGGCAACCGGTCGAAGATCAGCACGCCCCGGCGCCAACTGGTGGCGCGCTCCAGATCGAGGTCATCAAGGGCGACCACGCCGTTTTCGGGACTGTAGCGCGCAGCCTGGCCCTCCTTGAGCACAGTTTCTTTCTGCGGCAGCGCCTGGAGCGTCACTGCCACACTGTGCTGCAACACGCCGATCCAGGCCTGCCGGTCATCTTCCCGCTCGACCACAAACCGCGTGCCAAGGGCGCGGGTTTGCCCGCTGGCGCTCTGCACCACGAACGGCCGCTTTTCCTCGCCGGCCATCGGCGCCACATCAAAGATCGCCGAGCCCTTGATCAGGCTGATGCGCCGCTGCACGCCGTCAAACTCCAGCTTGATTGCACTCGCGGAATCCAGTTGCACGCTGCTGCCGTCGGCCAGGTGCACGGTGCGCACTTCGCCCTTGTGGGTGACGTAATCGGCCTGCAGGTGCAGCAACGCTTCGGGCCCGCGCACCCAGCCGACGCCGGCCGCCACCAGCAATAGCGCGACACTCGCTGCCACGCGCCACGGCCTGCGGCGCCGGGAGCCGCGCACAGGCGCAGAAGCGGCGGCTGGCCGCTGGCGATGCACCGTCTCATCGCGATGCACCTCGCCCAGCGCCGCCCACGTCTGCTCGGCAAAACGCAGCGCAGCTTCATGGCGGCTGTCCCTGGCGATCCATTGGCGCAACTCGGCCTGTTCCTGATCGGTCAGGGCGCCGGCGTGCAGGCGCACCGCCCAATCGGCAGCCGCCTCGGTAATGCTGTGCTGTTGGGAACCTGGGCTATTCACGTGTGAATCTCGAATTTTTCGTTATGTAACGCTGTGACGTTTGACCCCAGGTTTGTCGGTAATTCATTCGTCGGATGGCCCCGCCTCGCCTTCCTGCAAACGCTGCATGACATACGCCAGCGCCTTGGCCAGGTGCTTTTGCACTGAGCTGTCGGAAATATCCAGGTGTCGTGCAACCTGGGCATGGGTCATGCCCTCGATGCGGTTGAGGCGGAAAATCTGTCGGGTACGCTCCGGCAATTCCGCCAGTGCCTGCTTCAATGCCTGCCGCTGTTGCTGCGCCATTGCCTGAGCCTCCAACCCGGCCATTTCGTCTTCAATCTCGGCCAGCGCCTCGTGGGGCACGGAGTCGGTCTTGCGCCGTGCCTCCTGGCGAATATGGTCGATCAGCAGATTGCTGGCCGTGCGATAGAGATAGCCCTGGGAGTTGTCGATACGCTCGCCGACCGGCTTTTGTGCCAGACGCAGGAAACTCTCCTGCACCAGGTCTGCGGCCAACTGCGGGTCCCGTACCTTGCGCGCGAGATACCCGCGCAGGGTATCGGCGTGCTTGAGAAACAGGCCTTTGAGATCCACGTCCGACAAACCGACTCCCTGGAATGTAAAGGAAACAGGCGGGCATCTTAAGCGTTGTCGAGAATGATTTTCAATTGATATCAACTCTGATCTGCATAACGGTGGTTTTGATTCTGCGTTCGATAATCGAACGGTTCCCACCCAGGTGATTGACCAAATTAACCATCCAGTACATTTTATCGGCATACATAAAAACAACAGTGGAGAACCCTTCATGCCGCCCATCGTGCTGGTGCTCAACGGCCCCAATCTCAACCTGCTCGGCACTCGCGAGCCCGCCACTTATGGCCACGAAACCCTGGCCGACGTCGCCGCCCTGTGTGGCCGCAGCGCCGAACAGCTGGGACTGAAAGTCGAATTCCGCCAGACCAACCACGAAGGCGAATTGCTGGACTGGATCCACGGCGCCCGCGCCCGTTGCGCCGGCATCGTGATCAACCCGGCGGCCTGGACCCACACCTCGGTGGCGATCCGCGACGCGCTGGTGGCCAGTGAAGTGCCGGTGATCGAAGTGCATTTGTCCAACGTGCATGCCCGGGAAGCCTTCCGTCATCACTCCTTTGTGTCACCGATTGCCAAGGCGGTGCTGGCCGGATTTGGCAGCCATGGTTATCACCTGGCCCTCGAACATTTCAGCAAGACCTTGAAGGGATGAGCCCGGTGTCCAAACGTCGAATTCTCGCCGGCCTGATAGGCGCCGGCATCCAGGCTTCCCGTACTCCGGCCTTGCACGAGCGCGAAGGCGATGCACAGGGCTTGCGTTACCTGTATCGCCTGATCGACCTCGACCAGTTGCAGACGGATACCCGCGCGCTGCCCGACCTGTTGATGGCCGCCGAGCAGATGAACTTCACCGGCTTGAACATCACCTACCCGTGCAAGCAGGTGATCCTGCCGCTGCTGGACGAACTGTCGCCCGAAGCGCGGGGCATCGGCGCGGTGAATACCGTGGTGCTTTGCGACGGTAAACGCATCGGCCACAACACCGACTGCCTGGGCTTTGCCGAAGGCTTTCGCCGGGGCTTGAGTGATGTGGCTCGCACGTTCGTGGTGCAAATGGGCGCGGGCGGTGCCGGCGCGGCAGTGGCCCACGCGCTGCTGGGCGAAGGCGTGGAACGCTTGAGTATTTTTGACGTGGACGCCGAGCGCGCCCGCAGCCTGGCGGATAACCTCAACCAGCATTTCGGTGCCGGTCGGGCCCAGGCAGGCAATGACCTGGAAAGCGCCATGGCCGAAGCCGACGGCCTGGTGAACACCACACCGATGGGCATGGCCAAGCTACCGGGTATGCCCGTACCGCTGGACACCTTGCGCGCCGACTTGTGGGTGGCGGAGATTGTGTATTTCCCGCTGGAAACCGAACTGCTGCGCAACGCCCGCGCCCTGGGCTGCCGCACCCTGGATGGCGGCAACATGGCGGTGTTTCAGGCGGTGAAGGCGTTTGAGTTGTTCAGTGGCGAAGTGGCCGATGCAGACCGCATGCTCGCGCACTTCCAGAGCATGACCACCCAACTGTAGAAACCGGATCAGAAATGTGGGAGCTGGCTTGCCTGCGATGCAAGCACCTCGGTACTTCAGACAAACCGAGTTGATCCTATCGCGGGCAAGCCCGCTCCCACATTTGCTCAGTGTTGAACTCAGGCCTGCAAATAGCGCAACACCGACTCGCAGATCATCGCCCGATGCCGTTGCTTGACCGCCTCATCCGACAACTCGATCTGAAAGATCTCGCTGAAGGTGTGGCGGTTGGACACCCGGTAAAAACTGAACGAGTTGATCAGCAGGTGCACGTCCAGCGGCTCCAGCCCTTCGCGGAACAGCCCCATCTCCGCCCCCCGGCGTAACGTGGTGCCGAGGGCTTCGAGGATGTTGCTGTTCATCGCCTTGATCGACGTCGACTGCTTTACGTACTCGGCGTTGTGAATGTTCTCGATGCTCACGATCCGCACAAAATCCACGTTCTGATCGTGGTGATCAAAGGTGAATTCCACCAGCCGGCGGATCGCTTCCCGGGGCTCCAGGGCCGTCAGGTTCATCCGGGTCTCGGTGTTGCGAATGTCGCCGTAGAGCTTCTCCAGCACCTCGACGTAGAGCTGTTCCTTGCTGCCGAAGTAGTAATAGATCATGCGCTTGGAGGTCTGGATACGCTCCGCGATCGCGTCCACTCGGGCGCCGGACAGGCCCTGCTGAACAAACTCGACGATGGCTTCCTGGAGAATGTTCTCGCGGGTCTTTTCCGGGTTGTTCTTGCGGCTCTTGCGCGGCGCAGTGGCCGCGGCGGGAAGCTCGGAAGTCAGGGTCATGGTGCGCTCACGGCCTTAGGTGCAGGCGGTGATTATGGGCCGCGCCGCACGCCGAAGGAAGCGCCGGCACCTTACAACCTGGCTTGGCGCGTCGCACCGCTGCGGGACTTGGCCATGGCGGCCAGGCGCACCGCCACGTTGGCCGCGCCGTAACCGGTGTAGCCGTTCCTGCGCTGGATGATCTCGAAGAAAAACCGTCCTTCGAACGGCTCGGTGTAGACGTGAAACAGTTCACCGCCCTGGGCATCGCGGTCGTACAGCACGTTGTAGTACGCCAACTGGCTGAGGAACTCGTCGTCGAAATCAAACCGCGCTGCCAGGTCATCGTAGTAGTTCAGCGGAATATCCAGCAGCGGCACACCGGCATCCTTGGCCCGGCTGACCTCACTGAAAATGTCCGCGCAGTCGAAGGCAATGTGGTGCACGCCCGAGCCACGATAGCTCGACAGCGCGTGGGAAATCGCGGTGTTGCGGTTCTCGGAAATATTCAGCGGCAGGCGAATCGAGCTGCAGCGGCTGCGCAGTGCCCGGCTTTTCACCAGGCCGTAGGGGTCGGGCAGCACCACTTCGTCATCGGCTTCGAAATCCAGCAGGCTTTTGTAGAACAGCACCCAACTGTCGAGGCTGTCGGCAGGCAAGGCCATGGCCATGTGGTCGATGCGCAGCAGGCCGCCGCTGGCAGCGCTCGCGGTTTGCAGGTTGAAATCGGTGTCGTAGAGGCCGCCTTCGTTCTGGTCGACGAGGTAGATCAGGCTGCCATCCGGTGCACGAACGGCCGCCAGCTCCAGCTCGTTGGGGCCGACCAGGCCACGATACGGCTGGCCCTTGTAGGCCACCGCACGCTCCAGGGCCTTGGCGCTGTCCTTCACGCGGATCGCCGTGGCGCACAACGACGGGCCGTGGGCCTCGAAGAAGTTGTGGGCAAAGGAATAGGGTTCACAGTTGAGGATCAGGTTGATATCGCCCTGGCGCAGCAGGCTCACGCTCTTGGAGCGATGCTGCCCGGCCTTGACGAAGCCCAGGCGCTCCAGCCATGAAGTGAGCTTGGCACCGAGGTTTTCATCCACGGCAAATTCCAGGAATTCAATGCCGTCGTATTCGCTGGCGGCCGGGGTTTCAAACAGAATCTCTGGGACAGGTTTGGCTTCCTCCGCCAGCCGCTGGCGAGTCTTCTCTTCCAGGTACAGCAGCGAGCGCAGGCCGTCGGCGGCGTTGGCCCGAGTCGGCGCGGCGCGGAAGCCGTCGTTGAAGATTTCCAACGACAACGGACCGGTGTAGCCGCTCTTGATGATGGGTGCAAGGAAGCCCGCCAGGTCGAACTCGCCTTGCCCGGGGAAGCAGCGGAAATGCCGGCTCCATTCCAGTACATCCATGGCCAGGATCGGCGCGTCAGCCATCTGCACAAAGAAAATCTTGTCGCCGGGAATCTCGGCAATGGCGCTCGGGTCGCCCTTGAGGGACAGGGTGTGGAAGCTGTCGAGCAACACGCCCAGGCTCGGATGATCGATCTTGCGCACCAGGTTCCACACCTGTTGCCACGTGTTGACGTGCCGGCCCCAGGCCAACGCTTCATAGCCAATGCGCAGGCCACGCCGGCTAGCGTGTTCGGCCAGCAGGCTCAGGTCATCCAGTAGAATGCTTTCATCGCCAACGGAATCGGCTGACGCGTTACTGCACACCAGCACCAGGTCGGTGCCCAGCTCCTGCATCAAGTCGAACTTGCGCTCGGCTCGTTCAAGGTTGCGCGCCAGGCGGTCGCGGCGGCAGCCTTCAAAATCCCGGAACGGCTGGAACAAGGTGATGGCAATGCCGAGGTCGGCGCACATCTGCCTAACTTCCCGCGGACTGCCGTCGTAATACAGCAGATCGTTTTCGAAGATTTCCACGCCATCAAACCCGGCAGCGGCGATGGCTTCGAGTTTTTCCGGCAAGGTTCCGCTCAAGGAAACGGTGGCGATGGAGCGTTGCATGGGGCGACTCCCGGCAGATGAAGCAGGTCTTATTTACGGCAAATTATTGGCCGCCAGGTTCATCACAGCAATTGAAATGTACGAACCGGTTAGTTTTATGGGCGATTATCGAACAGAATGGCAATCGGCGAATTGACGATTTTTTAGCCTCTGCGCACCATCGACAGCACATTGAGTCCCGCTCGGGTTGAGTGGCCTCGGTTAACCAAGACCCTGAACACACCATAAAAATTTCAAAAAAACGGGTACTTCCTCATGCCTTCGCAAAATCCCGCCGTGGCCGTGCGCCACAGCAATCCCCATAGCGGCATCGGCGACAAAATCCGTGGCGCCATGGCTGTCGGTAAAACCCGCTGGGGCATGCTGGCCCTGGTGTTTTTCGCCACCACCCTGAACTACATCGACCGCGCCGCCCTCGGCGTGATGCAACCGATCCTGGCCAAGGAAATGAGCTGGACGGCGATGGACTACGCCAACATCAACTTCTGGTTCCAGGTGGGTTACGCCATCGGCTTTGTGCTGCAAGGTCGGCTGATCGACCGGGTCGGCGTCAAGCGCGTGTTCTTCTGCGCGGTGCTGCTGTGGAGCCTGGCCACCGGCGCCCACGGCCTGGCCACCTCGGCGGTGGGCTTTATGGTCTGCCGGTTCATTCTCGGTTTGACCGAAGCCGCCAACTACCCGGCCTGCGTCAAGACCACCCGCTTGTGGTTCCCTGCCGGCGAGCGTGCCGTGGCCACCGGGATCTTCAATGCCGGCACCAACGTCGGCGCGATGATGACGCCGATGCTGCTGCCGCTGATCCTTCACGTGTGGGGTTGGCAGGCCGCCTTCCTGTGCATGTCGGCACTGGGCGGGATCTGGCTGCTGTTCTGGGGCCTCAAGTACTACAACCCGGAAGACCATCCGAGCGTGAAGCAATCGGAACTGGACTACGTGCAGCAGGAAGTCGAACCGGAACAACCCCGCGTGCCGTTCAGCGGCATCCTGCGGATGCGCGGCACCTGGGCCTTCGCCCTCGCCTACTCGATGACCGCACCGGTGTTCTGGTTCTACCTGTATTGGTTGCCGCCGTTCCTGAATCAGCAATACAACCTGGGCATCAACGTGACCCAGATGGGCATCCCGCTGATCATCATTTATCTGACGGCGGACTTCGGCAGCATTGGCGGCGGGATTCTGTCTTCGTTCCTGATCGGCCGTGGGATGAATCCGATCAAGGCGCGGTTGTTGTCGATGCTGCTGTTCGCCTGCTGCATCGTCGGGGTGATCATGGCCGCCGGTTCCAGCCAGCTGTGGGTCGCGGTGTTTGCCATCTCCCTGGCCATCGGCGCGCACCAGGCCTGGACGGCCAACATCTGGAGCCTGGTGATGGACTACACGCCCAAGCACATGATGAGTACGGTGTTTGGTTTTGGCGGCATGTGCGCGGCCATCGGCGGGATGTTCATGACCCAGATCGTCGGCCATATCCTGACCGTGACCAACAACAACTACACCGTGCTGTTCACCCTGATTCCGGCGATGTACTTCATCGCGCTGATCTGGATGTACTTCATGGCGCCGCGCAAGATTCCGACCGTCGAGGTCTGAATTTCCTACCTGCGCCGCTGCTGCCAGGCAGCGGCCAACCCGCTCAGGCAAATCACCCCGATCCCGACCACCGTGGTCAGGTCCGGGGTGTGATTGAACACCAGCCAGCCCAACAACCCCGCAAACACGATCTGGCAATAGCCGAACGGCGCCAGCAAGGCCGGCGCCGCGAAGCGGAAGGCCTGGGTCAGCATCAAGTGCGCGGTCATCCCGCAACTGCCCAGCGCCAGCATCAACACCCCATGCCACAGGCTCGGCACTTGCCAGAAGAACGGCACCAGCGCACTCATCACCAAGGTGTTGCACAGCCCGGCGAAGAAGTTGCTGGTGGTGGGCGTGTCGTACTTGCTGAGGATGCGGGTGAGCAGTTGGTAGAAGCAGAAGAACAGCGCGGACGTCAGAGGCAACAACACCGCCGGGGTGAACAGCTCACCGCCGGGGTGCACAATGATCAACACCCCGATGAACCCGCAAATCACCGCCAGCCATTGGCCACGGGTCACGTGCTCACCCAGCAGCGGCACCGACAAGGCGGTGACCAGAATCGGCGCAAGAAAGTTGACCGCCGTCGCCTCGGCCAACGGGATAAAGTGCAACGCCGCCGTGAAAAACAGGCTGGTGCCCAGCAGGCACAAGGCCCGCGCCACCTGCAGCAACGGTCGTTTACTGCGCAGTACCCGCAGCCCTGATTGCGGCAGGAAAATCCCGGCCATCAAGAGTGTGTGCACCAGGTAACGGGCCCACACCACCATCACGATCGGGTAGAACCCGGCCAGGTATTTGGACAGCGCGTCGTGGCTGGAAAACAGAAAAGTGGCCACCACAATCAGCAAAATGCCTTTGAGCGGGTGGTTGACGCCGGAAAGTGGGGTGCTGAGGGTCATTGCATTCTCTTGAGTGGCAGGCTGAAATGACCGCCGCATACCGCGGCATAATCTAGAACGGGTAAAGCGCCTCGCTCAAGAGCATAACCAAACACTGTTCGAACAGCGCACTAAATTGCGGTTTTCCAGTCCAACGCTTCACGCCGCCCCGCCCACTGCGCGTTTTTTAACCAAGGCCTTCGTACCATGAAAAAAACCCTGTTGATTCTTTCGACCCTGGCGCTGCTCAGCGCCTGCGACAAGCAAGCCGAGACCGCCAAGGCACCAGCACCGCCCTCCGTCCAAGCGACGCTGGTACCGGAAGTGCTGCCCACCGACAAATGGGTCGGCAAGTGGATAGGCGTCGAAGGCCTGAACCTGACCATCGCCAAGGACGACAGCATCGGCCGTGGCCACTATGTACTGACCATGAAATACGGCCTGGATGACGATGATTCCGGCACCTTCAAGGGCCAGGCATCCGAAGACGGCATCACCTTTGAGCGCCCGGACGGCCCGCAGATCCTGAGCGCCGGCGACGGCGAAGCCACTGGCCTGAAATGGCTGGCCGACAAGAAGGACTGCCTGATCGTCGACACCGGCGAAGGCTATTGCCGCGACTGACACAAGCTTCATACAGGCCGGCCGACACAGCGTTTAGCATCGTCAGACAGCCGGACTGGCGCCAACCCCACACACCAACAACACTGAGCTGCAGAACCATCAAGAGGATTGCCACATGCTATGGAAAAAAGGCCGACGCAGCGACAACGTGGTGGACGCCCGCGATGACAGTGGCGGCGGTGGCGGTGGCATGCGTTTTGGCGGCGGCAAGGGCCTGAGCCTGACGGCCATCGTGCTGATCGTCGGCATCGGCTGGCTGACCGGCCAGGACCCGATGCAGATCCTCGGGCAACTCAGCGGCCAGCTCACCGAGCAAGCGCCCTCCGTCAGCCCGCAAACCCGCCAGGCGCCACCGGCCAATGATGAACAGGCCGACTTCGTGCGCGCCATCCTCGGCGACACCGAAGACACCTGGGCCCAGGTGTTCCAGGAAAACGGCCTGACCTACAAGAACCCCAAATTGATCCTGTTCCGCGGTCGGGTGAACTCCGCCTGCGGTGGCGCCACCTCCGCCAGCGGGCCGTTCTATTGCCCGGCAGACCAACAGGTATACCTGGACCTGGATTTCTTCCGGGAAATGTCCCAACGCTTCAAGGCCGCCGGGGATTTCGCCCAGGCCTACGTGATTGCCCATGAAGTCGGACACCACGTTCAGACGCTGCTGGGCATCTCGGCGAAGATTCAGGCAGCCCGCCAGCAAGGCCGGCAGATGCAAGGCGACGGCGGCCTGTTGGTGCGCCAGGAACTGCAAGCCGACTGCTTCGCCGGTGTGTGGGCCAACCGGGCGCAAAAGCGCCTGAACTGGCTGGAGCCTGGCGACATTGAAGAAGCATTGAATGCGGCCAACGCCATCGGCGATGACCGCTTGCAGCAACAGGGCCAGGGCCGCGTGGTACCTGACTCGTTTACCCACGGTACCTCGGCACAGCGGGTTCGCTGGTTCAAGACCGGCTTCGCCCAGGGCCAGATCACTCAATGCGACACCTTTACCGCCAAGAGCCTTTAAATGAATAAACGACTGGGTCTGCTGTTAGGTTTGTTGATCACCTGTTCCTCCTCCACCTGGGCCGCCGAGCATGGCGTCAAGGTGGTCAGCCCCGATCGTTTTCACCTGGATGCCGGCGACCTGAGCGTCGGCTTGAGCCAGGACTGGCGCCAGCCGCTGCCTCAAGTCACCCGCGCGCTGATCATCGTGCATGGCCGCCTGCGCAACGCCATGACCTACCTGGACAGCGGCGAAAAGGCCGCCAAAGACGCAGGACAAAACGCCAACACCCTGGTGATTGCGCCGCAGTTTCTCAACCAGACCGACATCAAGCGCAACCAGGTCGACAACCAGACCCTGCGCTGGAACAGCAACGACTGGATGGCCGGCGAGCCGTCCACCGGCCCGGGCCAGATCAGCTCCTACGGCGCGCTGGACCAGATCATCAAGCACCTGGGCAACCGCAAGCTGTTCCCGAACCTGAAGGAAATCGTAGTGGCCGGCCATTCCGGCGGCGGTCAAGTGGTGCAGCGTTTTGCGCTGACCGGGCATGATCACCCGCTGCTGCAAACCGAGGGCATCAGCCTGCGCTATGTGGTGGCCAACCCGTCGTCCTACGCGTACTTCAGCCCACAGCGGCCAGTGAAGTTCGATGTGGCCAGTTGCCCGGGTTTCAATGACTGGAAATACGGCATGCAAAATCTACCGGCCTACGCCAAGGGGCAGAGTGCCGAGCAGTTGGAGCAGGCTTACGTTTCGCGCAATGTCACTTACTTGCTGGGCCAGCAGGACACCGACCCGAATCACCCGGCGCTGGACAAGAGCTGCGGAGCTGAAACCCAGGGCGCGTATCGCTTGATTCGCGGGCACAACTACTTTGACTACCTCAAGCAGCGGCACCCGCAGCTGGGCCACAAACTGGTTGAAGTGCCGGGGGTTGGGCATGACGGGGACAAGATGTTTACGTCGCCTGAAGGGCAGAAGGTGTTGTTTCCATAACCACTGAAGAAACCGGATCAAAAATGTGGGAGCGGGCTTGCCTGCGATGGCATCACCTGGGTGTTACTGATACACCGCGGTGTCTGCATCGCAGGCAAGCCAGCTCCCACATTTGATCTTTATTGCCTGGGGTTAGAGCATCCGGCGCAATACCGCGCAATCTTCGGCATGCCAATCCGCGAGCTCCGGCCACGGGTTATCCGGCAAGTTAACCAACACCGTCTTGGTCCCCGCCGCCCGCCCACAATCCAGATCAAAGCGGTAATCACCGACCATCACCATCTCTTGCGGCGTCACTTCCCACGCTCGCGCCAGCTTCAACAAACCACCCGGATCAGGCTTGGGCGGCGCATCATCGCGCCCCAACACATCCTCAACCGCAAAGCAGTCCGCCAGGCCGATCGCCTGCAACGTCACATGGGCCAGCTCCCGCGCATTGCGCGTCAGGATGCCCAGCCGATAACCGCGCCCGGCCAATTCCCGCACCAACTCCACCGCACCGGTCGCCGCCACCGAGCCCAGCGCCAACTCGCGCTCATGCTCCAGCAGCCACGCATGCTTGGCTGCTGCTTCGTCGGCGGGCAATGCCGCCAGGTGCGTAAGAATGTCGTCAGTCGCCGGAATATCCAACGCTACGCGAATCGCCGCAAAGTCATGCACGGCCACCGTCAGGGTGCCATCCATGTCGAACACCCAATGCTTCACATCACTCAGGCTCATGCCCAATCCTTGCGATGACGAATCAAGCCTTCCTGGGTGACCGACGCCACCAGTTGCCCGGCGCGGTTGTACACGCTGCCCCGGGAGAACCCACGGGAATTGCCGGCCCACGGGCTGTCCATGGCGTAGAGCAACCAGTCATCGGCACGCAGGTCGGCGTGGAACCACAGCGCGTGGTCGAGACTGGCGACTTGCATGTCTTTCTGCCAAACCGTCTTGCCATGGGGCAGCAGCGATGTGGTCAACAGGCCGAAATCCGAGGCGTAGGCCAGCAGGTATTTGTGCAACGCCGGCGAGTCGGCCAAGGCGCCATCCGCACGAAACCACACGTACTTCACCGGGTCGGACGGCTGCGGGTTGTACGGATCTTTCTCGGTCACCGGCCGCACTTCGATCGGCTTGGGGCACAGCAGCTTTTCGCGCATGTGCTCAGGAATCAGGTGCGCGCGCTGCTGGGTCAGCTCCAGCTCCGACGGCAGATTCTCCGGGCCGACCACCACGGGCATGGTGGTCTGGTGCTCGAAGCCTTCTTCGTCGTACTGGAACGAAGCGCTGCAGGTGAAGATCGGGTTGCCCTTCTGGATCGCCGTCACCCGGCGCGTGCTGAAACTGCCGCCATCGCGTACCCGGTCAACCGAATACACCACCGGCAACGCCGCATCGCCCGGGCGCAGGAAGTAACCGTGCAACGAATGCACATGCCGCGCCTCTTCAACGGTCTGGCTGGCCGCCGACAGCGACTGGCCGAGCACTTGGCCGCCGAACAGCTGGCGAAAGCCCAGGTCCTGGCTGCGGCCGCGAAAGAGGTTTTCCTCGATCGGCTCCAGGGTCAGCAGGTCCACCAGATCTTCCAACACTTGGCTCATAGAGCATCTCCTACAACAATCTATTGGGCATTCCGGGCTGCTTATCCGTGCAGCGTGTCCAACCATTGGGCGCGGGTGATGCGATACAACACATGATGCCGCACCGGGTCATCCGCTGCGACCTTGGGGTGTTCAAAATCTGCCAGGGGATCGTAATGCATACCGATGGCCTGCATCACTTTTTGTGATGGCAGATTGGCTTCAGTGGTAAACGAAACGATCTCGTCCAGCTTCAGCCGGTCGAAACCACAGCGCAGGGCGGTCCAGGCGGCTTCGCTGGCGTAGCCCAGGCCCCAGTGTTCCTTGGCCAGGCGCCAGCCGATTTCCACCGCCGGGGTGAACGGCGCCTCGAAGCTGACATTCAGCAAGCCGGTGAGGCCGATGAATTCGCCGCTATCTTTACGCTGCAACGCCCACAGGCCAAAACCGTATTCGGCAAAATGGCCGCGAATACGCCCGATCAGCGCAGCGCTTTCCAGGCGGCTCAAGGTGGCCGGGAAATAACGCATCACCTGCGGGTCGGCGCACATGCGCGCAAACTCCGGCAAGTCGGCATCGCTCCATTGGCGCAGCACCAAGCGTGCGCTTTCCAATTGCAGTATTGGCTCCATTGATCCCCCTCCCTTGCCATGTGCGTGAGTGTAACGCGCTGTTAAGATCCGTCGCTGGTTCCCGTCAGAAATCGCCATGCCTTTGCCACTGATCTACCACGACGACTACAGCCCCGAGTTCCCGGCGGACCACCGCTTCCCCATGGATAAATTCCGCCTGTTGCGTGACCATCTGGTGGAGAGCGGCCTGACCCGGGACAGCCAACTGCTGCGACCGGAACTCTGCCCTGCCGAGATTCTGGCCCTGGCCCATGAACCTCGGTATATCGAACGCTACATGAGCGGCGAGTTGTCCCGCGAAGACCAGCGGCGCCTCGGCCTGCCCTGGAGCGAAGCCCTGGCCCGGCGCACCGTGCGCGCGGTGGGCGGCTCGTTGCTGGCGGCCGAGCAGGCCCTTGAGCATGGTCTGGCCTGCCACCTGGCCGGCGGCACCCACCACGCCCACTACGATTACCCGGCGGGTTTCTGCATCTTCAATGACCTGGCGGTGATCAGCCATTACCTGCTGGCCAGCGGCCGGGTCAACCGGGTGCTGATCTTCGATTGCGACGTGCACCAGGGCGACGGCACCGCGCGCATCTTGCACGACACCCCGGACGCGATCACCGTGTCCCTGCACTGCGAAAAGAACTTCCCCGCCCGCAAGGCCGAAAGCGACTGGGACATCCCACTGCCGATGGGCATGGGCGACGCGGACTACCTCAAGGTGGTCGACGATGCCCTCAATTACCTACTGCCGCTGTATCAGCCCGACCTGGTGCTGTATGACGCCGGCGTAGATGTGCACAAGGACGACGCCCTCGGCTACCTCAAGCTGACAGACCAAGGCGTCGCCGCCCGCGATGAAAGCGTGATGCGCCACTGCCTGGGCCGCGATATTCCGGTGGTCGGCGTGATCGGCGGCGGCTACAGCAAAGACCGCCCTGCCCTGGCCCGTCGCCACGGAATCCTGCACCACAGCGCGCAGCGGGTCTGGACGTCATCAGGTTGTCATTGAGTTATGCACCTTACCCACAATCGCTGTGGAACTGCCTGTGGATAACCTGAGTGAAAGCCGCTGCAAGCCATAAGTTGTATGGCCTGCAGAAGGCTGTTCATTTTTTGATCAGGCAGGTTCGCCGTCCTCGGGTAGAATGCTCGGCCTACTTTGCCGAACCGCAGTTATCCCCATGCCCCAGACTCAAACCTTACCTCAACACGTCATCATCATCGGCGGCGGCCCCGCCGGGCTGATGGCCGCGGAAGTGTTGAGCCAGGCCGGGGTCCGGGTCGACGTGTACGACGGTATGCCGTCGGTGGGCCGCAAGTTTCTGCTGGCGGGCGTCGGCGGCATGAACATCACCCATTCCGAAGCCTACCCGGCGTTTTTGTCGCGCTACGCCGAGCGCGCGCCGTTCATGGCGCCATTGCTGCGTCAGTTCGGTGCCGAAGCGTTGTGCGAATGGATACATGGGCTGGGGATTGAAACCTTTGTCGGCAGCTCCGGCCGGGTGTTTCCTACCGACATGAAAGCCGCCCCGCTGCTGCGCGCCTGGCTCAAGCGTCTGCGAGACCAGGACGTAGTTATCCACACCCGTCATCGCTGGCTGGGCTGGAATCCCGACGGCAGCCTGCTTATCCACAGCCCCGAGGGCGACAAAAGTGTGCACGGTGATGCGGTGCTGCTGGCGTTGGGCGGCGGCAGCTGGTCGCGGCTGGGCTCGGACGGGGCATGGTTGAAATTGCTGGAAGACAAAGGCGTGCCTTACGCAGCATTGCAACCGAGTAACTGTGGCTTCGAGGTCTCAGCCTGGAGCGAGTTGATGGTCAGCAAATTCGCCGGGGCACCGTTGAAAAACGTCGCCATCGGGTTAGCGGACGATAAACCTCGGCTGGGTGAATGCGTGATCACCGCCACGGGCATCGAAGGCAGCCTGATCTACGCGTTGTCGGCGCCGATTCGTGAGGCGATCAACCGGGATGGATCAGCCACGGTGCATATCGACCTGTTGCCGGGCAAGCCGCTGGACAAGGTGATTGCGGCGTTGAGCAAGCCACGTGGCTCACGCTCGATGAGCAAGCATTTGCACAGTCAGTTGGGAGTGGACGGGGTGAAGGCGGCGCTGCTGCGGGAATTGACCCCGGCCGAGCATTTCAACGATCCGGCGCAATTGGCCGTGGATATCAAGGCGCTGCCGCTGACACTGGTGAAAACCCGGCCGATGGATGAAGCCATCAGTACTGCGGGCGGTGTGCCGTTTGAGGTGCTGGATGAACGCTTGATGATCAAGCAATTGCCGGGTGTGTTTTGCGCAGGCGAGATGCTGGATTGGGAAGCACCGACGGGCGGGTACTTACTGACGGGGTGTTTTGCCAGCGGGCGAGTGGCTGGGCGCGGCATGCTGGAATGGCTGAAGAACTGATCGTTCCCACGCTCCGCGTGGGAACGCCGCTCAGGACGCTCCGCGTCCGCTTCTGAAGCTGACGCAGAGCGTCACAGGATGCATTCCCACGCAGAGCGTGGGAACGATCCTTAAGGCTTACTTCTTCTTACGCGGCCCAGTATTAAACGCAGGAACCTTGCGCACCGGCTTGATCGACGGCTCCGCCACCGACACTTCACCGCTCTCCACCCACTTGCCCAGGTTGCGCTTGCCGCCACCGGACGCCTTGGGTTTCTTCGGCTTTTTCGGCTTCTTCACCACCTGGCCAGTGGCATCGGTATCCGGCACGCGATGCTCCGGTTCGAAGTCCTGCTCCATCTTCCGGGTCAATGTCTGACGGGTCAGCATCTCGATGGCCGACAGCATGTTTACTTCATCCGCACACACCAGGGAAATCGCCTCACCGGTGTTGCCCGCACGACCAGTACGGCCGATGCGGTGGATGTAATCCTCGGCCACGATCGGCAGGTCAAAGTTGACCACCAGTGGCAAGTCTTCGATGTCCAGGCCACGGGCCGCCACGTCAGTAGCCACCAGAATCTGCACGTCACTGCTCTTGAAGCGATCCAGCGCGCGCTGGCGAGTGGCTTGTGGCTTGTCGCCGTGAATCCCGTCGGCATTGATGCCCAGGCCCTGGAGTTTTTCCACCAGCGCATCCACACCATTACGGGTTTTGGCGAATACCAGCACCTGCTTCCAGCGGCCCTTGCGCATCAGGTGCACAAACAGTTCCGCCTTGCGCTTCTTGTCCACCGGCACCACCCACTGCTTAACAGTATTGGCGGCAACGTTGCGCGGGCTGACTTCGACGGTCAGCGGGTCAATCAGCATCTGCCCGGCCAACTGGCGGATCTCGTCGGAGAAGGTCGCGGAGAACAGCAACGTTTGGCGCTTTTTCGGCAACATGCGGTAGATGTTCGCCAGTTCCTCGGAAAAGCCCAGGTCGAGCATGCGGTCGGCTTCGTCCAGCACCAAGGTTTGCAGCTGGTTGAGTTTCAGCGCGTTCTGGCGGAACAGGTCGATCAGGCGGCCAGGGGTGGCGACCAGCACATCAACACCCTTGCGCAGCTTCATCATCTGCGGGTTGATGCTCACGCCGCCGTATACGGCGTACGTGGTCAGCGGCAAGTTTTGGGCGTACTCGGCGACGCTGGCGTGAACCTGCTCGGCCAGCTCGCGGGTCGGGCACAGGATCAGCGCGCGCACCGAGTTGGCGCTGACTTTCGGCCCTTCCATGGTCAGCAGCTGCAGCAGCGGCACGGCGAAACCGGCGGTCTTGCCAGTGCCGGTCTGGGCCGCAGCCATCAGGTCGCGACCGGCCAGCACCGCCGGAATGGCTTGCGCCTGCACCGGCGTCGGGGTCTGGTAGCCAAGCGTCTCAAGGGCGCGCAGCAAGGGTTCGATCAGGCCAAGTGTGGCGAAAGTCATGGAAATACCGTAGGAAAAAGTCAGCGCAAGGTCGCAATGCGCGGCAGTTTACCTTATTTCCGGTTTCGGCTTTCGCCACTGTGGCAGGCTGATCAGCAACACCGCGCTGATGATCACCAACATCGCCAGGGCTTCTTCCGTGCCGATGGTCTCGCCGACAAACACAATCCCAAGCAACACCGCCACCGCCGGGTTGACGTAGGCATAGCTGGTGGCCGCCGCCGGGCGTACGTGCTTGAGCAGGTACATATAGGCATTGAAAGCGATGATCGAACCAAACACGGTCAAGTACGCCAGGGCCAGCCAGCCTTCCAGCGGCGGCATGGCTTGCAGGTGTTCACCGCTGACGGCACTCAGCACCAGCAGCACTACACCGGCAATCAGCATCTCCGCCGCACTGGCCATGGCGCCTTGCGGCAGCGGCAAATGCTTGCTCCACACCGACCCGAAGGCCCAGGCCGCCGCGGCAAAAATCAGCAAGGCCGCACCGGTGGGGCTCGATTGCAGGTTGGAGCCCATGTTGAGCATGGCGATGCCGATAATCCCCAGCACCACCCCGGCCCATTCCAGTCGGGTATTACGCGCGCCCCAGAAATAACCACAGAGCAAGGTGAACAACGGCACCGTCGCCACCGCCAACGCGGCAACCCCGGACGCCACGCCCGTATGTTCGGCCACACTGACCGCACCGTTACCGAAGGTCAGCAGCAAAATGCCGATCTTCGCGGCAGCCTTCCACTGCACCCAAGTCGGCGCCGGCGCCCCGCGCCAGCGCAGGAAGGCATACATCAGCGCACCCGCTGTCATAAAGCGAATCCCCGCCAGCAACAACGGCGGCCAGTACTCCACACCAATGCGAATCACCAGGTAGGTAGACCCCCAGATCACATACAGCGCAAAAAAGGCGGCGATCAACGGTAAGGGAAAGCGACGTGGGCCAGGCATTGGGCAGCTCTGCGGCAGGACAAGGGAGCGTTATTTTAGAAATCCCCGGCCGTAAACATAAGTTACAAAACCTGTTTAAAGCGCCAGTACACTTTTCAAAACACGGTTATCAAGGCTATAAACCGTGCTTTCGAAAGCTATGGATTCCCGGAGCCTTATCATGGACAAATACGACCGCATGCTTCTCAGCGCCCTGCTGGAAGACGGCCGCGCGTCCTACGCGCAATTGGCGCGCACCGTGAACCTCTCGGCGCCCGCCGTGGCCGAGCGGGTGGCGAAACTGGAAGCCAGTGGTGTGATTACCGGGTATCAGGCCAAAGTCGACCTTTCGAAGGTGGGGCTGCCGATCCAGTGCGTGATTGAGTTGCGGTTGACCAATCATGGGAGTCAGAAGGTGTACGACGCCCTGGCGGAAATCCCCGAGTTGACTGAATGCCATCGGGTGACCGGGGATCCGTGCGTGATTATGCAGGCGGCGGTGGGGTCGATGCCGGAGCTGGAGAGCTTGATCAATCGGGTGGCGAAGTTCGGGTTCAGCAAGACCTCGATCATCTTGTCGAGCGCGATAGAGCGCCGGGTGCCGTTGGGGCAGTTGGAGGGGAATGGGAAGAATGGTGGCTGATCTATCCCCATCGCGGGCAAGCCCGACTCCCACAGTTGACCGAGTTGCCTGAAACACCCGCGCTCAACTGTGGGAGCTGGCTTGCCTGCGATGATGTCAGTAGCTTCACCACTTCCCTTTGTTCGAAGCTGCCTGGCACGGGCAGCAGCGGGCGGTGATGCTTTGGTGGAGATGGCGAAGGTGGTGGTGGATCGGTCGCTGGACTGCTTACAGCCTCGATAACACCGCAAAACTAATGTGGGAGCGGGCTTGCTCGCGAAAGCGGTGTGTCAGTAGACACATGTGCTGACTGACACGGCGCATTCGCGAGCAAGCCCGCTCCCACATTTGGATCTTCGCCATGTTGAAGAGGGCATTCGGCTTGAGCGCCTTAGAACCCGCGATGCTTCTTCAAATGATCATTGATCTTCGCCGCCGGAACCTTCTGCAAGCTGCACAGCAATTCGTGTGACAGCTCCCGCAACCCGTGGGTGCGGCGCAGCTCCTGGGCTAAATGCGCGGTAAGGTTCGCCGCCATCTCCGCATCCGCCATCGCCCGGTGAGCCTTGCCGGTGTGGGGCAGTTGGGCAAACGAGGTCAGCGTGCCCAGCTTGTGGTTCGGTGCCGCCGGCATCAAGCGCCGCGCCAGCAACAATGAACAGGCAAACTTCTGCAAACGCGTACGTCGGATCAACCCCAACTCGAAATCCCAGAACTTCTGGTCAAACGCGGCGTTGTGGGCCAGCAACGGCGTGGTGCCAACAAACTCGTTCACCTCGTTCATCACCCGCTCCGCCGACGGCGCGGTGCGCAGCATGGCGTTGCTGATGCCGGTCAGTTGCTCGATAAACCCCGGCACGCGTACGCCGGCGTTCATCAGGCTCTGGTAGCGGTCCACGATCTGGCCCTGCTCCAGGATGACCACGGCAATTTCCGTGGCCCGGCAGCTGCTGCTCGGCTGGATGCCGGTGGTTTCAAAGTCGATGACCGCTATACGTTCCAAACCTGTTCCAACTCCGTCGAAAATCTATTTAAGCAGCAACGCGCCTTCGATCGGCACGTAGCGGCTGGCGGCGCGTATCAGTGAGTTGGCCGTCAGCCCCGGCACGCCGTAGGCCACAGCCTCGACGCCGTGCTTGTTGATGATGCGGTCCAGCAGCATGTCGAAATCACCGTCACCGGAGGCCAGCACCACTTCATCGACATGGGCGGCGGCGTCCATGATGTCGATGGTGATGCCCACGTCCCAGTCACCCTTGGCCGAGCCGTCGCTGCGCTGGATGTAAGGCTTGAGCTTCACGGTAAAACCGAGGTTGCGCAGTATTTGCTGGAACTGCTGCTGCTTGCTGTCGCCACGGTCGATGGCATAGGCATACGCCTCGACAATCTGCCCGCGCTGGCTGATGTCAGCCCACAGGGCGGCGTAGTTGAAGTGACAGCCGTACGCCTGGCGCACGGTGTAGTAGAGGTTTTGTACATCGGCGAACACGGCTATCTTTTTCACCGCAAATCCTCATGACACGCGCATGGACCCCGGGCTCAAAGGCCCGGAAAGGTTGCCAGTATGCCAGCCACAAGGCAGTTTCCGAGAAAAATCAGCCCGGGGCGACGAAGCGCCCCGGTTGAGTGTGGGTCAGACGAAGGAATCGTCGTCGCCAAAGGAGGAGGAGTCGTCGGAATAGTCGTTGTCGGCGAAGCTGTCGGAGCCGTTGTCGCTGCCCCAGCTGTCGTTGCCGGCAAATTTCTGGTCGTCGTTACCCCAATTGCCGTTGTCGCTGGCCGGCACCGGTTCTTCGCGGATGATTTCTTCCACCACTTGCGGCTGCTGCGAGCTGTGGTTGAACAGGCTGCTGATGCCCTCTGCCAGCATCACACCACCGGCCACGCCGGCTGCAGTTTTCAGTGCGCCGCCGAGGAAGCCGCTGCCGATTGGCGCTGCGGGGGCCTGTTGTGGCTGCTGGTAATTCTGCTGTGGGGCACCGTAGTTCTGCTGTGGCGCGGGTTGGCCACCAAACGACGGACGCGCCGGTTCACGCCAGCCCCCCCCGGAAGATGCAGGCGCACTCTGGGCAGGCTGCGGGTCGCGGGAGCCACCACCAAAGATGCTCGACAGGAAACCGCCACTGCTCGGTGCAGGCTGCGCCGCCTGGGACCTGGCCTGTTGCAGTTCGTCCTGCAATTGCTGGATTTGTTGGGCCTGCTGCTTGTTCTGCGCATCAAGGCTCTTGATTGCATGCTCTTGCACCAGAATCGACTGGGTCATGTAGTACGCAGCGGCCGGTTGGCGAGTGACGTGCTCCTTGATCCGCGCTTCAGCCTGGGCGTCGCGGGGGGCTGAGTCCGTTTCGGCTTGCTGCAACCGTGAAAACAGTCCATCGATCAGGGTTTGCTCTTCGCTGTTCATGGCGACCTCGTTAGATTGCCGGTAGAAATCTTCGCCTTGCGCACGATGTGCAAGGTACAGCCTAGTTATGGGGCTGTTACTGATTGTTTCAATGGTCTTTACGCAAGGTTTACGTTTGCTTGCATCTGCTCATGATCGGTTAAAGTAACGCCCTTGCTTTTCGGCCTGTGAAGACCCTGATGAATCCGTTAGACGTACTGCGCGACTCCTTCTTCTTTTTCAAGCGCAACCTGGGCGCCATCGTGCAGTTGTGCCTGCCATTGGTGATCCTCGAGGCCCTGCTGCAACAGGTGCTCGACCACACCCTCGGCCCTGATGCATTTCCCGGCTACAGCGTGATCGTCGGGCTGCTGGTGTATCCGCTGTACACCGGCGCACTGATCCTGTTCCTCGACGCCCGCACCCGGGGCGAATCACCGCGCACCCTGGATGTGCTGGCGATGGCCCTGACCCTGTGGCCGCGCTTCGCCTTGCTGACGGCAGTCAGCACGCTGCTGATCCTGCTGGGCCTGTCTCTGTATTTCCTGCCGGGCTTGTGGCTGATGGTGGTGCTGGCCTTCGCCGAATACTTGCTGGTACTGCGGGGCATGTCGGCGCTGTCGGCCATGAAGGAAAGCATGCGTCTGACCCGTGGGCATTTCTGGCGCATCCTGGTGTGCCTGCTGTGCGTCATGACCCCACTGTGGTTGCTCAAGGGCGCCAGCGTGGCAGTCTATCCGGACCCAAACCCGCTGCTGGGCCTACTGATGGACAGCGCGCAAAGCTTCCTGCAGCTGTTCACCAGCGTAGTGTTGTTCCGCCTGTTCATGTTGATTGGTGGCGACGCCGACGCGCGGTGATATGCTCCGGGCCTTGTCCTGCAACGCCATAAGCCGAGCCGATGACCCGACTACTGCGCATTACCTTGCTGGGCCTGCTGATCCTCGCGGCCCTGCTGACCGGCTTGATCTACAGCCTGACCTGGCGCCCTGCGGACAAGGAAACCCTGCCCATCCGCTGCGTCGCGCCCCGAGCGCCGACGCTGCTGCCGGGCCAGGCGCTCAAAGTCATGACCTGGAACGTGCAGTACCTGGCGGGCAAGAACTACGTGTTCTGGTACGACACTCCGGACGGCAGTGGCCCGGACGACCGCCCTACCGTTGAGGACATGGCTTCAAGCCTGGACGAAGTGGCCAGGGTGATCCGCGACGAACAGCCCGACATCCTGCTGTTGCAGGAAGTCGACGAAGGCGCCAAGCCGTCCAGCTACCAGGACCAACTGGCCTTGCTCCAGGAACGCCTGGCCGACCTCTACCCGTGCAGCGCCCAGGCCTTCGACTGGAAAGCCGACTTCGTGCCCGACCTGCACATCTTCGGCAGCGTCGGTCGCAAGCTGGTGACCATGAGCCGCTATCAGATCGAACACGCCGAGCGCCTGCAATTGCCCGTGGCCCGCGCCAGCCTGATCAGCCGTCAATTTCAGGCTAAACCCGCGTTATTGCTGACCTACCTGCCGTTGAGCGACGGCGGCCAGTTGGCCGTGCTCAATACCCGCCTGGACGGCACGGCCCCCGGGCACAACGCGGTGCTGGAACAAGTGAAGGCGACCGTCAAGCTGGTGGATAAATTCGAAAGCCGTGGCACGCCATGGCTGATGGGTGGGGATTTCAACCTGTTGCCGCTGGGGCAATTCCTGCGCCTGGACGCCGGCAAACGCGGGCAATATTCACCGGACAGTGAGCTGCACCTGCTGTGGGAAAAGTACCCGATGGTCCCGAGCAACAGCCAATCCAGCGGCATTGATCGGGATAAATGGCTGACGTATTTCCCGAATGACCCGACCGTGGACGGACCGGATCGTACGCTGGACTACCTGTTCTACAGTTCGCGTATCAAAAAGGTCGAGAGCAAGGTGCGACAGAGCGATACGGTGCTTATCTCCAATCACTTGCCGGTGATTGCGCGATTCCTGTTGCCGGCCGCGCAGTAACTAACACTGCAAAATGGTGTGGGAGCTGGCTTGCCTGCGATAGCATCGCCGCGGTGCTACTGAAAAACCAAGTTGCCTGCATCGCAGGCAAGCCAGCTCCCACAGTTGATCTTCATCGCGCTTACTTTCTCGGCTTGATCCGGGCAGTCGGTTCAGCGATCAACGGATCATCCGGCCAGTAATGCTTCGGATACCGCCCTTTCAAGTCCTTCTTCACCTCGGCATAAGTACTGCGCCAGAAGTTGGCCAGGTCCTGGGTTACCTGCACCGGGCGCCTTGCCGGTGACAACAGGTGCAGCTTGACCACCTGCCGCCCGCCGGCGATCCGTGGGGTGTCCGCCAGGCCGAACAACTCCTGCAAACGCACCGCCAGAATCGGCGGCTGCTCGCTGTAGTCGAGCCGCACCGACGAGCCGGACGGCACCTTCAGATGATGCGGCGCCAACTCGTCCAACCGCGCAGGCAACGGCCACGGCAGCAGGTTATGCAGGAAGCTGGAAATATCCAGATTGGAAAAATGGCTCAGGCGCGACACTTTGCCCAGGTACGGCATCAACCAGTGTTCCAGGCTGGCGAGCAGGGCGCTGTCACTGACATCTGGCCATTCACTGGCCTTGCCGGCATCCAGATCACGCAGCAGCATCACCCGCGCCTGCCATTGGCGCAGTTCCGGGGTCCAGGGCAGCAGTTCCAGGCCTTTGCGCCGCACCAGGTTGACCAGCGCCTGACTGCGGGCAGCCTCGTCGAGGCCAGTCAGCGGCTCGCGGCTGATCACCAGTTCGCCGACCTTGCGCTGGCGTTCGGCCCGCAGCACGCCTTCGCGCTCATCCCAGTCAAGCTGGTCGACATTACGCACCTGCTCGGCCAACACCGAGTCGAACAGCGCCGGATCAAAATCCGCCGCGAGGTAAATCCGTTCTTCGCGCTGGCCCTGGCGGCTGCCCAGATCGGCGATCACCAGCCAGGGTTGTTTCATCAGGCTGTCGGCTTCGGCGAACAGCGCGGCACGGCCGTTGGCCAGGCGGTATTCAGCACCGCCCGCACGGCGTTGCTGAGCCACACGGTCCGGGTAGGCCAGCGCCAGCAACGCGCCGAGCCAGCGCGGGTGGTCGGGATCAGCGACCGGTTGCTCAGCCTTGCCTCTTAAATAACTACGGTATTGCCGGGCCAGTTGCTTGGCGCGCTGCACGCCACCCTGGGTGCCACGGGCTTTTTCCTCGCCGGATAACAACGCCAGGCGACTGTGCAAATCCGCACCGGCGCCGCGCAAGATATCGCGCTCCCCCAACAGTGCCGCCACGTCACAGGCCATGTTAGCCAGGCCCAAATCCTGACCTCGCAACAGCAAATGAGCGATACGCGGGTGCGCGGGTAACCCGGCCATTTTCTGGCCGTGGGGGGTCAGCTTGGCATCGCTCAATGCGCCCAATCGCTCAAGCAAATCCTGAGCCTGTGCATAAGCGGCGGTGGGCGGCACGTCGAGCCACACCAACTGAGTCGGCGCCACGCCCCAGCGGCCCAATTGCAGCGCCAGACCGGAAAGATCCGCCGAGAGAATTTCCGCGCTGGAATAGGCCGCCAGTCCTTCATGCTGATCCTCGGACCACAACCGATAACACACCCCCGGCTCCAGTCGCCCTGCCCGGCCGGCACGCTGAGTGGCGCTGGCGCGGGAGATGCGCTGGGTGTCCAGGCGGGTCATCCCGCTGCCCAGGTCAAAACGCGGGACCCGCGCCAGCCCGGCATCGATCACCACCCGCACTCCGTTTATGGTCAGGCTGGTCTCGGCAATGTTGGTGGCCAGCACCACTTTGCGCTTGCCGGCGGGCGCCGGGTCGATGGCGGCGCGTTGGGCCGCCAGGTCCAGTTCGCCATGCAGCGGGCACAGCAACACATCGGGGTTATCGCCGAGTGCATCAGCCAATTGCTGATTGACCCGACGAATCTCCGCCTGGCCCGGCAGGAACACCAGCACGCTGCCGGTCTCATCGTGCAGGGCCTCAAGGATGGTCTGCACAAGCCGCGGCTCGATAAATTCGCCGGGCTGGAATGGCCGGCCCCAGCGCATTTGCACCGGGTACATGCGCCCTTCGCTGCGCAGGATCGGTGCGTCGTCCAGCAACCCGGCCAGGCGCTCGCCTTCCAGGGTGGCGGACATCAGCAGGATCTTCAGTGGCTGCTCGTCGCGAAACAGGTCTCGGCCATTGAGGCTCAGGGCCAGCGCCAGGTCGGCGTCCAGGCTGCGCTCGTGGAATTCGTCAAAGATCAGCAAGCCAACACCGTCCAGTGCCGGATCATCCTGCAAGCGGCGAGTGAGGATGCCTTCGGTGACCACTTCGATCCGCGTATTGGGGCCGACTTTACTGTCCAGGCGAATGCGGTAGCCGACGGTTTCGCCGACCTTTTCCCCCAGTTCGCTGGCGAGCCTTTCTGCCGCTGCGCGGGCGGCCAGGCGGCGGGGTTCGAGCATCAAGATGGTTTGCCCGGCCAGCCAGGGTTCATTCAATAGCGCCAACGGCACCCGTGTGGTTTTACCGGCGCCGGGCGGTGCTTCGAGCACGGCTTCATGGCGCGTCGCCAAGGCGTCACGCAGGGCGGGTAAAACGTCATCGATTGGCAACGAATTCATACTGGCTCCAAAGCAGAGCGGCGAGTATAACGGCGAACTGCCGGGTGCCGGTGGTGGTCTCAACGACACGGCCCTGTCCTGACTGGAATGCGGTCAAAGGTGGGAGCTGGCTTGCCTGCGATAGCGGTGTGTCAGCCAACACACCTGACACTGAACCACCGCCATCGCAGGCAAGCCAGCTCCCACATTTGATCATCGTCGCCTTGTAGACTGGCTTATAGTCACTTTCATTATGTTCAAGGAGAGTCCCATGCGTGTTGCTTCCCGTGTCATCGGCGGTGTTCTGGCCGTCACCCTGCTGAGCCAGTTGACGGCGTGCGGCTCGATTTTCTACCCCGACCGCCGTGGCCAGATCGACGGCAAGATCGACCCGGCAATTGCCGTGCTCGATGCGGTCGGCCTGCTGTTCTACGTGATCCCGGGCCTGATCGCCTTCGGTGTCGACTTCGCCACCGGCGCGATTTATTTCGAACCAGGCAAAACCGCCCAGGTGGCCCCGGAAAAACTCCAGCAAGCCATCGGCGCCGACGGCAAGGTCGACAACGCCAAGCTGCAAACCATCATTCAGAAAGAAACCGGCCATAACCTGCCGCTGGACGACCCACGCATGATCCAGTTCAAGGGCAGCGTGCAACAGCTCGCCACCCTGGGCCTGCAACCTGCCGCTTAAGGACTGACTGACCCCATGACCACCAGTCCCGAACACGCCCGGCTGTTGCGCCTGGCCACCCGCGCTTCTGTCGGCGTGGCCTGTGTGCTGATTGTGACCAAGGCCATCGCCTGGTGGCTCAGCGGCTCGGTGAGCATGCTCGCCGGGCTGACCGACTCGCTGCTCGACGGCATCACCTCGCTGCTCAACTTGCTGGCCGTGCATTACGCGTTGCGCCCGGCCGATGACGATCACCGTTATGGCCACGGCAAAGCGGAGTCCCTGGCGGGTATGGCGCAGGCACTGTTTATCGCCGGCAGTGCGGTGTTGATTGCGTTCCAGGCGTTCCAGCGCCTGCAGCATCCGGAACCTGTGGGCGCGCCGTGGCTGAGCATCGGCGTGATCATTCTGTCCCTGGCGCTGACCGCGGCGCTGCTGATCCTGCAACACCGGGTGATCCGCGAAACCGGCTCCAACGCCATCCGCGCCGACTCGCTGCACTACCGCTCAGACATGATGCTCAACGGCAGTATCCTGGTGGCGCTGGTGATGGCGGCATTCGGTTTTCACCAGGTGGACGCCTGGTTCGGCCTGGGCATCGCGGCCTACATCTTGTGGAGCGCCATCCAGATCGCCCGGGAAAGTTTTTCGGTGTTGATGGACGAGGAACTGCCACCGGATGTCAGCCAGCACATGCTGGAGCTGGCGTGCAGCGTGCCCGGCGTACTGGGTGCCCATGACTTGCGCACGCGGATTTCCGGCAACCACTGGTTTGTGCAGTTGCACCTGGAATTACCGGGGGAATTGAGTCTGTCCGTGGCGCACGGCATCAGCGACCAGGCCGCCGATGCCATCCACAAAGCCTACCCGCGAGCCGAAGTGCTGGTGCACGCCGACCCGCAGGAAGTGGTCAAGGGCGAGAAGCCCTAGTACTGCACCTGATACCCGCGACTGCTCAGGCAGTTGCCCTGGGCCTGGCGGTAGGTTTGCACCACGGCCGGGTCTGGTGCGTAGGTGACGGTTCTCGGGTCAAAACCACTTTGTTGCACGGCCCAGCGATAGCAGTCGTAACCATCTTGCTGGACTTGCGCCGGTGACTGGCCGTTGGCCGGGTAAGCCACCACGTCATACCCATTGCCCTGGGGCACTGGCTGCGGCGCTGGCGCGGCAGGCGGAGGCTCGACCACCACGTACTGCTGAGTGCTTTCTTCGTAGGTGTAATAGGCTCCGGCGGCGAGGAAAAACAGCGCACTGCCTACCCATACTTCCCGCGCGTAGTCCGGCAAGTATTGCACGCGGATCCCGTAAGGTGGCGCCACTACGACATAACGCGGGCCTTGTGGGCGATACCAGTAGCCACCCGAGAAGAAGTAGTCCTGGCCACGGTACGGCACGCGGTAATTGCGGTCGGGGAAGCGGTCGACGATATAACCCGGACGGTATTGCGGGCCGGGCCCCCAGCCATTGCCGTGCCCGTCGGGGCGACCTGGCCAGCGGTGATCGTTGGGATGGTTATTGCCACCGCCATTGAAGCCGGGCCGGCCGGGGCCACCCTGGCCACCATTGCCGGCCTGCCAATGCTGATTGCCATCGTTGCGACGCGGAATGTCCTGATAGTTGCCGGGACGTGGTTCCTGGGTCTGGCGCACGGTATCCGGGCGCCCCTGAATCGGCAGGTTATTCGCCGGCTGAGGTGCCGGGTGCGGGGGTTGCTGCTGGTTGCCTTGCGGGCGACCTTGCCACTGGCCACCCCCATTAGGCCGCTCAAAATGCTCATTCTGCGGCCGTGGCTGATTATTTTCGAAATGCGGGTTCTGCGGACGCGGCTGATTGTTCTCGGGACGAGGGGCTTCGGGACGCGGTTGATTATTTTGCGGTCGAGGCTGGTTGTTCTGCGGCCGAGGCTGATTATTGCCTGGATGCCCTTCCGGGCCTTTTTCATGCTGGCCACCGCCTTCAGGGCGTGGCTGTTCGTCGGCCATCACTTGCGCACCAACGGTGACCATCAGCAAACCAACACCTGCCAAACGCCAGATGCGCTTCATGCTATTCCTCACTGCGGATTAGGGCCTACACGTAAGACTGGAAAACCGGGGCCCGGTTCTGCGACAGGTTATCAGTCACGAGAACTATTTTCGCAGGCAATAAAAAGGGGCGACCCGTCGGTCGCCCCTTGAGAACTTCGTCCTGGCTCAACGCTTTTGACGTTGGCTCACCTCACGCCGTCTTGTGGACAGTGTGCAGCCCGGGGGCCGGGGCAACCCTGTGGGGTTGGCGGCCGCAGCCGGCGGTATGAGCGGGCTGCAGTGGACTGTATGTCCGGGCGGTGATTCTGTTGATAACTTTACGCCCCAGGCCCGGACAGATGATTGCGAAGATTGCGTCAATAAACAGTGCTTGCGCAATTTTTAACCCTGGATAGATAATTCGCCGCAATAGTTACGACAAAGGCCAGCCCCATGAGCAAACTTGACCGATACGACCTGAGTATTTTGGCGGAATTGCAGCGCGACGCGAGGATCTCCAACCAGGAGTTGGCCGAGCGGATCGGCCTGTCGCCTTCGCCGTGCTCACGCCGGGTCAAGCAATTGGAAGACGACGGCTACATTGCCCGTCAGGTCGCCTTGCTCGACCGCAAGATGCTTGGCCTGAGTCTCACGGCCTACGTACTGATCGGCATGGACCGACACACACCCGAGCGTTTCGAGAACTTCGAAGCCGCCATCCGCACCTTGCCGCAAGTGCTGGAGTGCAGCCTCGTGACCGGGATGGACGCCGATTACCAACTGAAGGTGGTGGTGCCAGACATGGATCACTACCAGAAACTGCTGCTGGGGCACCTGACCCGCATCGAAGGCGTCACCAGCGTGCGCTCAAGCTTTGTGCTGAACCAGGTGCTCAACAGCACCGAGTTGCCGCTGACCCACTTGCGTACTTAAGACCAGCGCGGAACAAATGTGGGAGCTGGCTTGCCTGCGATGCAAACGACTCGGTCTTTCCGAGACACCGAGGTGATGCAATCGCAGGCAAGCCAGCTCCCACAGACCGACGCAGGTCAATGTCGCGCCGATTGCCCTGGCGTATAATCGGCGCCTGCCCCAGCCGGAAACCACCCAATGAACTCGATTGATCCCGCCGTGTTTGAAGAATGGATGATG
Organism: Pseudomonas sp. TH34; assembly: GCF_016650865.1. Classification (NCBI taxonomy): domain Bacteria; kingdom Pseudomonadati; phylum Pseudomonadota; class Gammaproteobacteria; order Pseudomonadales; family Pseudomonadaceae; genus Pseudomonas; species Pseudomonas sp. TH34. The sequence continues at coordinate 63,238 of NZ_JAEKFB010000019.1, forward strand.
ACCGGCCTGGTCAGCATCCTGATCATTTTCATGGGCTTTATCGTCTGGGACCTGGCGAAGAAATCCAAGGCCGGGCGCTTTGGCTCGATGATCCTGTTCTTCGTGCTGGGCCTGGGCGTCGCCGCGTTCATCATCAAGAGCGTGGTGATCGGCCTGATCGAGTCCGGCGCCTTATAAGCGCGCCGGCACTTCCTTCCATTGGCCTTGATCCAGGCCGTCGATCGACCAGTCACCAATGCGCACCCGCACCAGACGCAACGTCGGCAAACCAACCGCGGCCGTCATGCGCCGCACCTGGCGGTTACGCCCTTCCCGAATCACCAACTCCAGCCAATAGGTGGGCACGCTCTTGCGAAACCGCACCGGCGGGTTGCGCGGCCACAGTTGCGGCTCGTCCAGTTGTCGGGCCCCGGCGGGCAGGGTCATGCCGTCGTTGAGTTCCACGCCGTCGCGCAGGCGTTGCAGCTGTTCCTCGGTCGGCTCGCCTTCCACCTGCACCCAATAGGTTTTCGCCAGCTTGTGCTTGGGGTCCGCGATGCGCGCCTGCAACTGCCCGTCATTGGTCAGCAGCAACAGGCCTTCACTGTCACGGTCCAGGCGTCCGGCCGGGTAAATACCGGGGATGTCGATGAAATCCTTGAGGGTCGCGCGCCCGCCTTCGTCGCTGAACTGGGTCAGTACATCGAAGGGTTTATTGAACAGGATCAACTTGGGCTCGGCCGGTGGTGCCTTGGCGACACGACGCGGGGCTGACGAGGTTTGCGGACTTTTCACACCAAGGCGGCGGGAAACGGGACGGGCAGGACGGGACATGGCAAAGGAACATCTAACGGTCAGGACCGACAATGCTAGTGGCCTGACCGTTAAATAACCATCCCAACCGTTTAGCGGAACGGCGGCTCGTCGAAGCTGCGTAGTTTGCGCGAGTGCAGCGAGTTGAGTTCGGTGCGCAACAGATCCACCGCCTCGATGCCGATCTTCAAGTGCTGGCTGACCGCACGCTCATAGAACGCGTTGGCCGAACCTGGCAGCTTGATCTCGCTGTGCAGCGGTTTGTCCGACACACACAACAACGTGCCGTACGGCACCCGCAGGCGGTAGCCCTGGGCAGCGATGGTGCCGCTTTCCATGTCCACGGCCACGGCGCGGGACAGGTTGATCAGCGGACGCTCCTGGGCCCAACGCAGCTCCCAGTTGCGGTCGTCGTAGGTCAACACGGTGCCGGTGCGCAGGCGCTTTTTCAGCTCCTCGCCTTTCTCGCCGGTGACGTTGGCTGCCGCTTGCTGCAAGGCCATCTGCACTTCGGCCAGGGCCGGGATCGGGATATTCGGCGGCACGACCCGGTCGAGAATCCCGTCGCGACGCATGTAGGCGTGAGCCAGCACGTAGTCGCCGATGGTCTGGGATTGGCGCAAGCCGCCGCAGTGACCAATCATCAGCCAGCAATGCGGGCGCAGTACGGCCAGGTGGTCAGTGATGTTCTTGGCGTTGGACGGGCCGACGCCGATGTTCACCAGAGTGACACCGTGGCCATCGCTGGCCTGCAAATGGTAGGCCGGCATCTGGTAGCGGTGCCAGACCACGCCCGCGGCGATGGCAGACGCTTCGCCGTGGTCCATGCTCTTGTCGATGATCACGTTGCCCGGCAGCACCATGCGGATAAAGCGTGGGTCGCTGCGCAACTGCTCCAGGCCATGCACGATGAACTGGTCAACGTAGCGGTGGTAGTTGGTCAGCAAAATCCACGGCTGCACATGGCGCCAGTCGCTGCCGGTGTAGTGCACCAGGCGGCGCAGGGAGAAATCGACACGGGCGGCATCGAACAGCGCCAATGGCAGCGGATCGGTGTTTTCCCAATCGTAGAGACCGTCGGCAATGCCATCGGTGGCGGCGGACAGGTCGGTACTCGGGAACACCCGCGCCAGCGTGGCGGCGGTCACGCCGGAGCCGGCAAGTTCATCGCCCTGCTCCACCACGTACGGGTAGGGAATGTTCTGCTGGCTGACGCCCACTTCCACCGTCACGGTGAAGTCATGCATCAACGGCACCAGTTGCTCCAGCAGGTATTTGCGGAAGGCTGACGGATGGGTGACGGTGACGCTGTAGGTCCCCGGCAACTGGACCTTGGCATACGCCCGGGTGGTCTGTGGGACTTCGCCCTGCACCAGGTAGGTCAGGCGAAGTTCCGGGTAGCGAAACATCGCACGTTGTTCGGCGTCGGGTTCGACGCGGTCTTTGAGGTAGCGCTTGAGGGCTTGATTGAGCGCGCCAGTGGCACGCTCATGGAGAGCCGCCAGCCGATCCACGGCTTCTTCGGCGGTTTGAACGACAACAAAAGCTTCGGTCACGGTAAGCATCCTGTGTTCTGACTTGCAGGCCTTCATCTTGCCTGTATCCCTGGCGCACTGGAACACCGGAATTGGAATGCGATCAATAATGTGGGAGCGGGCTTGCTCAGGAAAAAGGAGGTGTCGAGCGCGCGACAATCGCTTCCACATTCACACCGCGCGGCAAGGTGCCATAGACCCGGCCAGACGACTCACCCAGTCGGCTGGCGATAAAACCATCACTCACACTGGCATTACCCGCCTCCAGCAACAACTTGGCCTGCAACGCCACGGCAATGTCCTCGGTCAGTTGTCGGGCACGGTACTGGATGTCCTGGGTGTCCATAAAGGCCGACTTCAACTGCTCGATGTGCCGCGCCAGGTGCTTGTGACCACGACCATCCCCCAGCTCGACAAACAACGCTTCCAGCACGCCGGGTTCTTTCGACAAGGCCCGCAGCACATCCAGGCACTGCACATTGCCGGAACCTTCCCACGTGGAATTGACCGGCGCCTCACGGTACAAACGCGGCAGGATGCTGTCCTCCACATACCCGGCCCCGCCCATGCACTCGGCGGCTTCGTTGATCATCGCCGGGGCGCGTTTGCAGATCCAATACTTGCCCACCGCCGTTACCAGACGAGCGAATTTGGCTTCCTGTTCGTTATCCAGATGGTCCAGCGCGCGGCCCATGCGCATGCTCAAGGCCAGGGACGCTTCGCTTTCCAGGGCCAGGTCGGCCAGTACGTTTTGCATCAGTGGTTGCTCGCTGAGCACCCGGCCGCCCACCAGACGGTGGGCACAATGATGGCTGGCCTGGGTCAGCGCCTGGCGCATCAAGGCGCTGGAGCCGACCATGCAATCGAAACGGGTCATGGCCACCATTTCGATAATGGTCGGTACGCCGCGCCCTTCTTCGCCGATCATCCAGGCCAGCGCCCCGCGAAACTCCACTTCGCTGGAAGCGTTGGAGCAGTTGCCGAGCTTGTTTTTCAGGCGCTGGATGTAGAACTCGTTGCGGGTGTCATCCGGGCGGTGCCGGGGCAACAGGAAACAGGTCAGGCCCTTGTCGGTCTGGGCCAGGGTCAGGAAGCCATCGCACATCGGCGCCGAGCAGAACCACTTGTGTCCCACCAACTCATACGCCTGGCCCGGGCCGCCGGCGCCCACCGGGTAAGCGCGGGTGGTGTTGGCGCGCACGTCGGTGCCGCCTTGTTTCTCGGTCATGGCCATGCCAATGGTGGCGCCGGCCTTGTGGGCGATGCCGACGTTCCGCGGGTCGTATTTGGTGGCGAGGATTTTCGGCAGCCAGGTTTCAGCCAGGTCCGGCTGCAAACGCAGGGCCGGCACGCAGGCGAAGGTCATGGTCAGCGGGCAGCCGGTGCCGGCTTCGGCCTGACTGTGCAGGTAAGTCATGGACGCGCGGGCCACATGGGCGCCGGATTGTGGGTGGGCCCACGGCAACGACGGCAGGCCATGCTCGACGGCGGTGCGCATCAGCTCGTGGTAGGCCGGATGAAATTCCACCAGGTCGATACGATGACCAAAACGGTCATGGCTGTTGAACACCGGCTTGTTCTGGTTGGCCAGGAAACCGGCCTCCATCAGCGGCCCGCCTGCCAAGGCACCGTAGGTATCGATACGCTGCTCGGCCCAGCCGGCCCCAAAGCGCCGGGACCATTCTTGCAGGGGGAGATCGATACGGTACAGGTTGGTGCCGTCCAGGGACGGTGGCTGGTTGGTGACGTCGTGGGTTTCGGCGAACTGGTGCAGGTTCATGACGGGCCTCCTGAAAAAAGGCCACGTTCATTGAGGCCTGAATTTCAGTTAAGCACCGTCAACCGGGTTAAAAAAGTGGCATAAGCGCCTAAGTGGCGGCGCTTTCACCCTCGACCATATGCAACAACCGCAGTTGCAATACTAGCTGCAAGGCCTCGAAGCGTACTGGCTTGGCCACTCGATCAGTGACACCCACACCATGACAGCCCTCACGCTCCGGAGCTTGCAATGAAGTGCTCAAGGCGATCACCGGCAGCTCGCCACAGCCAGGCAATGCACGGATCTGGCAACACAGCGAGAACCCGCCCTCCGGCACATCCAGCAGCACCGCATCGAAGGATTCACTCTGCAACAGCGCCAGGGCAGCCGGTCCGTTGTCGACGGTTTTCACGCGGTAACCGAGCTTGAGCAACATGCCGCGCACCACCAATTGCGCCACGCTGTTGTCGTCCACCAGCAACACCGTGCACTCCTGAGGCGTACGTTGCGCCTGCGGCACTCGTCGTACGGGCTCAGGATGCACCGGGCTGACGGCCAGCTCCAGCTGGAAGCGACTGCCGCGTCGCGGCTCGGAATTATGCGTAAGGCGACCTCCGAGCAACTCGATCAATTGCCGGCAGATCGCCAGGCCAATACCCATGCCGCCGTATCGGCGAGTGGTCGAGCCATCGAGCTGGAAGAAGCGCTGATAGAGGGTCGCTTCATCGAGGTAGGCGAAACCGATGCCGGTGTCGGTGACAATAAAGGTCAGGCGCAGGGTTCCGTCCGCCTGGGGCACGCCAACCACCCGCACACGTACCGAACCCTCGTGGGTGAACTTGAAGGCATTGTCCAACAGGCAATCCAGGCATTGCGCCAACTTGCCGGCGTCACCGTTGATGCGGTCCGGCAGGTCCTCCGCCAGATCAATGGAGAACTCCAGGCCCTTGCTCTGGGCGCTGGCGGCAAACTGCTGACGCAAGGTGTCGAGCAACCCGCGCAGGCTGAACACCTGGGGTTGCGGGCTAAGGCGCCCGGCCTGCAATTCGGTGAGGGTGAGGATGCCGTTGACCATGCGCATCATCTCGCGCGCCGCACCAGCGGCGGTTTGATGGTACTGCGCAAGGTCACCCGGCAGCGGCTCGGTCTGCATCAACTCCAGGGAGCCGATCACGCCGTTCATCGGAGTGCGCAATTCGTGGGTCAAGGTGGCGAGGAATTCGTCCTTGAGCTGGTTGCTGCGAGCCAGTTGCGTGTTGAGCACTTCGAGCTTCTGGCTGGCATCAAACAGGATTTGCGCCTGTTGCTCGCGCATCGAATTGATCCGGTCGGCCAGGGCCAGGGACAGCAAGGCCACTTCGAGTGCCGAGCCGATCTGGCTGGCGTACATCGTGAGAAACACATTGGGCAGGTAGCCCAGGACCATCATGGTATTGACCACACCGCCCAACAGGAACGCGGTCCAGGCGATGATGAAATAGCGCGCCATCCGCTGGCCGCAATACCAGGCCTTGATGGCTGCCACAAAGATGGTCACGGTGAACACCAGCGCCAACCCGGTGGCCAGGCGCAACGCCAGCGCATAGCTGGTGAACAGCGCCAGCACCATCACTCCCGCGCCGCAGACGGCCAGCGCCACCAGCAGCCGGTTGATCCAGCGGCTGTAAAGCGCGGTGTGCAGGAAGCTGCGGGCAAACAGGCTGCCGAACAGCGCCGCCGAACCGATCAGGAACGGCACCGCCGCATTCGCCCACCATGGGTTGTTGGGCCAGAAGTACTGCACGGCCACGCCGTTGACCGACAGCTGATACAGGCCGAACGAGGCGATATAAAGGATGTAATAGAGATAGCTGGTGTCGCGCACGCTCAGGTAGATGAACAGGTTGTAGATCAGCATGCCAAGCAACACGCCGTAGATCACACCCAGCACATAGAGGCGCAATGGCTGTTCTTCGAGGTACGCGGTGGTCGACCAGAGGGTCAGCGGCGCCTGGATCGAGCCCTGGCTTTGCAGGCGCAGGTATAGGGTTTCTCGTTGGTCCGGCGCAAAGTCGAGCTTGAACAGGTAGTTGCTCTGACGAATTTCGCGGCTGGAAAACGGCAGGATGCTGCCGGTGCGCGACACCAGTCGATAGTTGCCGACGCTGTCGGGCTGGTACAGCTCCAGTTGGTTCAGCGGCGGATAGGCCAGTTCCAGCAGCCAGTTGCGCGAGGCATCCGGGTTTTTGGGACGGTAATGAAGGTCGATCTTGAGCCAGAACACCGAGCGTGAATAGCCGGCATTCAGGGTGGCTTTGTCATGGGGTTTGAAGCGGCTGGCCAGGATCGGGGAGCTGATATCGCCAATCGTCAGGGCACCCGTTGGGTCTTCAAGGACTTGCATCACTTGGCCCAGGGGCAGGCGGGAGGTGGACTCGTTGAACTCGACTGCGCCGGCCAGCATCGGCAGCCCGCTCAACAGTAACATCAGCAAATAGCGCATAGAGCCCCAGCGTGACCTGTCCGGTTATGTCAAAAGCCTCCATTCCTTTTGAGTAGACGTATACCGGCGATACAGTTATTGGTTTTAATCCACTCTAGCATAGCCATTACAGGCCAAAAGACACCATTGAAATAATTTTTTGAAAGGCTCTAGAGCGGGCATTACAGAGCATTTGACCTGCTTTCTACGATGATAGCAAACAGCCATTTAAGCCTGTTCATCCGTTAAAAATTCAACCATCGCCCGACAGCCACCCAAAAAGCGTTTGGTGGTAAGCTCGCGCACCATGAATATCTACAGCTCTCGCCCCGTTGTCCTCTGTCTCTCCGGCCATGATCCCAGTGGTGGCGCCGGCTTGCAGGCAGATATCGAAGCCCTGCTCGCCCAGGGTTGCCATGCGGCCCCGGCCGTCACCGCGTTGACCGTGCAGAACACCGTCAACGTCAGCGATTTCCGCGTGCTGGACCGCGAGTGGGTGCTGGCCCAGGCCAACGCCGTGCTCGGCGATTCCGAAGTGGCGGCCGTGAAACTGGGCATGCTCGGTTCCCTGGAAATGGTCGACACTGTGGTCGAACTGCTCAAGGCGCACCCGCATCTGCCGGTGGTCTGCGACCCGGTGCTGCGCGCCGGTGGCGGCGGCAGCCTGGGCAAGGACGAGGTTGGCTACGCCATGCGCGAGCGGCTGTTGCCGCTGTCGCTGATTGCCACGCCGAACCTGCCCGAAGCCCGCATCCTCGCCGAACTGCCCGAAGGCTCGGCGGACGAGTGCGCCGCGAAACTGCTGCCTTTCATCAAGCACCTGCTGATCACCGGCGGCCATGGCGACGAGCACGAAGTGCACAACCGTCTCTACAGCCGCGACGGCACGCACCAGACCTTTACCTGCCAGCGCCTGCCCGGCAGCTATCACGGTTCCGGCTGCACCCTGGCCAGCGCGCTGGCCGGTCGTTTGGCACAAGGCGAAGGTTTGGTCAGCGCGGTGCAATCGGCCCTCAACTACACTTGGCGCACCCTGCGTGACGCTGAACAACTCGGCCAGGGGCAATTCGTGCCTCGTCGTCTGCCGTTGGATTTCTGCTCGTAACACCAAGAGGCCTGCCCGATGAAACTACGTGGCCTTTATGCCATTACCGACAGCCAACTGTTGGCCGGCAAGTTCCTGGCCTACGTCGAAGCGGCGTTGGACGGTGGCGTGACCCTGCTGCAATACCGCGATAAAAGCAGCGACGAAGCGCGCCGCCTGCGGGAAGCCGAAAAACTGCGGGAGCTGTGCTCGCGCTACAAGACGCAACTGATCATCAACGATGACGCCGAACTGGCCGCGCGCCTCGGCGTCGGCGTGCACCTGGGCCAGACCGACGGCCCGCTGACCCCGGCCCGTGCGCTGCTGGGCTCCAAGGCGATCATCGGCTCCACCTGCCACAGCCAGATCGAACTGGCTGAGCAGGCTGCCAAGGAGGGCGCCAGTTACGTCGCCTTCGGCCGCTTCTTCAACTCCAACACCAAGCCCGGCGCCCCGGCGGCCACCGTTGAACTGCTGGCCCAGGCCCGCGCGCGGTTGCACCTGCCGATCTGCGTGATCGGCGGCATCACCCTGGAAAACGCCGAGCCATTGGTAGCCCACGGTGCCGACCTGCTGGCGGTAGTCCACGGCCTGTTTGGTGCCGACAGCACCCAGGAAGTCACACGCCGCGCCCGCGCCTTCAACGAATTGCTCAAGCCTCAATAATCGATTTCAGAGAGCCCGATCATGTCCCGTTCCGAAACCCTGTTTGCCAATGCCCAGAAACACATCCCCGGCGGTGTGAACTCCCCCGTGCGAGCGTTCAAGAGCGTTGGCGGCACCCCGCTGTTCTTCAAACACGCCGAAGGCGCCTACGTCACCGACGAAGATGACAAGCGCTACGTCGACTACGTGGGTTCGTGGGGCCCGATGATCCTCGGCCACAGCCATCCCGACGTGCTGGACGCGGTGCGCCAGCAGCTGCAACACGGCTTGTCCTATGGCGCACCGACCGCCATGGAAACCGAGATGGCCGACCTGGTCTGTTCCATCGTGCCGTCCATGGAGATGGTGCGGATGGTCAGCTCCGGCACCGAAGCCACCATGAGTGCGATTCGCCTGGCCCGTGGGTTTACCGGTCGCGACAGCATCATCAAGTTCGAAGGCTGCTACCACGGCCACTCCGACAGCCTGCTGGTCAAGGCCGGCTCCGGCGCGCTGACCCAAGGCGTACCGAGCTCCGCCGGTGTACCGGCCGCGTTTGCCAAACACACCCTGACCCTGCCGTTCAACGACATCGCTGCCGTCGAGCAGATGCTCAGCGAAGTCGGCCAGGAAGTGGCGTGCATCATCGTCGAGCCGGTGGCCGGCAACATGAACTGCGTGCCGCCGGCGCCGGGTTTCCTGGAAGGCCTGCGGGAACAGTGCGACAAGCATGGCGTCGTGCTGATTTTTGATGAAGTGATGACCGGTTTCCGCGTTGCCCTCGGCGGCGCCCAGGCTTACTACGGCGTGACGCCGGACCTGAGCACCTTCGGCAAGATCATCGGTGGCGGCATGCCGGTGGGCTGCTTCGGCGGCAAGCGCGAAATCATGCAGCACATCGCGCCGCTGGGCCCGGTGTACCAAGCAGGCACCCTATCGGGTAACCCGCTGGCCATGGCCGCCGGCCTGACCACCCTGCGCCTGATCAGCCGCCCGGGCTTCCACGCCGAGCTGACCGACTACACCACTCGCCTGCTGGACGGCCTGCAACAGCGCGCCGATGCGGCCGGCATTCCGTTCGTGACCACCCAGGCGGGCGGCATGTTCGGCCTGTACTTCAGCGGCGCTGACGACATCGTCACCTTCGATGACGTGATGGGCAGCGATGCCGACCTGTTCAAGCGCTTCTTCCATCTGATGCTGGAAGGTGGCGTGTACCTCGCCCCGAGCGCTTTTGAAGCCGGCTTCACCTCGATCGCCCACGGTGATGCCGAGCTGAAACTGACCCTCGATGCCGCCGAGCGCGCCTTCGCCGCCTTGAAATAAGCGGCGCAAAAATCCGACGTCGCCCCTGGCGGCGTCAGATTTGCTACTTTGCTTACAGGCATTTCCGTCTTTTTTCGAGAATTCACCTGCAATCCGGCAGATAACTTGCCCACGCAGCAGAAAAACGAGTAAAGACTTTGTAAGCAGGTGCCTGCTTATTTCATAATGCGCGCTTATTGGATCCCCCCGTGGGTCCCGCGCCCCGTCAGAGGTAAGTCGATTCCCATGAAACGCACCGGCCGCACCCTGGTTCTGGGCTGCCTGTTGCTCCTTCAGCCGCTGCTGGCGTTTGCCCAGGCAGGCGGCAACTCGTTGTTAATCCCAGCGATGGGTCGTTGCACCCTCAATACCCAGCCAGAAAGCCAGGCCGAAGCCCTGAGCGCGTGCCAGAAACAGGCCGACGGTGGGGATGCGCAGGCACAATACGAGTTGGGCGAGTACTTCTACGACAGTAAAAACCCCGCACGCGACCTCAACAAGGCCTTGAGCTACTTCGAGAAAGCCTCGTTGCAGGGCCACGCCCAGGCGCAATTCCAGCTGGGCACCATGTTTTTCCACGGCGAAGGCGTACCGGCCAATAACGTTCAGGCGTATATCGTGCTGAAAATGGCGGCGGTCAACGGCGCCGAAGATGCGCTGGACACGGCCGATGAAGTGGCCGAACACATGCAGCGGGACGAACTGGAAGTGGCAACCCAGGTACTGGGACAGATTTTCCGCAACTACCTGCAGGAACTGCAGAGCGCAGATGGCAGCTCGCCATTTTCGCCACTGCCCTGAGTTTTGTAGCGCCTTTACTGCCGCCTTCGCGAGCAAGCCCGCTCCCACATTCGACTGTATTCCAAAGGTGGAACTCGGTCGAATGTGGGAGCGGGCTTGCTCGCGAAGGGGTCGACGCGGTCTTAAGCCTTACTTCTCAGGCATCGGCATCGGAAACGGCATGACATTGCTCATGCCACGGGCTTCGCTGATTTTCGGCGTGCCCAGGCGCTCGACTTCATCGATACGCACGATCGAATGCATCGGCACAAAACTGCGCACCACGCCCTCGAACTGAGCCTTGAGTTTTTCCTCGCCCGGGTCGACGACCAACTGTGTGCGCTCGCCAAAGACGAACTCTTCCACTTCCAGGAAGCCCCACAGATCACTTTGATAGATCTGCTTGGCGTACATTTCGAACACCTGGCCCTGGTTAAGGAAAATCACCTTGTAGATTGGAGCTTCACGTTTGGTCATGGTGGGCGGGTAACACATCGGGGGATATAAAAGAGGGCGCGAACTATAGCATGGCGTCCGATGCACAGTGCTAGGAACCTATCGGCATGCCCCCTATAATGCGCGGTTCTTTACCACCAGTTGACGATCCCCATGGCCAAGAAGCTTTACATCGAAACCCACGGTTGCCAGATGAACGAGTACGACAGCTCGCGCATGGTCGATCTGCTGGGTGAACATCAGGCCCTGGAAGTCACCGCCCGCGCTGAAGACGCCGACGTGATCCTGCTCAATACCTGCTCGATCCGCGAGCGAGCCCAGGACCGGGTCTACTCGCAGTTGGGCCGCTGGCGCGAACTGAAACTGGCCAACCCGGACATGGTGATCGCCGTCGGCGGTTGCGTGGCCAGCCAGGAAGGCGCCGCCATTCGCGACCGCGCACCGTACGTCGACGTGGTGTTCGGCCCGCAAACCCTGCACCGCCTGCCGGAAATGATCGACGCCGCGCGCATCACCAAGCTGCCGCAAGTCGACGTCTCGTTCCCGGAAATCGAAAAATTCGACCATTTGCCCGAGCCGCGTATCGACGGCCCGAGCGCTTATGTGTCGGTGATGGAAGGCTGCAGCAAGTACTGCACCTTCTGCGTGGTGCCCTACACCCGCGGTGAAGAAGTCAGCCGCCCGTTCGACGACGTACTGGCAGAGATCATTCACCTGGCCGAGAACGGCGTGCGTGAAGTGACCCTGCTGGGGCAGAACGTCAACGGCTATCGCGGCCAGACCCATGACGGGCGCCTGGCGGACCTCGCGGAGTTGATCCGCGTAGTCGCCGCCGTCGATGGGATCGAGCGGATTCGCTACACCACCTCGCACCCGCTGGAATTCTCCGACAGCCTGATCCAGGCCCACGCCGAAGTGCCGGAACTGGTCAAACACCTGCACTTGCCGGTGCAATCGGGCTCGGACCGCATCCTCTCGGCGATGAAGCGCAACCACACCGCCCTGGAATACAAATCCAAATTGCGCAAATTGCGTGCGGCGGTGCCGGGGATCTGCATCAGCTCGGACTTTATCGTCGGCTTCCCGGGCGAGACCGAGAAAGATTTCCAGCAGACCATGAAGCTGATCGAAGACGTTGGTTTCGACTTCTCCTACTCCTTCGTCTACAGCCAGCGCCCGGGCACCCCTGCGGCGGATCTGGCGGACGAGACCCCGGAAGCGTTGAAGAAAGAGCGCTTGAACGCCCTGCAACATCGCCTCAACCAACAAGGCTTCGAGATCAGCCGACAGATGGTGGGCTCGACCCAGCGCATCCTGGTGACCGACTACTCGAAAAAAGACCCTGGCGAATTGCAGGGCCGGACCGAGAACAACCGGATCGTCAACTTCCGCTGCGATAATCCGACACTGATCGGGCAGTTCGCCGACGTGCACATTGACGCGGCACAACCGCACTCGCTGCGCGGCTCGCTGATTAACTAAGATCCCGGTTCTCAAGCCAAATGAAGATCAAATGTGGGAGCTGGCTTGCCTGCGATTGCGATATAACAGGCAGCATATATTTCGGCCGTGCCGGCCCCATCGCAGGCAAGCCAGCTCCCACAGTGGATCCCCGTTGTTCTTGAGAGCGGGCCCGGGCTATATAAGTGCTTTCGTACCCGCGCCACTGGCGTTATCCTTGATTTCATCTTAATTGCCCCAGGGCGGCTAAAAACGACCTTGAACGCACCCATAGAACCACATCGTTTCCTCCTCGAGCCCTTTGAGGCTCGCCGTTTCGCCAATCTGTGCGGACAGTTCGACGAGCACCTGCGCCTGATCGAACAACGCCTGAGCATCGAGATCCGCAACCGCGGCAATCAATTCGAGCTTATTGGTGAACCCCAACACACCACCTCGGCAGAAAACCTTCTGCGCCGCCTCTACCGGGAAACCAAAGGTAGCGAGCTGTCGCCGGAAACGGTGCACCTGTACCTGCAGGAATCCGCCGTGGAAGACCTGGCGAATAACCCGGTAGCCGAAGCCAGCGTCGCGTTGCGCACCAAGAAAGGCATGATTCGCCCTCGCGGCTTGAATCAGCAGCGCTACGTCAAAGAGATCCTGGGTAACGACATCAACTTCGGCATCGGCCCGGCCGGTACCGGCAAGACCTACCTGGCCGTGGCCTGTGCGGTCGACGCCCTCGAGCGTGAGCAGGTGCGACGCATCCTGCTGGTGCGCCCGGCGGTGGAAGCCGGCGAGAAACTGGGCTTTTTGCCCGGCGACCTGGCCCAGAAGATCGACCCGTACCTGCGCCCGCTCTACGACGCGCTCTACGAGATGCTCGGCTTCGAATACGTGGCCAAGCTGATCGAGCGCCAGGTGATCGAGATCGCCCCGCTGGCCTACATGCGCGGTCGGACGCTGAACAACAGCTTCATCATCCTCGACGAAAGCCAGAACACCACCGTCGAGCAGATGAAAATGTTCCTGACCCGGATCGGCTTCGGCTCAACGGCCGTGATCACCGGCGACGTCACCCAGGTCGACCTGCCCAAAGGCACCAAGTCGGGCCTGGCCCAGGTGATCGACGTGCTCAAGGACGTGCCGGGGATCAGCTTCACCCACTTCATGCCCAAAGACGTGGTCCGTCACCCGCTGGTGCAGCGCATTGTCGAAGCCTACGAGCGCTTCGAACACCGCGATGACCAACCGGCCAAGGACACTCGCCACGATGCTTGAGCTTGACCTGCAGCTGGCCACCGAAGCGCCCGCCCCCAGCGAAGAACAGTTCCGCCAATGGTGCGCCCTGGCCCTGCGCCAGCGCACCGCCGACTCGGAACTGACCATTCGCCTGGTGGACGAGCCCGAAGGCCGTGAACTGAATCACACCTGGCGACAAAAAGACTACGCGACCAACGTGCTGTCCTTTCCCGCTGACGTCCCCGACGAGTTGCTGGATATCCCATTGCTGGGCGACCTGGTGATCTGCGTCGAAGTGGTCGAGCGTGAAGCGAAGGAACAGGGCAAGGAACTTGAGGCCCACTGGGCCCATCTAGTCATCCACGGCTGCTTGCATCTCTTGGGTTACGACCATATAGACGATGACGAAGCCGAAGAAATGGAAGCGCTGGAACGAACGTTGCTTGCAGAACTGGGTCATCGCGACCCATATGCAGATGACGAAATAGAAACTACACCTAACTGACACAACAAAGGATTTAGAGTAATCGCTATGAGCGAAGACCGATCGAGCAACGGGCAAAAGTCATGGCTGGGGAAACTCACCCAGGCCTTTGCCCACGAGCCGAAAAACCGCCAGGAGCTGCTGGAGCTGCTGCGCGAGGCACATCAGAACAAGTTGCTGGACAGCGAAGCGCTGGCCATCGTCGAAGGCGCCATCCAGGTCGCTGACTTGCAAGTGCGGGACATCATGGTTCCGCGCTCGCAGATGGTCAGCATCAAGGCGACCCAGACCCCACGGGAATTCCTCCCGGCCGTTATCGATTCGGCGCACTCGCGCTACCCGGTGATCGGCGAAAGCCATGACGACGTCATGGGTGTCCTGTTGGCCAAGGACCTGCTGCCGCTGATCCTCAAGGAGAACGGCGACAGCTTCAACATCAAGGACCTGCTGCGTCCTGCCACCTTCGTCCCCGAATCCAAGCGCCTGAATGTGCTGCTGCGCGAATTTCGTGCGAACCACAATCACATGGCCATCGTGATCGACGAATACGGCGGTGTGGCCGGCCTCGTGACCATCGAAGACGTGCTGGAACAGATCGTCGGCGACATCGAAGACGAACACGATGTGGAAGAAGACAGCTACATCAAGCCGCTGCCCAGCGGTGATTTCCTGGTCAAGGCCCTGACGCCGATCGAGAACTTCAACGAGTTCTTCGACAGCGAATTCTCCGACGATGAGTTCGATACCGTTGGCGGCCTGGTGATGAGTGCGTTCGGGCATCTGCCAAAACGTAACGAGACCACCGAGATCGGTGCTTACCGCTTCCGCATCCTGAATGCTGATAGCCGCAGGATCCATCTGATTCGCCTGACACCTATTGCCCGCTAAGGACTGACATGCGCCGTATGATTGCACCCGGCTGGCCCGGTAACCTGCTGGCCGTGGTGGCCGGCGCCATCACCACCCTGGCGCTGGCGCCGTTCGATCTCTGGCCGTTTGCGCTGGTGGCGGCCGGGTTCTTTTATGCGGGATTGCGTGAACTGACACCGCGCCAGGCCTTGTGGCGTGGCTGGTGTTTCGGCTTCGGCCTGTTTGGCGCCGGTACCAGCTGGATCTACTACAGCATTCACCACTTCGGCGGCGCTTCGGTGCTGCTGGCTGGCATGCTGATGCTGGCGTTTACGGCGGCCATTGCCTGGTTCTTTGCCCTGCCCGCCTGGCTGTGGGCGCGCTGGCTGCGTCGCAACGAAGCACCACTGGCGGACGCCCTGGCCTTCGCGGCGCTGTGGGTTGGCCAGGAAGCGTTTCGCGGCTGGTTCCTCACCGGTTTTCCTTGGCTCTACTCCGGTTACAGCCAGCTCGACGGCCCCCTCACCGGCCTTGCGCCGCTGGGTGGCATGTGGCTGATTTCCTTTGCCCTGGCGCTGACCGCCGCTCTGATCTGCAACCTGCCGCGCCTGCTGGCGGGTAAGCGCAACCTGTTCATCGGTGCCGGCTTGCTGCTGTTGGTGGCGCCGTGGGTCATCGGCCTGGCACTCAAGCATCACGCCTGGACCAGCCCCTCTGGCGCGCCGCTGACCGTGGCGGCCGTCCAGGGTAACGTCGAACAAAGCATGAAGTGGGACCCCGAGCAGTTGAATGCGCAGCTCGCGCTGTACCGCGACATGAGCTTCAGCTCCAAGCCCGTCGACCTGCTGGTATGGCCGGAAACCGCTGTGCCGGTGCTCAAGGAATCCGTCGAGGGTTACCTGGGCATGATGGGCAAGTTCGCTGCCGACCGGCACACCGCACTGATCACCGGCGTGCCGATTCGCCAGGAAGTGCACCACCAGAAGCGCTTCTTCAATGGCATCACGGTGGTGGGCGAAGGCGACGGCACCTACCTGAAGCAAAAGCTGGTGCCGTTTGGCGAGTACGTGCCGCTGCAGGACATGTTGCGCGGCTTGATCGCATTCTTTGACCTGCCGATGTCGGACTTCGCCCGCGGGCCGTCCGACCAGGCTTTGCTGCAAGCCAAGGGCTATCAGATTGCGCCTTTCATTTGCTATGAAGTGGTGTACCCGGAGTTCGCCGCCGGCCTGTCGGCCCGTAGCGATTTGTTGCTGACCATCAGCAACGACACCTGGTTCGGCCGCTCCATCGGCCCGCTGCAGCATTTGCAGATGGCCCAGATGCGCGCCCTGGAAGCCGGTCGCTGGATGATTCGCGCCACCAACAATGGCGTGACCGGCCTGATCAACCCGTACGGGCAGATTACCGTGCAGATCCCGCAGTTTGAACGCGGGATTCTCTACGGTGAAGTGGTGCCGATGCACAACCTCACGCCGTATCTGGAATGGCGCTCGTGGCCGTTGATCATCCTGTGCCTTGGCCTGTTTGGCTGGGCGCTGTTGGCGGGCCGGATGTCGAAAACGGTTTAATAGAAATACTCGAATAAATGTGGGAGCTGGCTTGCCTGCGATAGCATCACCTCGGTGTAACTGACACACCGAGGTGCCTGCATCGCGGGCAAGCCCGGCTCCCACAGAAGCCCGCTCCCACATTTGACCGGCGGTATTACCTGTAAAACATCCGGTAGCCCACCTGCCCCACTGCTTCATTCAGCAACTGCCCGCTCTGCCAGATTGACTTGAATTCCGGCATCCAGCCACCCAGTGGCCGGGCGTTGTCCAGGCCCAGGAATCCCACCGGCGCCGGAACCACCGTAAACCCGGCCTTTTCGAAGCTCCAGCGCGAACGCGGCATGTGCCAGGCCTGGGTTACGACGACCACACGTTTGATCCCCTGGGGCAGCAGAATCTCTGCACTCATTTGCGCGTTTTCCCAAGTGGTACGGCTGCGTTCTTCCTTCCAGCGTACGCTCACGCCAAAGTCATCCTGCATCGACACCGCCATCACCTCCGCCTCGCTTGGTGGCGTGCCGTAGTGCAAGCCACCGCTGGTCAGCACCGGCAAACCCGAAGCCTTGGCCAAGCGGGCCGCATAGCGCTGGCGCTCAAGACCGATACCCGTCGGCTGATCGGAGCCCCACGCCGGATCCCCGCGTTCACGCCCGGACCCCAATACCACAATGG
Organism: Pseudomonas sp. TH34; assembly: GCF_016650865.1. Classification (NCBI taxonomy): domain Bacteria; kingdom Pseudomonadati; phylum Pseudomonadota; class Gammaproteobacteria; order Pseudomonadales; family Pseudomonadaceae; genus Pseudomonas; species Pseudomonas sp. TH34. The sequence goes on from NZ_JAEKFB010000019.1 coordinate 80,295, forward strand.
CATCAGCCCGCTGCGCCAGGGTTGCCCATTCGTCACGCGCCAAAGGCGGCTCGGTCTCCAGGGCCTTGGCCCCCCACTGCACCACCACCGGCAGGCTCATCAACCACATCCCGCCGAACCCCAGGGCAAAGCCCACCGCCGCCAGTCGCGGCCGGCTGCGACGAAACCACCAGGCAAGCGCCAGCAACAGCAACAGAATGCCGGGCGGCAACAACAATTGTTTAATGAAATAACGAATAGGCATCGGGCATCTCCAAAGATGCCCGAAGCCTAAGGTGTAACGAGGTTTAGCGACAATCTTTACAAGAACAAACGTTGAGAAGGCTACAGATCACTAACGCGGTACTTCACTTGAAACGCACGGACCGGAGTTTTTCCGGGCCGCGACCGGCCGACAGATCCTTGAGCCATACCACCTTGGCCGAGCGCGAAACCTCCTGGGCTGGCGGGGAGGCCATGCCATGGGGCGCGCGATGCTCATTTAACTCCAGATACACCTTGATCACGTCCAGCTCTGCCTGGCTCAAGCCACGCAGTTCCAACTCCAGAGGCCGCTCATCACACAATCGGCCTGCGGTTTTTGCTGCATCCAGTGCTCGACCCAAACGGTCGATCAGTCCTTCGTACACCTGCGGTTTCGTTAAAGTTCTCTGCAAATCAACCATCCCTCACCTCATTGAAGATAAGACTCACTCCCCAATAAACAGCGTAGTCCTGCTGGCCCCGCCTGCCTGACGCCGCGACCAACGGCCTCGGCCGCGCAATCAGGGTTTCCCTCGATAGAGTGGGGTCATGTATGCTACGGCGCTTCCTGTAACTCCACTTCCCGCAGGGTTTGGGCACGGACGCGCCGCTTTTTGGTGTCGATCAACCTGAACGTTGCACCGAAGAGGATTAGGCCACCCCTATTCAGTTCAAAAGTAGCCATGCACGAACAATATCAGCCCCGTGAAATAGAAAATGCCGCCCAGTCGTTCTGGGATGAGCAAAAGTCCTTTGAAGTCAGTGAACAGCCAGGCAAGGAGACTTTCTATTGCCTATCGATGTTCCCTTACCCCAGCGGCAAGCTACACATGGGGCATGTGCGCAACTACACCATCGGCGACGTCATTTCCCGCTACCAGCGCATGCTGGGCAAGAACGTCCTGCAACCCATGGGTTGGGACGCCTTCGGCATGCCGGCGGAAAACGCCGCGATGAAGAACAACGTAGCGCCCGCCAAGTGGACCTACGAAAACATCGCCTACATGAAGACCCAACTGCGCAGCCTGGGCCTGGCGGTGGACTGGTCCCGCGAGGTGACCACCTGCAAGCCCGACTACTACCGCTGGGAACAATGGCTGTTCACTCGCCTGTTCGAAAAAGGCGTGATCTACAAGAAGAGCGGCACGGTGAACTGGGACCCGGTGGACCAGACCGTGCTGGCCAACGAACAAGTGATCGACGGCCGCGGCTGGCGTTCGGGCGCGCTGATCGAAAAACGCGAAATCCCGATGTACTACTTCAAGATCACCGCCTATGCGGATGAACTCTTGTCGAGCCTCGACGATTTGCCGGGCTGGCCCGAGCAGGTCAAGACCATGCAACGCAACTGGATCGGCAAGTCCAAGGGCATGGAAGTGCAGTTCCCGTACAACGTCGACTCCATCGGCGCCGAAGGCGTACTGAAAGTCTTCACCACCCGTCCGGACACCCTGATGGGCGCGACCTACGTCGCCGTGGCCGCTGAGCACCCGCTGGCCACCCAGGCCGCACAGAACAACCCTGAGCTACAGGCGTTCATCGCCGAATGCAAAGGCGGCAGCGTGGCCGAAGCCGACGTCGCCACTCAAGAGAAAAAAGGCTTGCCGACCGGGCTGTTCGTCGAGCACCCGTTGACCGGCGAGAAGCTGCCGGTGTGGGTCGCCAACTACGTGTTGATGCACTACGGCGATGGCGCGGTAATGGCCGTGCCAGCCCACGACGAACGCGATTTCGAATTCGCCACCAAGTACAGCCTGCCCATCAAGTCCGTGGTGCGCACCAGCTCCGGTGACACCAACCCGGCCCCGTGGCAAGACGCCTACGGCGAGCATGGCACCCTGATCAACTCCGGCGAGTTCGACGGCCTGGATTTCGAAGGCGCCTTCGACGCTATCGAAGTCGCGCTGATCAAGAAAAACCTCGGTGCCTCGCGCACCCAGTTCCGCCTGCGTGACTGGGGCATCAGCCGCCAGCGCTACTGGGGCTGCCCGATCCCGATCATCCACTGCGAAACCTGCGGTGACGTGCCGGTGCCGGAAGACCAACTGCCCGTCGTGTTACCGGAAGATGTAGTGCCGGACGGCGCCGGTTCGCCCTTGGCGCGCATGCCAGAATTCTACGAGTGCACCTGCCCGAACTGCGGCGCCCCGGCCAAGCGTGAAACCGACACCATGGACACCTTCGTGGAGTCCTCGTGGTACTACGCCCGCTACGCCTCGCCGCACTATGAAGGCGGCCTGGTGGAAAAATCCGCGGCCGACCATTGGTTGCCGGTAGACCAGTACATCGGCGGCATCGAACACGCCATCCTTCACCTGCTGTACGCGCGCTTCTTCCACAAGCTGATGCGTGACGAAGGCCTGGTGAGCTCCGACGAGCCGTTCAAGAACCTGCTGACCCAAGGTATGGTGATTGCCGAGACTTACTACCGTCGCGAAGCCAATGGTGCCTACACCTGGTTCAACCCGGCGGACGTCGAGTTGGTGCGTGACAGCAAGGCCAAAGTGATCAGTGCCAAGTTGATCTCCGACGGCCTGCCGGTGGAAATCGGCGGCACCGAGAAGATGGCCAAGTCGAAGAACAACGGCGTCGACCCACAGTCGATGATCGACCAGTTCGGCGCAGATACCTGCCGCCTGTTCATGATGTTCGCCTCGCCGCCCGACATGAGCGCGGAATGGTCCGACTCCGGCGTAGAGGGTTCGCACCGTTTCCTCAAGCGCGTCTGGCGCCTGGCGCACGCCCATGTCAGCCAGGGCTTGCCGGGCAAACTGGACGTTGCAGCCTTGAGCGATGAGCAAAAAGCCATTCGCCGTAGCACCCACCTGGCTATCAAGCACGCCAGCCAGGATGTGGGCCAGCACCACAAATTCAACACCGCCATCGCCCAGGTGATGACGCTGATGAACGTGCTGGAAAAAGCACCGCAGGTCACCGAACAGGACCGCGCGCTGGTACAGGAAGGCCTGGAAACGGTCACCCTGCTGCTGGCACCGATCACGCCACACATCTGCCACGACCTGTGGAGCCGTTTGGGCCACAGCGGCGCAGTCATCGATGCCGGCTGGCCGGTACAGGATGACAGCGCCCTGGTACAGGACACGCTGCAACTGGTGATTCAGGTCAACGGCAAGCTGCGTGGCCAGATCGACATGCCAGCCAGCGCCAGCCGTGAAGAAGTCGAAGCCGCCGCCCGTGCCAATGAGAACGTGCTGCGCTTCACCGAAGGCCTGACGATCCGCAAAGTGATCGTGGTGCCCGGCAAACTGGTCAATATCGTCGCTAGCTAATCGGATCGGGCGCCAGGGCATTACCTTGGCGCCGAACAAAACCTCCAGGGCCTCGATAAGGCCCACATGGTTTCAAGGGGAGCATCAAAATGATCAAACGCAATCTGCTGGTTATGGGCCTTGCCGTGCTACTGAGCGCTTGCGGCTTCCAGCTGCGCGGCACCGGCCACACCGAACTGGCGATCAAGGAACTGGACGTCACCGCCCGTAACTCCTACGGCGAGACCGTTCAACAGCTGCGCCAGGTCCTGGAAAACAGTGGTGTCAAAGTCTATTCAGGCGCGGCTTACAAACTGAACCTGCTGGATGAGAAAGAAGAGCAGCGCAACCTCAGCTATGCCAGTGCCGGGCGTGCTTCGGACATCGAGCTGAGCACCACGCTCTTCTTCGAAATCCAGGGCCACGACCACCTGCCGTTGATGGGCGACAAAATCCAGGTACAGAAAGTCGTGAGCCACGACGGCAACAACCTGGTGGGCTCGGACTCCGAAACCATCCAGGTGCGCAAGGAAATGCGTCGTGAGCTCGTACAGCGCATGCTTCTGCGCCTGCAGCTGATCACCCCGGAAAAACTGGATCAACTGCAGCAAACGGCAGATAACAAGGCCAAGGCAGATGCCGATGCGCTGAAAGCGGCGCAAGAGTATGAAAACAGCCAGCCGAAACAATCGCCTGTCGAAGTCCCAGCTGAGTAAGCCAGACGGGGCGCCCCTGGCGCCCCGTTCGCCCTGCCTATGAAACTTGCCCCCGCCCAACTCGCCAAGCACCTGCAAGGCAGCCTCGCGCCCGTCTACATCGTCAGCGGTGATGACCCTTTGCTCTGCCAGGAAGCTGCGGACGCGATCCGCACGGCCGCCCGTCAACAGGGCTTCGATGAACGCCAGGTGTTCAGCGCCGATGCCAGTTTCGACTGGGGGACGCTGCTGCAAGCCGGGGCGAGCATGTCGCTGTTTGCCGAGAAACGCCTGCTGGAACTGCGCCTGCCTTCGGGCAAGCCCGGCGACAAAGGCGCGGCGGCATTGATGGAATACTGCGCACGCCCTGCCGAAGACACGTTGCTGCTGATCAGCCTGCCCAAGCTGGATGGCAGCGCGCAGAAAACCAAGTGGGGCAAGGCGCTGGTGGAAGGCGGCCAGACCCAATTCATACAGATCTGGCCAGTGGACAGCACTCAGCTGCCGCAGTGGATCCGTCAGCGCCTGTCGCAATCCGGGCTGAGTGCCAGCCAGGACGCCGTAGAGCTGATCGCGGCGCGAGTGGAAGGCAACCTGCTGGCCGCCGCCCAGGAAATCGAAAAGCTCAAGCTGATGGCAGAAGGCGGCCAGATCACTGTCGAAACCGTACAAGGCGCCGTGGCTGACAGCGCGCGCTTTGACGTGTTTGGTCTGGTGGATGCGATCCTCAACGGCGAACCCGCCCACGCCCTGCGCATGCTCGAAGGGCTGCGCGGCGAAGGCGTCGAGCCACCGGTGATTCTCTGGGCCCTGGCCCGGGAATTACGCCTGCTGGCCAATATTGCCCTGCAATACAGCCAAGGCATCCCGCTGGACAAGGCCTTCAGCCAAGCACGGCCACCGGTATGGGACAAACGCAAACCGCTGATCAGCAAAGCCCTGCAACGGCACTCGGCGCAACGCTGGGCGCAATTGCTGCTGGAAGCCCAGCGCATTGACGCGCAGATCAAGGGCCAGGCGGCGGGATCGCCCTGGATGAGCTTGAGTCGTTTGTCACTTTTGATGTCAGGACAGCGCTTGGCGCTGCCTGCTGAATAGTCCTACGTCTCGCCGGGCTGGACAGAATCCAAACTTCGGCCGATGATTCGCACCGCATCACCAACCCGCCAAAGAGTACCTATCATGAGCAAAAAGCCATCCAAGCATGGCCCCAACAAGGCCAAATCCATCATCGCCCAGCCGTTGTTCCGCAGTCGCCAGGAACGAGCCGGCAAAGGCAAAGGCAGCTACCGCCGCGAAGCCTTCCAGTCTAATAGCTGGGAGGCTTCTTACTTTCTGGCTGCCTGAAGGCAAGCGCCCCTCTGGCATGATAAGGTCTGTACCTGATTCGTACTCCCTGGACCTGTGCATGCCCTCTAGTCTTTCCCGTCGTTGGCACCTTCGCCAACTGATCGCTGCCTCCAGCCTCATTCTGTTAGTCGCCTGCGCGGAAAAACCCACCGCCGCCGATGCTCAACCCCTGCCCCCGCTCCAGACTGCACCGGTAGCTGCGCCTGCCGTCGTTGCGCCACTGGCGGTGGACAACCTTGATATCCAGCCGACCCAGACGTTTGCCGAATGGCAGGCCGGCTTTCGCGTGGAAGCCCTGAAGGCCGGTATCACGCCCCAGGTTTTCGACACAGCCTTTGCCAATGTCGTCCCCGATATGGCGGTGATCCGTGCCGACCGCAGCCAGCCGGAGTTCTCGCGCCCGGTGTGGGAATACCTCGATGGCGCCCTGTCGCCGCTGCGCGTGCGCAATGGCCAGTCGCTGCTGGTGAAATACGCTGACACTCTGCAACGCATAGAGGACCGTTATGGCGTCGACCGCCAGGCACTGGTCTCGGTGTGGGGCATGGAAAGTAACTTCGGCCAGTTCCAGGGCAACAACTCGGTGATTCGCTCCTTGGCGACCCTGGCATATGAAGGCCGTCGCCCGGCATTCGCCCAGGCCCAATTGCTGGCAGCACTGCAAATCATCCAGCACGGCGATATCTCTGCTGACCAGATGAAAGGCTCCTGGGCCGGGGCCATGGGCCAGACCCAGTTCATTCCGACCACCTACAACACCCACGCCGTGGACTTCGACGGTGACGGTCGCCGGGATATCTGGAACAGCCCGGCCGACGCCCTCGCCTCCACCGCGCACTACCTGCAAAGCTCCGGTTGGCAGAAAGGCCAGCCGTGGGGTTTTGAGGTGCAGCAACTGCCGTTGAACTTCGATTACGCCCTGGCCGATGGCAGCGTGCGTAAAACTGTAGGCGAATGGTTGAAACTGGGAATCCAGGTGCCGCCTGGCGCCAGTGTGCCGGCCAACGTGGACCAGCTTTCCGCGGCCCTGCTGCTGCCCGCCGGCTATCGTGGCCCGGCGTTCCTGGTGCTGGATAACTTCCGCGCGATCCTCAAGTACAACAACTCGTCGTCCTATGCGTTGGCGGTCGGTTTGCTGTCGGAACGGTTCGGCGGGGGTGGCTTGATTCGTGGGAGCTGGCCGAAAGATGAGCTGCCGTTGACCCGCTCACAGCGGATTGATTTGCAGACGGTGCTCAGTGCCCATGGTTACGATGCGGGCAACCCGGACGGGATCATTGGCGCCAATACCCGCAAGGCGATTCGTGCGGCACAGCAATCCCTGGGCTGGCCGGCGGACGGGTATCCGACGGTGAAGTTGCTGGAGTCACTGCAAAGCCGATAGATCGGCGTATGGCGACTACCGCCATCGCAGGCAAGCCAGCTCCCACCTTTGACCGCGTCGTTCATGATGTACGCGGTCAATGTGGGAGCTGGCTTGCCTGCGATGAGGCCTTAAGAAGCAACAGAAATCTTAAACCTTAAACACCACATCCTGCTCCAACACCAACCGCCTCTCCCCCGCATCCAACCGCACCCTCGCGCCTATCGGCAAGGTCAGGTTCGGATTGCAGTGCCCACTGCGCCAGCCGGACAGCACAGGAATGCACAACGGCTCGAAGGTCTGCTTCAGCAAGCGCTCAAGCGCAAGGCTATCAACCCCAGCCACATCCCCCACCACCACACCCGCCACCTGAGCCAGCTTGCCGGCCAGGCGCAAATGGGTGAGCAACCGATCAATGCGGTACAACGGCTCGTTAACATCTTCGATAAACAGAATGATGCCCTCGGCGTCCATCTCATACGCCGTGCCCATCACCGCTGCGATCATTGATAGATTGCCGCCCAGCAGACGCCCACAGGCGATGCCTGGCTCGACGGTGGTCAGCGGGTAGGCCACCGGGTGAGTCAGCTGGCTACCGGCTTTCACTTGCCCCCGCAGCATACTGAACAGCGACGACTCGGTAGGTTGTTGCTTTTCGCCTAACAGGTCAGCGTTGTACATCGGCCCATGGAAGGTGACGAAACCGGCGTAGCGGTTGATCGCCAGGTGTAAGGCGGTGATGTCGCTGTAGCCTACGAATGGCTTGGGGTTGGCCCGCAGCAGGTCAAAGTCCAGGCGGTCCAGCAGGCGTGGGGTGCCGTAGCCGCCGCGCAGGCAGAAAATCGCGTCGATGGTCGAGTCGGCAAACGCCGCGTGCAGGTCATTAAGGCGTACGTCATCACTGCCGGCGAGATAGCCATCACGCTGGCTCACGCCCGGAAAGATCCGCAGTGTGTAGCCCCGGGCGCGCATCCATTGCGTGGCCTTGTCGATATCCAGCTCGGCCGGCCCGGCAGGGGCAATCAGCCCGATCACGCCTTCGGCGCGCAGCGCAGGCACCGCACAAGTGGTCAGTTGAGTCGTCATCCATGGTTCTCCTCGTGTGGATTGCCCAAGGCACTCTAAACAGCAATGGTTGCAAACAGAAGAGGAAGAGTCAGTAGCAAATGTGGGAGCGGGCTTGGGTGGGAGCGGGCTTGCTCGCGAAAGCGGTCAGTCAGTCACCGAATAGGTCAACTGATCCAACGCATTCGCGAGCAAGCCCGCTCCCATCCAAGCCCGCTGCTCCCACAAGGGTCCTGCAGTGTCCGGCGTTCCGCGTATCAGGACACCAGGCTGGCCTTGACCAGTTTCGCCTGCTCGTCGGCGTGGTACGAGGAACGTACCAGCGGGCCGGAAGCGACGTTCTTGAAGCCCATCTTGTAGCCTTCTTCGGCAAACCAGGCGAACACGTCCGGGTGCACGAAGCGCTGTACTGGCAAGTGGCTGCGGGACGGCTGCAGGTACTGGCCGAGGGTCAGCATGTCGATGTCGTGTTCGCGCATGCGCTTCATGACTTCGATCACTTCTTCGTCGGTTTCGCCCAAGCCCAGCATCAGGCCGGATTTGGTCGGAATGTGCGGCATCATCTGCTTGAATTTCTGCAGCAGGGTCAGCGACCACTGGTAGTCCGAACCCGGACGCGCAGCCTTGTACAGACGCGGTACGGTTTCCAGGTTGTGGTTGAACACATCCGGCGGCTCGGCGGCGGTGATTTCCAGCGCCACGTCCATACGGCCACGGTAGTCCGGCACCAGGGTTTCGAGCATCACGTTCGGCGACAGCTTGCGGATCTCGCGGATGCAGTCGGCAAAGTGCTGGGCACCGCCGTCGCGCAGGTCGTCACGGTCTACCGAGGTGATCACGACGTACTTGAGTTTCAGGTCGGCGATGGCGATGGCCAGGCTTTCCGGCTCGTTGACGTCCAGCGGCTTCGGCCGGCCGTGGCCAACGTCGCAGAACGGGCAACGACGGGTGCAGATGTCACCCATGATCATGAAGGTCGCGGTGCCACCGGAGAAGCACTCGCCCAGGTTCGGGCAAGACGCCTCTTCGCAGACGCTGTGCAGCTTGTGTTTGCGCAGCAGGGCCTTGATGCGGTCGACTTCCGGCGAAACCGGGATACGCACGCGAATCCAGTCAGGCTTTTTCGGCAGTTCGGTGGTCGGAATGATCTTCACCGGGATGCGTGCAACCTTCTCGGCGCCGCGCAGCTTGACGCCGGCTTCTACCTTGGCACGCGGGGCCGGACGCTCGGTAACATCCAGCGTCGGGATCATGGTTTGCACTGCATCAGTAGTCATAATCAGTCGATTCCGCCCGTTAGGGTCGTCTGCTCAGCATAGTCGAGGTGTTTGACGAGCTGCGCGCGCAGCCGGGCACTTACCTCGGCAAATTCTAGTGGTGTTGCGTGATCGCTCAACTGGGTCATCGCCAAACCGGCGTAACCGCAGGGATTGATCCGTCGAAACGGCGCCAGGTCCATGTCCACGTTCAAGGCCAGGCCGTGAAAGGAACAGCCGTGGCGAATCCGCAGGCCCAGGGAGGCGATTTTCGCGCCCTCTACGTAAACCCCCGGAGCATCCGGCTTGGCCGCTGCGGTCACACCGTAGCTGGCCAGCAACTCGATCAGGCATGACTCCATGCGACTGACCAGCTCACGTACGCCAAAACCCAGCCTGCGCACGTCCAGCAACAGATAAGCCACCAATTGGCCTGGGCCATGGTAAGTCACCTGCCCGCCGCGGTCGACCTGCACCACCGGGATTTCTCCCGGCAGCAACAAATGCTCGGCCTTGCCGGCCTGGCCCTGGGTGAAAACCGGCGGGTGTTCCACCAGCCAGATTTCATCCGGGGCTTCGGTGCCGCGCTCGTTGGTAAACCGCTGCATGGCGTGCCACACCGGTTCATATGCCATTTGGCCGAGCTCGCGAAAGCCCAGGGTCTGTGACATCACAACACCATGTGCACGAAGCCGGTGGCCCGCAGTTCGCTGTTGATGTTGTAGAGCTGGTCCTGGTCAGTTGCAACGATGTGCAACTGAATGGTGGTGTACTTGCCGTTGGTGCTTTGACGCTCATCCACACGGTCATGGTTGATCGTCGCGTGTTTCTTGACGATCTCGATGATCTTGTCTTTGTTGCCCACACCCGTATCGCTGATCACCTTGACGGGATAGTCCACGTTTGGGAATTCGATCTTTGGCGCCTTTACTTCGGTATCGGTCATGGCGTAACGGCCTCGTAAGCGTAAGCCGTGGCGACGGGCATAACCCCGCGCCGGATCAGCGCGGGGTCATGCAGGTGCACACTATCAGTTGAACAAGCTGTAGAAGAATAGACGGATGCTATCCCACACGCGTCGGAAGATACCACCTTCGTCGACGGCGTCCAGAGCGATCAGGTCGGCGCTGTGCACCACCTTGTCGTCCAGCTTCACTTCGACCTTACCGATGACATCGCCCTTGGCGATCGGTGCGACCAGCTGCGGGTTCATGGTCATGCTGGCCACCAGCTTCTTGAGCTGGCCTTTAGGCATGGTCAAGGTCAGGTCTTCAGCCAGGCCGGCCTTGACTTGATGGGTCGCGCCTTTCCACACAGGGGCTTGAGCCAGCTCGGTGCCTTTCTGGTAGAAGGTCTGGGTTTCGAAGAAACGGAAGCCATAGGTCAGCAGCTTCTGCGTCTCGGCCGCACGGGCCTGCTCGCTGTTGGTACCGAATACCACGGCAATCAGGCGCTGGCCGTCACGGACAGCGGACGACACCATGCAGTAGCCGGCTTCGTCGGTGTGACCGGTTTTCAGACCATCGACGGTCTTGTCACGCCACAGCAACAGGTTGCGGTTAGGTTGCTTGATGTTGTTCCAGAAGAACTCTTTCTGGGAGTAGATCGCGTAGTGCACCGGGTCGACACGAATGATCGCGCGGGCCAGGATGGCCATGTCGTGAGCCGAAGAGTAGTGCTCCGGATTCGGCAGGCCGGTCGGGTTCATGAAGTGGCTGTTGGTCATGCCCAGGTCGGCCACGGTTTTGTTCATCATGTCGGCGAACGCGTCTTCGCTGCCGGCGATGTGCTCGGCCAAGGCCACGCTGGCATCGTTACCGGACTGGATGATGATGCCGTGCAGCAGGTCGCTGACAGTCACCTGCGAACCGACCTTGATGAACATCCGCGAACCGCCGGTGCGCCAGGCGTTTTCGCTGACGGTCACCGGATCGTTTTCACCGATCTGGCCGCGACGGATTTCCAGGGTCGCGATGTAGGCAGTCATCAGCTTGGTCAGGCTGGCTGGGGGCAGGCGCTGGTCACCGTTGTTCTCCACCAGCACGTTGCCGCTGGCGGCGTCCATCAGGACCCAGGCCTTGGCAGCCAGTTGCGGGGAAGCTGGCACCATTTCAACCGCCCAGGCGGCCGGGGTGATGATCAGCGAAAGAAGCAGGCACGTGCGTTTGGCTAAGGTGGTGATGTTCATCCGTCTCTCGAAATTGCTTATGGAAACTTGCCCTCGCGGGCAAAACTATTCAGACAGCCCGTCGCCAGACTGTCGCGTGTTCGGTTGTACGCCCACCCCTTGCCCCTGGGTTTTTATTGTTCAACGAGCCAACAACCAAGGCTCAAACCCGCATGCGAGCCTGAGCCATCAATCCTTTGTACTGCTTATTCGGCGGTGACCACGCTGGGTTGCCCCAGGTTGGCCATGCGCACACTGTTCTGCACTTGTGCAACTTCGCTCGGCGAGCCGATCGGCCCCATGCGCACACGGTGCAAGGTTTGCTGGTTACGCACAATAGAGCTGATAAACACCGGCGCACTGACCATTCCGCTGAGCTTGGACCTTAACAGCTCTGCCGCGTCAGGGTTGGCGAAAGCGCCCACTTGCAGGTACTGGCCGCCCACGGTAGAGGCTCCCGGCGCTGCATGGGGGATGACGACCGTGTCCGGGGCATGCTGCGCCGGTGGCGGTGTCCACTGCTCGATCTTGCCGGCCGAGGCGGTAACTTGTGGTTGCGGGGTTTGCGGTTCGTTGAGCATCAACGGCGCCGGCTTGCCACGCTGGGCCCAATACTGGGCAGGGTCGATACCTTCAACCTTCACCCGCGCCGTGCCGATCTCGGCATAACCAAGCTTCTTCGCGGCGGCGTAGGACAAGTCGATGATCCGGTCCGAATAGAACGGCCCACGGTCATTGACCCGCAGGATCACCGAGCGGTTGTTGTCCAGGTTGGTCACGCGTACATAGCTGGGCAGTGGCAGGGTCTTGTGCGCCGCGCTCATGCCGTACAGGTCATACACTTCGCCGTTGGCGGTGTTCTGGCCATGGAACTTGGTCCCGTACCAGGACGCCGTACCCGATTGCACGTAGGTCTTGGAGTCTTGCAGCGGGAAGTAGTTTTTGCCCAGCACGGTATAAGGGTTGGCCTTGTAAGGACCGGTGTGCAGGGTCGGCGTGGCATCCGGGATTTTCGACACATCCACATCCCACCACGGCGCGCCGTCTTTGTGGGCGCGGTTGATATCCAGCCCCGGTTGAGAGCGGATGGCCGTGCCACCGGACTTTTGCACCGGTGCACGACTGGTGGAGCAACTGACCACCAATAACGACAATGCGGCGTAAGCCACCAGCTTCAGGGGTTTGTACATCGGTGATACCGGCATTACTTGACGCCCCGTGCTTGGACCAGCATGTCTGACAGCTGATGCACGGCCATGGCGTACATCACACTGCGGTTATAACGCGTGATTGCGTAGAAATTCTTCAGGCCCATCCAATATTCCGGGCCATTTTCGCCTTCGAGGCGGAACGCCGTCACCGGCATATCATCGCGTGGCGCATTCTGACTCGACCAGCCCAGCGCCCGCAACTCCCCCACTGTCTTGACGGGCTCGATACCCTGGGTCAGGCCTTCGTCGGCGCGGTCACCGGTCACATCGGCGCGAATCACCACCGGCTCGCCGGCTACCCAACCGTGACGCTTGAAGTAGCTGGCGACGCTGCCGATGGCGTCATCGGGGTTGCTCCAGATATTGATATGGCCGTCACCGTCGAAATCCACGGCGTAGGCGCGAAAACTGCTCGGCATGAACTGCGGCAAGCCCATGGCCCCGGCGTAGGAACCCTTGAGGGTCAACGGGTCGACCTGCTCTTCACGGGCCAACAACAGGAACTCGCGCAGCTCTTTGCGGAAAAATTCCGGCGCGCGGCGGGTAATCAAAGCCCAGGGTCGACAAGGCGTCGATCACCCGGTAGCTGCCGGTGTTGCGGCCGTAGAAGGTTTCGATGCCGATAATGGCCACGATCACTTGGGCCGGAACCCCGTATTCCTGCTCGGCGCGGGCCAGTACGGCTTCGTGCTGGCGCCAGAAGTCCACACCACGCGCCACACGGGCGTCGGTCAGGAACATCGGGCGATATTCCTTCCACTGCTTCACGCGTTCGGCGGGCCGGGAGATGGCGTCGAGAATTGCCTGCTTGCGCTGGGCCTCGCGGAACACGCCCATCAGCTGTTCACCGGCGAAACCATAGTCACGGGTCATCTCACCGACAAATTCGGCGACCTGGGGCGAGCCGTCGTAGTCGCCGGCCTGCGCTTCCTGCACAGCGGCCCCCAGCAGGCCCAACAGGCCCATCCAGGACACGTGCCGAGCAGCCCAGCCGCGCATTACTTGCATTGACATCTTCACCTTATTCAAACCTGTGCGATCCACTTACGATGGGTATGGATCGACATCAAAACCCCAAACGCTGACATCAATGTCACCAGCGAAGTTCCGCCGTAGCTAATGAACGGCAACGGCACCCCAACCACCGGCAACAGGCCACTGACCATACCGATGTTGACGAAAACGTAAACAAAAAACGTCATGGTGAGGCTGCCGGCGAGCAATTTGCCGAACAGCGTTTGCGCCTGGGCAGTAATCACCAGGCCACGACCGATCAGCAGCAAGTAAATCAGCAACAGTGCGCAGATGCCCACCAGGCCGAACTCCTCGCCCATCACCGCGATAATAAAGTCGGTGTGGCTTTCCGGCAAAAAGTCCAGGTGCGACTGGGTGCCCAGCAGCCAGCCCTTGCCGAATACGCCGCCGGAACCGATGGCGGCCTTGGACTGGATGATGTTCCAGCCGGTGCCCAGCGGATCGCTCTCCGGATCGAGGAACGTGAGGATTCGCTGCTTCTGATAGTCGTGCATGAAAAAGAACCACATGGCCACGGCCACCGGCACGGCGGCGGCCAGCACGCTGAGGATCCAGCGCCAGCGCAGGCCACCCATAAACAGCACGAACGCGCCGCCCGCGAGGATCAGCAGCGAGGTGCCGAGGTCGGGCTGGCGCACGATCAGGATAAACGGCACCCCGATCAATATCAGGCTGATGCCCACGTGCTTGAGCTGCGGCGGCAATGTGCGTTTTGACAGGTACCAGGCGATGGTCGCCGGCATCAGGATCTTCATGAATTCCGACGGCTGGAAGCGAATCACCCCCGGGATGTTGATCCAGCGGGTGGCACCCATGGCGTTATGCCCCATGACATCCACCACCACCAGCAGCAACACCCCTGCGACGTACCCCAGCGGCACCCAGCGCGCCATGAAGCGCGGCTCCAGCTGAGCGATCACCACCATCGACAACAGGCCCAGGCCAAACGAAGACGCCTGCTTGATCAGCAGGTCCCAGTTTTTGCCACTGGCCGAATACAAAACAAACAGGCTGCCGGCCGCGAGGGTCAGCAGCAGGATCAGCAACGGGCCATCAATGTGCATGCGCTGCAGCAAGGTGGCGCGACGGCGCATCACATCCTCGCTGGAGAGGATGCGGTCAAAATTACTCTTCACGGGCCGTAGCCTCCACGCTGGATGGGGTGCCGCCATATTCGGGCTTGAGCTTGCCGTCTTCGGTCAACAGCCAGGCATCCATGACTTGACGCACCACGGGCGCTGCCACGCCGGAACCGGATTCACCGTTCTCGACCATCACCGCCACGGCGATCTTCGGGTTGTCGGCCGGGGCAAAGCCGACGAACAAGGCGTGGTCACGGTGGCGCTCCTGAACCTTGGAGCGGTCGTACTTCTCACCCTGCTTGATCGCGACCACCTGGGCCGTACCGCTCTTGCCGGCAATCCGGTATTGCGCGCCGGCCGCCGCTTTACGCGCGGTACCCCGGGCGCCGTGCATCACTTGCTGCATGCCGTGGTTGACCTTGGTCCAGTCGGACGGGTCGCGCAGCACAATGTCGGGAATCGGGTTTTCATCCACCGGGCGTTCGCCCTCGATGGTCTTGGCCAGGTGCGGACGGTTCCATACACCCTTGTTGGCCACCAGCGCGGTGGCCTGGGCCAGTTGCAGCGGCGTGGCCTGCATATAGCCCTGGCCGATCCCCAGAATCAGCGTTTCACCTGGGAACCACGCCTGTCGACGGGTTGCTCGCTTCCACTCGCGGGACGGCATCAGGCCTGGGGATTCTTCGAACATGTCCAGGGAGACTTTCTGACCGAGGCCGAACTTGCCCATGTACTCCGACAGCCGATCAATCCCCAGCTTGTGGGCCAGGTCATAGAAGTAGGTGTCGTTGGACCGCATGATCGCCGTGTCCAGGTCCACATAGCCGTCGCCGGTACGGTTCCAGTTACGGTATTTGTGATCGTAATTGGGCAGCATGTAGTAGCCGGGGTCGAACACGCGGCTCGACGCCGTGACCACACCCGAGTCCAGGCCGGCAATGGCTACCGCCGGCTTGATGGTCGAACCCGGTGGATACAGGCCGCGCAACACACGGTTGAACAACGGACGATCAATGGAATCGCGCAGCTCGGCGTAGGCCTTGAAGCTGATCCCGGTGACAAACAGGTTCGGGTCAAAACTCGGCTGACTGACCATCGCCAGCACTTCGCCTGTGCTCGGGTCCAGCGCCACCACGGCACCCCGACGCCCGCCCAGGGCCATCTCCGCCGCTTCCTGCAACTTGATGTCCAGGCTCAGCACGATGTCCTTGCCGGGCACCGGATCGGTACGCTTGAGCACCCGCAGCACGCGTCCACGGGCGTTGGTCTCGACTTCCTCGTAACCCACCTGGCCATGCAGTTCCGGCTCGTAAAAACGCTCGATGCCGGTCTTGCCGATATGGTGGGTGCCGCTGTAGTTGACCGGATCGAGGGTCTTCAGCTCTTTCTCGTTGATCCGGCCCATGTAGCCGACCGAATGCGCGAAGTGCGCCCCTTGCGGGTAGTGCCGCACCAACTGCGCCACCACTTCCACACCCGGCAGTCGGAACTGGTTCACCGCGATCCGGGCGATCTGCTCTTCGGTCAGCTCGAACAGGATCGGCACTGGCTCAAACGGCCGGCGCCCCTGCTTCATGCGTTTCTCGAAAATCACCCGGTCTTCCGGTGTCAGTTGCAGCACCTCGACGATCACATCGAGGATCTGCTGCCAATCGCCGGAACGTTCGCGGGTCATGCTCAGGCTGAAGCTGGGCCGGTTATCCGCGACCACCACGCCATTGCGGTCGAAAATCAGCCCACGGGTCGGCGGAATCGGCTGCACGTGCACCCGGTTGTTTTCCGACAATGTGGAGTGATAGTCGTACTGGATCACCTGCAGGAAATACAGGCGCGCAATCAGCACCCCCAGCAACGCCACCACCAAAATCGCGCCAAACACCACCCGCGCGCGTACAAGACGTGCGTCTTTCTCGTGGTCCTTGATGCGGATCGGCTGGGTCATCAGGCAGGGCGCAGATTATTTGTGGTAAGGGTGCCCGGACAGAACTGTCCAGGCGCGATACAGCTGTTCACCGATCAGAATTCTTACCAGCGGGTGCGGCAGTGTCAGGGGCGACAGCGACCAGCGCTGATCCGCCCGCGCGCACACTTCCGGCGCCAGCCCCTCGGGGCCGCCGACCATGAAGTTGACCGTGCGCGAATCCAGGCGCCAGCGATCCAGTTCCACCGCCAACTGCTCGGTGCTCCAGGGCTTGCCGTGCACTTCGAGGGTCACGATCCGCTCGTTGGGCCCGACCTTGGCCAGCATGGCTTCGCCTTCCTGACGGATAAAGCGGGCCACGTCGGCATTCTTGCCCCGGGTGTTGAGCGGTATTTCCACCAGTTCCAGCGCCAATTCGGATGGCAGGCGCTTGGCATATTCATGCCAGCCTTCTTCCACCCACTTGGGCATGCGTGAACCGACAGCGATCAGACGCAGGCGCACAGCCGTTCCTTATTCCTGGTCTTTGTTGAGCTTGTCGAAGTGCGCGTGGCCGACTTCAGGGCTGTGGTGCTTGCCATCCGCAGCACGGCTCTGCTCGGCGCCTTTCCACAGACGCTCAAGGTCGTAGAACTGACGGGCGTTGCTGGTCATCATGTGAACGATCACGTCGTCCATGTCCAACAGTACCCAGTCGCTGTCGCCCTTGCCTTCTTCACCCAATGGCTTGACGCCCTGGGCTTTGACCGCTTCGCGAACCTTGTCCAGCATCGCGCCGATCTGGCGGTTGGAGGTACCAGTGGCGATGATCATGAAGTCGGTGATGCTCTGCTTGTCGCGCACGTCCAGGACTTGAATGTCCTGGGCCTTCACGTCTTCCAGGGCAGCCACGGCAACCTTGACCAGCTCTTCGCCGGCCAGCTCAGGGCCGGTGTGGGCTTCTACTGGCAGAGGAGCGCTCTTGAACGTGCCTTTGCGCTTAACTTTGCTTACGTCTTTGTTCGTCATATAAAACTCGTTTTGCTCGTATGTTCGGGCGCTCGCTGCACGACTGTTCGTGCGTTCAAGCGCGCCTTTTCAGTTCGACGCACGGTAAAGCCCGTGCGCATCGATGTAGGCCAGGACCGCGTCAGGCACCAGGAAACGTACCGACTTCCCGCTGGCCAGCAGTTGACGGATCTGGGTGGCAGACACCGCAAGCGGGGTTTGCCAGACGAATGCAATATTCCCGCTCGGCCCGGTCAGGGCCAAAGGGTCACTTACCGACCGCGCTGCCAGCAGGTTGCGCAAGGCATCCGGCGATTCTGCGTCGGCATCCGGGCGTTGCAGCACCAGGATGTGGCAATGCTGGAGCAACTCTTCCCAGCGGTGCCAAGTGGGCAGGCCGCAAAACGCGTCCCAGCCCAAAAGTAGAAATAACTGGTCATCCGCGGCCAACTCGGCCCGCATCAGTTCCAGGGTGTCGACAGTGTAGGACGGTTTGTCGCGTTTGAGTTCGCGGTCGTCCACCACCAGTGGTGCGATGCCGGCCACCGCCAGGCGGACCATCTCCAGGCGCTGCTGCGCAGACACCTGCGGCGTGTCGCGATGGGGCGGCCGGGCATTCGGTGCCAGGCGCAACTCATCCAGCCCGAGGGCGTCCGCGACTTCCAGTGCACTGCGCAAATGGCCGATGTGCACGGGGTCGAAGGTGCCGCCGAGCAGCCCGATGCGTTTACCCATCAAGTGCGCACATGACCGTCACCGAACACCACGTACTTCTCGCTGGTCAGCCCTTCCAGGCCAACCGGGCCGCGTGCGTGGAGCTTGTCGGTGGAGATACCGATCTCCGCCCCCAGGCCATACTCGAAGCCGTCGGCGAAGCGCGTCGAAGCGTTGACCATCACCGAAGCGGAATCCACTTCGTTGAGGAAACGCCGAGCGTCGCTGAAATGCTCGGTGACAATGGCGTCGGTGTGCTTGGAGCCGTATTGGTTGATGTGTTCGATGGCCTGATCCAGGTCGTCGA
The DNA here is from genome assembly GCF_016650865.1 of Pseudomonas sp. TH34. NCBI lineage: Bacteria > Pseudomonadati > Pseudomonadota > Gammaproteobacteria > Pseudomonadales > Pseudomonadaceae > Pseudomonas > Pseudomonas sp. TH34. The sequence goes on from NZ_JAEKFB010000019.1 coordinate 98,960, forward strand.
CAATGCGGATCGACAGGATCGGCGCCGTGTATTCGGTGTACCAGTCTTGCTCGGTGGCTTCAATCACGTCGCTGCCGAGGATCGCCCGGGTACGTTCGCAGCCGCGCAGTTCAACGCCCTTGTCGCGGTAGATGGCAGCCAGCGGCGGCAGCACGCGATCGGCAATGCCGGCGTGCACCAGCAGGGTTTCCATGGTGTTGCACGGGGCGTAGCGATGAGTCTTGGCGTTGTCGGCAATGCGGATCGCCTTGTCGAGGTCGGCGGCGATGTCGATGAACACGTGGCAGACGCCATCCAGGTGCTTGATAACCGGCACCTTGGCATCACGGCTCACGCGCTCGATCAGGCTCTTGCCGCCCCGCGGAACGATCACGTCAACGAATTCAGGCATGGTGATCAGCGCGCCAACGGCGGCGCGGTCGGTGGTCTCGACCACTTGCACCACTTCGGCCGGCAGCTCGGCCACGGCCAGGCCCTGCTGAATGCACGCGGCGATGGCACGGTTGGAATTGATGGCCTCGGAACCGCCCCGCAGGATGGTGGCATTGCCGGACTTGAGGCACAGGCTTGCGGCGTCGATGGTCACGTTCGGGCGCGACTCATAGATGATGCCGATCACGCCCAGGGGCACGCGCATCTTGCCCACCTGGATACCCGAGGGCAGGTAGCGCATGTCGCGGATTTCACCGATGGGGTCAGGCAGCTTCGCCACCTGGCGCAAACCTTCGATCATGTCGTCGATGCGTTCCGGCGTCAGCGCCAGGCGATCCAGCAAGGAAGGCTCCAGACCATTTGCCCGGCCGTTGGCCAGGTCTTGCTCGTTGGCGGCGGTCAGCTCGGAGCGCGAAGCATCCAGAGCGTCGGCAGCCGCCAGCAAGGCGCGGTTCTTCTGCGCCGTGCTCGCACGGGCGATCAACCGCGAAGCCTGACGGGCAGCGCGACCCAGGCGGGTCATGTAGTCAAGAACGGACTCAGTCATGGTCTGGTGGGGTCTTGGCAAAGAGGAAAGCGGCAGATTATAGCTGTGACGCCGTCCTACGGACAGCGGTGAGGGGCGGATGGTCGAAATGAACTGTAAAAACCCGACGTTCAGCGGGAATTAAGGCTGGAGTTGTTATCATCCTGTCACATTTAGCCGCATTACCTTTGATCGCCATGTCCAGTTTTTCGCCATTGATCCCCGCCAGTGCCCTGCCCGACGGCTTTTTCGACCGTGACGCGCAACTGCTCGCGCGCGAATTGCTGGGAAAAGTCATTCGCCACCGTGTCGGTGATTTGTGGCTGTCGGCGCGAATTATCGAAACCGAAGCCTATTACCTCGCCGAAAAAGGCAGCCACGCGTCCCTCGGCTACACAGAAAAGCGTAAGGCTTTGTTTCTGGATGGCGGCCACATCTATATGTACTACGCCCGTGGCGGCGACTCACTGAACTTCAGCGCCCATGGCCCGGGCAATGCGGTGCTGATCAAATCGGCCTATCCGTGGGTCGACGAAGTGTCGGGCCCGGCCAGCCTGGCGCAGATGCTGCTGAACAACCCGGACGCCAGCGGCAAGCCGCGCCCCTCGCAAAAGCTGTGTGCCGGCCAGACCTTGCTGTGCAAGGCGCTGGGTTTGAAGGTGCCGATGTGGGATGCCAAACGCTTTGACCAGGAGCGGCTCTACGTGGAAGACGTGGGGCTGGCGCCGGCGCAGATCATCCAGACCACCCGCCTGGGCATCCCCGGCGGGCGCGATGAACACCTGATGTACCGCTTCGTGGATGCCGGTTATGCACCGTATTGCACACGGAACCCGCTGCGCCGGGGCCAGGTCGAAGGCCGCGACTATTTTTTGATTTGAAACACACGAGCCTCCTGTAGGAGCGAGCTTGCTCGCGAAGAACCCGAGAGCGCCGCGCAAAACCAGATAGCCCGCGTTAGCGTTAACGACCTTCGCGAGCAAGCTCGCTCCTACAGAGGGGGCAATATTCACAAAGGGAGTTTGATTGTATGGGCCCATGGCTCGATGGCATTACCGGCTGGCTGACCCTGAACCCGCAATGGCTGGCCGTAGCGGTGTTTATCGTGGCGTGCGTGGAGTGCCTGGCCATTGCCGGCCTGATCGTACCGGGCACGGTGTTGCTGTTTGCCATCGCCGCATTGGCCGGCAGCGGCGCACTGTCCCTGGGAGAAACCCTGTTGCTGGGCTTCCTCGGTGGTGTGGTGGGCGATGTGGCTTCCTACTTCCTCGGTCGCCATTTCCACCAGAACATCCGGCGCCTGCCCGGCCTGCGGCACCACCCTGAATGGATGAGCGGCGCCGAGACTTACTTCCACAAATACGGCATTGCGAGCCTGCTGGTAGGACGCTTCATTGGCCCGCTGCGGCCGATGTTACCGATGGTTGCGGGCATGTGCGACATGCCCTTCCCACGCTTTGCTGCCGTGAGCCTGCTGGCCGGCGCGGGATGGTCGGTGGCGTATCTGCTGCCGGGCTGGGCCACCGGCGCGGCCTTCCGCCTGCCACTGCCCGAAGGTTTCTGGTCGGAGGCCGGGATTGTCGCCGCGTGCCTGGCGGTGCTGATCGGTGTGAGCCTCAACAGCAGCCTGCGCGGCCACCGGCGCGCCACCCTGTGGATTGGCTGCATCGGCGGCACATTGCTGCTCGCGCTGTTTATCGGCTATCCCTACCTGAACGACTTTGACCAAGGCTTGATGGCGCTGGTGCAGGAACACCGCGGCCCGGCGATTGATCGGGCGATGGTGATGGTGACCCAGCTCGGCGAGTTCAAGAAGATGTTTGTGGCCAGCGCCGTGTTGACCGGCCTGCTGGTAGTGGCGCGGCAATGGCGCCAGGCAATCTTTGTCGGCGCCACCCTGCTGGGCGCTGCGCTGATCAATACCGGCACCAAGCTGTTTTTTGCGCGGATGCGCCCTGAAGTGCTGACCGACCCGCTCACCAGCTTCAGCATGCCCAGCGGCCATGCGTCCGGCTCGTTCGCATTCTTCCTGGCATTGGCAGTGCTGGCCGGCCGTGGTCAGCCGACCCGCCTGCGGCTGACCTGGCTGGTGCTCGGCTGCATCCCCGCCGCCACCATCGCCATCTCCCGGGTCTACCTGGGCGCGCATTGGCCGACAGACATTCTGGCCGGCACTCTGCTGGCAATGACGGTCTGCGCCTTCAGCCTGACGCTAAGCCAGCACCGCAGCCCGCTGCCACCGATGCCGCCGAAAGTCTGGTGGCTGATCTTGCCGGTGTGTGGCGCGGTGCTCGGGCTCATTGCGTTTACCGGCACCTCCCACGCGCTGCTCAGGTACGCCTACTGAGTAAACAGTTCACCCTGCAACTCATCCAACAACAGCTGGATCGCATCCAGACGCAGTTGCGGGTCATCGAGTTGCAGCAGGTCGATCTTGTCAGCCTCGGTAAAGGGCAGCAGATACGCCAACTGATTGGCCAAGGCCTGCTGGCCATCTGCGTGGGTGCCCATGTCCAGGGACGCCACCATCGGGTGCTCGGCCAGGGCATGGAGCAACGCCAACAAGTCGGCGTCTTCCTCTTCCAGGGGCTGCTCGGGATGTTCGTCCAGCCATTGCACCTCAGCCACCAGCAGTTGGTCTTTCTGCACACCGGCATCGCGCACACGGAAGCGCCGACCGCCCTCGACCCGAATCCCCAGCAGGCCATTGTCCTGCTGCTTGAAGTCGCGGATCAGCGCTTCGCAGCCAATCAACGCATAGCCATCCGGCGCAAGCCCGACTTCCTTGCCGTCGAGGATGCACACCACGCCAAAGCTTTCGCCCTTTTTCATGCAGCGGCTGATCATGTCCAGATAGCGGGCCTCGAACAATTGCAGGTCGAGGGTGCACCCGGGAAACAGCACGGTATTGAGCGGGAAAAGCGCCAGACTCATAAAGGTTTCCTTAAACCCGACTTAAATAACCAGCGACACGGCCAACGGCAAGAACACCGCCGTGGCCACGCCCATCAAACTCATGGCCAACGCCGCAAAGGCGCCGGTCTCTTCGCTTTCCTGCAAGGCCACCGAGGTACCCACGGCGTGGGCGGTCATGCCCAGCGCCATGCCGCGCGCCTCGGGGCTGTGCACGCCCAGGCGCGATAAATACGCCGGGCCGATCATCGCGCCGATCACGCCGGTGATCAGCACAAACACCGCCGCCAATGCCGCCACGCCGCCGATCTGCTCGGCCACCAGCATCGCAATCGGTGACGTCACGGACTTGGGCGCCATGGTCATCAGCATCATGTGTTCAGCGCCAAACCACCAGCCCAGCAGCACGCACAGGCCGGTCGCCAATACGCCTCCCACCACCAGCGTAGTAAAAATCGGCCAGAACAATTGGCGAATCCGTCGCAGATTCAGGTAAAGCGGCACCGCCAGGGCCACCGTCGCCGGGCCCAGCAGGATGCTCATGATCTCGGTGCTCTTGCGGTACTCGACGTAGGTCAGGCCGCAACTGAGCAACACGCCGATCACCAGCAGCATCGACACCAGCACCGGCTGCAGGAAAATCCAGCGGGTTTTCTCGAAGCCGGCCAGCACCAGTTGATAGGCGCCAAGGGTGATGCCGATGCCGAACAGCGGGTGATGGATGACCGCCGTCCACGCGCCGTGCCAGTCGAAGATCATTGATCCTTCTCCTTGCGCTTGACCATCTGCTGCATCAGCACGCCGACAAAGCCCATGGCGATCACCAGCGACAACACCAACGCGCCGACGATGGCCCAGAAGTCGGCGGCGATGTCCTTGGCATACACCATCACGCCGACCGCAGGCGGCACCAGCAGCAACGGTAAATAACGCAGAAGACTGCTGGCCGCCAGGCTCAGGGGTTCACCGACTTCGCCGCGCCACACCAGGAAGGCCAGCATCAGCAGCAGCCCGATAATCGGCCCCGGCAGCACCGGGACAAACAAATGATTGATCGCCGTGCCGAGCAATTGAAACAGCACCAGCCATGTCAGACCGCGTAACAGCATCCGTTCTTCCCCCCCAAAAGCGTGTCGGCATTATAAGCACGCCGCCTCTATGGAACGGCATTCGCCAAAAGCATGGTGGGTTGACCGGGCCAAGTCCCCGTGATGATCTACATTGGTTCTCTGGACCTGTCCAAAAATACAAAACGATGAAGCCAATCGAACAAAGAAGGAGAGTCGCAATGCCCTCAGTACCCGTAGAGCAACTCAAGGATTATGTCGGCAAGGAACTGGGACGTTCCGCATGGCTCACCATCGACCAGGAGCGCATCAACCTGTTCGCGGAGGCCACCGGCGATTTTCAGTTCATCCACGTCGACCCGGTGAAAGCCGCCAAGACGCCGTTTGGCAGCACCATCGCCCACGGTTTCCTGTCGCTGTCGCTGATACCCAAGCTGATCGAAGACATCCTGATCATGCCCGAAGGCCTGAAAATGGCCGTCAACTATGGCCTGGACAGCGTGCGCTTCATTCAGCCGGTGAAGGTCGACTCCAAAGTGCGCCTGGCCGTGACCCTCACCGACGCTACCGAGAAAAAACCGGGGCAGTGGCTGCTTAAGGCCACCTGCACCCTGGAAATCGATGGCCAGGAGAAACCGGCGTATATAGCCGAGTCGTTGTCACTCTGCTTCGTCTGAGCCTGGCTGTGGTGAGCCCGCCTGCTCACCACAATTCATGTAAATTTATGTATAGATCTCGCAGCTGCGGCATACTCGGCGCTCAATTATCCGGATCCCGCTATGCGCCCACTCGCTCCCCTTGCTCTTGTCCTGTTGCTCACCGCGTGCGGCGACGGCGAATCGCTGTTGCCGCCCGATGCGCGGCTGCCCGATGGCGGTCGCTACCGTGGCGATGTGGTCAATGGCTTGCTGCAAGGCCAGGGCCGAGTGGACTACCCCAACGGCAGTTGGTACGCCGGCCAGTTCGATAAAGGCCAGTGGCACGGCCAGGGCGAATGGCATGGCAGCAACGGCGAGGTCTATAAAGGCCAGTTCCAGCAAGGCCTGTTTGACGGCCAGGGCAGCCTGACCACCGCGGGCAACAGCTACGTCGGCGGGTTCAAGCAAGGCAAGCGCAACGGCGAAGGCACCCTCAAAGAAGGGCAGATGACCTATCGCGGCGAATTCAAGGACGACCAGTATTCCGGTCTCGGCCGTCTCGAACTGGCCGACGGCAGCCAGTACCAGGGCCAGTTCGCCCACGGCAAGCCCAACGGCGAAGGCCAGCGCAACGACGACAGCGGCAACCAGTTCAGCGGCCACTTCGTCGATGGCCAGTTGGAGGGCAACGGCACCTTCAACAGCGCCGAAGGCGACATGTACATCGGCCACTTCAAACAGAACCAGCTCAATGGCAAGGGCCGTTATGAAAACGCCGACGGCGACGTGTGGATCGGCGAATTCAAGGAAGGCGCCCTCAGCGGCAAGGGTGAACTGATCGGCGTCGACGGCAGCCACTACGTCGGCCAATTCGTCGACTGGCGCTTCACCGGCCCAGGCCGCCTGAACCTCACCGACGGCAGCTTCTATATTGGCGGCTTCGACAGCGACAGCTATCAAGGCCGCGGCACCCTGGTGCTTACCGACGGTACCGTACAGGCCGGCACTTGGGTCAACGGCATGCGCGTGCGCGACGCCGATGGCAAATTATTGCCTGACCCATTGGAGATCGGCCTGTTTGCCCAGGGTCGCTTACTGGATGAGGCCCTCGCCGCCGTGCCCGCGTCCAAATCGGGCGTGGAGCTGTACAGCCTGGTGGTGGCCGGCGACGGCAAACAAAGCGTATTCCTGCGTGAAGCCGACTACGTCAGCAACATGCTCGCCACCCGCTTCGGCGCCTATGGCCAGATCCGCCTGGTGAACCATCGCGACCATATCGCCGACCGCCCGATGGCCACTCGTGAAAGCCTGCGCCGTGCGGTGCAGACCCTGGCCGAACGCAGTGGCCCGCAAGACCTGGTGTTCATCTACCTGACCAGCCACGGCACCCACGAACACGAACTGGTGCTCGACCAGCCGCGCATGGAGCTGGCCGACCTGCCGGCCGATGAACTGGCCGCCGTGCTGGCACCGCTGAAAAATCGCGACAAGATCATCGTGATTTCGGCCTGCTACTCCGGCGGGTTCATCCCGGCCCTGAAAGACGAACACACCCTGATCATGACCGCGTCGCGGGCCGACCGCGTATCGTTCGGCTGCTCTGAAGAGGCTGATTTCACCTATTTCGGCGACGCCCTCTTCGCCCAGGCCTTCAACCAGACCGACGATTTGCAGCAAGCCTTCAAGCTGGCGCAGACCCACGTGGCCGAACGCGAACAGGCCGACAACTTCGAAGCCTCCGAACCGCAGATCTGGGCCCCCAAAGGCGTGATCGCCCATTGGCAATTATTACGCAAACAGCAGGCACGAAAGGCGCTCGAAAGCGTCTCAATGAATAGCAAGGAAGCCAAGAGCAACTAAGCTGAATCTGTATAAAGGGGGAAACACCATGTACCTGACGCCTCAGCATATTTTGCTCGCAGGAGCGACCGGCCTGACCGGGGAGCACCTGCTGGACCGCCTGCTCAACGAGCCGACCGTGACCCGGGTGCTGGCGCCCAGCCGCAAGCCGCTGGCCGAGCATCCACACCTGGAAAACCCGGTGGGCGACCCGGCGGTGTTCCTGCCGCAGTTGAGCGGCCAAGTGGACATCGCCTTCTGCTGCCTGGGCACCACCATCAAACAGGCCGGGTCTGAAGCAGCCTTCCGCGCCGTCGACCTGGACATGGTCGTGGCCTTTGCCAAGCGCGCCCGGGAAATGGGTGCGCGGCACCTGATCGTGATCAGCGCGATTGGTGCCGATCCGAAATCCTCGATCTTCTACAACCGGGTCAAGGGCGAGATGGAACAGGCGCTGAAGGCTCAGGATTGGCCGCAGTTGACCATCGTCCGACCTTCACTGTTGCTGGGTGAGCGGTTGGAGCCACGCCTGGCCGAGCAACTGGCCGGGCCATTGTCGCGGCTGATTCCGGGTAAATACCACGGCATTGAAGTGTGTGAACTGGCGCGCGCGATGTGGCGGCTGGCGCTGGAAGAGCAGGATGGGGTGCGGGTTGTGGAGTCGGATGAGTTGCGTAAGCTCGGCAAGTAACCCGTAATCCAGGCCGAACACAATCAAAATGTGGAGCGGGCTTGCTCGCGAATGCGGTGGATCAGTCACTGATGTATTGACTGACACTGCGCATTCGCGAGCAAGCCCGCTCCCACATTGGATTTCTGTTAATCCTGAGATTAAGTACTAGAGCCCGCCCGTCGCGTTAAACCCAACCCCCAACACCGTCAGCACCGACAGCGGCAACAGCAGCGTGTCGAGCAGCGCGCTGGCCGGCAGGTCCACATGGGGATAGCTCGGCGCCTCGGCTCCGAAGCGGTCCATCGCGCAGCACCCACCCTGAATGGCATACATATCCAGGCGCGTCCCGGCATACACCACCGGCGCACCAGGTTGCGCCGCATCCAGCGTGCGCGCCGTCGCGCACCCCGTCAGTTGCAGCGCCAACAAGGTCATCAGTAGTTTATTCATCACTGCTCAAATGGTGCTCGCCCCAGCGCGGCAGCATGTCCTGGGGAATGTTCAGCAGGTTGAGAATCCGCGCCACCACAAAGTCCACCAGGTCATCGATGGTCTGCGGCTGGTGATAGAAACCCGGCGACGCCGGCAAGATGGTCACGCCCATGTTCGACAGTTTGAGCATGTGCTCCAGGTGGATGCTCGAATACGGCGCTTCGCGCGGCACCAGAATCAGCTGGCGACGCTCTTTCAAGGTCACGTCCGCCGCGCGCTCGATCAGGTTGTTGCAGGCCCCGGTGGCAATCGCCGACAAGGTCCCGGTGGAGCACGGCACCACCACCATCGCGGCCGGCGCGCCGGAGCCCGAGGCCACCGGCGACATCCAGTCTTCCTTGCCATAGACCTTGATCTGCCCCGCCGCCGCACCGGTGTACTCGGTGAGGAAGGCCTGCATCATCTGCACCTTGGGCGGCAACGCAACATCGGTCTCGGTGGCCAGCACCAATTGCGCCGCCTTGGAAATCAGGAAGTGCACCTCGCGGTCTTCGCGCACCAGGCAATCCAGCAGGCGCAAGCCATAGGGCGCGCCCGATGCGCCGGTCATCGCCAGGGTGACGCGTTCCGGGCCGCTCACTTCAGGGCCTCGGCGAGTTTGCCGTGCAGGCCGCCGAAGCCGCCGTTGCTCATGATCACCACGTGAGCGCCGGGCTTGGCCTGGTGTTTCACGTGCTCGATGATGCCTTCCAGTGAGTCGCAGCAAATCGACGGCACCGTGCACAGCGCGGCGATGGCGGGCAAGTCCCAGCCGAGGTTGGCCGGTGCATACCACACAGCCTGGTCTGCATCGTTCACGCTTTCCGGCAAACCATCACGGTGGGCGCCCAGCTTCATGGAGTTGGAGCGTGGCTCGATAATCGCGATTACCTGGGCGTCACCCACGCGCTTGCGCAAGCCATCCAGGGTGGTGGCGATGGCCGTCGGGTGGTGGGCAAAGTCGTCGTAGATGGTAATCCCATTCACTTCGGCGACCTTTTCCATACGGCGCTTGACGCTCTTGAATGCGCTCAAGGCGGCGATGCCCATGGATGGCACCACGCCGACATGCCGCGCGGCCGCCAGGGTGACCAAGGCGTTGGCGACGTTGTGCTGGCCCGTCATGTCCCAATCGACGATGCCCTGGGCGACGCCTTCGAACAGCACTTCAAATTTTGAACCGTCTTCACTCAGCAGCTTGACCTGCCATTGGCCGCCCGCGCCGGTGGTTTGTACCGGGGTCCAGCAGCCCATCTCGATGACCCGCTGCAGGGCTGGCTCGGTGGTCGGGTGAATCACCAGGCCTTCGCTTGGGATTGTGCGCACCAAGTGGTGGAACTGCCGCTCGATGGCCGCCAGATCGGGGAAGATATCCGCGTGATCGAACTCCAGGTTGTTCAGGATCGCCGTGCGCGGGCGGTAGTGAACGAACTTGGAACGCTTGTCGAAGAACGCGCTGTCATATTCATCGGCTTCGATGACAAAGAACGGGGTGTCGCCGAGGCGCGCCGACACCGAGAAATTCTGCGGTACGCCGCCGATCAGGAAGCCCGGGCTCATGCCCGCATGCTCCAGCACCCAGGCCAGCATGCTGCTGGTGGTGGTCTTGCCGTGGGTTCCGGCAACCGCCAGCACCCAACGGCCTTGCAACACGTGGTCTGCCAGCCATTGCGGGCCAGACACGTAAGGCAAACCTTTATTCAGTACATACTCGACCGCCGGGTTGCCGCGGCTCATGGCATTGCCGATCACCACCAGATCCGGGACCGGGTCGAACTGCGCCGGGTCGTAGCCTTGGGTCAGCTCAATGCCCTGGGCCTGCAGTTGCGTGCTCATGGGTGGATAAACATTGGCATCGGAGCCAGTAACATGATGGCCCAGTTCTTTGGCGAGAACCGCCATCGAGCCCATGAACGTGCCGCAAATACCGAGAATATGAATGTGCATAGTCGACCTCGTAAAACATCGAGGCAGGTTAGCGTAGGGTGGGAAAAATCGCACCCTTTAGCTAACGGGCGATCCCGTGTTTGCGCAGTTTTCTATACAAGGTGTTACGGCTAACCCCCAGTTGCTCCGCCGTGTGGCTCATGTGCCAGCGCTGTTGCTCCAAGGCATTGAGCAGCGCCAGGCGCTCTGCGTCGTCCAAGGGCGAATCCGAACGGTCCTCCACTACTGCCGGCTGCGCGCGCGCCTGGCGAATGACCGCCGGCAGGTCCTCGAGCCCAATCCGTCCGTCGTCACACAATGCCGCCAACGTGCGCAGCACCGTGCGCAACTGCCGCACATTGCCCGGCCAGGCAAATGCCAACAGTGCCTGACGCGCAGGGCTGTCGAGCAACACCGGCTGGTCGCCCGTCTCCTCAGCCAATAGAAAGTCGAGCAGTTGCGACTTATCGCTGCGCTCACGCAACGGCGGCAGGGCGATTTCCAGACCGTTCAGCCGGTAGTACAGGTCTTCGCGAAAACTGCCGTCCTCTACCCGCTCCAGCAAATTACGGTGGGTGGCGCTGATGATTCTGACGTTCACCGCCTGCGGCTCGCCGCCGATGGGCACCACAAGCCGGTCTTCCAACACTCTCAACAGCCGGGTTTGCAACGCCAGGGGCATGTCACCGATTTCATCCAGAAACAACGTGCCGCCGTCGGCTTGTTGCAGCTTGCCGCGCATGCCTTCCTTACGGGCGCCGGTGAAACTGCCGCCGCGATAGCCGAACAGCTCGCTCTCGATCAGGCTTTCCGGGATGGCCGCGCAGTTCAGGGCGATAAAGGCTTTGTCGGCCCGAAGACTGGCATGGTGCACTGCCTTGGCAAATGCCTCCTTACCGGAGCCGGTTTCGCCATTGATCAGCAACGGCACGTCGCGCTCAAACACACGTAACGCCTTACGGAAATCGTTTTGCAACGCCGCATCTCCCAGGCAAATGCCCGGCAACCGAGGCCGCTCGGGCAAAGCCTGGGGAATCGGCGCCGGCACGCTGCGAGGCTGGCCGCGCAACACCGCGAACAACCCTCGGCCATCGCGGGTACGCAGGGGCCAACTGGCGCTGGCATTCGCGCTGGCACGCCCGAGCAACTCGTCCAGGGAGCAATCGAAAAACGCCTCCACCGGCTGCCCCAACAGGCCGCCACGGATTTGCCCGAGCAGGTTCAACGCACTCTGGTTCACCGCACAAATGCGCCCGTCGCCATCGAACGCCAGCAACCCCTCACTGAACAGGCCCACGGACTCCGCCTGCAAATGAAAGCGCAGCAACCAGTGGTGTTCAAAATGCCGCAGGAAGTAACAGCTCTCGATCATCTTCGCCGAAAGATTGACCAGCGCCATGGTGTGGAACTGGCTCTGGCGCGACACCGCCTCCCGGGCCGAAGACACATCCAGCACCGCCAGCAGCTCGCCATGGGGGTCGAACACCGGGCTGGCCGAGCAGGTCAGGCCGGTATGTCGGCCACGGAAGTGTTCATCGCGATGAATCGTCAGGGACTGGCGCTCCACCAGGCAGGTGCCGATGCCGTTGGTGCCTTCGCAGGCCTCGCTCCAGTCGGCGCCCAGCCACAGGCCGGCACGTTCGAAAATCTTGCGCTCGCTGGGGGCGGTGACGCAGTTGAGGATCACCCCACGGGAGTCGGTCAGCAGTACCGCGTGACCAGCGCCGGAGAGCTGTTGGTGCAGGCTGTTCATTTCGCTGCCGGCGATGCTCAACACTTGTTGCAGGCGTTCGCGGCTTTCCAGCAGGCGATCATGTTCGAGCACGGTGGGCGCGATGGTCAGCGCGGGGTCGAGGTGATAGTCCTCCAGGCAACGCAGCCAGGAGCGGGCGATGGACGGATCGCTGCCGGGCCCGTGCAACGGGTCCTGCCCACGGGTGACCGTCAGGACTTGCTGGGCATGGCGACTGAAATGATCGTTTTGCATGTTCTTATTATTCTCCCTGCGTGAACTACCGCGCGCGAGTGCCCAGCATCCTCCAGCCTCCCGACCATTGCAATCCCGGGCAGACCCACCGGTCACAGGCTGTACCGCTTATGGCACAAACTGTCACCCGGGCTGTGCCAACCCTGCCACAGCAACGGTTTGCAACAACCTCTAAACCCTTGATTTACGGGCTCTACGAGGCACTGGCCCGACCTTTGCTCTACGCTTTAACAAGCACAACCGTGCGTCCTCCAATAAACACAAAAAAGCCAGGAGATACCCACCATGCGTTACGCACACCCCGGTACTGAAGGCGCTATCGTTTCGTTCAAGGCCAAGTACGGCAACTACATCGGCGGTGAATTTGTCGCGCCGGTCGATGGCAACTATTTCACCAATACCTCGCCGGTCAACGGCAAGCCCATCGCCGAATTCCCGCGCTCCACGGCCAAAGATATCGACAAGGCCCTGGACGCCGCCCACGCTGCCGCTGACGCCTGGGGCAAGACCTCGGCCCAGGACCGTTCGCTGGTGCTGCTGAAAATCGCCGACCGCATCGAACAGAACCTCGAACTGCTGGCCATCACCGAAACCTGGGACAACGGCAAGGCCGTTCGTGAAACCCTGAACGCCGACATCCCGCTGGCCGCTGACCACTTCCGCTACTTCGCCGGCTGCATCCGCGCCCAGGAAGGCAGCAGCGCCGAAATCAACGAACACACTGCCGCCTATCACTTCCACGAGCCGCTGGGCGTGGTCGGCCAGATCATCCCGTGGAACTTCCCGCTGCTGATGGCCGCCTGGAAACTCGCGCCAGCACTGGCCGCCGGTAACTGCGTGGTGCTCAAACCCGCCGAGCAAACCCCGCTGGGCATAAACGTACTGATGGAATTGATCGGCGACCTGCTGCCGCCGGGCGTACTGAACGTGGTGCACGGCTACGGCAAAGAAGCCGGCGAAGCCCTGGCCACCAGCAAGCGCATCGCCAAGATCGCCTTTACCGGGTCCACGCCTGTTGGCTCGCACATCATGCATGCGGCCGCCGAGAACATCATTCCGTCCACCGTTGAACTGGGCGGCAAGTCGCCGAACATCTTCTTCGCCGACATCATGAAAGCCGAACCGCAATTCATCGAGAAAGCCGCCGAAGGTTTGGTGCTCGCGTTCTTCAACCAGGGCGAAGTCTGCACCTGTCCTTCCCGCGCACTGGTGGAAGAGTCGATCTACGACGACTTCATGAAAGTGGTGATGAAGAAGGTCGAGTCGATCAAACGTGGCGACCCGCTGGACACCGACACCATGGTCGGCGCCCAGGCGTCCGAGCAGCAGTTCGACAAGATTTTGTCCTACCTCGAAATCGCCAAGGGCGAAGGCGCCGAGCTGCTGACCGGTGGCAAGGTCGAGAAGCTGACCGGCGATCTGGCCACCGGCTATTACATCCAGCCAACCCTGCTCAAAGGCACCAACAAGATGCGGGTGTTCCAGGAAGAAATCTTTGGCCCGGTGGTGAGCATCACCACGTTCAAGGATGAAGCCGAAGCCCTGGCGATCGCCAACGACACCGAGTTCGGCCTGGGTGCCGGCCTTTGGACCCGCGACATCAACCGCGCATACCGCATGGGCCGGGCAATCAAGGCCGGGCGTGTGTGGACCAACTGCTATCACCTGTACCCGGCGCATGCCGCGTTCGGTGGTTACAAGAAGTCCGGTGTGGGCCGTGAGACTCACAAGATGATGCTTGATCACTATCAGCAGACCAAAAACCTGCTGGTGAGCTACGACATCAACCCACTGGGCTTCTTCTAACTCACAACCCGCTCCCACATTTGAAATGCAATAAAAATGTGGGAGCGGGCTTGCTCGCGAATGCGGTGCATCAGTTACTGAATTTTCAACTGACCCACCGCATTCGCGAGCAAGCCCGCTCCCACACTTGATCTTCACAAGACCTTGCTACTCATTCGGCTTACTTAAGTAAGCCGGGATAAAACAATAAGAAAGGGATTCCATCATGCCCAGCGAACCGAATGGCGCTCCGGCGTCCGGGTCTTCCGTCGACTTTGAAAAGGTCGGCAACGAATACTTCCAACAACGGGAACTGAAAAAAGGCGCTGCCGGCTGGGTGCTTCTGGTCGGTCTCGGGGTTGCGTACGTGATCTCCGGCGACTACGCCGGCTGGAACTTCGGCCTCGCCCAGGGTGGCTGGGGCGGCATGTTCCTCGCCACACTGCTGATGGCCACCATGTACCTGTGCATGTGTTTCTCCCTGGCCGAACTGTCCTCCATGATTCCTACCGCCGGCGGCGGCTACGGCTTTGCCCGCAGCGCATTCGGCCCCTGGGGCGGGTTCCTCACCGGCACCGCGATCCTCATCGAATACGCCATCGCCCCCGCCGCCATCGCGGTGTTTATCGGTGCCTATTGCGAGTCGCTGTTCGGCATTGGCGGCTGGATGATCTACCTGGCGTTCTACATCATCTTTATCGGCATCCACATCTTCGGGGTGGGTGAGGCGCTGAAGCTGATGTTTGTGATTACTGCCGTCGCCGCGATTGCCCTGGGTGTATTCCTGGTGTCGATGGTGCCGCACTTCAGTGTCGCCAACCTGCTGGATATTCCAGTAACCGAGGCCAAGGGCGCCAGTAGCTTCCTGCCGTTCGGGTACGTCGGCGTGTGGGCGGCGATTCCCTATGCAATCTGGTTCTTCCTGGCCGTCGAAGGCGTGCCCCTGGCCGCTGAAGAAACCAAGAACCCGAAACGCGACCTGCCCCGCGGCCTGATTGGCGCCATTGTGGTGCTGACCAGCTTCGCCCTGCTGATTCTGGTGATCGCCCCGGGCGGTGCCGGCGCCTATGCGCTGATGGCGTCGGGCAATCCGCTGGTGGAGGCGCTGTCCAAAGCCTATGGCGGTTCCACCTGGATGGGCCACTTCGTCAATCTGGTGGGCCTGGCCGGGCTGATCGCGAGTTTCTTCTCGATCATCTACGCCTACTCCCGGCAGATCTTCGCCCTGTCCCGCGCCGGCTACCTGCCGCGCAAGCTGTCGCAGACCAACAAAAGCAAGGCGCCGGTCCTGGCCCTGGTGATCCCCGGCATTATCGGGTTTGGCCTGTCGCTGACCGGCCAGGGTGATTTGCTGATCCTGGTGGCCGTGTTCGGCGCGACCATTTCCTACGTGCTGATGATGGCCGCGCACATCACCTTGCGCATCCGCCGCCCCAAAATGGATCGCCCTTACCGCACACCGGGCGGCATCTTCACCTCGGGCGTCGCCCTGGTACTGGCCTGCATCGCCGTTGTGGCGGGCTTTCTGGTGGATCCACGCGTGGTGATTGGCGCCGCGATCATCTATGGAGTATTAATTGCTTACTTTGCTTTCTACAGTCGGCATCACTTGGTAGCAGGCACGCCGGAAGAAGAATTTGCGGCGATTCAGGCCGCAGAGGCCGCCTTGCATTAAACGCCGTAAACCTCGGTGCGGGGGCTTTACTCACATTCTGCCCGCACCGACAAGGAGACTCTGTATGGCAAGTTTTTCCCACGCGGTAGGCGCATTGACCTACCGCTTCGACAGCCTCAAGGACGTGATGGCCAAGGCCAGCCCGGCGCGCTCCGGGGATTTCCTCGCCGGTGTTGCCGCGCAGAACGACGGTGAGCGGGTGGCCGCGCAAATGGCCCTGGCCAATATTCCGTTGAAGCACTTTCTCGAAGAAGTCTTGATCCCGTACGAAAGCGACGAAGTCACCCGACTGATTATCGACACCCACGATAAACAGGCGTTTTCCGTGGTCAGCCACCTGACCGTCGGGGGTTTACGGGATTGGCTGCTCAGCGACGCCGCTGATGAACAAAGCCTGCGCGCCCTGGCACCCGGGCTGACACCGGAAATGGCCGCCGCCGTGTCGAAGATCATGCGTGTGCAGGACCTGGTACTGGTGGCGCAGAAGATCCGTGTCGTCACACAGTTTCGCGGCACGATGGGCCTGCGCGGGCGCCTGTCTACCCGCCTGCAACCCAACCACCCCACCGATGAACCGGCGGGCATCGCCGCGAGCATTCTCGACGGCCTGCTCTACGGCAACGGCGACGCAATGATCGGCATCAACCCGGCCACCGACAGCATCGCTTCAATCTGCGCCATGCTGGAAATGCTCGACGCGATCATCCAGCGCTACGAAATTCCGACCCAGGCCTGCGTGCTGACCCACGTCACCACCTCCATCGAAGCCATCAACCGTGGCGTGCCGCTGGACCTGGTGTTCCAGTCGATCGCCGGCACCGAAGCGGCCAACGCCAGTTTCGGCATCAGCCTGAGCGTGTTGCAGGAAGGCTACGACGCGGGCCTGAGCCTTAATCGCGGCACCCTCGGGCAAAACCTGATGTATTTCGAAACCGGCCAGGGCAGCGCCTTGTCGGCCAACGCGCACTTTGGCGTCGACCAGCAAACCTGCGAAACCCGCGCCTACGCCGTGGCCCGGCACTTCAAACCGTTTTTGGTGAACACCGTGGTCGGTTTTATCGGCCCCGAATACCTGTACAACGGCAAGCAGATCATCCGCGCCGGCCTCGAAGACCACTTCTGCGGCAAGCTGCTGGGCGTGCCGATGGGGTGCGACATCTGCTACACCAACCACGCCGAAGCCGACCAGGACGACATGGACACCCTGCTCACCCTGCTGGGCGTGGCTGGGATCAACTTCATCATGGGCATCCCGGGCTCCGACGACATCATGCTCAACTACCAGACCACCTCGTTCCACGACGCGCTCTACGCCCGGCAAACATTGGGTTTAAAGCCGGCACCGGAGTTTGAACAGTGGCTGGCGAAAATGGGCATCTTCACGCAAGCCGACGGCAAGGTGCACTTCGGCAACAGCCTGCCACCGGCATTCCGCCACGCCTTGGCGCAATTGGGATGAAGAAGGAACCGCCTGTGCACATCGACACCCCGGAAAACAACGTGGACAACCCGTGGCTGGAACTGCGGCGCCTGACCCCGGCGCGAATTGCCCTGGGCCGTACCGGCACCAGCATTCCTACCGGTGCGCAGCTGGATTTCCAGTTCGCCCACGCCCAGGCGCGGGACGCCGTACACCTGCCGTTTGACCATGTAGGACTCAGCAGCCAACTGGCCGAACGTGGCCGTGACAGCCTGTTGCTGCACAGCGCCGCCGTCGACCGTCACAGCTACCTGCAACGCCCGGACCTTGGGCGGCGCCTCAGCGATGAATCGGCCCAGGCCCTGCGGGACTATGCCGAAGCCAATCCCGGCGGTGTGGACCTGGCGGTGGTGGTGGCCGATGGCTTGTCGGCGCTGGCGGTGCATAAACATACGTTGCCGTTTCTTACACGTATGGAGGAACAAACCCACGCGGAGGGTTGGTCGCTGTCGCCGGTGATTCTGGTGGAACAGGGCCGCGTCGCCGTGGCGGATGAAGTCGGCCAGTTGCTGGGGGCGAAGATGGTGGTGATCCTGATCGGCGAGCGACCAGGACTTAGCTCGCCGGACAGCCTGGGCCTGTACT
Organism: Pseudomonas sp. TH34; assembly: GCF_016650865.1. Taxonomy (NCBI): domain Bacteria; kingdom Pseudomonadati; phylum Pseudomonadota; class Gammaproteobacteria; order Pseudomonadales; family Pseudomonadaceae; genus Pseudomonas; species Pseudomonas sp. TH34. The sequence continues at coordinate 116,957 of NZ_JAEKFB010000019.1, forward strand.
TCACCTACAACCCCAAGGTCGGCCTCACCGATGCGTACCGTAACTGCATCTCCAATGTGCGCCTGGAAGGCTTGAGCTATGGCATGGCCGCTCACCGCTTGCTTTACTTGATGCGCGAGGCCTGTCGCCGGCAGTTGTCGGGGGTCAACCTCAAAGATGAAGCCCAGGTACAAACCCTCGAGTCGGATGATCCCGACCTGATGAAAGGCAACTTCCTGCTCAGTCCGCCGAAGGACTGATCCCTGCACGATTGCGCTTTTTCTCCGCTTTAGGCAGCATCGAAACACGGCCGCTTGTGTGGTCATCCCCCATTTGGAAGTTGAGGCCTGGCATGCGGATAACTCAAGCGACCCTGGAACACCTGGACCTGTTGACTCCGCTTTTCGTCAAATACCGCGAGTTTTACGGCGCGCTGCCTTTCCCTGATTCGAGCCGTGCCTTTCTGGAAAAACGCCTGCGCCGCAAGGAATCCGTGATCTATCTGGCACTGGCCGACGATGACGACAAGAAACTGCTCGGTTTCTGCCAGCTGTATCCGAGCTACTCCTCTCTTTCGTTGAAACGCGTATGGATACTCAACGACATTTACGTGGCCGAAGACGCACGCCGACAGTTGGTGGCCGACAACCTGATGCGTACTGCGAAGAAGATGGCCAAGGAAACCCATGCCGTGCGCTTGCGTGTTTCCACCAGCAGCGACAACAAGGTGGCGCAGAAAACCTACGAATCCATTGGTTTCCGGGAAGACACCGAGTTCAAAAACTACGTGCTGCCCATCAGCGATGACTGACATCTATTAACCAAACCTCATGCATCGGTTGTGGGAGCCCCCCTCCCACACTGACTCTGTGTCTACAATAAGATCGATGCCGCGACATCCCCCGCTACAAAACCAACACGCTTTTCACGACTCTATCCGTATAATGCGGACCTTTCAGGGTCGTAAGAATTACGCCACAACCTTGTAGCCCTTATTACCCGAAGCCTCCGCACAGGCCCGCTGAGCCAGGCCATTCACACAGGTGCCATCCATGGATTTCAACCCGCTCGACCTTATCCTGCATCTCGACGTGTACCTCGACATGCTGGTGAGAAACTACGGAGTGTGGATCTACGCCATTCTGTTCCTGGTTATCTTTTGCGAAACAGGCCTGGTGGTCATGCCGTTCCTGCCGGGTGATTCCTTACTGTTCATCGCCGGCGCTGTTGCAGCGGGCGGCGGCATGGACCCGATATTGCTGGGCGGCCTGCTGATGCTCGCGGCCATCCTGGGTGACAGTACCAACTACGTGATCGGACGAACGGCCGGGGAACGCTTGTTCAGCAACCCCAACTCGAAGATCTTCCGCCGCGACTACCTGCAAAAAACCCACGACTTCTACGACAAGCACGGCGGAAAAACCGTGACCCTGGCGCGCTTCCTGCCGATCCTGCGCACGTTTGCACCGTTCGTCGCCGGTATCGCTAAAATGCCTTACCCGCGCTTCTTCGGTTTCAGCGTGTTCGGCACCGTCCTCTGGGTCGGCGGCCTGGTAACCCTGGGATACTTCTTCGGCAACGTGCCGTTCATCAAGAAAAACCTGTCGCTGCTGGTGGTGTTCATCATCCTGCTGTCGCTGGTACCGATGATCATCGGCGTGTTCCGCAGCCGCTTTGGCCGCAATTCCACCGAAGCCAAGCCGCAGTAACCTGCGATGTGGTCCCTCAGCGCCTGGCGTCGCCGGCGCCTGCTGGCCAAGCACCCGATTGCCGATGAAACGTGGCAACGGGTGCGCCATCACCTGACCTTCCTCGACGGCATCACTGCCGAGCAAGACCAGTGGCTGCGGGAAGCCTGCGTGGTGTTCCTCGCCGAAAAACACCTCACCGCCCTGCCCGGTGTCGAACTGCACCAGGGACAACGCCTGCTGCTCGCCGCCCAGGCACAACTGCCGCTGATGAACCTTGGCGACCTCGACTGGTACCAGGGTTTCCACGAGATCGTGCTGTATCCCGACGACTTCCTCAGCCCCCAGCGCCATCGGGACGCCAGCGGCGTGGAACACGAATGGGACGGCGAGCACAGCGGCGAAGCCTGGCAGCAAGGTCCGGTGATCCTCGCCTGGCCCGGCGTGCTGGCCAGCGGCAACTGGGAAGGCTACAACCTGGTGATCCACGAACTGGCCCACAAGCTGGACATGCTCAACGGCGACGCCAACGGCCTGCCGCCGTTGCACCACGACATGCGGGTGCAGGAATGGGCCAGCGTCATGCAAAGCGCCTTCGACGACCTCAACCGCCAGCTCGACCGCAACCCAGACGCCGAGACTGCCATCGACCCCTACGCCGCGGAAAACCCGGCCGAGTTCTTTGCCGTCACCAGCGAATATTTCTTCAGTGCCCCGGATTTGCTGGTCAGCAGTTATCCACAGGTATACGAACAACTGAGCCACTTCTACCGCCAGGATCCCCTGGCGCGCCTGCATCAGCTGCAGGCCGCCGACGTGCGGTATCAGACTGAACGCCAAGCGCCCTACGACGTCTGACGCATGGCATCGGCGTCAGAATATGCCTATAATCGCCGCCACTTTTAGGCCAATCCGGCCATGTTTCATGGCCAACTACGGGGGCAACGCCCAATGAGCTACAGCAAGATTCCGGCTGGCAAAGACCTGCCGAACGACATCTACGTCGCCATCGAGATTCCGGCCAACCACGCGCCGATCAAATACGAAATCGACAAAGACAGCGACTGCCTGTTCGTTGACCGTTTCATGGCCACCCCGATGTTCTACCCGGCCAACTACGGTTTCATCCCCAACACCCTGGCAGACGACGGTGACCCCCTCGACGTGCTGGTCGTGACCCCTTACCCGGTTACTCCAGGCTCGGTTATCCGCGCACGCCCGGTCGGCATCCTGAACATGACTGACGACGGCGGCGGCGATGCCAAAGTTATCGCAGTACCACACGACAAGCTGTCCCAGCTGTATGTCGACGTGAAGGAATACACCGATCTGCCGCCACTGCTGCTGGAACAGATCAAACACTTCTTCGAGAACTACAAAGACCTCGAAAAAGGCAAATGGGTGAAGATCGACGGTTGGGGCAACGCAGACGCCGCCCGCGCCGAGATCATGAAGTCGGTCGCTGCCTACAAAGGCTGATACCGCTACTCGCTCTAAAAAAGCCCCGATTAATCGGGGCTTTTTTTGTGGGAAAAATATAAACATCCGAGCATTTTAATAAACGCATTTACAGCAACTGTTTAACCAACTTAGTTAACCAGTAGAACATTCCCGCAATAAGGAAACACCTACATACGGCAACTCAACGCATGGTTTATTTGATCTATTTTAACGGCCAGTAAACTCTGCGTTTATGAATACATCAGGTGATCGCTTAAGAGTGCTATTACGGGAAGTTCATCTTTCCGCTTCCGACTTCGCCAAGAACCGCGATGTTACGCCTCAACACGTAAACAACTGGTTCAAACGCGGCGTCCCCATGGGCCGACTCAACGAGATCGCAGAACTGCTGTGCGTCACCAGCCGTTGGCTGCGTACCGGCGAAGGCCCCAAACATCCACCCGTCAACTACCAACTGGACGGCCCCGATGCAGACCACTCCCACCGTATCGCCAGGGAAAGCACTGGCAACTACATCACCCACCCGGTCTCCGGCCCGGTAAAAATCGACGTGGAGATTCCCCTCCACCCCACATTCACCTCAACCGAAAGCATCCGCCTCTCCCTGCACGCCCTTGAAACCATCGGCGTAAGCCCGGAGCGGGCACTCGGTGCCTACATGGTCGGCAACAGCATGATCGACATCATCCAGGACGGAAGTACCCTCGCCATCGACTGTGGCCGCAAACAGATCATCGACGGCGAAATCTACGCGGTACAGCACGATGGAATGCTAAGGATCAAATACCTCTACAACCGCCCCGGAGGCGGCCTGCGGATGCGCAGCCACAACAGCGCCGAGCATCCGGACGAGTTTTTGACCTACGAACAGCGGCACGAGCAGAACTTTGAGATTCTGGGTTGGGTATTCTGGTGGGCGACACTGAATAACCGCCGCCCGCCGGTGCCGCTGGATGAGCATTTATTAGGCTACGAAGGCTCTAAATCGGATCTGGAGCTGGGAAATTGAGGCGAATGTGGGTATTATCCGCCGCACATTTGGTAGGGGGTTGGCGTGAAGCCGGTCCGCCCTGCCTGGCGATGCGGAGGAGTTCCCGCTGATGCCCCTTATCACTCAGGCGCGAGTCTGGGTGAACGATTTGAAGGCTGGTGAGGCTTACCAAAAATAAGCTGAACCAGTCCCCGAGAAGCCGGCCACAAGCCGGCTTTTTAATGCCTGGAAGAAATGCGCTACACCTGCCAGGCATCGAGCTATTTGAGAACGCGCCAACCGCTCCAAGGCACGCAAGCCGTCTTTTCCATCCTCAGGACATTCGCCTGATACGTCGCTAAAAGCCCGTTCCAAGAACACGTTTCGCATACCTGTCGTTACCAACGACATGACATCAAGACGTGTCGCAGAAATCAAAATATAGCGACACGTAGTGCACACATGTTTACAGCCCTACAACCAGCTTCCCACTTTGCCACCGGCAACTGTTTTGGAAACCCGTGCAGTGCTCAAACGTTGCATTGAGGCCCGCACAGCCTTGGCCGAGCTGAAGCAACCGGCGGAGTTGATCCCGAACCAGACAATGCTGATCAACACCATCCCATTGCTGGAAGCCAAGGACAGTTCGGAGATCGAAAGTATCGTCACCACCACAGACTTGCTTTTTCAGCATGCTCAGAATGGAGATAGCCATGCCGATCCAGCGACCAAGGAAGCACTGCGCTACCGCAGAGCTCTGCAGAAAGGTTATCAATCGCTGGCCGATCGCCCACTCTCCACCGGTACTGCAGTCGAAATCTGCCGCACGCTTAAAGGCGTGAACATGGATATACGCCGGGTGCCAGGAGTCCAGCTAGCCAACGACCGAACCGGCGAGATCATCTATACCCCACCGGAAGGCGAAGATCGCTTACGTGACATGCTCGCCAACTGGGAGCGCTTCCTGCACAACGAGACCGACCTGGATCCATTAGTACGTATGGCGGTTAGTCACTATCAATTCGAAGCCATTCACCCATTCACCGACGGCAATGGCCGTACCGGGCGAGTGCTCAACACCCTGTATCTGATCCAGGAAGGCCTGCTGAATCTACCGATTCTCTACCTTAGCCGTTACATTATTGCCCATAGGGCCGATTACTACCGCTTGTTGCTAGACGTCACTCGCGAACAAGCCTGGGAGCCCTGCTGTACATGCTCAGCGCCGTGGAGGAAACAGCACGCTGGACCTGTGCAAAAATTGCCGCTATTCGCAGCCTGTCCGAGCACACCTCCCAGTTTGTTCGTGAGCAGCTGCCGAAAACCTATTCCCGCGAGCTGGTAGACGTCATTTTCGAACAGCCCTACTGCCGCATCAGCAACGTCGTCGACAAACAGATTGCCCAGCGTCAAGCAGCCTCCCGTTACCTCAAAGAACTAGTCGCCATCGGCGTTCTGCAAGAGGTTCAGGTTGGCAAGGAAAAGCTCTTCATCCATCCCAAGCTGATGCAGTTACTCACTCGCGACAACAACGACTTCAAGCCATACGCCTGAGGGGACAGCTTTACTCGATGACAATCGTCTGCCGGGATCTGCGCCCCTGAGCCGTGATGATTAGCATTTGGTCAGTAGGTTGCTGACCAAATGCATCGTTACCTCAGTTTCGGCTTAGGATCCTCACCTCGGCTGCAAGCAATCCAACGCCCTATCCACCACCACCTTCGACATCTCCACCAAATGCATCACCGCCCGCTGCGCGCCGTTCAGCGGCTCGGTCGACGCCTGGGCGGTCGCCACGGCGCAATGCAGCAACTCGGCAGCATGGGCCAGCGCATCTTCGAAGCTCAGTTCGTCATCTACGGTAAAAGGGTTGGGTGAAGGCGGTACTTCAGGTGCTTTGAGGTAGTGATCGATAGCGCGCCGAGTGGCGTCATTGTCGCTGAGTAAGGCTTTACGGAACGTGGGTGGATCGGGGGTAACTTTGACCATGGTAGAACTCCTAGCAGTGAGTTAAACCACTAACCTCTCGCGACTAAACGATCAGAAGGTGGCAGCTGTACGCAGGTTAGTCGACCGGCCGCTAGGCACCGGCGCACCCGAAGGTGCCCTGCGCACAGCCACCATAAAGTGCAGGCGATAAATACCTGGCTTTGAGATGGCGCTGTACGCCTAGCGTTGTCCGGGCGACTAAACCCGATCACTGAATAAGCAGTGACGGAACGCAGACTAGTCGCGGGATTTTGCTGGCGCAAGCGCCTGGAATTCTCTAGGAAACGTCCTGCAAATGAAAGGGATCAGTCTTCCTGGCCATTCCCAATCACCGCCTCTTCTTGACTCTCCCCCTAAGGTCACACCTCACCCTGAACCCCCAACTTTCAGGACCCCACCACCATGAGCCAACGCATCCTGGTCATCCTCGGCCACCCTTCCAGCACCAGCTTCTGCTCTGCCCTCACCGACACCTACATCACCAGCGCCAAAACAGCCGGCCACGAAGTACGCGTCCTGCGCCTGGGCGATCTGACTTTCGATCCCATCCTGCACAACGGCTACAACCAAACCCAGCCCCTGGAACCCGACCTGCTCAACGCCCAATCCGACATCCTCTGGGCCAATCACCTGACGTTTGTCTTCCCCGTCTGGTGGGGTGGCATCCCGGCTTTGATGAAGGGCTTTATCGACCGAATTCTCCTGTCTGGTTTCGCCTTCAAATACCGCAAAGGCAAAGCCTTCCCCGACAAACTCCTGAAGGGCCGAAGTGCACATTTGCTGGTGACCCTGGACACGCCAGCGTGGTATTACAGGTGGTTCTACCGCATGCCCGCGCTGCATCAGATGCGCAAGACAACACTGGCGTTTTGTGGCATTCAGCCGATCAAGACGTTGCTGTTCGGGCCGGTGTTGGGCTCTACGCCAGCACACCGGGAACAGTGGCTGAAACGGGCCGGCGCACTCTTTGGGAAAAGGACTTTTCATGTACATCGGCAAAGCCGCGCAACTATCGGGCACAACCATCAAAGCGATTCGTCACTATGAGGCCATCGGCCTGTTGCCAGCGCCACAACGGGAAGGTCGTTACCGCATTTATTCCCCGCAGAGCGTCGAGCTGCTGAGTTTTATCAAGTGCGCCCAGCAGTTGGGTTTCAAGCTCAAGGAGTTGCAGGTGATTCTGCGCGGGTACCAGGGTGATGAGCTGCCCTGGCAGCGGGCTAATCGGGCCATTGCAGAGAAGAAGCAACAGTTGGTCTGTCAGATCGAGGCCCTGCAGCGGGTGCATGCAGGCCTGGTTGCGTTTGAAGAAAGTCGCGAGGGTGTATCAGGTTTTTGTCTGCCGGCTGATGACGGCCCGCCATAAGGCAGGCCGCCGGGTATCACATGAGCTTGATGTCTCAACCCACCACCGTAAACTCCGCTTCGATCACCTCTCCCATCGCTCGCCATGCGTGAAACCGCTGACGCTGTTCTTTACGTAGAGCCACGTCGCGTTTTACGCCCTCTACCGTTGCTGTCAGCTCGACAAAGTCTGCAAAGAAGGTTTCGGTGAATTTCGGGCTGTTGATCAGGGCCAGTAATTCACTGCGCTGGGTCTCGAAGTTCTTCACCATCTGGTCGAGTGCTTCGCGAAAGGCCCGTTCGCGCTTGGCTTGTTCCCAGGTATCCCAGGCTTCCATCGCGAGGCCAACCACCGCCAGTGCACCGTTGAGGCCTTTGGCAAGGTTGACGGCGCCCCAAGGTTTGAATTTGAGCATTTTGCCCAAGTCCAGGCCGACGATTTTGGCGGCACTGACAAGACCGTCCCGGGTGGCGAGGATGGTCCCATTATTGATCAGGTTACTTTTGAGTACGTAGTCCAAACCTTGCTTGCCAAAGACTTTGACCGCGCTGTTGAAGTGATTGACCTCGGCGTCAAAGCCCACTTTCATCTTGCTGACTTCAAGCGTCACGGCCCGTAGTTGACGCTCAAATTCGTTTTGCAGGCGAGTGGTCACCATGACGCCTTCACTGCCGACTTCACGCTCGAAAAAGTCAGTGAACGTTTCCTGACTGAGGCCCTTGGCCTGTAGGATCAGGTCGGCGAAATACTCACCCACAAACTGACGCAGGTTACCGCGCACGTCACCAATCTGCGCGTCGGTAGAGGTCAATTGTTTTTCCAGGCGCAGGCTCATGGTGATCAGCTTATCCACCTCCTCACCGATCTTTTCATCGTTCTGGACCGCGACGGGCAGTTGCTTGTCGAGTACGTCCCGAATGACGCTGTTCTTGGCCTCTTCTACGATTGCGATCGCACCGCCGTTGTCCTTGATCTTGCGCAACGTTGCATCTTGCAGTGTGCCAATGTGGGAAAGAACCTTGAACTCATCCAGGTTGTCCAGCCAGTACTCGGTGCCTCGGTCAAAGGGGTTGGCGGCCACCGCAATGATTGCCAGGGCATCGGCCTCGCTTGGGGTGAGGCTGATCAAGTCGCGTAGCCGCTCGGTGACATTGCGTTGCTTGATCTTGAGGTTGCTCTGGTACTCCGCCTCATCCTCCACATCCACCACTTCATCAAACCGGCTGAGTACAAAAACCGTACGCGGCAACAGGTTCAAGGTTCGGAACAACCACGTCAGGTCATCCTTGTGGCTTTCCTTGATCGGGTTGGTGGAGTTCATCACGTACAGCACCAGGTGCGCTTCGCTGACGTACTTTTTGGTGATGTCTTTGTACTTTTCGATAGAGTCGGTTTCAGCGTTGAACTGCTCTTTGAAACCGAATAAACCTGGGGTATCGATCAACACGAATTCTGAACTGACGTCATAGACTTTGACTTCGTTGGATGACTCCTGATGGCTGATATTCATGCTGGACTTATCCAGCTTCTCCATCCAGGCCGCGGCAATGGATGTCTTGCCTTCGGAAAAACCACCCACCAGGGCGATTTTCAGTTTATCGCCGGCAACGCCCTCGATAGCAGTCTGCAACTTGGCCTTGAGGTGCTGGTCAATCTGTACCCCAACGCTTTCGCCCTGCTGGAGGAAGGCCTGGAGTTTCTCGAGGATTGCCAGCGCCCGGGTCTGCTGCGCCTTGAATGCACCTAGTGTCTTTTCCATTATTTGGCACCTGCTAATTCGATTTTGGTGGACAGTTTGTTCAGCTCAGCGATGGACTTGACCAGCGTATTGTTGATTTCGCTGACTTGGCGCACCGGCTCGGCCAGGGCGTCCTTGAGGCCTTCGACTTTCTTTTCCAGTTCAGGAAAGGCATCGGCCAGGCTATCGCGCATGGAGTGGCGCAGTTGCGCAGTGATCTTGTCGAGGTTCTCGTCAACCGACTTACGCTGCTGAGCCATTTTGTAATCGCTGCTGAAAAAGCCGATGACTGCCTTGCCCGCGCCGAACAGCACCCCGGCGATACCCAATGCCAGGATCACCCAGCCTGCCGGATTCCAGAACAACAGCGCTCCGCTGCCCAGCGTGATCAGCAAGTTCTTTACCTTGAGGCCATTGTCGATGTCGATCTTCAAGTCAAACTTGGTGTCCATCCGGCCGACTCGCACCTTTGCGTAAGCTTCCAGCAACTCACTGGCATACTGTTGGAAGCGCTCGATGACGTCGGCGATATCCGCCTGGAAGCGTTGCAGCTCAGCCTCCATTTTCTTCGGCAACTGCGCTTCCAGAGTGGCCTGGCCTTCCTGTATCAGGGTTTCGAACGCAGCCTTGAAGCTGTCATTGCTGATATCACGCTCAATACGTTCGTAAATATGACGCCGAACCGTATTTTTAAACGTGTTGATCGCTTGCTCACCCTGAGTTTCCAGGCGGGTTTTCAAGCCTTTTAGGCTGATGTCCAACTGGTCGCAAGACCCCTTCACATCCTCTTTCAAACGGTCCCGCAGGGGCATGAATGATTGAAGGCGCAGCGTGTCGAACTCGTCCTTGGCATTCATGACCACCTGATTGGCCTTATTGAAGTTTGAGCGCCGGATCTTGTGTTTGTAATCGCTGACCAAGTCACCCGTCAGGACCTGATGGAACTGCTGGATATTGGTTTTATGCAGCACCTCATCCATCGTGAAGTTAGCGAGAAATTTGGCCTTGTTCTTGGCATGGGGAGAACCGGGCGGCAGGCAATCGGCAACGGCCAGGAAGGCAGGCTGTGCGCTCAGGGGAATAACCTTTTGGTAGTTATCACCCAGTTGCTCGCGCATTTTACTGTTCAGGTCATCCAGGCTGGCCAATTCGTCTGCACTTACCAAATCGCCTCTTAGCATCATCGGGTTAGTCACACGCTTATTGAACAACGTCCAGACTTCAGTTTGTGCTCCCAAGTGCTCTTTGATTTTTTCCAGGGTTCCCTTGTTGGCACCCTCGCCCTTCTGTGGCGCGGCGGCTTTGCCTGTCACATAAAAAACCGCGTGGGCCTTGCGCACCGCCGACCAAATACTGTCGATGACCTTCGCTTCCTTGCCTTCAATACCTGGCACATCAAGCAAGACGAATTGTTGCTCCCCGGAGCGAAACTCGTAATCCTGGGTATCGAGGGTGAAATCAGAACTGCCATTGCCGATGATCCCACCGTCGGCAAAGGCATCCAGCTGGTTCAGTTGCTGCTCAAGGCGCGTGCGCTCAAGCTCGGCCTCGCCTTTTTGTTGCTGGGCTTCGCGTTGCTGTTTCTTGAGGTGCTCAACCGCGTCAATACCTTCAGCTTCTGCAACATCAAGGGCCAATGCGCTGCGCGCCTGTTGATGCTCTTCCGGCAGCTTGCGAAACAGGTTCAGCAGTTTCTGCCAAAGTGAAGCGCTTGCTTTCTTGTCTGCCACCTGCTGCTGCAGGCGAGAGACTTCATCCACAAGCACGCCACGGCGATCATCGTGAAAGCGCACCAGTTCAGCGAGTTTGGACTCCAGATCAGCCAGCAACAGTTCACTGTCCTGGCTCGACTTCAGTAAGGCTGCGAAGTTTTCCTCAGTCAAACCGGCCTTCGCCTGCAGGGCTTTATATTGCGCCTGGGTTTCAACTTTGCTGCGTTCGTTAAGCATTATCCGCAGCGTTTCAATGATCGTGGACTTTCCGGCATTGGTTTCACCGTAGAAAGCGATGGTGAACTTGTCCCACTCGGCGCTCCCTTCCAGCGCAGCAATGTGTTCATTGATTTCTGCCTGAAATTGCCCCAGCACTTCACGAGTTTGGTTCTGCGCCTTGGACACTTGTTCATCTGTCGACGAGGCTCCGAGTTTTTTTAAAATCTCATCGACTTCACGAGCCACGCTCGAATAAATGTGCTTCGGGGATTCCAAATCAATACTCATCAGAGCTCTCATCGTTTCATTGAAAGAATGTCGAATCTCGCGGTAGTAACCCGCTAATGATCAATGATGTGATCACAGGATTACCGCCTTGCCGGCTGGAGAACAGGGCAACGGGGGAATAAGTCAAAGGGTAGGGAGACACGAGAAACTCCTTCTTCCGTCATCACACTGTTTTCAGAATCCATCCAAGCGTCGAGGTGCGAAAACCCGGTCCAGCGCCTTGTAAAAACACTGAGCAGCGCAGGTGCACGCGAATTTCGCCGAGGGATGCTACTTGAAGAGGTGGCGATTAGCCATCCGACTAAGGCATGCCCCTCACTCAAGGGCCACTTACTCCGTCGGGGTAGAGACCATCGTCAACGCTGCCACCCGCGCCCTTTCGGCCCGCAACGCCCGCTTCAATTCACGATTCTCCATCTCCCGGATCTTCGCCCAGCGTGTCGCGGTGCGACAGCCCATCACAAACTTCCAGATCTCCCGCAGCCGCAGATACTGCATCAACAGCACCAGCAGAATCACACCGATCAACACCAACGCACCTGTCGAAATCAACTCCGACATACCCATGTCCTTTTTCCTTTTTTTAGCTCCGGGCAATCCCGAAGACAGCCACACGATATGTAGCCTTTTATTACAGGTCCATACTGTGGACAGATACAGGTAAAGTAATGGCACACATGGGAGGGGTCATGAAACGCAAGCAATCCATTGAGCAAGTACGCTGGGACCTGGCACTTCGCTATCGCTTGATCGAGACAGTCGCCTGGTGGGAGGGGCGCCTGACCACGGGGCACTTGATCCAGAGCTTCGGCATCAGCCGGCAGCAGGCGTCTAAAGACATCAACACGTACATCAACGAGCATGCGCCCCGAAACTTGACATATGACAAGCAGCTCAAGGGCTATGTCCCGAGCAAACTGTTCAAGCCGAGGTTCATCGACGACAGCGCCAGCGCCTATTTGCACCTGCTGTACCAGAACAATGAACGAGCGCCGCACATTGAAGGGCTCGCGCTGGCCTATGCCCATACCAAAGTGTTGGAGGTGCCCGACCGCACCATTCGCCCGCAAATTTTGCGCCCGTTGCTCAAGGCCTGCCGCGAGGGGCTGCGCCTGGAAACCGAGTACGTTTCCCTGGCCAATCCGGAGCCGGAGATTCGCCTGATTGCACCTCATACCCTGGTGTACACAGGCATGCGCTGGCATGTGCGGGCCTACTGCGAGAAGAACCGCAAGTACCGCGACTTTGTGCTCAGCCGCCTGAGGGGCGAACCAGAGTTGCTGGATAAGTCAGAAAACCTGATCGGCGAAGATACGGTGTGGGAGACCGCAGTGGATCTGGTGATTGCACCGGACCAGCGATTGTCACCGACCCAGCGGGCGATCATCGAAACGGACTTCGGCATGGTCGACGGGCAGTTGGTAATCCCCAGTCGCCAGGCACTGGTGAAATATGTCCTGCAGCGTTATCAGATCGATCCGAAGAACCTGGACCCTAAACCCGAAGCCCAGCAGATCGTGGTGAAGAACCTGCAAGAGCTGAAACCGTGGCTGTACGATTGATCGACACGGGTTCCCTCCCAGCGCAATGCTGGGGGAATCGCTGCAGTCAATGAGCTGAATCGCTGTTTTACGTAGTGCCGGGCAGTAGCTTGGCACGGAAAAAATCGCCCTCCTCGTAAGCCCAATCTGATTTTCCGGACCGCTCGTCCAGGCCCCATTTTGCTGTTGCAGACTCCGACGCCTCCCCTTTGCAGAGACGTCATGGATGACTGCTTCTTCGTCCCACATTGCCCATATCGAACACGAACTGGATGGCTTTCATCAGAGCCTGGCGGTGTATCGCCAGCAGGTGGGCGCCTGGTATTCGCAAGCGCTGGATAAGGTCAGCCATGCAGCGGATTTGCCGTCGTTGCTGGGAATGGACCGAATCATTCGGGTGGGGGATTCGAGCACGTCGGTGAGCATGACCGATGACAACTTCTCGACGGTGGCGCGCTGTGAGGAAAGTGGCGTACTGGAGATCGAGAGCAAGTTCGAGTCAGTGTACGACGTGCCGCTGGGTGGCATCCCGGTTGAGGTGATTGGGCTGGATGACGGCAGTTCTACCGTCGTCATGCTCGATGAACAGGGAAAAGGCTCTCACCATTGCCTGGCCGGCCAGCGTTACCGGATACGGGTGCAAGGCGGTGTTTCGGACGAGCACGTCGAGGCACTGTTTTCGTCATACGACGGTTTGACCGCGGACCTGGAAAGCTGGCTTCGCAAGCAATGGGGTGGTTTCCGGCCGCATTGGGAAAGGTCCACTTCGAGCGCGATTGGCAATGGCGTGCTGACGGGAAGTTGGGCGGCGATCACCGGGGTGTGGGACGCCATCAAGCAGGTACAGGAGATCTTCAAGGACCCCGGCAAGCTGTTTGAAAGCCTCGGGGCGAAAGCCAGCGAATTGATGGAGCTGGCTCGCACTGCGCCAAAGGTGATGGAACAGGCGATGCTGCTGGCCAGCGATGAGGCGGCGCTGTACCTGATGTTGCGCACGGCGATGATTTGGCTGTCGGCGTTGCCCCCCAGTGAAGTTGCCGGGAGTACCGCCGAGGCGGTGGCCGGTTTTGTGGTGTCGTTGCTGATTGATTTGTTGGTGGCTGCGTTGCTGACGGTTGTTTTGCCTGCGGCGGGCATTGCTTATCTGAGTTCGCGTGCGCTCAGGTATGGCGCTCGGATTGTTGAGGCAGCCATTGAGTTTGTGAAGGGTATTTTCGGCGTTCTTCAGCGCTTTATGGGGGCAATGAATCGCTATAAGGCCGTGGCGGTTCGGGGCGCTGTGGAGGGATTGAAAAAAGGTGGCGTGCAGATGCGCTGGGGGCCGCGTCAGAACACGACGGTTCGCGAGAAAGCGCATGTCGATGATGCTCCCTCCTCTGCGAAGAACCACGGCGGTGACGCGGCCGCTCCCGCAGATAAGACCGCAACCAATGGCTGCCCGGTTTCGATGGTTACTGGTGAGGAGCTACTGACCCTCACTGACGGCTCGTTGGAAGGTGTGCTGCCGTTTGCCTGGACGCGGTTGTATCGCAGCAGTGCCGTGGAGTTGGATTGCGGGTTGGGGTTTGGCTGGAGTCATTCGCTGGCGCAGCGGTTGGTGGTGAGCGGTGAATCGGTGGTGTGGACCGATCACGAAAACCGCAGCACCACGTTCCCCCTGCCCTCTGCTGCGCGGCCAGCCATCACCAATAGCCTGGCGGAGGCGGCGATTTATCTGGGCTCGTTGCCCGATGAACTGGTGCTGGCTCAGGCGTCGCTTTTCTACCATTTCCGCAACGGGGTGCTGACGTCGATCAGCGACGCGTACGACAACCGGCTGCGCATTTCCCGAGACTATTCCGGACGAATTCAGCGGATCGATAACCATGTCGGCCAAGGATTGCTGCTGCGGTATGACCGTGGACACATCGTTGCGGTCGACTATCAGGTGCAGCGGGAACTCGGCTGGGTTACTGAGCAGAACGTTGTTGCCTACACGTACGACGATGCCTGGCGGTTGATCGAAGCGACCAACGCGGTAGGCGAAAGCGAACGTTATCGCTACGACGATCAACAGGTGATCCTGGAGCGGGAACTGGCCGGTGGGGCGAGTTTCTTCTGGGAGTGGGAACGGCCTGGCAAGGCGGCAAGGTGTGTCCGGCACTGGGCCAGTTTTTCGCAGATGGACACACGGTATGTGTGGGATGACAACGGCACTGTCACCGTACACAACGCCGATGGCAGCCAGGAAGTCTACGTCCACGACCAGCGCGCTCGGCTGGTGCAGCGGATCGATCCGGACGGCGCGCAGCACTTCAAATCCTACGATGAAAAAGGCCGGCTGACGGTCGAGCAGGACCCGCTGGGGGCGGTGACGGCGTATCAGTACGACGAAGCCGGTCGGTTGATTGCGCTGTTTCCCGGTGACGATGCACCCACGTCCTACGAGCATGACAACGGGTTCGTACGGGTTGTACGCCGTGGTGACGCGGTGTGGAAATACCAGCGTAACGATCAAGGCGATATCACCCGTAAGACTGATCCGGACGGCAATTACACCGAATACACCTACACCCAACACGGAAAGCTCAGCGGCGTCTGGTATCCGGACAACAGCAGCCAGCGGCTGATCTGGGACGAACGTGGCCAGCTCACCGAAGAGAAGCTGGCGAATGGCGGTGTGCGGCGTTATCGCTATGACGACCTAGGGCGACAGGTGGCTTGCGAGGATGAGCATGGCGCGCTGACCCAGTATCAGTGGGACGCCGTGGGGCGCTTGCTGAAAGTGATTCAGCCCGACGGCGCCACTCGCGAATTCAGCTACAACCCGTACGGAAAAATCACTGCAGAGCGCGACGAGCTGGGTCGGGTTACGCGCTACGAATATGCCGACGGCCTGCATCTGATCAGCCGTCGGATTAATCCCGACGGTACGCAGCTCAAATACCGCTACGACAATGTTCGGTTGTTACTCACCGAGATCGAAAATGAGGTTGGGGAAACCTACCGGCTTGAGTACCACGCCAACGGCCTGATACGGCAGGAAACCGGCTTTGATGGCCGCCGCACTGCCTATGTTTATGATTTCGCCGGGCATCTGCTGGAAAAGACCGAGTACGGCGACGATGGCAGTCAGCTGGTTACCGGTTATGAGCGCGATGCGGCCGGTCGTCTCGTAAGAAAAACCCTGCCTGACGGCAACAGCGTCAATTACACCTACGACCGCCTCGGCAACCTCCTCAGCGTCGACGACGGCCACTGGCCGCTGCACTACGAATACGACCTGCAAAACCGCCTCACTGCCGAGCACCAGGGCTGGGGCACCTTGCGCTATGGCTACGACGAATGCGGCCAACTCAACTACCTGCGCCTGCCCGACAACAACCGCCTGGCCTTCCACCACGACAAAGGTGGCGACCTCCGCACCGTCGAACTCAACGGCAACCTGCTCACCTCGCACCTGTTCAAATCCGGCCGCGAGCACCAACGCCAGCAAGGCCAACTCCTCAGCCACTACCACTACGACGACCAGGGCCGCCTGAGCGCCCACGCCATCACCCAACAGGAACAACGCCACCAGCGCCGCCAATACGACTACGACAAACGCGGCAACCTGACCCGCATCCTCGATCCCCGTAAAGGCCAGCACGACTACCACTACGACCCACTCGACCGACTGACCCGCGCCAACCACTCGCACGATCTGCAGGAACGCTTCGTCCACGATCCGGCGGGCAACCTGCTGATGCAAGACCGAGTCGGGCCCAGCATCGTCAAAGGCAACCGCTTGTTGATGCAAGGCGACCGTCATTACGACTACGACGCCTTCGGCAACCTCCTGCGCGAACGCCGGGGCCGGGCGCAGCAGTTGGTCACCGAATACCGCTACGACTGCCAACACCGCCTGATCAGCCGTCACCCAGCCGGACGGTACCGAGGCCAGCATATCGCTACGACCCGTTTGGACGGCGTATCGCCAAAATCCTCAACGGCCAGACCACCGAGTTTTTCTGGCAAGGCGACACCCTGATCGCCGAACACAGCGCCGATCACCACCAGAGCTACCTCTACGAACCCAACAGCTTCCGCCCGTTAGCGCTGCTGAAAGGCTACGGCCCGGAAGACGTAAAACCCTTCCACTACCAACTCGACCACCTCGGTACCCCGCAAGAACTCACCGCATCCGATGGCGAAATCGTCTGGTCCGCGCACTACCGCGCCTACGGCCAAATCGCGAAGCTGGACGTCAACACCCTCACCAACCCGCTGCGCTTCCAGGGCCAATACTTCGACCCGGAAAGCGGGCTGCACTACAACCGTCATCGCTACTACAATCCGGATGTTGGTCGCTATCTGACGCCTGATCCGGTGAAACTGGCGGGTGGGCTGAACGGATACC